>NZ_JBKFGI010000014.1:0-160113 GCF_056171995.1 Romboutsia sp. LXY-2 | reverse complement strand
TTGATCCAACGAAACCGGAAGTGCCAGTTGATCCAACAAAACCGGAAGTGCCAGTTGATCCAACGAAGCCGGAAGTACCAGTTGATCCAACGAAGCCGGAAGTACCAGTTGATCCAATGAAACCGGAAGTGCCAGTTGATCCAACGAAGCCGGAAGTACCAGTTGATCCAACGAAACCGGAAGTGCCAGTTGATCCAACGAAGCCGGAAGTACCAAAGGAGTCAATAAAGTCGGATATAGAAAATAATGATATTACAGAAGATAAAAGTATTCCTAAAACAGGATATACACAATATTATGATGTTGCATTATTAGCAATGATAGCTTCAGCATCAATATTCTTCATAATTAGAAAAAAAGAATATAAATAATAAGCAAAAACGCCCCTTAAAAACATATAGGGGCGTTTATATATAGGTGGATATAATGAAAAAATTAAAATTTATTGAAATAATATTAATACTAATTTTTATAATATCCTTGGGGTATATAGGATGGAATAAATTTATAGAAAGAAAAGAAACTAAAGTCTATGATGATATAAAAAAAATTAAAGAAAAAGAGCTGAATGAACCGAGTAAGCTTGCAGAAGAAAATTATTTGAGATTAAAAGATATTAATAAAGATCTAGTAGGATGGATAAATATTAATAACACAAGCATAGATTATCCAATTTTACAAACTGAGGATAATGAGTTTTATTTAAATCACGATATTAATAAAGACAAAAGCAAAATAGGATCAATATATGTGGACTATGAAGTTAATCTTAAAGATTCTCCTAAAAATATAATTATATATGGCCATAACATGAATAATGATAGCATGTTTTCTAATCTAGATAAATTTAAAAGTAAAGAGTTTTATAAAGATAACTCAATAATTAGTATAAATTTGTTCGGGCAAGAAATGGAATATAAAATATTTGGTGTATGTATAATAGATATCAAAAGTAATGATGATACATTTAAATATAATCAATTTGTAAAACCTAAAAATAATGAAGAAGTACAGGATTATATAGAAGAAGTAAAAATGAGAAGTTTATATGACACAGGTGAAGATGCTTCATTAGAAGACGAATTTATAACATTATCTACATGCTCATCTGAATTAGATGATTTTAGACTTATTGTAGTAGGCAAAAAAATAAATATTTAAATAAGATAAGAAATGGGTATTGATTAAAATATTAATACCTATTTTTTACGCTTAAGTATATTATAATACTTCGAATTATGTGGATAAATTTTTAAGATAAGTAATATCAATAAACTGGTTTTGAGCGTAAAAAATATTTTGAGCAACGGACGAAGTCGTTGGCGACATGAGCAAAGCGAATTTTTTATTAAAGTAAATGAGTTGTTGTATATTTAGATGATGGTTACTAAAAAGTACCTAATTGAGAGCTAAATTAAGATTTGATATATTAACTATATAATAAATCTCAAGAAAGAATTTAAGGGAGAATAACCTTAAATATATAGGTGAACAATATGAACAATAAATTAACTTACAAAATAAAAGATGTGATAAATAAAAATGAATATAAAGATGTAATAATAAAGCACAAAATAGAAGGTGATGATGTACAGATAAACAATGCAAATGTAAGATTTAGATATGATGCAAAAGAAGATAAAGCATATTTAAGTTTTGGAAACTCTGAGGAATATACTGTATGTGAGGTTGAAGATAGCAGAATAAACGAAGTTATAATAGATAGTGATTCTTTAAGCATAGAAACTAATGAAAAAAGCTATTATTGTTATATAAGTGATGAAAAATTATATTATTAAGATAAAAATTATATTATTAAAAAAGGAGAAAGAAAAATGGCAAATATAATAAACAGCAATGAATTTATAAACGAAGTAGAAAATAAAGAGGGTGTAGTTGTAGTAGATTTCTTTGCAACTTGGTGTGGTCCGTGTAAAATGTTATCACCTGTGTATACTTCACTAGGAGAAGAGATGAAAGAAAAGGCAAACTTCTTAAAAGTAGATATAGATGAAAGTATGGAACTAGCTCAAAGATTTACTATAACAACAGTTCCTACTGTAGTGGTATTTAAGAACGGAGAAGAAATGGACAGATTAGTAGGATTTATTCCAAAAAATAGTTTAAAAGAGAAGGTAGAACAATATATATAGATAATTACTCAATAAAGAGCGTAGATGAATCTACGCTTTTTTTATATAATGAATATATCTTTATAGCTAGTATATTGTATTTTATGGTATAATGGATAACTATATAGTTAGAAAAATAATCAAAAGTGGGAGATGATAAGGTGTATAATATAGATGAAATCATATATGACTGTCCTGTAGAAGCTTTATCAAACATATTGGGTAAAAAATGGGTTGCTATAATAATATGGGAATTACAAGATAAAAAAATGAGATTTGGAGAGTTACAAAGAGCTGTAGAAGGTTGTACAAAGAAGATGCTTGCACAACAATTAGACTTGTTAATTGAGCATGAAATTGTGGTAAATGATAAAAAAGTAAGCAATAATACAGTAGAATCAACTTATTACTTAAGTAAGGCGGGATTAAATTTACTGCCTATTATGGAAACAATGATATATTGGAGTAATAAAAACCTTGCTTGTGATAATTAAATAGAAGTTACTAAAAGTGCCTAATTGAGGCACTTTTTTTATTACTATAGTTTATTTACGGAAAAAGATAAAAAATGGAGTGGAAATTTATCAGGTTACTAAAAAGTACCTAATTTAATTAAATCCATAATAGCTATATATTATAAGTAATTAATAAAACGAATAGGAAGGTGCGTTTAATATGATAAATAAATTTGACTCAATAATAATAGGATTTGGAAAAGGTGGAAAAACACTAGCTATGGACTTAGCTAATAAAGGTGAAAAAGTAGCATTAATAGAAGCATCTAAAGAAATGTATGGAGGAACATGTATAAATCAAGCATGTATACCAACTAAAATATTAGAAAATAAGTCAAGTGTTATAAGAAGATCAAATATAAGTGACTTTAATGAAAGAGAATTAAAATACCAAGAATCAATAGATAGCAAAGAAGAATTAATAACAAAGCTAAGAACAGCAAACTATAACAAATTAAATAACAATGAAAATATAACTATATTTACAGGACATGGTTCATTTACAAATGAAACTACAGTAGAAGTAAAATTAGCAGACGGTCAAAATATTTTATTAGAAGGTGAAAAGATATTTATAAACACAGGATCGAAGCCTAACATACCAAATATAAAAGGAGTAGATAACTCAAATATAGTTTATACAAATGAAAGCCTAATGAAGTTAAAAGAATTACCTAAAAAAATGACTATTATAGGAGCTGGATATATAGGATTAGAGTTTGCAGGAATATACGGGTCATTTGGTAGTGAAGTAACTGTAGTTAACAATCAAAGCGCCATACTTCCTAATGAAGATAATGACGATGCTGAAGAAGTAATAAAAATATTACAAAAAAGGAATGTAAGTTTTTTAAATGATGTTTCAATTGTTGAGATAAAAGAAGAAAACAATAAAGCTAAGTTAGCATATACAAAAAATGGACAACAAGAAGCTTTAGAAGTAGAAAGCGATATAATATTGGTAGCTACAGGTAGAAAAGCAAATACAGATGGAATAAACTTAGAAAATGCTAATATAGAATTAAATGAAAGAGGGTTTATAAAAGTAAATGAAGTCTTAGAAACTAGTACTAAAAATATATGGGCATTAGGTGATATAAATGGAGGACCTCAATTCACTTATATATCATTAGATGATTATCGTATAATAATAAACCAATTATTTGGAGATAAGACAAGAAAAACTACAGATAGAAAAAATGTACCAGGATCATTATTCTTAGATCCAGCGTTTTCTAAAGTAGGGTTAAATGTAAAAGAAGCTAAAGCTAAAGGTCATAATGTTTTGGTTGCAAAGATGGCAACAGAAGCTATACCAAGAGCTAAGCAAATAGGTAAAACTGATGGCTTTATCAAAATAGTTATAGATAAAGATAGTGAAATAATACTAGGGGCAACTATGATTTGTGAAGACTCTAGTGAAATGATACATTTAATACAATTAGCAATAGATATGGGATTAAAGTATACTTATTTAAGAGATAGAATATATGCTCATCCTACTATGACAGAAGCTCTTAATGATGTGCTATCACAAGCTTTTATTAAAGAAGCATAAGAAGAAATAAGCAGGAGGAGTAATGGAAAATTTAAATTTAGTAGTAGTTTTTATAGAAGGATTATTATCATTCTTATCACCTTGTATATTGCCAATATTGCCGGTGTATATAAGTATATTATCAAACAGTAGTGTAGAAAATTTAAATAATGGAAGTTTTGCTAAAAGTTCATTATTTAAAAATACATTATTCTTTACATTAGGTATATCAACTACGTTCTTTATATTAGGTTCATCAATGAATGTACTAAGCTCATTCTTTAGTACGAACAAAGACTTAATAATGATAGTTGGCGGAATAGTTATAATACTTATGGGGTTATTCTACATGGGTGTTTTAAAATCAAGCCTTTTAAATAGAGAAAAAAAATTCCAAATGAAATCTAAAGCTATGAATCCAATAACGTCATTTTTATTAGGTTTTACATTTAGTTTTGGATGGACTCCTTGTATAGGCCCTATACTTGCATCAGTGCTTATTATGTCTTCAAGTGCAGATAGCCAGTCTACATCTTATTTGTTATTAGGAGTTTATACAATAGGATTTATAATACCATTTCTATTAGTTTCATTATTTTACAATAAATTGATTACTAGTATTGATAAAATTAAAAAGCATATGGATATTATTAAGAAGTTTGGTGGTATAGTCCTTATAATATCAGGTATAGTGATGTTATCTAATGGAGTTAATATTAAGATAAACTCTTTAAATATTGAAAATAATAAAATAGAAAATAATCAAAGTGCAGGAAATGAACAAATAGAAGAACATGAACAAAGTAAAGATGAACAACCAGCTGAGGATGAAAAAATACCAGCTATAGACTTTACTTTATACGACCAATATGGAAAAGAGCACAAACTAAGTGATTATAGAGGAAAAACAGTATTTTTAAACTTCTGGGCTACTTGGTGCCCTCCATGTAGAGAAGAAATGCCTTATATAGAAGATTTATATAAAGAATACAATAAAAATAATGATGATGTAGTAATCCTTGGGATTGCATCACCAAATTTAGGAAATGAAGGTAACCAAGAACATATAGAAAAGTTTTTAAAAGATGAAGGTCATACTTTCCCTGTAGTATTTGATGAAGGAGGAAGTTTAGTTTACCAGTATGGTATTAGTGCTTTCCCATCAACATTTGTTATTGATAAAGATGGAAACATATCTCAATATGTAAGAGGTGGATTAGATAAAAATACTATGAAATATCTTATAGAGGTATCTAAATAGGAGTATGAGAAATAAATAAAGGCTTTGTAGATTATAATTCTGCAAAGCCTTTATTTTATTGCAATATAAAAATATGCTACTGTATTTATTAATATTGATTAAATAACTTCTATAGCTAAAATGACAAAAGTGCAACTATAAACCTTAAGGTAAAAGTATTTATTTGGTAAAATATAAAATATCATGAAATAGTTTATTAATACAGTCACTTAAAATAAGCGAATTTTTTATTTGAGGAGGATTATATATGGGAGAGTTAAAATACTATAAACCAACTACCTTAAAAGAAGCAGAGAATTTATTAATAGAAAATGGATCTGATTCAAAGATACTAAACGGTGGAACTTTTGTAGTATCGCAATTAAAACTAAATAATAGATTTGAAAAACCAACGGCATTAGTTGATATAAAGGGGATAAAAGAACTAAAACAAATTACTTTCTCAAAAGAGGAAGGGATATATATAGGGGCTACAATGACTATATCAGAAATAGCTCATCATAAAGATGTAGTAGAAAACTATACGGTATTAGCAGATGCGCTAGAATCAGTAGGTTCTGGGCAAATAAGAAATAGAGTAACTTTAGCAGGAAACAACTGTACAGTATCTCCTTTTGCTGATACTACTACACCATTACTGGTACTAGATGCAGTATTTGAAGTTTATTCAAAAGGAGAGTTTATAGATATACCTGTAAATGATTTTTATAGAGGATTTAGAAAGAATGCACTATCTCGTTCAGATATAGTAACAGGTATTAAAATACCTTACTATAAAAATCTTGAGGGAATATTTACAAAAATAGGTAGAAGAAAAGAGTTTGATTTATCTACTATAAGCTCCACAGTAGCTAAGGTAAATGGCGAATATAGAATAGGGCTACAAACTGTAGCACCAACTCCAATTAGAGCAAAACAAACAGAAGAATATTTGAAAGATATAGATTTTAAAAATAATAATATAGATTTAGAAATAGCTGAATTAGCTGGTGAAATAGCAAAGAGTGAGTGTTCACCAGTAGATGATTTAAGAGGAAGTAAAAAGTATAGATTACAAATGGTAAAAGTAGCAGTTAAGCGTAGTTTAATAGAGTTATTTGGCTTGGAGGTAAAATAAGATGTACAGTATAGAATTTACATTAAACAATGAATTAGTAGAAGTAAGTGTAAGTCCTGAGCTAACACTTGTAAAACTTCTTAGAGAAACCTTTGATTTAATAGGAGCAAAAGAAGGTTGTGGGCAAGGAGAATGTGGTACTTGCACTGTATTAATAGATGGAAAACCAATAAACTCGTGTTTAGTATTAGCAGTAGAAGTAGACAAAGCAGAGGTACTTACTATTGAGGGGTTAAGTGAAGATGATAAGTTAGATGTACTACAAAAGAGTTTTATGGATAAAGGGGCAATTCAATGCGGATACTGCACACCTGGAATGATAATGTCAGCAAAAGGACTTTTAAAAATTAATCCAAATCCTACAGAAGAAGAAGTGATAAAAGCAATAAGTGGAAATTTATGTAGGTGTAGTGGATATAAAAAAATAGTAGAAGCAGTACTAGATGCATCTTCAAAAGATGGTGGTGGTGAATAATGGATTATATAGGGAAGAGTATATTGAAATCAGATGGGATAAAAAAATCTACAGGAGATTTAAGGTATGTAGATGATATAAAAATTCCAAATATGTTATATGCAGCAGTAAAAAGAAGCCCATACCCACATGCAAAAATTATTAATATAGATATATCAAAAGCAAAGGAATTAAAAGGTGTAAAAGTAGTAATAACAGGAGAAGATGTTCCTAATAAAGTAGGGGCTCATTTAGGAGATAAAACATTTTTAGCAGTTGATATAGTTAGATATGTTGGAGAAGGAGTTGCAGCAGTTGCAGCAGAAACTGAAGAAATAGCTAAAAAAGCAATAAGTTTAATTAAGGTGGAGTATGAAAAACTTCAACCAGTTACAAATGCTAAGGAAGGTATAAAAGAAGATTCACCATTAGTGCATCCTAACCTTCATAATTATAGAAAAGCTAAAGTATTAAATTCGATAGAGGGTACTAATATCTGTGAGCATTTTAAATTGAGAAAAGGAAATGCAAAAGAAATATTTGAGAAAGCTGATTATGTATTTGAAAATGAATACCATGTGCCCCATATTCAACATTCTGCCTTAGAAAACCACTGTGCTATAGCAAAAGTTGAAAGAGATGGAGATACAACAGTATGGTCATGTACTCAATCTCCATATATAGTTCGAAGTATTTTAGCAGATGTTTACAATATACCTTTAAATAAATTAAGAATGATATCTCCAGCAGTTGGAGGTGGATTTGGATCTAAAACAGGAAATACCTTAGAAGGGATTGTATTACCACTAGCTAAAAAAGCAAAGGGAAGACCTGTAAAACTTACATATTCAAGAGAAGAAAGCTTTAGCAATTCATTTTTAAGACCTGCATTGTTTTCTAAATATAAAACAGCAGTTAATAAAGATGGAAAAATAATAGGTATGGAAGTTGAGTATATATGGGATGGTGGAGCCTATGCTGAGTTTATTACTAAAATAACTAAATCAGCAGGATATACTGCAGTAGGTCCATATGATATAGAAAATATATGGTGTGATTCTTACTGTGTTTATACAAATAATTTAGTAGGAGGTCCATACAGAAGCTTTGGAATGTCAGAGATACATTTTGGGATAGAGCAAAATATGGATGATATATCAAATAAATTAGGAATAGATTCATTAGAATTTAGAAAAATTAATGCACAAAAGCCAGGCGGAAAAATGCCAACAGGAGGACCTGTATATAACAATTGTAGCTATATAGATTGCTTAGATAAGGTAGCAAAATCAATAGAGATAGATAGGCCAAGTGAAAAGCCAAACGAAAAGTGGAAAGTAAGAGGTAAAGGTATAGCTGGAGGCGCAAAAGCACCATCAATGCCGCCAAATGCGTCTTCTTCAGCGATTATAAAATTAAATGAAGATGGTACAGCATATTTATCAATAAGCTCGCAAGATATAGGACAGGGTTCAAACACAGTTATGGCACAAATTGCAGCAGAGATCGTATCTATACCAGTAGAAAAAATATCTGTAAATACTGGAGATACAGCAACTACACCATATGAATGGCAAACTGTAGCAAGTAGAACGACTTACTCAACAGGAAATGCAGTATCAAAAGCCTGTGAAGATGCAAAATCACAGATATTAGAATTAGCAAGCATTAAATTTAATGAACCAAAGGAAAGCCTAGTATTAGAAAATGAGCAAGTAATATGTAAAAATGATAATAGCAAAAACATTAAAATTTCAGATATTGCTATAGGGTTAGTAGTAAAGGGTGGCTCTGGGATTCACGGCCCAATAATAGGTAGAGGATCATTTATACCAGAAGGGATAAAAGGACTAGACAAAGAAACTGGACAAGGTGATAAGCCAGCAGCCTTTTGGACTTATGGGGCAAATGGGGTAGAAGTTGAAATAGATATAGAAACAGGACAAATAGAAATAATAAAAATTACTTCATGTTGGGATGTAGGAAAAGTAATGAATCCTAAGTTGATCGAAGGTCAATGTGAAGGTGCAATGATGCAGGGAATAGGTTCTACTATTTTAGAAGAAGTAATATTTGATAATGGTAAGTTTGTAAATTCTTCTTTTACAAATTATAAAATACCAAATGCTTCAGATATGCCAAAGATGGTATGTGAATTTTTAGAAAATCCTCAGCATGATGGGCCATTTGGAGCAAGGGCAATAGGTGAACCTGCAATGATAGCAACAGCACCTGCAATTGCCAATGCAGTATATAATGCTATTGGTATTAGGATTTGTGACCTTCCTATAACGCCAGAAAAAATACTAAATGGTATAAATCTGAAAATGGGTGAAATAAGATAAATAATAAAACTGTTTATCCCATAAAAAACTGGGTAAATAATAAATACAGAATAATTAACATAAGCGCGATTTAAAAAACTTTATGGCAAAACCCCCTTTGAAAGCCAAACTTTATTAAAATATATAATTTTAAAATATATTTTATAGAGTTTGGCATATTTTTTGCTTTTATATAAATGTGAGATTTATAAATAATAAAAAATATAAAAGTATTTTAGGAGGATTTTAAAATGAAAGTAACAGTATTAGGAAGCCACTTATGTCCAGACACATTATATGCACTATGTAAATTAAGAGAAAAGGACATAGAGGTTGATTTTAAAGATTTATCATCTAGTTTAGGCGCTTTAAAGAAGTACTTATCATATCGTCAAAGTTTAGATATGTACAAAGATATAAGAGAAGCTGGTGGGATAGGAATACCATGCTTTACATTAGAAGATGGAACTCAAACTTTAGATTTAAATGAAGTATTAGCAAAATAACTAAAATGTGAAAAAAATAAGCCCCTTATTATAAATGAGTGGCTTATTTTTTTAAAAAATTTTATGTTTTTGGGGCTTAATATATACCCTAAATATACCAATAAAATTTGGAAAATTGAAATTTAATATAAAGATTATTGATATAGAGAATTAAAAAAGATAAAAGATAAGTGGTAAAGTACAGGATGGTTAAAAAATTTTGAAAAGTTAGAAAATATATACTATGTTTAAATAAAAATGGCATAGATATTGCTGATATAAAAAACGATTAATATTTTACATGGGTATGTTAATGGTAAAACAAGAAATACGTTGGGGTTTTGAAGTAAAAGTAAACTTTTAAATTTAAGAAGAAAGTGGGGGATTTAAAAAAGAAATACTATGTGTTAATTTTGAATTTAGGCAAATGTTTTAGTATTATTTTGAAATTAAATTATGAGTTTTATAAGTCAATAGCAACAATGGTAAAAAAGAGAAAATACATTTTAAAACAGATTTAAAGGAGAGTATTCATGAGGATTATAATAATTGGAGGAGTAGCTGCAGGGATGAGTGCAGCAGCAAAGTTAAAAAGGCTAAAACCAGAATATGAGGTTGTAGTATATGAAAAAAGCGATGTAGTTTCTTTTGGAGCATGTGGATTACCTTATTTTGTAGGTGGATTTTTTGATGAATCAAGTAATATGATATCTAGAAGTGTAGAGAAATTTATAGAATCAGGCATAGATTTAAAGGTATTTCATGAAGTTATTGGTGTAGATGATAAATTAAAAAGAATACAAGTTGAAGATATTAAAACTGGAAATATATTTGAAGATTCATATGATAAATTAATGATAGCAACTGGAGCAAGTAGTATAATTCCCCCTATAAAAAATATTAATCTCAAAAATATATCTACTTTGAAATCTATGGAAGATGGGATTAAAGTAAAGAATATATTAAAAAATGAAACTATACAAAAAGTAGTAATAATAGGTGCTGGATTTATTGGTATAGAATTTGTTGAGGCAGCAAAAAAACTAGGTAAAGAGGTAGTGATTGTTCAAGCTACAGATAGGATACTGGATCAAGTATTCGATAAAGAAATAACAGATATATTAGAAGATGAAATTAGATCTCAGAATGTAGAATTAAGAGTAGAAGAACTGGCAACAGAATTTATAGGAACAGATAAAGTTGAAGCTGTGATAACGAATAAAGGTAAAATAGAAGCAAATCTAGTGATAATAGCAACTGGAGTGAAGCCAAATACTAGTTTTTTAAAAAATACTAACATAGATATGCTAGCAAACGGAGCAATAGTAGTAGATGAATATGGCAAAACTTCTGTAGAAGATATATACTCTGCAGGTGACTGCGCTACTATAAAAAATTTAATAACTAATGATGATATGTTTGTACCATTAGCAACAGGTGCAAACAAATTAGGAAGAATAGTAGGAGAAAACTTAGCAGGATGCAACAAATCATTCCAAGGGTCTTTAGCTTCAAGCTGTATAAAAGTTATGTATATAGAAGCTGCTACAACAGGTATGACAGAGCAAAAAGCTAGAAATATGGGGATAAACTATAAAACTAAATTTATAAGTGATTTTAATCAAACAAACTATTATCCAGGTAGAGGAAAAATACATGTAAAGATTGTTTATGACAAAGAAAGTAAAAGAATATTAGGAGGGCAAGTCGTAGGCACTAAAGATTCGGTTCAAAGAGTAAATGTATTAGCTGCAGCTATATTTGGTAAAATGACTACTACACAATTGGGAATGTTAGATTTATGTTATGCACCCCCATTTTCTAGGACATGGGATGTTCTGAATGTTGTGGGGAATGTAAGCAAGTAAAAAAATTTTATGTTGGAAAATTTTAAAATAAAGGGGAGAAAATAATGAACCAAGTTAAAGAGAAAAAGAGCCCATCTTTTAAATTTGCACTGGCAGTGATATTAGCTGTTATTGTATTAACTTCAGTAGGTATGATTGTATTTAAAGCAAATATAGTAGCGATGTTTATGTTGTCGTGGTTAATAGTAGTTCCAGCGGCTATGAAGCTAGGATATACGAATTCAGAAATTGAAAAGTTTGCATTTGATGTTGCAAAAGATTCTATGCAATCAAATATGATAATACTTTCTGTAGGGGTATTAATTGGTACGTGGATTGCAGCAGGAACTATTCCAACAGTAGTTTATAGTGGATTAACAATAATAACACCAAAATACTTTTTGGTTACAACATTAATAGTATGTTCCCTTACTTCTATAGCGACAGGAACATCATGGGGAACTGTAGGTACATCAGGTATTGCTATGATGAGTATAGGAACTAGTATGGGAATACCTGTAGGTATTACAGCGGGAGCAATTATATCTGGTGCATATTTTGGGGATAAGATGTCTCCATTATCAGATTCAACAAATCTTGCAGCAGCGGTATGTAAAACAGATTTAATAACTCATATTAAACATATGCTTTATACAACGGGTCCAGCATATGCTATATGTATCGTATTATATACAGTTATAGGTTTTAAATATGCTGGTACTAATATAGACTATAATCAAATAAATGAAGTTATATCTGTTTTAAAGAACAACTTTAATATTGGGTTTGTAGCTGTACTCCCTATAGTTTTCTTATTAGGTTTATTATTGTTACAAAAGCCAGCGATTATTTCAATATTAGCATCATCAGTATTAGCATCAGTTATTGCTGTATTTTCAGAAGGTGAAAAAATAAGTAATGTTTTATCATATATGATTGATGGATATTCAATAGAAACGGGACTTGTATATACAGATAAGTTGCTAAATAGAGGGGGAGTAATGAGTATGGCTGAAACTGTGCTATTAGTCCTTGTAGTATTTATGATAGCAGGTATTTTACAAAAGACAGAAATACTAGAAGTAATGTTAAAACCAATGATAAATAAGGTTGGTAATTCTAGAATAAAGCTTATTGGATCAACATTTGTGGTTAGTTATTGTGCAAATGCATTTAGTTCTTCTATGATGTTTACGACTGTATTTGTTGGAACTGTTATGTCTCCGATATATAAAGAATTTAAGTTGAAGCCTGAAAATTTATCTAGAGTAATAGAAGATACATCTACTATGGGGGCAGCGCTTATTCCATGGAATTCAAATGCAATATTTTGTAGTCAAACATTAGGCATTTCTCCATATGAGTTTATACCATACTGTTTTTTAAATTGGATAACTCCTATAATATCTTTAATATACGGAATAACTGGAATAACTATGAAAACTTATACTGAAGAAGAATTTAGAGAATTACAAATGATAGAACAAATATAATACTTAAATTTTTGATTTATATGTAGATTATTGATATAATCGAATGTAATATTTATATTAATAGTGTATAAGGAGTAATTATGGGAATAAGAGAAATAGCTATAATAACATTAAAAAAAGATGCAGGAGAAGTTTATGCAAATCAAATAAAGGAATTTTTAGGCGACAACATAAAAATAAACTTGTACTCTTTTGAAGAAGGAAATATTACATTTTTAGAAGAAAAAGTAATAGTTCTCTCTGTAAAGTTAAAGTATGATGAGATTTCATCAATATGTGCAAAAGATGCACAAATAGTCATACCAAAACTAACTTTTGAAAAATCTAGTTATAATAAGATTTCAAAAGTAGATAAGACGAAGAATGTGTTCGTATACAATCTTTCTAGAAGTATGGCACTTGAAACTATAACAATCATACGTAGGCTAGGCTTTAACATACCAAACCTTATACCTAGTTACCCTGGTTCTGATAATATTTTACCTAATTCTGTAGTATTAACACCAGGAGAAAAAATTTTAATAGAATCTTACAATAGTGAGATTATAGACCTTGGATATAGAATAATAGACTTAGGATGTATCGCTGATATAGCTATTAAGTTAAATCTAGAACATTTGATTAAGGAAGACTTATTAAATAAGTTTATCGATAAGATTGTTCCGACTAGCTACATTGCACAAAAGCTTTTAGTAAGTCAAACTAAATTGGAAAATATGTTTGATGTTTTATTATATTCTATTGATGAAGGAATAGTATGTTTAAATGAAGATGGAATTGTAAAATTCTACACTCATGCTGCAAGAGAGATATTAGGTATCAATGACAATGAAATGATTGGTAAATATATTAGCGATTATATAAAATCTTTTGATTTTAAGAAAATAAAAGATATAGAAAATACAAACTTACAAAAACTTGTTAAGGTAAATAATATAGATATAAATTTCGAAATAAGATATACAGATACAAATAATTTTAGTGGCTATATAATAAAGCTAGTTAAGTTTTATGAAGCAGAAAAGAAACAAGCAAAACTTAGAGCTCAACTTATGAAATCAGGAAATGTAAGCAAATATAATTTTGATGATATAATAGGTTGTAGTAAAGAAATATCAAATACTAAAAGAATTGCCAACAAAATGGCTCAATCAAATTCTTCTATACTAATAATTGGTGAAAGTGGTACGGGAAAAGAATTATTTGCTCAATCTATACATAGTGCTTCGTCAAGAAGACAAGGACCTTTTGTAGCCGTGAACTGTAGTACTTTCCAAGAAGCATTACTTCAAAGTGAGCTTTTTGGATATGAAGAAGGTGCTTTTACTGGCGCTAAAAAGGGTGGAAAGAAAGGTCTATTTGAATTAGCCAACCACGGAACTATATTTTTAGATGAAATAGGAGAAATGGATTTGAATTCTCAGGCAACATTGCTTAGGGTTATACAAGAAAGAGAAATCAGAAGAGTCGGATCTGATAAGGTTATAGATCTAGATATAAGAATAATAGCTGCTACAAATAGGGATTTAAAAAAATTAGTTTGTGAAAATAAATTTAGGAAAGATTTATTTTATAGATTAAATGTCTTACCATTGAAAGTTAGCCCACTTAGAGATCGTATAGATGACTTATTTTTAATTTTAGATTCTTTTAAGAAAAACTTAGATGTACATTTTAAGTTATCGCCTGAAGTAGTGGATATATTCAAAAGATATCACTGGGAAGGTAATATAAGAGAGCTAAGAAACTTGGTTGAATATTGTTCTTATGCAGACAAGAGTATCATAGATGTATCAGATTTACCTGATTATATTTTAGACTCTCCAAAAACTAACAATCAATGTCCTAAAAAAATAGAAGCAAATAAATTACGACAAAATATAAACTTTAAAAGAGATCTAAATGACTATATTTATGTATTAGAAAAAATAAATCAAGCGTACAACCTTAAAGAAAGAATAGGTAGAAGAAGAATTTATGAATATGCTTTAAAGGAAGATATATTTTTAACAGAACAGCAAATAAGAAGTATTCTTCTAGAGTTACAAAATTTTGAGTTTGTAAAAGTTTTAGCTGGCCGTGGTGGAACTATTATAACTGAGAAGGGTAGAGAATTTTTGAAGGAAAATAAAGAATAGCATAAATATATTTGGATCTACATTTATAGCTGGTTACTGTGCAAATGCATTTAGTTCATCGATGTTATTTACATCAGTATTCGTAGGAACTGTAATGAGTCCATTAGAATTTATACCATATTGTTTCTTAAGTTAGATAACGCCAATAATAATAAAAGCCCATTATGAAATTTCATAATGGGCTTTTATTATTATTGGTTGACTTTTATATTAAAGAAAGATACAATTAATCTGTGGTCGGTCGGACGACCGACTGTGCGGGAGTGTAAAATTACATATTGAATATATAACTAATGTAATTATGTTTTTATAAATAATTATACGACGAAAAAACTACTTACAAAATATTATACTTGATGGAATTTAAATAAATAATAATTATCTAGGAGGTACCTTATGAAAACATATATTAGAGAGCCTATAAATGGGTTTACACATTTAGGAGGAGCGGTTCTTTCATTTATAGGACTTTTGGCCATGGTTATAAAAACTACACTAACTGGTCCATCTGTGGTAGATATGGCATCGGTTATTATATTTGGAATTAGTTTGATTTTACTTTATAGCGCTTCAGCTACATATCACTTAGTAGTTGCATCTGACAAAGTAATTGCTTTTCTAAGAAAAATAGATCACTCTATGATTTTTATTCTTATAGCAGGATCTTATACTCCATATTGCCTAATAGCATTAAATGGAGAAAAAGGATGGCTATTATTTGGTGTAATAGTTGCAATAGCAATATGTGGTGTATTATTTAAAATGATATGGTTTAACTGTCCTAGATGGATATCTACATCGATTTATGTAGGTATGGGATGGATATCGGTAGTTATGATAAAGCCATTATCAAATTCAATATCAGCAGGTGGAATGTTTTTATTAGTATTAGGTGGTATTTTCTATACTATAGGAGCTGTAATATATGGAGTTAAACCTAAAGCATTGGACTTTAAGCATCTAGGTTATCATGAGATATTTCATATATTCATTCTTTTAGGAAGTTTATGCCATTTTTTATCTATATTTAAATTTGTAATATAGAAACATATTAAAATCAAAAAGTAGCGTGAAAACTGAAATTGCTAAATTTTAATAATTAGCAATTTCTTTTTTACGTATTAGGAATTTATAATGGGTCACAGTCAGGGTATAGCTTTTATAATCATATGGTAATAAAACACCAATCTTAAGTAAGAAAACGAACGTTGGATAAAAATATAACGATAAATATTTGGATACAAGTAGTTGCATGGGGAACTACATTATGATAAACTATAATAGTTGCGCCTGCAACTAATGAAAGGCGGAATATGTATGTGTAAAGAAAATCTTAATTATGATAAAGAAATAGGTAATCAAATTTATAGATTATATGAGAATATAAGAAAACTAAGAAATAGTGAATTCACCATAGATTTAAGTGGTGTATTTGATGAGAATAAAAAAGAAATAAATGAGACTTTACATGTGTCAAACAATCTACCAGAAAAAGTAGGTGGAAATAAATAGAATACGAGGTAAAATATGAACAATGGTAATAATGTTTTAGGTACAGAAAGTATAAGTAAACTACTTATACAATACTCAGTACCCGCAATCATAGGAATGATGGTAAATGCACTTTACAATGTTGTTGATAGGATGTTTATAGGAAACATACCTGGAGCTGGTCCAATGGCTATAACAGGTCTCGGTGTAACTTTACCAATAACAACTATTATAATGGCATTCGGTACACTTGTAGGTATAGGTGCTACAACTAATATATCTATAAGACTAGGAGAAGGAAATAGAAAAGATGCGGAAAAAAATCTAGGAAATGCAATAACTTTAGCTGTAGTACTTGGAATATTACTTACTGTTATTGGAACGATATTCTTAGATCAAATACTTATGATATTTGGTGCAAGTGAAGGAACGCTAATGTACGCTAAATCTTACACTAGAATAATATTAGTAGGTACAGTATTTAGTTTAATGGCAATGATGTTTAGTAACTTAGTAAGAGGAGACGGAAATCCAAAGCTTTCAGCTATTATTATGGCTACGGGATGCTTTACTAACATAATACTAGACGCATTATTTATATTTGGATTTAATATGGGGATACAAGGGGCGGCTTTAGCCACTATAATTTCTCAAGGGCTTACTGCAATATGGGGACTTTTATATTATACAAGAGGAAAATCAAATGTTAGATTTGATAAAGCCTATTTAAAATTAGATAAGAAGATAGTATCAATAATATTTGCAATAGGAGCAGCACCATTTGCAATGCAGATAGCTAATAGTTTAGTTCAAGTTACAGTTAATAATTCTCTTAAAGTTTATGGAGGGGATTTAGCAATAGGAGCTATGGCTACTATAAACTCAATAACTATGATATTTGTAATGCCTGCTTTTGGATTTGTTCAAGCAATGCAACCTATAGTAGGATTCAACTTTGGTGCTAAAAAGTATGCAAGAGCGAAGCAAGCTTTTAAAATAACCCTATTAGCTACATCAGCAGTACTTGTAGTAGGGGCAGTGTTTGTACAATATGCACCTCATATTTTAGTGGGTATGTTTAATAGAGATGCAGAGCTTATGAGTATAACTATAAACGGATTAAGAAAGTACCTATTTGCACTACCAATAATAGGTATATCAATAGTAGGTACTAACTATGTACAGTCAACTGGAAATGCAAAAATAGCCATAGTTTTAAGTTTATTAAGACAAGTTATATTACTGATTCCTATGGCTTTAATATTACCTAAGTTTTTCGGACTAGATGGAGTTTGGTATGCACAACCAACATCAGATATACTATCTTGTGTGATAACAGGTATAGTTTTAATCAAAGATCTTAAAAAATATTCTTCTAATGATGAAATAGAAATATTTGAGGAAGCAGAAGCAGTATAATAATGAGGGGTGTTACTTAATGTAGCATCCTTTTTTACGTATAAGGAAACTATAATACTATGTAATAATTTGTAAAAATATAAGGAATAATCAACAAAAATCGTATTTTTGATTATTGTTAATTTATTCCAAAGGAATATAATTATATATAAAATAATCAACACATGTTACTTAAAATGTATTCATAGGAGAGGGTGGATTATATGAGCTTATTAAAAAAGATAGAAGATAAAAAAATTCAACAAAGAAGAAAAGATAGAAATAAAAAAGTTGGAATTGCAACTTTTGGTATAGCAGCAGGAGCAATAGCAGGAGCAGCTACAGGTATATTATTAGCTCCTAAGTCAGGAAAAGAAACTAGAGATGATATAAAAGAAAGATCTATAAAAGCTAAAGAAACAATAAATGATAATATAGATATTACCAAAAGCAAAGTAAATGAATCTAAAATAAAAATAAAAGAATATTTAGAGTCAAGAAGAAATCAACAAAATGAAAGTGAAATAATAGAGATTGAACCACTAGCATTAGTTGAAAATATAGATGATATAGATGAACTAGACAATATAGAAGAGGTTTAATATGTACATAGATTTAAATATAATATATTTTATATTAGCATTACTAGGATGTGTAGCTGTAGTATATTTAATAATGACATTGAATAATATTAATAGATTAGTGAAAATATCAAATGAATTTATGGTTGAGAATAAAGATTCAATACATAGGTCATTAGTGAATCTTCCTAAGGTTGTATCTAACTTTAATGATGTTAGTGAAAATATGAAAGATGTTACAGAGGTAATGACTGATGCTACTGCTGATTTTATAGTTACTAAGGACAATATTAAATCTAATATGGAAATAGGATTAGAAATTTTAAATATATTAAGAACTGTATTTTCGAAGTAATGCATACTTAAGAATAATTAAAGATATACTCAAAAAGTAAGTTAGATGAATTAATTAATATTTCATCTAACTTACTTTTTTGCGATATAAAAAATTATAAGGTTTTTACTTGGGAATTTAGTGTAAAATATTATATTAGGAAAATACTTAAAAGGAGCAGATTATGGCTACATACTTTACCATTGGAGAAATATCAAAATTCTTTAATATCTCCTTAAAAACACTAAGATACTATGATGAAATAGGATTATTAAAACCAGCATATGTAAATGAAGAGAATAGATATAGATATTATTCAATAGAGCAATTTGTAATAATTGATTTGATAAAGCAGTTTAAAGCTACAGGAATGTCCTTAGATATAATTAAAGGAATTTTGGGTTCAAAAAATTCTATGGAGTTTATTTTAGAAAATATAAAAACCCAATCTAATAAATTAGAAGATAAGATACAAGAGTTAACTACTATAAAAAACTACTTAGACGATCTTGATAAGGAGATTTCTCAAAATATTGAGTATGGACTAGAAAAAGTATTTATAATTCATAATAAAGAACGAAAATATATTAATTATGATGTTATCTCAAGTAATATACAAGAGTTAGATTTAAACTTAAGAGATGTAATATTAGACCTAGAAAAAAAAGGTGATGAAGTTTATATTAAATTAGGGTGTACAGTGTCTTATGAAGATTTAAAAAATAACCAAAAAGTTGTATATAAAGGTTTTAAGGCGTTTACAAAAAAAAATTACAACATAAGTTATTTACCGGAAGGTGACTATATAACAATAATCTTTGAAGGCGGTTTATATGAAAGTATAAAATACTACAATATTTTATTAGATTACATAAAGGAGAATAATATTAAAGTAGTTGGAGATTTTAATGAGACTTGGATTCTCAGTAAAATGGATGAAAATCTAAAAGAGAAAAGTTTGGTAAAAATTGATATTCTTAAAAAATGAATTAAAAAAATATTGACCCTCACCTTACTGGAGGGTTTATTATTTTTTTAGGGTTAAGAGATTTAGGTCACATTAGAAGGAGGCAACATATGACTAAACAATTTTTAGGATACGCAATACCATCAGCTGTAGCTATGTGCGTAGCTTCACTTAATTCAATTATAGATGGAATATTTCTAGGTAATGGAGTAGGCGATAATGCTCTTGCAGCCATTGGAATTGTAATGCCTATTGCTATAATATTTTTTGGATTAGCAACTATGATTGCAGTAGGCGGAGGAGCATTAATATCTAAACATTTTGGAGCCAATGAAGAAGACAAAGCAGTAAGTATATTTAGACAGGTTACTATTATGCTAATTGTACTTAGTTTAGGGTTAAGTATTATTTGTATTATATTTGCAAACCCAATAGTAAAGGCAATGGGGGCTACAGATATAATATCACCTTTAGCAACAGAGTACTTAGTATATTACTCAATATTCTGTTTACCTAATTTATTAGGAATAGCGTATAGTAGTTTTCTTAGAAATGATAACAAACCAAAGCTTGCAATGGTTGCAACTGTATGTGGAACAATAAGTAATATAATATTAAACTATATTTTTATATTCGTATTAGGCTTAGGAATAAAAAGTGCTGCAATTGCTACAGGTTTAGGTCAGACTGTTACATTATTAATAGCATTACCACACTTTATATTAAAAAAAGGAAAATTAACTTTTGGAAAACAAAAAATAGAGATGGAAACAATAGTAGAGGTATTGAGAGTAGGGATACCTTCATTCTTTGCAGAAGCAGCTTTTTCAATTATAATATTTATTCATAATATAGTAATAGCAAGAAATATTGGTGATATAGGAATATCCGCATATGCAATAGTAAATTATATTACTACTAATATTTATTTTATACTTTTAGGGATTACACTAGGAGCTCAACCACTAATAAGCTACAATTATGGTTCTAAGGATAGCAAAAAAATGCTAGAAGTTTATAAGCTATCTAATAAAACATCATTAATAGTAAGTATTGTATTTATAGCCTTATGTCTTGTATTTGGTAAAGAAATTATAGGCGTATTCACCAAGGATCAGCAATTAGTTGATATAACTTATAAAGCGGTTAATATAAATAATTTAGCGTACTTATTTATAGGTAAAAATCTAACTACTATTATGTATTATCAAGCAATGGATATAACTAAGTTCGCAAACTTAATATGTGCAATGAGGTCAATAATAGTGTTACCTATCGTTTTAATAATTTCCTCTAAATTATTTGGAGAAAATGGTATCTGGATTAGTATGGCTATATCAGAATTAATAACTATATTCATAATAGATAGAAAATATAAGGTGATTAAACATACAAATGCTTTTATGAATGAAGTAATTGCATAGTATTCGAATTAATAAATATAAAAATAAGGGCTTAATATATTATAGAAGTTAACTTCGTAATGTATAAGCCCTTATTTTTATGGTCATATTAAAAATTCTATACTAAGAATCAATTTTTGTTTAGTTTATATATAATACTAATATTTAATATATATTAACTCTTTCTCATTGTATCTAGCAATAGCGTAAATAACATCAGAAAGTCTGTTTATATATTTTAATAAAAAAGGATTAACAGGTTCTATTTTGCTTAAAGTTAAAATCCTTCTTTCTGATTTCCTACAAATAGTTCTTGCGATATGAAGGTTTGCAGAAATAAGACTAGTACCAGGGACTATGAAGGCATCCATTTTATCTATTTTTTCTATGTAAGAATCTATTATATCTTCCAATTCAATTACGTCTTTTTCATTTACTTTATTTTCATAGCTATTGTAGTCTTTAGTAGCAAGTTCTGCAGAAATTGCAAATAGCTTTATTTGTATATTTCTTAAAATATTTTTATCTTCATTACTAGCATAATTTGTACAAAGCCCTATATACGAATTTAGTTCATCTAAATTGCCATAAGACTCTACTCTTATATTATCTTTATCAACTCTAGTTCCGTCAAAAAGTGAAGTCTGGCCTTTATCCCCTGTTTTAGTATATATTTTCATTTTAGATTTCCTCTCTCTATATATTTATTTTTATTTCAGTAAATCCAATACTACTACTAATATACCCATATATAAGATGGATGTATTATAAAATTTTATTAAATTTAAAATCAAAACATGATAGTAACATAAAATGAAAATAGTTTTAAATAAAACTTTTTGTTTAACTTCTATAGATCGTGGTATATAATAAATACATAATAGTTTTAAATAAAACTAAAATGGAAGGTGAACTAATGAAAAACTTAGACTTTATTGAAAACTTAATGGTTATACACCATTTTACAAAAGGAATATTTGGATATTCCTCAATAAAAGAATTAGACTCTAATCTTAATGAAACACATGCAAAAATTTTATTATTTGTATATAAGCATGAACATAGAAAGATGAGTAAAATTAATTCTTATATAGGTATTCAAAAAGGAGCTTTTACAACATCTGTTGATATTTTAATAGATAATGGATACATATTAAAAGTCAAAGATGAAAAGGATAAAAGATCTACTAATTTAGAACTAACTGAGAAAGGAATACAAATGGCAGTTATGTTAGAAGAAAATTTATACAAAAGCATAAACGATATGTTTAATAGTATAGAAGAAAATGAAAAAGAAGAAGTAAATAAAGCATTAAAAGTATTATCAAAGTTCTGTATGAAAAATAAAAGAGCTCATAAATAGGAGGAGAATATGGACGATAAAAAAATAAGAGTTTTAAGAGATGAACCAGTTTCAAAAGCAATATTAAAATTATCTATACCTATGGTAATGGGTATGATGATTCAAGTTTTATATAATTTAGTAGATACTTTCTTTATAGGAAAGTTAAATGATCCTAATCAGTTGGCAGCAGCTAATATATCATTACCAGTGTTTATGATGTTAATGGCAATAGCAAGTATTGTAGGACTAGGTTCTTCTTCATATATATCAAGATGTTTAGGTAACAAAGATTATGAAGAAGCTAATAAAACAATATCAATAGCAACAGGTCTTTTAATAATTATGAGTATCATAGTTATGATAGGTGGTATAATCATGTCGCCTACGATAACAGTAGGTCTAGGGGCAACTGATGCTACTTATGATTATACTTACAGATATATTGTTATAATGTTTATAGGTGCAATACCTGTTATGTGTAGTTATGCCCTAGGTCAACTTCTTCGTTCAGAAGGTAATATAATGCAATCAGTTATAGGTCTTATGTTAGGTACTATATTAAATATAGTTTTAGACCCAATATTAATATTTGGATTTAAGCTTGAAATAACTGGTGCTGCAATAGCTACTGTAATAGGTCAGTTATCAACATTAATTTATTTCACATATGCATATTTAAGTGGTAAAACTACTTTAAAAATAAATTTAAAGAAATTTAAGTACGATAAAAATATATTTAAAGAAATATTTACAATAGGTGTTCCAGGTTCATTAAACCAAATGTTAATGGGAGCTGCTACTGTTATTGCTAATAATATAGCTGTTAGTTATGGAACTTTAACTGTTGCAGGTATGGGTGTTGCGATGAAGATAATGACTATAGGTACATTTGTATTTATGGGATTCTCTGCTGGATGTCAGCCTTTAGTTGGATACAACTATGGAGCGGGAAATATATCTAGAGTTAAAGAAATAATTAAAAAAGGTATAGTAATAACATCTATAATAGGATTAGGATTAGCGTTAACATTTGGTGTGTTTGCTAGCTCATTAATAGGAGTATTTGCAAGTGATGCAGAAGTTATAGATAAAGGTGCTACTATACTTAGAGCATTAATAATATCATTACCTTTTGTTGGTGGTCAGATGATATCTACAACATCTGCTCAGTCTATGGGTAAAGTTGTTGTGGCATTTGTATTATCAATATCAAGACAAGGAATATTATATATGCCTCTTTTAGTAATATTAAATAAATTATTTGGATTCTCAGGATTCATATATGCTCAACCTATAACAGATGTAGTTATGTTAGTATTCTCATCTATATTATTATTTAAGGTTATGCCAAAAGATAGTGCTAATGAGAGTTATACACTTAAGGAAGAATTTTAGTACAAAACTAAAATAACATTGGTAACAAAAAGTTTAAAACTAAAAAAACTTGGTATAATATGTAATATAAATAGGGAGCAAAGGAGAAAAACTATGTTAGAGGTAGGAGTAAAAGCACCGGAATTTAAATTACAAGATAAAGACGGAAATTTAGTAAGTTTATCAGACTTTAAAAATAAAAAAGTAGTATTGTATTTTTATCCAAGAGATAATACTCCAGGATGTACAAAGCAAGCTTGTTCATTTAGGGATAACTATGAAGAATTTAAATCTAAGGATGTAGTAGTTATAGGAATAAGTAAAGATAGTGTGAAATCTCACGAAAAGTTTGCACTAAAAAATGAATTACCATTTATATTATTATCAGATCCAGAACTTGAAGCTATAAAGGCTTATGATGTATGGCAAGAAAAGAAGCTATATGGAAAAGTAAGTATGGGAGTAGTTAGAACTACTTATGTAATAGATGAAAATGGTATAATAGAAAGAGTTTACGACAAAGTAAAAACAGATAAAAATGTAGGCGAAGTATTAGAATATTTAGGATAAAAGAGGATCAGATTTTTGATCCTCTTTTTTTATATATTTAAGAGTAAGTTTAGATTTTAGCTCTGCAAACACACTAATCATTGGTATAGTAATGGGACTTGTATTAGGAAAGTATCTAGGTATAAACAGGTCATTAACATTAGTTAGTCTTATAAAAACTTATTTAAATAACTTCATTTCAATTGAATAATCATAACATTACAAAAATGTTAGAAAAAAGTAATATAAATATATGGATGGAAAGAATATTTAGTTTTATAATAAGTGATATGAAAAGGAGTTAAAAAGATAATTAATATTACTTATAATGTCAGAATATCACATGACTTAGGAGGGGAAAGATGCAATCAAGATTTGAAGGTAAATTATTAGGACTTATTGGAGTTAATATATTAGCGTGGTTAGCAACTGTATTCACTTTTGGATTAGCTACACCATGGGCAATGTGTATAAAATATAAGTGGGAAGCTGAAAATACAGTAATAGAAGGAAGAAGGTTAGAGTTCGTTGGTACTGGTTCAAGTTTATTCTTACACTATATTAAATGGTGGGTATTAACAATAGTAACATTTGGTATATACGGACTTTGGTTATATATAAAGTTATTACAATGGAAAACTGAAAATACAATATTTAAAGACTAATATTTAAAACTCATATCAAATTTGATATGAGTTTTTATATTAAAAATAAAATATAAATAAAAATAATTGACAATAATAACAATAGTAATTATAATAAATTGTAGATTAGTTGAATTAAATTAAATTTAAAAAAATCATAATTGGAGATGTTTATATGGATAAATACGATAAGATAAAATTGGATAATCAATTATGTTTTTCATTATATGCTTTATCAAGAGAAGTAATAAAGTTATATAAGCCATTACTTGATAAATACAATTTAACATATACACAATATATTGCAATGCTTGTAATGTGGGAAGATGAAAAAATAATATTTAAAGAACTAGGGAAAAAGCTACACTTAGACTCAGGAACCTTAACACCTGTAGTTAAAAAATTAGAATCTATGGAATTGGTAACTAAATATAGAAATAAAGAAGATGATAGATTAGTTACTGTTGAGTTAACAGAAAAAGGTAGATTACTAAAAGAGGAAATAGTGGACGTTCCAGAAAAAATGTTTAATATGTGCCAAGGTAATCAAATAGACTTACAATGTATAAAAGCACAGTTGGATAATTTATTAAATATGTTAGATTAGTATGTGTATAAGAATATGGGTTAAATTCTGTATGGAATTTGACTCAAAACAATAACTAAATCAATTTGATTAAATTAAATTTGATTAAATTTAATAATATGAAAATATTTAATTGAAAAATAAAAAATACTACAATAATGATAGTATTAAAAGATGGAGAAGTTAAGGATTTAATACTAGTGGAGACGATATAAAGTGGAACTTCACAAAGTTTCTAGTGAATAGAAATGGTAAGGTGGTTGGTAGATTTGATCCTACTTGCGAACCAGAGAAATTAGAAAAAATTATAAAAGATTTAATGTAATATTTAAGAATAAAGGGCTATCTATATTATAGATTAGTCCTTTATTTAGTTTATAAAAGTATATAAGTATATTCGACAAAATAATTTTAAAAAATTATTTTTATAAAAATATTTGTTTTTTATAAAAAAATATTGACGCAATAAAACTTCATGATATAATAAGAATATAAATTAATTAATAACGATTATCAATAACTAAAGATAATGATTATACATAACAATGCAGGAGGAAAAACCATGAAAAGAATAAAGTCATTAGCGTTAATAGGATTAACCGTTGCGGCACTTTTGGTTGTAGGATGTTCATCAAATGCTAATAATGAAGATAATAATAAATCAAAAGAAACAAGAATAGTAGAAACAGTTAAAGGAGAAGTTGAGATACCAGCTAATCCTAAAAAAATAGTAGATATATCAGGAAGTAGTGAAGAGTTAGTATTACTTGGACATACTCCGGTAGCTACAGCAAACGTAGATTCATACGAAACAGATTCTGTTCCATCATATATCAAAGAACAACTAGGAGACGCGAAAGTAGTAGGTCACTCTATGATGGATACAATGGATATCGAAGCAATATTGGAAGCAGAACCAGATTTAATAATAATGGCACCAAGACAAGAGAAAATATATGATCAATTAAAAGAAATAGCTCCAGTAGTTATGTTAGAAGATCAATCAAATGATTGGGAAGCTAAATTTACAGATGTTGCTGAACTTTTCGGACAAGAAAAAGATGCTGAAAAATGGTTAAATGACTATTATGCAAAAGCAAAAGAAATAGGTGAAGAAATAAATAATGCTAATGGAGATAAAACTTATTTAACAGTTTTAGCTTCATCGGGTCAATTTATGGTATTCACTGAAGGTGGTATAGGAACAGTATTAAAAGAAGATATGGGACTTAAGCAACCAGAAAATATGCCAAAGCAAGATAGTATAACTTTACCTACTGTTACTATGGAAGGTTTAGCTGAAATAGATGCAGACCATATAATAGTTATTGCAACTGAATCAGATAAATCAGACTTAGCAAATAGCTCAGTTTGGGCTGAAATGAGAGCTGTTAAAGAAGGCAATGTAACAATACTTGATGCAAGTCCTTACTTCAGCCAAGCATACAACCCAATAGGAAGAGAATTAATATTAGAATCATTAAAAGCAGAATTAATAAAATAATTTAGATGGATAGTAGGTGGGAAAAGTGAGGTTACTTTTAACACCTACTATTTGTTTTTAAATACTAAGGAGAAGATATGAAGAAATTTAATAGAAAAACTGTAGCTTATTCATTTATGCTTATTGGAATAATGTTGCTAGTATTTGGAATAATTGCTTCTGTTTCGTTAGGAGCAAAAGATATAAATTTTACAACGATAGTTCAAAGTATTATTACTGATAGCAATGATATAAATACAAAAATAATAAGAGATGTTAGAATACCGAGAGCAGTTGTGGCAGCATTAGTAGGTGGATTTTTAGCTGTAGCTGGTGCGATAATGCAAGGTATAACTAGAAACCCAATAGCAGAACCATCTGTTATGGGTATTACACAAGGTGCTACATTCATGATAGCGGTAGCGTTTGTATTACAAAGAATTTATCCAAAGCTTGTAATAGGAAGTTTTGGACTTATGATATTTGCTTTTATGGGAGCTAGTATTAGTGGACTTTTAGTATATTTTATAAGTTCAAGGTCTGCTAGAAAAGTTGATCCAGTAAAGCTTGCCCTTGCAGGGACAGCATTAGGTACTTTGCTTATATCTTTAGCTATGGGAATATCAATGTATTTTAACTTATCACAACAACTAAGCTTTTGGATATCAGGAGGACTAGTTAGTGCAAAGTGGGAAGGTGTTAAGTTTTTAGTTATAGTTGGAGGTATAGCTTTTTTAGGAGCTATGATTTTATCTCCTAAAATAACTATATTAAGTTTAGGAGAAGAAGTAGCAATAGGATTAGGAACGAGAACAAATGCAGTAAGACTTGTAAGTATTATACTAGTAATACTCTTAACAGGTGCATCTGTTTCAGTAGCAGGTAACATAGTATTTGTAGGATTAATAGTTCCTCAAATTGCAAAATCAATAGTAGGAGCTGATTATAGATACATAATACCAAGTTCTATGATATTAGGATCTGTACTACTTGTATATAGTGATATATTAGCAAGAGTAATAAATCCTCCATACGAGACACCAATAGGATCTTTAACAGCGCTTTTAGGAGTTCCTATGTTTATATACCTTGTTAGAAAGGACGCAAGATAATTATGAAGATAGATAAAAATAAAAAATTTATTATAGTAATAGGTATTCTGATTTTACTAATATTTGCAACATTCTTAGTAAGCTTAAATATGGGGTCTTTATCAATTACACCATCAGAAGTTATAAGTACATTACTTGGACAAGGCTCTAAAGCTCACAAAATAGCAATATTTAAGCTAAGGCTACCAAGAATAGTAATTGGAATACTTGTAGGTACTGCACTTGCAGTAGCAGGTACTATATTACAGGGAGTTACAAAAAATGATTTAGCAGATTCGGGAATTTTGGGTATAAATTCAGGGGCGGCTTTATTTGTAGTAGTATACATATACTTTATGAATGGAAATGTTTATGACGGTATAAGTAATCTTACTATATTCACAATGCCTATCGTTGCCCTTACTGGAGCAATATTTGGTGCATTTTTAATATATGTACTAGCTTGGAAAAATGGTATAAATTCATCGAGGCTACTATTAGTAGGTATTGGTGTAAATATAGCTTTTACTTCATTACTGACAATATTCCAACTAAGATTTACTACTCAAGAATTTAATAGAGTAATGGCGTGGACCAATGGAAGTATATGGGGAGCAAGTTGGAAATATGTATTAGCAATTTTACCTTTTATAATAATATTTACACTATTAACTATGTATAAATCAAGATATTTAGATGCATTAAATTTAGGGGATGAAGTAGCCACAGGATTAGGTGTGGAAGTTGAAAAAGAGAGAAGAAAATTAATAGTATATTCAGTGATTTTAGCAGGGGTTGCAACTTCTGTAGCAGGAAGTATAGGATTTTTAGGATTAGTAGCTCCTCACATAGCTAGAAAATTAGTAGGACCAAAACATAAAAGATTAATCCCTACAGCAGCACTTGTAGGAAGTGTAATACTTTTAGTATCAGACACTATAGCAAGGAATTTAATAGCACCTATGGAAATTCCAGTAGGTATAGTTGTTGCGGTAATAGGAGTTCCTTATTTTATTTACTTAATGTTAGCAGAATAATAATTTTTAGATAAATGAAATGTAAAATAATTTTTGAAGGAGAATAATATGAGTTCAATAAGCACTAGAAATTTAAACATTTCTTATGGAAATTTAAATATAGTTAAAGATTTAAACTTAGATATACCTAAGGGTAAAATTACTACAATAATAGGATCTAATGGTTGTGGAAAATCAACAATATTAAAAACTATTGCAAGGATTATACAGCCTAAAAGCGGTGATATACTTGTGAATAATATTAATATTAAAGAACAGAGTCCGAAAGAATTGGCAAAGACTATGGCAGTTCTTCCACAAAGTCCTCAAGCTCCAGCAGGATTAACTGTAGAAGAATTGATAGCTTATGGAAGATTCCCTCATCAAAAGGGCTTTGGAAAGATGAAGAAAGACGATAATGATATAGTTACATGGGCGTTAAAATCAACAGGAATAGAAGAATTTAGAGATAGACCAATGGAAGCTTTATCAGGAGGTCAAAGACAAAGAGCTTGGATTGCAATGGCCCTTGCTCAACAGACAGACATACTTATACTTGATGAGCCAACAACATATCTAGATCTTGCTCACCAATTAGAAGTATTAAAGTTACTTGAAGAACTAAACCGAAAGCAAGGAACAACTATCGTAATGGTAATACATGAGCTAAACAATGCAGCAAGATTTGCTGATCATATGATAGGTGTTAAAAGTGGAAAAGTAATTTGTGAAGGTGAGCCATCACAAGTTTTTACAAAAGAAAATTTAAGAGAGTTATTTAATATAGATGCAGAAATAGTGAATGACCCTAGAAATAATAAGCCTGTATGCTTAACTTATGATATGGTCGGCTAGAAAAGGAGATCATTATGGAAAAACAAGAAGAATTAAGAAACGAAAATATTGGGCGGTTATTATTAAAATATTCAGTACCTGCAATACTTGCAATGATGGTAACCTCTTTATATAACACTGTAGATAGAGCATTTATTGGTTCTATAAAAGATGTAGGAGCACTTGCTATATCAGGTCTAGGGGTTACCATGCCACTATTTACAATATTAGGAGCCTTTTGTGTGGCAATAGCAGTTGGGGGAAGTACTAATATATCTATAAAGCTTGGTGAAGGTAATAAAGAAGAAGCTGAAAGAGTATTAGGAAACACATTTGCTTTAGAATTAATAGTGGGTATTATATTGTTTATAGTAGGTTTATTTTATTTAGATGATATACTTTATTTATTTGGAGCAAGTGTAGACACAATAACTTATGCAAGAGAATACATGAGTGTAATAATATTTGGAGCATGGTTTAACTTACCAGGGTTTGCTTTAAACAGTGCCATAAGAGCAGAAGGTAATCCTAAGTTTGCCGCGAATATGATGATTACTAGCTGTATTTTAAACTTAATATTTGACCCAATATTTATCTTTGGATTTAATATGGGAATAAAAGGCGCAGCGATAGGTACTGTATTGTGCCAGTTAATAATTTTTATTTGGTCTACTTATTACTTTACAAAAGGTAAATCAAATTTAAAACTAAGGTTAAATAATGTAAGAATAGATAAAAAAATAATGAAGATGATAGTGATTATAGCATTAACACCATTATTTATGGAACTTGCATCAGGATTTATACACTTAATAACAAACAGAGTGTTAAAGACTTATGGTGGAGATTTAGCTATAGGTGCAATGACAGCAATAACCTCAATAAATTTACTTTTCTTAATGCCTGTATTTGGTATAAGTCAAGGGATGCAGACAATTATTGCATATAACTATGGAGCTAAGGAATATGATCGTGCTAAAAAAGCATTATCTTTAGCTATAGTAGTTGCTACAATAATTTTAGGAATAGGATTAGTAGCTACAAGACTATGGCCTGAAGCTTTAATTAGAATATTTACAAATGATAGTGAACTTATGGAATTAGCACTTAATGGAATATCTATTTATTCATTAACGTTACCTACAATAGGTGTATCTATACTAGGAACAGTATATTTCCAATCAATTGGAAGCGCAAAAAAATCGATGATGCTAAGTTTATTAAGACAAGTTACAATATTAATACCTGTGATACTTATAATACCTAAGATTTACGGCCTTAATGGAGTATGGTTATCTCAGCCAATTGCAGATATAGGTGCAATGGTTGTCGTAGGTATGTGCTTATACAAAGAATTAAGAAAAATAAATAGATAAGTGAATATAAGAAAAATACGTATCATATTAAAGTATGTTAAAAAAAGAACTGACAGTAAGTTAGTTCTTTTTTGTGCATTAAACATGTGAAAAAACTATAGAGTAGAAGTGATTTTTATAAGTCCTTTACTTAAAAGTACAAAACGTTTAATATAGTATAGAATAAGGATGATTAAAAATGTTTTTTCATATATATCAACTTGAAATATATAGGGGGACGAATGGAAGGTATATTAAATATAGTAGACAATTACATAATTATATTGGATTATAATGGAAGAGTACAATTTTGTAATAAAGAGCTTTTGAAAAAGCTTAGCTACTCTTTAGAAGAGCTAAAAAATATAAATATCCAAGAGATTACTTGGGATAGACATGACGATGAAATACTAAAAATTATAAAGCATAAACTTAACCAGAAAATTCAGTTAGATTTAAGGTCTAAAGAAGAAGAAACAATATCTATTTATGGTGAAATAACAATAGATGAATTTAAAGGGAGTAAATCATTAATTTTTGTAGGAAAAGATATTACTGAAAAAACATATAAAATAAATCAATTAGATCAAATGTTAGATAATATGCCTTTCGATTGCTGGATGAAAAATAATGAGGGGCAATATATATATGTAAATGAGTCATATGCAAAAAAACTTAATTCTAGTAAATATGGTGCATTGGGCAAGACTTCAGAAGCATTTTGGAATGAGGGACTATCAAGTAAATTTGAGGAAATGGACAATGAAGTAATTCAAAGTAAAAAGTATCAACTTACAGAAACATATTCAAATTATGATGGTTTAGAATTATGGACGGAAGTATATAAAGCACCAGTAATTAATAATGACGAAGTAGAGTATATAATTGGATATACAAAAGATATTACTCTCCAAAGAAAGCTAGAAAATGAAATGTATATTAATAACCATGAAATAAATAACTTGAACAAATTACTAGCTAAAGCAAAAAATAAAAATACAATGGAAGAGTTATTAACGAATGTTGGAGATAGTATACTTAACTACTTCGAATGTGACGGAGTATCAATAGTATTAGTTAATAGGCAGGATTTATCTATTGATTTATCTGTGGATTGTGGGGTTGAAAATCAATATCCATTTACAACAGGAATTCTAGAATCTGATAGATTTGAATTTGAAAAGTTAAGCAAAGCTAAATATATGAATTTGTTTAGAAATGTTAATGATGTTGATGATCTTAGATTAAGGTACTATATGATACAAAATAAAATAGAATATTTAGGTATGTATAATATTTTTATAAATGATGATGTTGTAGGACTATTATCACTTAAATTTTTAAAAGGCAATAACATAAAATTCAATAGGCTGGATTATATAAAGTCTATATGTGAAAATATTGCAGCAATGGTTAAAAATCAATTATTATCTCAAGAGTTACAAAATGAATTTGATATGCGAAAAAGAATAGAAAACGAGCTGGAACATTTTTTAGATATATCGGTAGATCTTCTTGCAAAATTGAATTTAAAGGGAGATATAAATCATTTTAATAGTAATTGGAGTAAAAATTTAGGATGGTCTGAAGACGAATTAAAAAGTATGAATATCATAGATTTAGTTCATAAAGACTATAAAGATGAATATAGAAATATTATCAAAGGTATCGAAGATAGTGAAGGTTACATAGTAAGTCAACTTATGTGTAAAGATAAAAGCTTTAAATGGGTGGAGTTAAACTATAAAATTTTAAGAAATGAAGAAAAGTTTATTATAACAGTGAGAGATATTACGGAAGTAAAAAAACAAGAAGAAAAAAGAAAGAGACTTGAAGAAGCTATTCAAATGGAAGGTTTAAAAAATGAGTTTTTTGCAAATATTTCTCATGAATTTAGAACTCCTTTAAACATTATCTTAGGAACAATGCAACTTATGCAAAGTCATGTAAATAAAGGTAAGATACAGTGGGATGACAGCTTAAACTTAGAATCTCATATAAATTATATAAAGCAAAATTCATACAGGTTACTTAGATTAGTTAATAATCTTATTGATATTACAAGTATTGATTCTGGATATTATAATGTACAATTAGGTAATTATAATATAGTCGATATAGTGGAAAATATTACTTTATCAGTAGCTCAATATGTTAAGGATAAAGGTATAGATTTAACGTTTGATACAAACTATGAAGAAAAAATAATAGCTTGTGATCCAGATAAGATAGAAAGGATAGTATTAAACTTATTATCAAATGCAATCAAAAACACTGATAATAATGGAAGTATAGATGTTAACGTTTATGTATGTGATGAAATAGTAAAAGTATCAGTAAAAGATAATGGACTTGGTATATCAGAAGATAAACTAGATGTTATATTTAATAGATTCAAGAAATTAGATAATTACTTAAACAGAAAATGTGAAGGAAGTGGAATAGGATTATCTTTAGTAAAATCATTAGTAGAACTTCAAGGTGGAAAGATATACGTAGATAGTAAATTAGGAGAAGGTTCAGACTTTACATTTGAGTTGCCGATTAGTTTAGTTAAGGAAGACTTAGATTTATCTTTAAATAAAGAAATATTAAAAAGTACTCAAATTGAAAAGTGTAACATTGAGTTTTCAGATATATACTCATGACAAAAATTAAAAAATAAATAAAAGGCTTATAGTTTTATAAGCCTTTTTATTATATAAAAAATATGCGTTTAGTAATATTGTCCACGATATGTGCTATCTCACTAGGGCTTTCAGCTAAGTCATTTTCAAGCCAAGCTTTAATAATGCCAATGCTACCAGTTATTGCAAATCTCGTCATATAATTAAAGGTTTTTTCATCTAAGTATTTAAGCTTTGAATCAAATCTAATAATATCATGGTTATCTATAATATATAAAACACGATTTAATATTCTGCTGTCACCCTGTTTAAATAATAGTATTTTACATAAATCTTTATTTTCCTTACCTAATTCAAAAATTTTAGTCAAAACATCAATTTTGTTATCTTCTAAATAATCTTCACTAAGATATTCAAGGATTTTATCAAATAATTCATCTTCAATACTTTGAAGTAAATCAAAAGGATCGTTGTAATAATTGTAAAAGGTACCTCTGTTAATATCTGCTTCTTTACATATATCTGTAACAGTAATATTATGTATTTCATTATCTTGAAGTAATTTTATTAAGCTATTTCTAATTACCATCTTGCTATATAAAGTTCTGCGGTTGCCTTTAACTCCAGCCAAAGTATTCACTCCTTTTATATTAATTAAAATAAAAATAATCAAATTTTTTTTATATATCATTAATTAAACAAAATAATAAAAAATGTATACTTAATAACATAGAGTATACATTTGGTTATTGTGTACATTTAATATTCTGATTTATACTAGGAGTATATCATTAATTATACAATGTGTCTATTTAATGACTCTTGTACAAAGCATAAATGGGAGGTACAAATGTCATATATAAAAGTGGTTGATATATACAAAAAATATAGAATGGGAGAAAGTACAATTATAGCCAATAATGCTATCAACTTCTCCATAGAACAAGGTGAATTTGTAATAATACTTGGTCCAAGTGGAGCAGGAAAATCAACGGTTTTAAATATACTTGGTGGAATGGACAGTTGCGATGAAGGAAAAATAATAATTGATGGAGTTGATATATCAACCTTTAATCAAAAACAACTTACTAAGTATAGAAGACATGATGTAGGATTTGTTTTTCAGTTTTATAATTTAGTACAAAACTTAACAGCAAAAGAAAACGTTGAACTAGCATCACAAATAGCTCCTGATGCTTTAGATATAGATGAAACTCTTAAACTTGTTGGTTTAGAAAATCGTATGGATAATTTTCCAGCTCAATTATCTGGAGGAGAACAACAAAGAGTTGCAATAGCAAGGGCAATAGCTAAAAATCCAAAGTTACTACTTTGTGATGAACCTACTGGAGCACTTGATTATAATACAGGAAAGCAAATATTAAAAACTCTGCAAGATACTTGTAAAAATACAGGAACAACAGTAGTAGTAATAACTCATAACTCTGCATTAGCTCCAATGGCAAATAGAGTAATTAGGATAAATGATGCAAAAGTAAGAAGCATTGAAATAAATCCTAATCCAACTTCAGTTGAGCATATAGAGTGGTAGAGGTGAGTAAAAGTGAAAAATAGCGCATATAAAAAATCTATAATAAGAGAAATTAGTTCTTCAAAAGCTAGATTTGTATCAATATTAATAATAATCCTTTTAGGGGTTGCATTCTATTCTGGAATAAAAGCTACTAGTCCTAATATGGAAAGTTCTATCGAGAATTTTTATGAAAAACAAAACCTTATGGATAGCAAAATTGTATCTAGCTTAGGTTTAAATGATAGAGATTTAGATTTATTAAAAAATAGTGATAAAGTTTTAGATTATTATGGTTCGCATACTATAGATGCAAATCTAACCAATGTAAATAGTGTAGTAAGATTTATGGAATACGATAGTGAAAAATCTAATCCTATAAATGATTTAGTAGTGGTAGAAGGTAGACTTCCTGAAAATAGTGGAGAGATAGCTTTAGATGAGCAAGCATTTAGAGAAAATAATAAGTTGAAAATAGGTGGCACATACACTATAAAGGGTGATGAAGATACTATAAAATCCTTTAAAACAACAAGCTTTAAGATTGTAGGTATGGTAAAAAGCCCTATGTATATTGAGAAACTAGGCAAGGGTACAACTACTGTTGGAAAAGGAACTATAGATTACTTTGCTGTAATAAACAAAGAAGATATTTCTATGGACGTGTACACTGAAATCTATGTAAGATTCAAAAATGTTGAAAACGTAGATGCATATAGTGATGAGTATAAAGAAAAAATGGAGAAAAATAATAAATATCTTGAAGATTTATACTCAAACCGAATTATAGATAGAATAACAGAAGTAAAATCAGAAGCAAAAGAAGAAATTGATAAAGGTTATGAAGAAATAGAAAATGGCGAGCAAGAGTTAATAAATGCACAAAATAAAATTAATGATGGTAAAACACAGTTACAAGAAGGTAAAGAACAATACGAAAAAGCGCTAAAAGATTATAATAAGTCGATTGAAGACGGAGAAGCACAAATTGTTATAAATGCTAATAAGCTTAATGATGGTTTGAAGGAACTTGAAAAACAAAGTGAAGTACTAGAAAATGCTAAAGAACAATTAGATAATGCTAAATTGGAATTAGATAAAGCTGAGCAGGGATTAATAAATCAAGGGGTAGACCCGAATCAAAGTATAGAAGAATTAAATAATACAATAAAAAATCTAAATTCTTTAGTAACATCTTATGATAATCTTTCAAATGACATAAAAAATACTGTTAATAGTATAGGAGAAGGAAACAATATTCCAAGTGATAAAATTCAAGCTTGGAAAAATAATATATTAAGATTAGGACTAAAAGATTTCGAAAGCTTAATAAAGAATTTAGAAGAAAATCCTAGCCAAACTAATATTGCAATTAGTATAGCTAATGGTGTTGATAATGTTAGTAAAAATGTTAAAGCTAACATATCTAACCTAGAAACTTTAGTAGCAGGACTTAGTAAATATCAATCAGGTAAGCTGGAGTATAACAAACAATTACAGACTATAAACAATGCACAATCTCAAATAAAAGATGCTAAAGATAAACTATTAGCCGGGAAAACTCAGTTATCAAAAGCTAAAGAAGAATTGGAAAAAGGTAAGATAGAAGGCAAAAAAGAATTAGAAAAAGCTAAAAAAGCTTTAGATGATTCAGAAATAGAACTTCTTAATGGGGAAAAGGAAGTCGAAGAAAATAAATTAAAACTAACAGATGCTAAGTTAGAGCTTAAAGATGCTGAGGAGCAACTTAATAAAATAGATAACAGCAAATATTATGTATTCGATAGAAACGATAACCCTGGATATTCAGAATTTAATGATGTTGTAAAACGTATATCTGCAATAGCAACAGTATTCCCTATGTTCTTCTTTATAGTAGCAATATTAATTTGCTTAACTACTATGGCAAGAATGGTAGAAGAAAATAGAATAGAAATAGGTACTTTAAAGGCGCTAGGATATAACAATATAGAAATAGCTAAAAAGTATATAGTTTACGCATCTTTAGCAAGTATTATAGGAAGCATATTAGGAGTACTTATAGGATATAACTTATTCCCTAGTGTAATATACAATGCTTACAGTACTCAATACACTTTACCAAGCTTAGAGGTAGTATATTATCCAGCATATATAATTCAAGGTATAGTAATATCAATAGTATGTACTGTTGGAGCTGCTATGGTAGTATTAAAGGTCGATTTAAATAGTCATCCATCTACACTGATGAGACCTAAGGCTCCTAAGGTAGGGAAGAAGATATTATTAGAAAGAATTACACCGTTATGGAAAAGGTTAAACTTTAATCAAAAAGTTACTTGTAGAAATTTATTTAGATACAGACAACGTATGATAATGACAGTATTTGGTATCGCTGCATGTGCAGCTATGATTGTTACTGGATTTGGACTTCAAGATTCAATAAATGATCTTACAGATAAGCAATTTAATAAATTATGGAGCTACCAAGCTATTGTAACTTTTGAAGATGAGTCTAGTGAAAAAGACAATGAAGAATATAATAAGTTATTAAATGAGCTACCAGAATATAATAGTAGTTTAAATATACATCAAGAAATAGTAAGCTTTAGCAAAGAAAGTATGAATAAGCAAAATGTAACTTTATTTGTACCTGAGGACAATAAATCATTAGCTAAATTTGTTTTATTAAATGATAGAGTTTCTAGTGAAAAATATGAGCTTACTGATGATGGTGTTATAATAAATGAAAAGCTAGCTAAATTATTAGGAGCATCAGTTGGGGATGAAATTACTATGACTGATGAAAATAATAACTCTTATACTGTTAAAATTGATAATATAATAGAAAGTTATTTAAGTCATTCACTATATATTTCACCAAAGTATTATGAAGAAGTAATCGGAGAAAAACCAAATTATAATTCTCAATTATTAAGATTAGATGCAGACACAGAAGATGAAAATGAAATTGCAGCTAAGCTCATGGAAAGTAATAAGGTAATAAATGTAACTCTATCATCATACTTAGCATCAACGTCACAAGATACTATGGAAACATTAAATATTGTTGTAGTTATATTGATTGTTTCTGCAGGAGGATTAGCTCTTGTAGTATTATATAACTTAAATAATATTAACGTATCTGAGCGTATTAGAGAATTATCTACTATTAAGGTATTAGGATTCTATGATAATGAAGTTACTATGTATATTTTAAGAGAAAACTCTATATTAACAGCATTAGGAATATTTGTAGGTATGTTTATGGGCAAAGTACTTCATATGTTTGTTTTAAATACAGCAGAGTCGGATAACATGATGATGTCACCGTATATTTATCCGAGAAGCTTTATTTACTCAATTATGCTAACATTGTTATTCTCGATTATAGTAATGGTAATGATGCACCGTAAATTGAAGAAAGTAAATATGATTGATGCATTAAAATCTAATGAATAAAATACAAAAGACTATTGGTATTTAGCCGATAGTCTTTTATTTATATAGATTAACATTTAAGATAATCTCAATATTTATTTCATTAGCAGATTTAAATTTAGAATTTAATAAGCTATCAAGTACAATATTGTTTGTATAAATTGTTTTTTCAAGATTATTTGTTTCAATATTTAATTCTTATATATAATTAATTAAATCTTTTTCAAGATTTAGATTCTAATAAACTTACCATAATGCTCATATGTTTTTTTATCGTGATTCAATGCTTTTAATTCATCGAATACATATAAGGCAATATCTTTATACTCCTCAATGTAACTAAGCTGCTCACCTTTTAAAGAATTTGAACATAACTTCTCTAAGTGGGCTGATAAAATGTATATTATTATTAAAATAATCGTAAATGCAATAAATAAAGGGGCGGAAATATATAATATTAAATAACCCAACTGTTCATCACACTCATTTGAAAAAAATGTTAATGGTGTCAATATATTTTCTCTAAATAAAACTTCACGAATAGAAATTTCTCTATAGATTGTGCAATTAAATAAGACAATTGAAATTAAAAGAAATATCCAAAGATGCTTTAGTTTTTGCGTTTATATACGTGGACCTAACTTGAGAAATATTCTATAAATTTTCTATTTACTTCTTTTATTTTTAGCCTACTTATAGGAATTTTATCATTATTATTTAATATAAGGTGATTGTTATCAATCATATGTACATGTTCTAAATTTACTAAGTAAGACCTATGAGGTTTGATAAAACCTTTGTCGGATAATAATCCTTCTAGATTAGTAAACTTGATCTTAGCTTCTATCATATTTTTCGTTGTATAGATATGAACATTAGGGTAATACATAACGCAATATATTATGGATGAATAATCTAACTTAAAGGTTTTCTTATAGGATTCAAGTAATATAAAATTATCTTTGTTTATAATCCTATTTTTAGAAACCATATCTAAGCAGTGAAAAAATTTATTTTTATCTAAGGGTTTTAAAAGATATTGCAAAGCACCAACGTTATATCCGTGTAGAGCATAACTAGCAGTGGCTGTAATAAAAATAATTGAAACTTCTTTATCTTTTTCTCTTACAATATTAGAAACATCTATTCCAGAAATTTTGTTCATTGTAATATCTAAAAAAATAACATCGTAGTTTTTATTGTTCTCCCATTCAAATAAAAAACTTTCACCACTAGAAAAGGATTGTATATTAGTATTTACATTGTTTTCTTGAGACCATTCTTGAACATAACTACTTATCTGGTTAATTTGATATTTTTCATTTTCACATATTGCAATATTCATAGTCAATCACATTTAACTCCTTTTTATAACTAAAATTTAAGTTTTAGTTAAATTATTTACCCGATTATATCTTAGTATAAAAGTTTGTTCTTGTAAAATAATCTCATCTACCACAGAGCTTAGCATAATAACCTCATCAATATTTCCATAAGAAGAGTATAAATTTTCCAGAACGGACTTTAAAGTTGAAGCATTTTCTTCGGTTAGTTTGAATATCATATTTGTTCCCCCCTTTTATATTATTATAGTAATTTATAGGTTAATTGGTATAAATTTGATGTGAAATGTAAAATAATTGGGTGAGTGAAAGAAATAACTGCTAGGAAAAATTAATATCAAATCATATTATAATAAATTTCGAAAAAATAATTATTACTCAATAAAATTAATTTAAAAATATTATATATTTTATTATAAAAGTAATTTAAGGTATAATAAATTATTATGATTAGACATGAAAAATATTCAAAAAACTACAAAACGGATATAAATAAAAAATTTTATATAAAAATTTAATTATAATATAGCGAAAGCTGTAGAAATATCTTATATTATAATTAGACAACAAGTTATATCATATAAATAATAACAACAAGTTTGATCATATATATGGCAACTAAGGCAGAATGACATAACTAAGCCAGAAAGAAGACCATTGATGTATCTTCTTTCTGGATAACAATCTAATTAATCCCCCCAAAAAATTAATTAGGTTGTTAGTATAAATCTCGAAGACATTAAAGACTTTCAAAAAGTAAAAGCATCATAAATTTTTATTAAGTATTAACCCCTTTTGAAGACTGTATCGGAAACAGTCTTTTTTTTTTTGAATTTTTAAGAATATATAAGTGAAAGGCAATCTAATCTAAATAATACTAATGTTAATATGATAATGCATTATCTTAATGTATAATGTAAGTTGGGTTTAAAAAGGAGGGACATATGAACAAAACATATACAATTCTTATAATTAATTTTATAACCATGTCAACTTTTAACTTGGCACATCCTGTAACACCAAGATTGATAAATGAATTATCGTTACCATCGTTTATGTTTGGCGTATTATTTTCATTCATGGCTATAGCAAACTACATAATGTCACCTATATGGGGAAGTTTATCAGATTATAAAGGAAGAAAAAAATTCCTTATTATTGGGGTACTAGGTTATGGTATTAGCCAGTTAGGATTTGGAATAAGCCAAAATACGACATCAATACTATTTTTTAGACTTTTAGCAGGAGGATTAGCTGTAAGTTTTATAACATCGTCTATAGCATATCTAACCGATTTAACTGATGATAAAAATAGAGTAAAGTTTATATCTTTCCATACAGCAACTATGGCACTAGGAAGCTCAGTTGGATCTTTCATTGGTGGAATAATAGGTCAAAATAATTATAAATATTCATTCATAGCTCAATTTGTGCTGTGCTTATTAATTGCGGTTATTATTAAGCTAGTTATAAGAGATAATAAATTTTGTAAGGAAGGCAAGATTAAAATATCATTTGGTCACTTAAAACTACAAAATAATCTCTTATCTTTTAAGTCAACTTTATCAAGTATGATGATGGTAATAACACTTTTAACTATTACTACGACAATGTATAACTCCACAATCAGCTATTATGTAGAATCTGTATTAAAGTTACCAACAAGTGTAAATGGGCTTATAATGTCTATAGCTGGAGTTGTAGCTTTATGTATGAATGTATTTATAAATCCATACATAGCAAAAAAGTTTGATTTAAACAAAACAATAATGACAATGTTCTTTATAACAGGAATATCTATGGTTTTAGCAAGTATGGCTAGTAACCTTGTTACAAGTGCTATATTCTTATTATTATTTATAATAGGAAGTTCTTTAGCTATACCTATGTATCAAAGTATTATTGTAAAAATGTCGGATAATAATTATGGTGAAATAATGGGGATGCAAAATTCTGCGAAAGCCTTAGGCATGATAATAGGTTCTCTAGGTGCAGGCTTTATATTCACAATAGGTGAAAAATTACCATTCTTAGTTGGTGGTATAAGCTCTCTTATAGGGTTGATAATACTTATAAAAATGTTTATAAAAAAAAATGAGTGTTGTAGAGCATAAATAATAATGAATATTATTAATAATTTTAATAGTTTAAAAACGCATTGTGATGTTATTCAATGCGTTTTTTTGTGTATAAATACATAGAAAAAACTTTAAATATATCAGATTAGATTAAATTTTATTTTATGAAAAATTTCATAAAAAAAATTAAAAAATTTAAAACTTTTTAGTAAGAAAATGTGTCTTTATATATGTAGGGTTTAAACTGATGTAAGATTTATATTTAAATTTATAAACACCAGATTATTGAGGTTTTATTTATATATTAATACAAGGACTAAATAAGGGGGAAGGTATATGATTGCGAAACTTGGGCAAATGGCAAGAGCATTACTGCTGATGTTAACCGGATTCTCAGATAGTACTTCTTCTAACAGCCTATGTAATGATGTAAATAAGCAAACAAACTCTAAAGATGGATTCACTACTATAAATACACAACAAGTAGCATATGATGAAGCTAAATTATCTGAAACATGGGATTATAATAAGTTGATGTATACGGATTTTAACTGTAGACTAACCGCGTCTACCCTGTACAAAAACTTTATAAAGTATGATGAAAAAAATATATATGATGATTTTAATTTAATGTTTGATTTAGATGCAATTGAAAAGAATCCAGTGAGCGAATTCGCTGAGGAAGAGGTGTCAAAATTTAAAGCTCTGTATGCATCTATTCCAGTAGAAAATACTAAAGATGTAGATAAACTAGAAGAGAGAATAGTTAAGGAGTGGGGAAAAAAGAAAAATATGCTCCAGCTTTACCATATCAAGTATCTAAATTTAATAATATATCAGAGTTAAAAGATTACTTGATGAATAGATTAGATGTTAACACATCAGAAAATGGTGCATCTAAACCTATTATTATGGAAAATTATAAACTTATAAATTAGTAAGACAGTACAGTAAGACAATAGGAGAGATATGAGTATGGCAAACATAAATTTTAATAACAAGAAAAAGAAAAAAAGAGTTAATATCAAAAAAGTAATGATAATAGTAGTGGTATGTTTAGTATTAGTTGGTGTAGTGGGGAAAACATGGGCTTTTGTAGATGAACAAATCCAAGTTAAAGCGGAAGAAAAAAGATTAGAAGAAGAAAGAAAAAAAGCAGAAGAGGAAAGAAAAAAGGCTGAAGAAGAAAAGAAAAAATATATGGTTGGAGTGAGCCATGAAGCTAAAAAATATACATATGATGCTAAGAAAATAGGTGAAAAACTTAGTAAGTATGATTATTCTAATAACGGTGAAAAAATTGTATTTTTAACCTTTGATGATGGGACATCAGTTACAGTAACACCAAAAGTATTAAGAATTTTAAAAGAAGAAGATGTGAAAGCTACATTTTTCTTAACAGGGCAAAACATTGAAAGAGGCGGAGATAAAGCAAAAGAGCTAATTAAACAAGAATTTTCAGAAGGTCATGCTATAGCAAATCATTCATATAGCCATGATTATAAGACTTTATATCCAAATAGAACTTTAAATTTAGAAGCATTTAAGGCTGATTTTGCGAAGACTGATGAAATATTAAAGAATGTTTTAGGAAAGTATTTCTCAACAAGAGTAATAAGGTGTCCAGGTGGTCATATGTCATGGAAGGGAATGGAACCTTTAGATGCATATTTAGAAGAAAATAATATGGTTTCTATAGATTGGAATGCATTAAATGCTGATGCCGAAGGAAAAAGAAAAAGTGCGCCAGAGTTAGTAGAACATGCTATTAGAACTTCTGAAGGAAAAGAAATCGTAGTTCTTTTAATGCATGATACTTATGGTAAAGAAGAAACAGCTAAGGCTTTACCACAAATAATAAAATATTTTAAAGATAATGGGTATGATTTTAAGACACTTTCATAAGTAAAAGTACAATAGATTTGGTTAAAAAAAGGCACATTGATAATTTTATCAATGTGCCTTTTAAAAAATAATTGCTATTTAAAATAAATTAAATTAAGTATAAATTGAAAAATACCCCTTAACTACTATATTATCAGAAAAATTTGGAAAATAAAAGACTGACAATTTAACAATATATGTTGTACAATGTAATCATAAAAGGAACAAGATATTTAATACAACTGAATAATACACTAAAAGCTAGTAATTGCAACTAGTTAGAAAATCTAACCCAAGGTGTTATATTATAAAACACAAATATTAAAAGCGTTAGAAAACCTAAGGAAAAATTAAAACAAGTATATTACAATCTATAGTATTTATAGTTGCTAATATAGATAAAAAAGTGTTTCTTATTGGGAGGGTGTTATTATGAATATATCAATAGTTTCAAAAAACGTAGAGATAACAGATACAATCAGAAATAAAGTAGAAAATACGCTTAACAAGTTAGAAAAATATATAAAAAATGATATAAATATTAACGTTAAGTTAGATGTTAAAAAGAAACGCCAAAAAGTAGAAGTTACTCTATTCTTCAAAGATGGATATATAATTAGAGCTGAGGAAGTAAAATCAGATTTATATTCTGCTATAGATTTAATATACGATAAATTATATGGTCAAATAAGAAAGTACAAAACTCAGGCGATGAAAAAGAATAGAAAAAATGAAAGCATAAAATTCGAAAATGTAGATGAATACATAAATGATTTTAATGAAGATGATGATGTAATAAAGAGAAGAAAAAAATTAAACTTAGACAAGCCTATGACTCAAGATGAGGCAGTAATTCAAATGAATCTATTAGATCACAACTTCTTTGTATTTAGAGATATTGATACAGATAGTATAAGTATAATATATAAAAGACATGATGGTTTTGGTCTTATAGAACAAATGTAGACTAAAATTTATAATATAAAAAGAGCTAACTTATAATAGTTAGCTCTTTTTAGTATTGTGAGAAAATTGTTATTTGTATATTAATAGTAAAATTGTAGTTTTATTTTAATAATGTTAATATTATTGAAGAGAAAGAATATTTAAGATAGGTGATGAGATGGAAGATTATACTTTTGAAAAAGTAAAAGAGTTAGAAAAATGGAAAACTAAAATGAGAAAAAAGCCTTCTATAATAAATAAGGCATCAAAGGGGACTCAAAATAAAATAAATTCTATGCTACCAGAGGGCTATCACAATATATTAACATCAGCTATAAAAAATATGACCAAGGTAGTTTTATCTGGTTCAAAATACACTACAAAAACCCCTATAATAGGAATTTCTTTAGAAGAGAGAGATAAGCTAGCATATGAAAAAATAAAATTATACAAAAAAACAGCAGTTATAGAAGGGATAGGTACTGGAGCAGGTGGAATATTAGTAGGACTTGCTGACTTTCCTTTACTACTTAGTATAAAAATAAAACTTCTATATGAATTAGCGAGTATTTATGGATTTGATACGAAGAACTATAAAGAAAGACTATATATATTAGATATATTCCAGCTTGCTTTTTCAAGCCAAGATCATGTTAATGATATATTTATGAATATGGAAAACTGGAATCAATATGAGCATACATTATCTGATGATATTAATGAATTTGAGTGGAGAAAGTTCCAACAAGAATACAGAGACTATATTGATTTAGCAAAACTTTTACAATTAGTACCTGGTATTGGGGCGGTTGTAGGTGGATTTGTAAATAATAAATTAGTAGATAAGTTAGGTGAGTATGCTGTGTACTCTTATCATATGAGGATTTTAGATACTAGTGGCTATAAAGAAGAAAAACAAAGTTGGTTATATAAGAAATATAAAAATATTATAAAACGTAAATAATAAAACTCTACGATTCGTTTATTGAATGAAGTTCCTGTTTAGTATAAATTAATATATAAGAGGTGATACCAATGGATGCTGATAAGATTGGTAAGTTAATATATCAATTGAGAAAAGAAAAAAATATGACACAAAAACAAGTTGCTGATGCAATGAATATAAGTGACAAAACAATAAGCAAATGGGAACGAGGTCAAGGATGCCCTGATATATCTTTACTGAGAGAGCTAGCAAATATACTAGAGGTAAGTGTAGACTCAATATTATCAGGTGAGATAAATACAAACGATTCAGTAGGAGGAAATATGAATAAATTAAAATTTTACGTGTGCCCACAATGTAATAATCTAATGACAGCAACAGGGGAGGCAACAATATCTTGTTGTGGTAAGAAGATAGATCCATTAGAAGCTAAAAAAGCAGATGAGGATCATGTTTTAGATATAGAACCTGTAGAGGATGAGCTATATGTAACAGCTAAGCATGAGATGGAAAAAGATCATTATATTTCATTTGTAGCTTATGTTAAGGGAGATAGAGCTCTTATAGTAAAACAATATCCAGAATGGAATTTACAGTTTAGGTTTAGAAAACAAGGTACTGGTAAACTATTCTATTACTGTACAAAGGATGGATTATATTATCAATTAATCAAAAGATAATAAATATTAAAATATTAAAAAGGCCTCTATTAGTTTTTATTACATAGGGGCTTTTTACATATTTAATTCAGATAATCGATAAAAAAGTAATAGAATTTGTAATATATCTTTCTTAAAGAAGCAATTTTTTAAAACCTTTTTCATACAATCAAAGTCTAACAAGTAGAAAGAAAACTTTGGAGGATTAAATATGAAAATCAAGTTAGCATTATTACTATTAGGCGTAACATTAATAGGTGGATGTACAGTAAAAGAAGAAAAAAAACAAGTGCCAGAGAAAGAAGTAAAAGAAGAAATAACATTTAACGAAAATCAATCTCCGTATGATTTATATGGAGAAATAATAAAGACAAATGAAGAAATATACGCATTGTATGAATCTGTAGACAAAACTAGCTTAAAGTACACACATGATGATAATTTAAAATCATACTATTATGAGTATGATGGAGGAATTGCTCTAATGAATAGCATGCAAAACATAGAAAGTATAAATGATAAAAAGTTTAAGGAAATATTACAATCATTTTCCTTTGCATCAGAGATAAATCCAATATATGTATCTTATGATTACGCAATAGAATTAGTAAAAAAGGTACTTCCAGATGATATAAAGTTAGAAAGTAAAAATGATTACTTAGAAATAAATGATATAGGTTCAAGTGTGCTACATTTTAGTTCAAGTAAGGGTAATTTTGCAGTTAATTTTACATACGGATTTGGTGAAGATGGAGTAAATTACGATGCAAACAATATAGCAGGCATTACGTATTTAAAAGAGATAGATTTGTGAAGCAGTAATATATAAAGCGTATTAGTAAATATCTAATACGCTCTTTTAGCGATGGACGAAGTCGCTCAAGTAAGTAAATTTTTTGTTATACTTATACTTATTAAATATATAATATTTTATTAAAAAATATCATTAGATATTTTCTCTAAAGAATTTTCTAAATCTGATTCATCTAGACCTAATATATTAATATCTAGATTATTTTCTTCTAATAATTTAATAAATTCATCCATAAATACACCTCTGTCATTTATCATTTTAATATCATCTAATTTTTCAGAAAGATTTTTACAGCCACTTAATTCTCCAAACCAATTTTGTGATGAGCAAGTTTTTGCATATCCACAGCTAGGACTACCTTCTATTGCTATAATGCCTTTAATATCGTATCCACTTTTTAAATACATATCTATTTGGATTACATAGTCTTTTAGTATTTCTCTGCATTTATTTCTATACATCATATTATCGAACTGTTCTTTAACATGTCCCCATCTTTTTATTCCATATAAAATCATCTCAGGGCATGGCAATTGTATTATCCCGAAGCCTTCATCTATTAATTTTTTATTAAATTCTAAAGCACCATTATATTCAGATAAACCTTCTACTTTAGAATTACAGTTTAATATACAATGACAGACTATAATTATTTTCTTACTCCTTAGCATAAACTTCCTCCCTAAATAACTTAATATATACTATATTAAGTTATTTATAGCATTTATAAAATACAATATAGAAAATATCTATTTAGGCAGGATGAAACATAGTATTTATCAATTATACATCTATAGACAATTTATATATAATTGTAAGGGGTTTATTTAATTATATATTGGAGGATACATATGAAAACTAGATTATTAACTTTTAGCGCATTATGCATTGTTTTAAACGTTGTTGTAGGGATGACGGTGGATATGATTCAAATTCCACTATTATTTTTAGATACAATAGGTACTATAATCGGGGCAATAACATTAGGTCCACTTTATGGAGCAGCTATAGGAGGATGTACAAATCTTGTACTTGGAATTATAGCAGGACCTACAAATATTCCTTTTGCTCTTGTAAATATAACTTTAGGTATTTTTGTAGGAGTTATTGCAAATAAAGGTAAGTTTGATTATAAAAAAGCTATATTTGTTGGACTAGCATTAGCAGTTATTTGTCCTTTAGTTGGAACACCAATATCCGTATTAGTTTTTGGTGGTTTAAGTGGTAGTGGAGCAGATATATTAGTTGGTTTCTTAATGCAAACAGGACAAAAATTATTTACGGCAGCTTTTATTCCTAGAATACTAAGTAATATAGTTGATAAGCCACTATCTTGTATAATAGCAGTATTTTTAATTAGCAGAATGCCAAAATTATTTATAAATGATTTAAAAAGTATTAAAAATAAATCTACTAAGGTTGCATAAATATTTGAATAATATAAAGCGTATTGAATTATCATTTTCAGTACGCTTTTTTTATATAATAAATAAAGATGATATTAGAAAAATTGATGATTATCATATTTAACATCAATTTTACTTATAATTATTGAAGATATATAATAGTTACATTAAATAAACAAGGAAAGATAATAGTAAATTTAAAGAAACCTTATGAAAAATTGTATTTAAAGTAAAATACAAAAAGGAGTGTTGTTTATGAAGGATATAGTTATAATAGGAGCCGGTGTTGTAGGGTGTTCTATAGCGAGAGAGCTATCAAAATATAAATTAGATATAACAGTTTTAGATAAGAACGAAGATGTAGCAGAAGGTATTTCTAAAGCAAACAGTGGGATAATACACGGAGGCTACAATGAAAAAGAAAACACATTAAAAGCAAAATTAAATATTAAGGGAAATGAGATGATTGAACAATTATCTAAAGACCTAGATTTTAAGTTCAAAAAAAATGGAGCTTTAGTACTAGCTTTTAATAAAGAAGAATTGGAAAGAATAAATTTCCTAAAGGAAAATGGAGATAAACTTGGAGTATCAGGTCTTGAAATAATAGAAAAAGACGAAATCTTAAAATTAGAACCAAGTATAAATAATAATGTAGTAAAAGCATTACATGTAAAAAATTCTGGAATCGTAAGCCCTTATGAAATGACTATTGCATTAGGAGAAAATGCAGCAGAAAATGGAGTGGATTTTAGATTAGGAACTGAGGTTATAGATGTTAAAAGAGAATCTGAAGTTTATAATATATATCTAAAAGACGGTGAAATAGTTAAAGCTAAAATGATAATCAATGTAGCCGGGTTAAGTGGAGGGTTTATAAATAACTTAGTTAGTAATAAAAAATACACTATAAATCCAGTAAAAGGAGAATACTGCTTATTTGATAAAATAGCTGGTGCTATGTGTAACAAAACCATATTCCAAGTGCCTTCAAAGCTAAGTAAAGGAGTTTTAGTAACGCCAACAGTAGATGGGAATTTATTATTAGGACCAAATGCTAAAGCTAATGAAAGTATAAGCACTTCTAGAGAAGGTATAGATGAAATAATGGAAAAAAGCAAAAAAACTATTGAAGAGCTACCTTTTAATAGAGTATTAAATACTTTTAGTGGACTAAGACCAAAGATTGAGGGCGATGATTTTATTATTGAAGAAGCTGAAGATAGCAAAAACTTTATAAATGTAATCGGAATAGATTCTCCAGGATTAACTGCAGCACCGGCTATAGGTTGTTATGTAGCAGATTTACTAAAGGAAAAAATGAATTTAATTCCTAAAGAAAACTTTAAATCTACAAGAAAAGGTATAATAAGGTTTAATGAATTGAGTCTAGAAGAAAAAAACGCATTAATATCTAAAAATCCTTCTTATGGAAAAATGGTATGTAAGTGTGAGCTAGTAACAGAAGGTGAAATTATAGAATCTATGAATAGACCTTTAGGAGCTAGGACTATAGATGGTGTAAAAAGAAGAACTCGTGCTATGATGGGTGGATGTCAAGGTATAGGGTGTATGCTAACTATAGCAAACATACTAAGTAAAGAACTTGGAATGGACATGAGTGAAATAAATAAAAGTCAAAAGCATTCACAAGCAATAGGATTTAAGGAGGAGTAATTATGATAGAATATGATTTAATTATTGTTGGTGCTGGAGCATCAGGAATCTTATGTGCAATAGAAGCTAGTAAGAGAGGAATAGAAAAAATTTTATTAATAGAAAAAGATCCTATAATAGGTGGAGCCTTAAATTCAGGAGATTATAATATAAGTAAAAATAAAGTTATGACAGGCAAAGAATATAAAGAAGAATTATTAAAAAAACTAGATAAATTTAATAATATTAATACTAAATTGGGAACTATGGTTTTGAAAATAGAAGAAAATAATGAAGTTCTTTGCACAAGTGAGAAAGATGGAATAGAAAAGATAAAAGGTAAAAATATAATCTTATGTAATGGAGCTAAAGAAGGAAGTAGAAAAGCTATATATATGGTTGGAGATAGATGCTCTGGAATATATACATTAGGTATGGCTAAGAAGATTTTCAATATGAATAATATGGTTCCAGGAAAAAATATACTTATTTATGGTAATGAGACTTTATATATGTTAGAAAAAGATTTAAAAGAACATAATGTGAATATTGTAGGTATTGTCAACCAGAGCAATAATAAAGGAAACTTTGGACTTACAGATAAAATATATGATGGTTATGATATAACATCCATAGAAGGTGAAGGCAGAGTAAATCATGTGATTTTATCTAAAGGAAATGAAAATATAGAGGTAAGTTGTGATACAGTTATATTTGCTAGACCGATGCTTAGTGATGGTTTAGTTGCAATGAGAAGTGGAATAGACTTAAATCCAAGTACAACTGGACCATTAGTTAATAGTAATTTTATGACATCTAGAAAAAATATATATGCTTGTGGAAATGGAATTTATATACACAATAGCATAGAAGAAATAGAAGAAGAATGCGAAAAAGTAATAATAAATATAATATAAAACAATAAAAAATAAGCCTATAAATCAAGTAAAATATAAATATTTGATTTATGGGCGTTTTTTAATTAAAAAATTACATAAACTTATATATAAAAAGCGAGAACTATTTAAGTTCTCGCATATATAAAATATCACGCTAAGCATAACCTTATCACGCTATTTTATATTCACTTATAACTATATTATATAAGAATACAATAATATAATCAATATAAAATGATATAAAACAATAATAATAAATAAACAATAATAAAGAATAGTTTTTAAATTGTAAACTATGATATAATAAAATTATTGTAGAAGTTGAGGTGAAAAAAATGTTTTTAGAAGAACGATATGAAAAAATATTAGAAAAGGTTCAACAAGAAGGAAGAGTTAAAGTAAAAGACTTAGCAAAAGAATTTAAAGTAACAGAAGACTGTATAAGAAAAGATTTGCGTGAACTTGAAAATAGAGATAAATTAAAAAGAGTTTATGGTGGAGCAATCATACAAAGACCTCATCTAGATGTTAAGCCTATTGACGAAAGAAAAAATATAAATATTGATAAGAAGAGAAAAATAGCTAAAAATACAGTAGATATAATAAATAGTGGAGAAATAATATTTTTAGATACTTCAACTAACAACCTTGAAATAGCAAAAGAATTATGTAAGTCTAATAAAAAGGTAATAGTAGTAACAAATATGGTAGAAATAATTTTTGAACTTAGAAATAACCCAGATATAAAGGTTATATGTGTAGGTGGAGAGTTTAATAATAAAGTAGGTGCTATAATTGGAGCTGCAGCAGATAGATATATAATGAATTTTACTTTTGATAAAGCTTTTATAGGTGTTTGTGGAATAAATAAAGATACTGGATTTATAAGTACTATTGATTTAGAAGATGGAGCAACTAAGAAGACAATAATAGAATGTTCAAATGAAAGTTATTTAGTTATGGAAAAAGAAAAGTTTAACTATGATGAGTTTTATAAATTTGCATCTTTAGATGATATCAAGGGAATAGTAACTGAAGATGGACTTATATAAAGCCTAAAATTATATTTAATAAATATATATATACACAACAAAGCATTGAAAAAAGATGGGTTGCCTGATTATTAGGTGAGCCATTTTTTTATTTACAAATATATTTTACAAGGAAGAGTTTAAAGTGATAAGAAAAAGTGTATATACAATATGTAGTATAAAAGGTTATTATATAACCTACATATTGTATATTTATTTACATTATAACAACTACAACATTATAAACATCATATTTTAAAGGGGCGAGAAAATGAACTGGATAGAACTTAATAACCAAGTCATTATAAAGAATGAACAAGGCAAATATCAGCTTGAAAAAGATAAAGAAGCACTAGAAAGTTATATAAAAGAATATATAACACCAAGGCTTAGAAAATTTAATAATATTGAAGAAAAGTTAAAATATCTAATGAATAATGATTACTATTCAGAGGATGTAATAAATAGATATAGTATTGATTTTATAAAAAAGTTATATCAAGATATCTGTGATTGTAATTTTGAATTCCAATCATATATGAGTGCTAATAAGTTTTATCAAAACTATGCGCTTAAAAGTAATGATGGCAAAGAAATTTTAGAGACTTATAATGACAAAGTGCTGATAGTATCTTTAGCATTAGGAGATGGTAAAGAAGAGTTAGCCTCTAAATTAGCAGACAAACTAGTAAAACAAGAATTCCAACCAGCAACACCTACATTTTTAAATGCAGGGAGAAAGAGAGCTGGAGAAATGGTGTCTTGTTTTTTAATTTCTGTTGAAGATAGTACTGAAGGTATATCTTATGCAGTATCTTCATCGAATCACTTATCAAAAATAGGTGGAGGAGTAGCGATAAACTTATCTAGACTTAGAGCCACAGGAGAAGCCATAAAAGATATAGATGGTGTAGCAGGTGGAGTTATAGGTGTAGCTAAGATGTTAGAGCAATCATTTAGTTACTTTAACCAAATGGGAGCAAGACAGGGATCCGGAGCGGTTTATTTATCAGTGTTCCATCCTGATTTTGAAAGACTATTAGATACTAAGAAGATAAATGCAGATGAAAAGATAAGATTAGCGTCACTATCTTTAGGAGCGATTATACCTGATAAGTTTATGGAACTAGCAGAGAAAAACAAAGTGGCTTATGCATTTTATCCTCATTCTGTATATAAAAAGTATAATGTACATCTAGATGAAATTAACATGGACGAGTGGTATGAAACATTAGCACAAGATGAAGAAATTAAAAAGAAAGAAATGAATCCTAGACAAATGCTTACTAAGATTGCTCAAATGCAACAAGAAAGTGGATATCCATACGTTTTATTTATTGATACAGCAAATAGAGAACATGTATTACAGGATGTTGGAAAGATTAAGATGTCTAATTTATGTTGCGAAATCCTTCAATATCAAACACCATCACATATAGAAGGATATTGTGGAAATAACACTTGGGGACAAGATATAAGCTGTAACCTTGGGTCCTTAAATATTGCAAACGTAATGGATAACAAAGATATAGAAAATACAATAGATACAGCTATAAGAGCTCTTACTTTTGTAAGTGATAATACAGAAATAAAAGAAGTTCCTACTGTTAGAAATGGAAATGATAAATCTCACTCTATAGGACTAGGTGCAATGAATTTACATGGATACTTAGTAAGAGAAGATATTTTATATACATCACAAGAAGCAATAGATTTTTCAAATGTATTTTTTGCAATGGTTAGATATTATGCAATTAAAGCATCTATGAATATAGCTATAGAAAAAAATAAAGCTTTTGATGGATTTGAAAAATCAGAATATGCTAAAGGTAAAAATAGTAGTGTACTTTCTAAGTACTATGAAAACTCATATTTACCAAGTAGTGATAAAGTTAAAAGGTTATTTGAGGGAATTTATATACCAACAAAAGATGATTGGGCTGGGTTATTAGATAAAGTTAAAGAAAATGGAATATATAATGCTTATTTAACGGCAATAGCACCAACTCAAAGTATAAGTTATGTGCAAAATGCTACATCTAGTATAATGCCTATTACAGAGCCAGTAGAAGTAAGAACTTATGGAGATTCAACAACAATTTATCCAATGCCATTTTTAACTAATGAAAATATGTTATATTACCAATCAGCATTTAGAATGGATATGAGAAAGGTTATAGATATAGCATCAACAGTTCAACAGCATGTGGACCAAGGTATATCTACAACATTATTTGTAACAGATGATAAAACTACTAGAGATATAGCCAAGCTTTATATATATGCATATAAAAAAGGATTAAAAAGTTTATATTATACAAGAACAAAAATGACTAGAGAAGACAATGAGTGTTTAGTGTGCTCGGTATAGGGGGAAGACAAATATGACATTTGATTTAAGAAAAATACATCAAGCTGTTAACTGGAATAAAGAAGATGATAATTTTACACAAGCTTTTTGGGAACAAAATGTAAAACAGTTTTGGCTTCCAGAAGAAATATCCGTTTCTAAGGATATTAAAATTTGGAATGAATTAAATGATGAAGAAAAAGAATTGTACAAAAAAGTATTAGCAGGTTTAACTCTTTTAGATACAAAGCAAGGTAATAATGGTATTCCATCTATGATGAGTTTAACAGAAAACCTTCAAAGAAAAGCAGTATTATCATTTATGGGTACAATGGAAGAAATACATGCAAAAAGTTATTCTTCAATATTTATGACTTTACTTACTAACACTGAAATAGAAGAATTATTTGATTGGATTGAAACAGAACCAACATTACAAAGAAAAGCAGATTTAATATTAGCTCAATATGAAAATACTACGGAACAAAAAAGTTTATATCTATCAATGGCTACAAGTGTATTTTTAGAAAGTTTCTTATTCTATTCAGGATTTTTCTACCCATTATACTTAGCAGGTCAAGGAAAGATGGTTGCCAGTGGAGAAATTATATCTCTTATACTTAGAGATGAATCTTTACATGGAAAATATATAGGACTTTTAGCACAAGAAATCTATAACTCTTTTGGTGAAAATGAAAAAGTAATATTAAAAGAAAAGACTTATGTTATTTTTAATAGCTTAATGGAAAATGAAATAGAGTATACTAATAACATCTATAAAGGTAGTGGTCTTGAAGAAGAAGTAATAGACTTCTTAAAATACAATGCAAATAGAGCTTTAGAAAACTTAGGATTTGAAGCTGAATACAAAATAGATGAAATTAACCCAATAGTTCTAAATGGGTTAAGCACAGAAACCAAAACACATGATTTCTTCTCAACAAAAGGTAATGGATACCAAAAAGGAATTTATGAAGAATTGGAAGATGAAGATTTTATAATTTAAGACAAAATAAAAAGTTCCTCTCTATTTTTGTAGGAGGAACTTCTTATGCATAAGAAATTTATAATTTATAACTCAAACTATAGGATAAAAAACTAAAGTATGTCTTCTAATGTATATTCGCTAAATTTAAGAATAAATGCGTCTAAAGCTTCACTTATTATGGGCTTTAACCTACAACTTTTAACAATATTGCATGTATTATTCTCTAAAGAAAAGCACTCTACAATATTTAGGTTATCTTCCGTCACTTCAAGTAGTTTTCCTAAGTTAATATCTTTAGGATTCATACCTAATTTAATACCACCATTTCTACCTTTAGAAGATGCGATGTAGCCATTTTTAGCTAGTCTATAAATAATTTTCTTTATATGATGTGTAGACAATCCAAGTGTAGATGATAATTCATCAACTGTGAAAAGTTCATCAGGGTGGTTGCCTAAATATATTAATATCCTAAATCCATAATCACTAAACTTTGATAAATACATAAATAACTCCTTAATTAGAATTTTAAATTTATACTTATTATTATATAGATAATTGATTGTTAAATACAATAAAAATTGTGTATATAAAATATATATTAGAAAAATGTGATAAAAAATCAGAAAACATTTTTGAATATAAGAAAGAGTTATACTACATAAGAATGTGTTATCGCATTATATGTTGTTAATATAGTAACATTAGATATAATTAAAAAAATAACAAAAATGAGGGAGGTAGTATGAATAAAAAATTATCTATAATTGAAGTATTCGCCATTATTCTTGGTGCTATCATTGGATGGGGGGCATTCATGCTTCCAGGGACTAAATTTTTAGAGACAGCAGGAGTAATAAACACATCTATAGGTCTATTTTTAGGATCTATATGTATTATAATAATAGAACGTAGCTATCATATGATGATGCAAGAAACAACAGAAGAAGGTGGAGAATTTTCTTACATATATGATGAACTTGGAAAAAATCATGGATTTGTAGTAGGGTGGTTTTTATCTTTAGCTTATTTGACTATGATTCCTTTAAATGCTAGTGCATTTCCTCTTGTAATAAATAAGCTTTTTGAAGGAGCGTTAGATTTTGGATACTTGTACACTATAGCTGGAGATAGTATATACTTAGGTGAAATTCTTATTTCGTCTATTGTAATATTATTCTTTATGACTTTAAATCTAAAAGGAATCAAGGAAACTGGAAAAGTTCAGACCTATATTATACTTTTACTTGTTGCCTGTGTAGGTATTGTATTTTTTGGAATGACAGTAGCTGCAGGTACAGATACATTAGTTGATAGCTATATATCAAAATATCAATTTGATTTAAAACAAATTTTACAGGTATTCGCAATAACTCCGTTTTTATATGTTGGATTTGATGCAGTACCACAGCTTGCAACAAATTTTGGCTTCGATAATAAAAAAGCATCTAAACTTGCAATAGTATCTTTATTTGTAGGGATGATGATATATAATTTATTAAATATGGCTACAGCTATGGCATTTACACCAGAACAAGCTAGTAGCTTAGATTGGGCATTAGGTAGTGCCGTAATGAGTTTTGTAGGTAAGGGTGGTTTTTTAGTACTTGTTATTGCATTAGGGGCAGCAGTATCAAGTGGTATAAATGGATTTATGATTTGTAGTACAAAGCTTATTGGAGCTATGGGTTCAAGAGATGTAATACCATACAAGTTTAGTGAAAAAAATAAAAATGGTGAGTTGAAAGTAAGTATAATATTTGTTAGTATTATAAGCTTTATAGCAATACTGTTTGGTAGAGAAGTAATAATATGGATAGTAGATATGTCATCTCTAGGTGCCGCTATTGCATATTTATACGTATGTATGGTAACTTTTATGAAACAAACTTCATTAGGAAAAAAGGCTATAGCTTTTTTAGGTATGGGAAGCAGTATTTTGTTCATATCACTTTTATTATTGCCATTTTCACCGGCTAAATTATCAATAGAATCATTAATCGCCTTATCAGTATGGTCTGTTTTAGGAATGGTATTTTGGTTTAAGCATAAAGATGTAAAAGCATACGCATAAATTAGTGCAGGTTTGTAAAAACCTGCACCTTTATATTTAGGGAAAATAGCCATTTTATATTATTAACACTTTGATAAATAATAATATTATTTAAATTAGAGAGTACATTAGTAACAAAAACATCTGTGACTAGATGTTATAAATTCTATGAAAGATTTTTCATAACCTTTTAACTCATAATCACTTCTGTAAACTAGAGTAAATTTACACTGTAAAGATAAATCTTTAATAAATACTTTTTTTAGGTATTTATCGTGTAATTCATGTTTAATTACTAACTCAGGGAGAAAAGCATATATTTCACTATGCATTAGAGTTCTCTTTAATGCCTCATCAGAGTTTAAAGAAAACTGTATATTTAAATCATTAAACTCACGACCATGAGTTTTTAAGTCATTAGCTATGAACTTGTTAATAGTAGCAGTTGACTCTCTTGTAATTATAGGTAGTTCCATTAGTTCATCTAGATTTATACTAGAAGTTTTTAGATTATAATCACAAACTAATATTACATTACTCGTGATTATAGGAACTTCTGTCATATCAGTAATTGAATCTAAGGATTGTATAATCCCAATATTTATTTCTCTGTCTCTAAGTTTTTTTAAAACCTCACAAGATGTCATACTTAAAATATTTATATCTATATCATCATGTATTTGCTTGAAAGTATAAGTACTACAAGGTAGAGCATAGTCAGCTAAACTTGAGCAGGCTCCAATTGTAAGTTGGTTTTTAAAATTCTCTAATTCTTCTAGTTCTTTTCTCATATTTTCTTCTAAGGCTAGTATAGATTTAGCGTAATTAAAAACAACCTCGCCTTCAGGAGTAAGTGCAACTCCTTTGTTACTACGTTGTAAAAGTGTTTTACCGATACTACTTTCAAGTGACTGTAATTGAAAACTTAGTCCAGGTTGGCTAAGGTGTAACTTTTTAGCGGCAACTGAAATACTATTACATTTTGCAGTTACATATAAGGATTTCAGATATGTAATGTCCATTTTATCCTCCAATTTAATAATTAAGATATTTTTATTATAAATATAGTTTAACTAACTATTAGGATATTAACAACTTTTTTGAGTATTGTTAAGTATAAGACAAGCTTATTGCGCTATAAAACATACTTATTTTACGAAGATGATATAAGGTGTTAAAATATAGACAAAGGTTGTTTGTTAAATAATTAATGAAAGATAGACGATATAATATAAATTTAAAATATTGGAGGATTTAAGATGAGTAAAAAAATATTAATTGTTGGTGGAGTTGCTGGTGGAGCATCAGCTGCAGCAAGAATAAGAAGATTAGATGAGTCAGCTAACATAATAGTATTTGAAAGAGGACCACATGTGTCATTCTCTAACTGCTGCTTACCATACCATTTAAGTGGTCAAATTGAAAATCATGAAGATCTTGTTCTTATGACACCAGATAAGTTTTTTAATCAATATAATATAAACACACGTATATTTAATGAGGTATTATCAATAGATAGATTAAACAAAAAAATATATGTAAAGAATGTAGTTACAGGGAATACATACGAAGAATCATATGACAAGCTTATATTAGCACCAGGGGCAAACGCTATTGTTCCTCCGATTGAAGGAATAGAAAATGCTAAAACATTTGTTGTAAAAAATGTAGTAGATATATCAAAACTAAATAATTTTATAACATCAAAAGGGGCTAAGAATATATCTGTTATAGGAGCAGGATTTATAGGAATGGAAGTAGCTGAAAACCTAAAAGAAGCAGGCTACAATGTAACATTAATAGAGGCTGCTAGTCAAGTTATGAGAACTTTTGATGAAGACATGGTTCAAATAATTCATAAAGAATTATATGACCAAGGAATCGATTTAATATTAGGAGATAAAGTGACTAGATTTGAAGATAGTGATGTAATCTTAGAATCTGGTAGAAAAATAGAATCAGATGCAGTAGTTATGGCAATAGGTGTAAAACCAGAAGTAAAACTTGCAAAAGAATGCGGACTTGAAATAGGTGAAACAGGAGCACTTAAAGTAGACCAAAACTACAGAACAATAGATAAAGATATATATGCAGTAGGGGATGTAATAGAAGTATCAAATGCTATATCTAATAAAATTCAACATCTTCCATTAGCAGGACCTGCTCAAAAGCAAGCAAGAGCAGTAGCTGATCACATATATGGATTACCAGTTTCTAACACTGGATATATAGGCTCATCTTGTATAAAGGTATTTGATTACAATGCAGCATGTACAGGATTAACAGAAGCTCAATGTGAAAAACTTGGTATTAAATATGATAGTGCATATGTAATACCACAAGATAAGGTTGGATTAATGCCGAATAATAATCACATTCACTTTAAAGTAGTATTTGAAGTTCCAACGGGGAAAATATTAGGAGCTCAATCTATAGGTAAAGGAAATGTAGATAAGCGTGTAGATATAGTAGCAACATTAATAAAAATGGGTGGAAACTTAGATAACTTAAGAGACTTAGAATTATGTTATGCTCCACCATTTGGAACAGCAAAAGATGCAGTAAATCATGCTGCTTTAGTAGGACTTAATATAATGAAAGATTCATTTAAGCAAGTGCATGTTAGTGAAGTGCGTAAATTAGTTGAATCAAATGCATACATCATAGACGTAAGAGAAAAAAGCGAATATGAAGATGGGCATATAATAGGGGCAGTAAATATACCTTTAAGTGAATTAAGAAATAGAGTAGATGAAATACCTAATGATAAGCCAGTATATCTTCACTGTCGTAGTGCACAAAGAAGCTACAATGCATCTGTTGCATTAGATCACCTAGGATTTAATAACATATATAACATATCTGGAAGCTTCTTAGGAATTTGTTTCTATGAGTACTTTAAAGATAAGAGTGAAAATAGAAAGCCAATAGTTACGGCTTATAACTTTAACTAAAAATTTATTAAAAAATATTATATATTGGAGGGAATTGTTTTGAAAAAAAATATGGAATACATTCTAGGTTTCGTACTTCTTGCTACGATTCTAGTAATAGGTAAGACTAATCTTGCAAGCTCAATGTTATTCTTTAGATTAATTGCAGGTTTAGGGTTAGGGTATGCTCTTACTAGATCATTCTTTGGTTTTGCAGGTAGTGTAAATAGAAGTTACAGAGCAGGTTCTACAAAATTAATGAGAACATTAATGATATTATTTGTTGGAACAGCGATGGTTAGTGTATGCTTCTTTATAGGACAAGATGTAACTCAATATGACTTATGGGTTAACCCAATCAACTTAGGACTTATATTAGGTGGAATAATATTTGGTTTTGGTATGGCGTTTTCTTGTTGTTGTGCATCAGGGGTTCTTACTGATATAGTAACAGGATTTCCGCGTGCAGTAATAACATTAATATTCTTTGGAATAGGTGTGTATGTTGGATTCCCACTTCAAAGTTCAGCAACTTGGATATCTGATTCATTAATATCAACTGAAACATTTGCTAATGGAGTATTCTTACCAGACTTATTTAAGTGGGATGGATTAGAAGGATACTTAGGGGCAACTATAGTAACTATAATATTTGCAGGTATAACAATTTGGATAGCTAAAAAATATGAAGATAAGAGAAGATCTGAAAACACATATACAGGAGTAGATACAGAAATACTTCAAACAAGAAATTATAATGATGATGAGTCATTCAAGTTATTCAGTAAAAAAACTTACGATATATTATTTGTTAGACCTTGGACTCTTGGAATGGGAGCTGTTGTAATAGGTGGTATATTCGTACTTTTAATGGGAATAACTAAAGCTGGATGGGGGGCATCAACTCCTTATGGATTCTGGTTTGGAAGATTACTTGTAACATTTGGAATGTCTCCAGAGAGTGTAGCTACATTTGCTGGTAAGCCAGTTGAAATGTTTACAGCACCATTCTTCCAAAATGCAATAAATGTTCAAAACATTGGTATAATATTAGGAACACTTATAGCATTACTTTTAGCTGGAAGTTTTACAAAAACTTTCAAAGAAGGTTTATCTATAAGTTTTAAAGAAGCATTATTATACATTGTTGGTGGTTTTGCAATGGGATTCGGTACAAGATTATCGAATGGATGTAACGTTGGTGCTCTTTATACACCAATTGCCAACTTCTCATTATCAGGATGGATATTCCTTATATTCTTAGTAGTAGGTGGTATATTAGGGAATATAGTATTCAAAAAAGTAATGACAAAAAAGTGCTGTGAAAAGCAGTCTGCATAGTTAATTATAAAAAACTCACATCTAAAAAGGTGTGAGTTTTCTGCGTTTTATAAATATTATTTTTAAATCATATTTTTCATTATCCCAGTACAAATTTAAGCTAAAATTAAGGTTTATAAGCTATTATTAAATATAATAGTAACTTTTTGTATTTTAACAAAATTTAACTTGAAGAATAGGGGACACGTTAATCTCATGGCAAAGTCAAGAAATAAGAGTAAAAACAAGAGGAAGAGAAAAATATTTATAGGATCTGCGATAATTTTATTTGCTATTATTATGTATAATACATCTTTTAATTTAAAAGAGCAGATTAACTTAGTATTTAGTAATATTAATGACGAGGACAGTGAAAATAAAAAGGTAATAGTAATAGATATTGGGCATGGTGGAAATGATCAAGGTACTCAAAGTACAAATGGTAAACTAATAGAAAAAGATATAAATCTTCAAATTGGTAAAAAAGTAATAGAAATCTTAAAAAAAGATAGTAGTGTAGAGATAGTAGAAACTAGAAGTAATAATGAATATCTATCTTTGAGTGATAGAGTTGAAATATCAAACAATAATAATTCGGACTTATTTGTATCATTACACTGTAACGCAGACTACAATGGTACATCATCAATAAATGGAGTAGAAACTTTTTACTGGAAAGAAGATAATGGAAATTCTTATGAACTTGCAAATGAGATCCAAAGTAGCATAGTAAACACTTTAGAGGTAAGGGACAGAGGAGTAAAACAAGATGATTATGCAGTAATAAAAAGTACAAACTGCCCAGCAGTATTAGTTGAGATGGGCTTTTTAACTAATAATATTGAAGGGAATAACTTAGCAAATAATGAATACCAAACTATAATGGCTGAGTCTATAGCTAAAGGAATAATAAACTATATATTAAATTAAAAATATTTAACCAATATCTAACATAGTACAAGCTCAAATATTATACAATTATCTTAGAGATAGTTCTTCAAATATAAAATAATTGGAGTGGTATTATGAACAAAGCTATTAGTCCTAATTATAGTGAAGTAAACTCAGATGAAGTTACTGGCATAAGCACATTTTTTAAATCAGAAGGTGCTAGTAAGGTATATCAAAAGAAAGAGTATATTATCTTAAAGGTAAAAAAGGGGTACATAGTATATAATACTAAAAAAGAATTTGAAAATGGTCACACTCATCTTCATAGCTTTGAGATGTCAAAGACTGTTATAGATAATAGTATAAATAAAAAAAGACCTAAAACTAATAATGTATATCTATTAGAAAGTCACATAAGAATTACTAATGATAGTAAATATAAAAAGATATTACAAGAAATATTAAGCGCTAAAACTAATAAGACTAAAGATCATAAATATTATAATAAAGGGTGTTATAGTCTATGTTGAGTTTAGTATCAATCAAAAAAATAATTAAAATATAAAATAAAAGAGAGTTAGGAAAATCCTTTTGGATTAATCCTAACTCTCTAATTTATTTATTTACACTTTTCTATGAAATCTTCAACAGAATCTGCAGTAACTAATTCGTCACCTACATATCCTGTAAATTCTGAACCACACTCACCAATACAAGTGTCTTCTATTTCTCTTCCTAAAAGAGCTTCTTTTAAATCATCTATACTTATACCTGAACAAGCTGAACATATTTTTATCATAATTGAATTCCTCCTACTTTTTAGTTATTTTATTAAGGTATTTATTATATACCCAGGGAATATACATCAAAACAAAAAACGACAAAAAACATAAAAATAATGATTTTCATTATTAAGGAAATTATAAAAAGAGTAAATTTAGGTATATGATATAATCATTATGAATATTTAAATTATAAGTTAAAGATAAAATATGAATGCGAGATGATAACATGAAAGATAAATATTTAATAGGAGAAGTATGTAAGCTATTTGATATAACTAGAGATACTCTAGTGCACTATGATAGGATTGGTCTTTTAACACCTAAAAAAGACAATAATAATGGATATAGATATTATAATATTGAAGATTTAAATTGTTTAACGGATATTTTACTATTTAAAAAATTAAATTTACCACTAAGTGATATAGAGAAGGTTATAAAAGATTCTTCTCCTAAAGATATATTAGAAATAGTAAAGGATAAGGAGAAAGCTCTAGAAGAAGAATTGAAAAAAATTAATGAACTCCAAAAAATATTAGGAGCTATGAGGTCAAATATTCAATCTTGTATTGATAATTTAGATAAGATCGAGCTTAGAGAAGAAAAAGAGAATCTTCTTTTTATAGAGATAACTAAAGAAAATAAGTTTAATGATTTTATAGATATCATTGAAGGTATGTTAGAAATGGTAGAAGATGGAGAGATACTTCATAAAAACTTTTTAGACTATGTAAACTTTTCATTTTTAGTTGAAGATGGGGTACTTTTTGATAAAGATGCAGATAAAAAAGTTAAGTGGGGAGTTACTTTAAGAAAAAGTTATAATTTTACAGAAGATACTATGCTACATGAAAAAATAGAGTGTATACCTAAAAATAAATACATGTACACAATAGTAAAATTAGAAGATGGAGATTATGATGATTGGTTACCGATTATTAGAAAGATAATACTAGAAAATAATATTAATGTAGCAGGTCATATTCTAGGTAGAATGCTACTTACAGAGTATGATAAAGATATTGCTATAGACTATTATGAAGTTTTTATACCAATAAAATAAAAAATATTATTGACCTGTGTGTTACACACAGGTTTATTATTTTAGTAAAAGGGCACAAGTCATAAAATAAACTTAAACTTTTATAAAGTGTTTTACTGATTAAGCCACGAAAATAAGTTATAAGGAGTGGTTAATATGAATTTAACTGTAAATAAAATTAATAATAATAACTATAAAGAAATATTAGAGATTAAAGTATCTAAAGAACAAGAGAGCTTTATAGAACCTATAGAAGAATGTTTAAAAGAAGCTAGTGAGTATTCAGTTTGGAGGACAGTTGGAATATATAACGGGAAAGAAGCTATTGGATTTGCAATGTATGGTTTATTTTTAGATGAAGGTACAAATGGAAGAGTGTGGCTAGATAGATTTTTAATATCAAAGGAACATCAGGGGAAGGGATATGGAGAAAAAGGTGTTAGATTATTAATAAATCATTTGTATAAAGAATATGGATATAAAAAAATATACTTAAGTGTATATGATAATAACCCTGTTGCAATAGCTTTATATAAAAAAATAGGATTTGAATTTAATGGAGAGTTGGATATAAATGGTGAAAAAGTAATGGCTATCAACTTAACTAGAATTGAGGTGTAAAATGAATAAGGAAAATATATTTGAAAGAAAATCAATACAGCAATTAATTTTTATATTTTCTATTCCGACTATATGTTCTTTAGTTTTGGAATCGGTGTCATCTATGATTGATATAGTATTTGCAGGCCATTTAGGAGCAATGAGTAATGATGCATTGGCAGCTATGGGGATATTAAGTCCAGTTTTACTGTTATTAATAGCTGCGCAATTAATATTTGGAGTTTCTACTAGTATTGTAATATCAAAAAGATTAGGCGAAAATAATCATGATGGAGTTAATAATACCTTTAAGGTTGGGTTTTATGCAAGTTGTATATCAAGTGGGGCGATATCTTTACTAATATTTATGTTTCAAGATAGTTTATTAAATATTCTTGGAGCAAAAGGATCTGTATTAATATTAGCAAAAGAATATTTAAATATATCAATAATATACAATGTGTTTAGCTCAGTTGGATATATGTTACTTAATAATATAAGAGCTTTTGGATATCCGAAGATGGAAATTGTAGTTAGTATATTAGCAACTATAATACATATAGCTTTTAATATAATTTTCACCTTTGTTTTTAATATGGGTATTAAGGGCATTGCATTATCAACTCTAGTTAGTGAAGTATTTTATTTTGGAATTTCTTTATTATTCTTAATAAGAAAAGATAAGTGGATTAAGAAAAGTAATTTGATTTTGAGTGATGCAAAAGAAATATTAATATCTTTAGTTAAGATAGGTTTCGTACAGTTTTTGATGCAGTCATTAAATAGTATAAGTGGACTAATAATAAATAGAACTTTAATAAAATATGGAAATATTTCATATGTAGGTGCTTGGTCTATATGTGGGAATATAAATATGGTAATATTGTTACCACTTATTGGATTTACTCAAGGAGTTCAATCTGTAATAGCTTATTTCCATGGTAGTAAAAATAAGGATAAAGAAAATAAAGTTAAAGCTAAAATCGTTAAGTATAGCTTAGTATATTCTATAACTGTAACAACTTTAGTTTATATATCTGCAAGTATTTTAGTAAGAATATTTACTAACGATATTACATTAGTAGATTTGTCAGAAAATATAATTAGAATAGTAGTACTAGGGTTCCCATTTGTAGGGATTGTTTATACTCTTATTACATTCATGCAAGTTTCGGGTGAAGAAGAGAAAGCTAGTAAATTAGAAATAATAAGACAAATTGTAGTGCTAATACCTTTAGTGGTAGTGCTACCTATGATTTTTTCAAATTATAATATTTTGAATATATCACCACAAATAGCTATTTTCTTTGCAATACCAATATCTAACCTTGTGTTAGTACTTATGTATTCGAAAAAACTTAAAGCTAACGTAAAAATAAAATAAAAATCAGATAGGTAATTGTACCCATACAATGGTGAAAAGTATGGTACAATTACCTATTTTTATTGATACAATCTCTGTATTGTACTACTATTTAATTAAAATTAAAGAAAATTGGGGGTACAATTTAATGAATAGTAGATACAATTTGAATAAAAACTTAGCTCAGATGTTAAAAGGTGGAGTAATAATGGATGTAACAAATCCGAGTGAAGCAATAATAGCAGAAAAAGCAGGTGCATGTGCGGTAATGGCACTTGAAAGAGTACCATCTGATATAAGAAAACAAGGTGGAGTAGCTAGAATGTCTGATCCAAAGATGATAAAGGAAATACAAGAAGCAGTATCAATTCCTGTTATGGCAAAAGTAAGAATAGGTCATTTTGTTGAAGCACAAATATTAGAAGCCTTAGAAGTAGATTTTATAGATGAAAGTGAAGTATTAACACCAGCAGATAATATATATCATATAAATAAAAATGATTTTGAAGTTCCTTTTGTGTGCGGAGCTAGAAATTTAGGTGAAGCCCTAAGAAGAATTGGTGAAGGTGCTTCTATGATAAGAACAAAAGGGGAAGCAGGTACAGGTGATGTAGTAGAAGCAGTTAAGCATATGAGAACAATGACTACTGATATTAAAAAGATAGTGTCACTTGGAAAAGAAGAACTTATGAATGCAGCAAAAGAAATGGGAGCTCCATATGATTTAATAAAGTATGTACATGAAAATGGTAAATTGCCAGTAGTAAACTTTGCGGCAGGTGGAATAGCTACTCCAGCAGATGCAGCATTAATGATGCAATTAGGTTGTGATGGAGTATTTGTAGGATCTGGAATTTTTAAATCTGATAATCCAGAAAAAAGAGCAGAAGCAATAGTAAAAGCTGTTACAAACTACAACAATCCTAAAGCATTAGCAGAAATATCTGAAAATCTAGGTGAGGCAATGAGCGGTATATCTGTAGCAAGTCTAAAAGTAGAAGAGCAATTAGCAGTAAGAGGATGGTAATATGAAAATTGGCATATTGGCAATGCAAGGTGCTTATAAGGAGCATATTAAAATATTAAAAGATCTTAATGTAGATACTGTAGAAATTAGAAATGGCGATAATTTGGTAGATATAGATGGTCTTATTATTCCTGGTGGAGAAAGTACAACTATAGGAAAGCTTCTTAAGTCATTAGATATACATGATTATTTAAAGGAAAAGATAAATAATAAAATGCCTGTATGGGGAACTTGTGCAGGAATGATAATTTTAGCTAAATCTATAGAAAATCAAGAAAATACATATTTATCATCTATGGATATAGAAGTAAAGAGAAACGCTTATGGAAGGCAACTTGGAAGCTTTAATATTAAATCTCAAATGAAGGATGTTGGAGATGACATAGATATGGTATTTATAAGAGCACCGTATATAAATAAAGTAGGAAAAGATGTAGAGATTTTGTCAGTAGTAGATGAAAAAATAGTAGCAGCAAGGCAAAGTAATGTGTTAGTAACATCTTTTCATCCAGAACTTACGAAAGATTTTAGGGTTCATAAGTATTTTATAAATATGATTGATAAAACATTATAATTATATTTAAAGCTGTTAAATAATATTAGTTATTTAAAACTACACAAAGGGTATATTAATAAAAAATAGATTATTAATATAAAATGTGAGGTGATTAAATGACTAATATTAAGGATAGTAATATAAATGGTTGGAACTTACATAATACTTATACTAATTTACCAAAGATGTTTTTTAGTAAAATTAATTTAAATCCAGTAAGTTCACCAGAATTAGTTGTACTTAATGACGAGTTAGCAAAATATTTAGGTTTAGATATAAAATTTCTAGAAAGTAATTTTGGAATTTCAGTACTTGCAGGTAATGAAAAACTAAATGGTGGTGAATATATTGCTCAAGCTTATGCAGGTCATCAATTTGGACACTTTACAATGCTAGGAGATGGAAGGGCAGTATTAATAGGAGAGCAAGTATCACCATCAAATCAAAAATATGATGTTCAGCTTAAAGGATCAGGAATAACTCCATATTCACGTAGAGGAGATGGGCGAGCAGTTCTTGGACCAATGCTTAGAGAATATATAATAAGTGAAGCTATGTATGCTTTAGGCATTCCGACAACACGTAGTCTTGCTGTTGTTAAAACTGGTGAACCTGTATATCGTCAAGGTGTTGAAGAAGGTGCAATATTAGCAAGGATAGCTAGCAGTCATATAAGATTTGGTACTTTCCAATATGCATATAACTTTGGCAAAAATGAAGATATTAAAGAACTAGCAGACTATACTATAAAAAGGCATTATCCAAATATTAAAGATGATGAAAATAAGTATCTTAATTTACTTAAAGCAGTAATAAAAGCTCATGCATATTTAGTTGCAAAATGGCAGTCTGTTGGATTTATACATGGAGTTATGAATACGGACAATATGACTATTAGTGGAGAAACTATTGACTATGGTCCTTGTGCATTTATGGATACTTATGACCAAAATACAGTTTTTAGTTCTATTGATACTCAAGGTCGTTATGCATATAAGAATCAGCCAATAATGGCTGAGTGGAATATATGTAGATTGGCAGAAACCTTATTACCTTTATTACATGAAGACCAAAAGGAAGCTATAAAAATAGCACAAGAAGCAGTTTCAAGTTTTTATGAAGAATATTATTCATACTGGATGTCTAATATGAAATCAAAGCTTGGTATATTTAATGATGAACCTTTTGATAAAGCAATAGTTGAAGATTTACTTAGTATTATGGAAAAATATAAAGTTGATTTTACAAATACTTTTATATCATTAACTTATGATAAAAACAAAGATAGTGAAATGTTTAAAAGTGATGAGTTTAATAATTGGTATAAACTATGGCAAGAGAGGCTAGAAAGACAACCTGAATCAAAGGATATGGTTAATCAGCTAATGAAGGAATCAAATCCTTTAGTGATACCAAGGAATCATCGTGTGGAAGAAGCTCTAGAAGCTGCTAACAAAGGTGATTTTAGTGTAATGAAAAAACTTCTAAATATACTATCAAAGCCATATGAAGAATCTAAAGATAAGGAAGAGTACTCACAATTACCAAAAGTCTCAAGTTGTTCATATAGAACTTTCTGTGGAACATAAGTAATTAATATAATACTAATGCAATCTAAGTGATTAGAAAAACTTATAATACAAATATAATAAATAAGCACCCTTACTTATAGCATGGGTGCTTATTTAATTTTATAGATAAATATAATTTAAATTAACTTAATTACAATCCATTAAAATTAGCATTCACAATGGTTATGTTCTATTTTTTCTTCCCACCAACCAAAAGCAACTATGACACTATCAAATTGTATAGGTAAATATCCTCCGAGATAAACAAGAATACATGATTTTGGAGGTATAATTATTTGACCACCATCTATTACTGTAGTTGAATATGGAGCAACAATTCTACTAAATATTGGTACACCATCAATAGGTGAAACTGGATCTGAATCATTAAATTTTATTAATCCTTTGGGATTTGGAGGAGGAGTAATAGTAACATTAGTACAGCTTACATAAGGACTAGTATTTCCTATTGGAATCGATGATCTAAGGTAAATTCCAGCAGATAGACTCTCATTAGAAATATTTGAAACTGTTATTGCATTTAGATATATATTTACATTTGATTTTGTTGGGTTAACTAAAGCCGCAATAGCTTTGGAAGTTGGGCCAGTTAATATAGGTGTTTCACCTATGAAATATCTTCCCTTTTGTGATTGGAAAAGAGGATATTCAATTGATACTTCTTTAATTAATTTGTTATCGTTAAATGACATTATAATCACCTGCTAATAAAATTAAGGAATATCTATTCCTTATGATACAATATTCAAAAATTATAAAAAATGTTATAAATTTATATAGGATATAGAGATATATTCCAAATTCCTATGATTATTAATAAGTAATGTAAAAAAATAAATAATAATATAATGATTTATCAATAATATAAGTAGTAAACAATAGTAGTTATAAAACATAAGGAGCGTTTTTATGCATAATTATATGAATTTACTAATTAGATCAGTTGTTACATATTTTACTTTATTATTTTTCACTAGAATAATGGGTAGAAAGCAAATATCACAACTAACATATTTTGATTATATTGTTGGAATAACTATTGGATCCACAGCGGCAGTTGCTTCTATGGATAAGCATGTTAGTATGTTTGAAGGTATTTTCTCAATAGTAGTATGGAGTATTTTAACCATACTTATTTCTCAAATAACTTTGAAAAACATTAAATTAAGATTATTAATAGATAGCGAGCCATTGATGATAATTGAAAATGGGAAAGTAAATTATAATAATATGAAAAAAGCAAGATATAATATGGGAGATCTTTTAATGCAATTAAGGGATAAGGAAATATTTTATATAACAGAAGTAGAAATAGCTGTATTAGAGCCTGATGGAAAGCTAAGTGTTTTGAAAAAGTCAGAGTATTCTTCAGTGACAGTTGGAGATCTGAATATAAGTAAGCCTAAAACAGGTATGATGCTAGACTTAATTTTAGATGGAAAAATATTAACATCTCATTTAAATATTATAAATAAAGATGAAAAATGGATTATGAAAGAATTAGAAAATAGAAAAATTACTAATTTAAAAAATATTGTATTTGCAGGATTACAAGCTGATGGGCAAATATATATTGTAACCAAAGATAATTAAGGATAGAACAAATAACCTACATGTAGTAAAACATTTAATGTATTTTTAACATTATGTTAAAGAAAATCAATACTTTACTTTGATATAATCAAAAGCACAAATGTAGTTTTACTACTAAAAGGGGAGAAAATTAAATGAATAAAATTAGTTGTATATCAAATATAAAGAGTAAATACTTTGATTTAAGACCATCAGAAGTAAAAGTGGCAGATTATGTGCTCCGAAATGCAAAAGAAGTATCTAAAATTTCAATCGCAAATTTATCAGAAACCACAGGAGTAAGTGAGCCAACAATAATAAGATTTGTAAAATCCATAGGGTATAAGGGATACCGAGAATTTAAAGATCATATTATTGCAGATATGGTAGGCAATAAGCTAGATGAAAATATAAGTATGTTACATGGTTTCAAACTGCAAAAAGAAGATAAAATACAAAATGTACCACAAAAAACAATAAATACTACCATCAATATATTAGGGGAAACCTTAAAGTCAATATGTACAAAGTCCTATGAAGAATCCATAAATATGATAATAAATGCAAGAAGAATAGATATTTATGGTGTGGAAAACTCAATTAGCGTTATAAGTGATTTAACAAATAAGCTATTATATTTAGGTTTAGATGTAAGAAGACAAGAAGATATATACATGCAAAACTTATGTGCAAGTAGCTTAACAGAAGAAGATTTAGCTATAGGTATATCTTATTCTGGAACATCAAAAGATACTGTAGATATAATGAAAAGAGCTAAAAACTCTGGAGCTAAGACTTTAGTAATAACTAATTTTGATAAGTCCATGATAAGCAATTTTGCGGATGTTGTGATTCATGGAAGCAACTCAAAAAATGATATTTATGGTAATGCAATATTTTCTAGAACCTCTCAAATTGCTATAGTTGACATGATTTATATGGGAATAATACTTAGTGATTATGAGAGATTTTCAAAAACTTTAGATGTTAACGGTGACATATCAAGCCATAAAAGTTATTAAACTATGTTGTGTAGTAAAACTACATGATGTAGTTTTTTTTTAACAATTTATTAACTTCTAGTTAATCAAAAGCAGTTTTGCAAATGTTAAGATTAAATTGTTAAAACAACCAAAAGGAGATGAGCTAATGTTAAAGCTTAATAATATAAAGAAAAATTTCGATAACGCAGAAATATTAAAAGGAATCAGCATAGATGTAGAAGATGGAGAAATAGTTTCAATACTTGGGCCAAGTGGTAGTGGAAAAACTACACTATTAAATATAATACTTGGAATAACAGATTGTAGTGAAGGAAACATAATATTTAATCAAAAAGATATTACTGAAGTATCAATGGAGAAAAGAGGTTTTAATATAGTTTTTCAAGACTACGCACTTTTCCCAAACCTAGATGCTTATAGCAATATAACTTACGGCTTGAAAAATAAACCGAATATATCAACTAATGAAGAAGTAGATGAGCTGATAGAACTTTTAGGTTTATCTAAGCACATAGATAAAAAAATAGACCAACTATCAGGTGGACAAAAACAAAGAGTAGCATTAGCTAGAACCTTAGTAATGAAGCCAAAAATATTATTACTAGATGAGCCACTTAGTGCATTAGATGGAGTAATAAAGGAATCTATAAAAGAAAGAATTAAAAAAATAGCTAAAGAATACAACCTTACAATAATAATAGTAACTCATGATCCAGAAGAAGCATTAACTTTATCTGACAAGGTACTTATCTTAAATGAAGGAGTAGTTTCTCAATATTCTACACCACAAGAAATAATTGAAAAACCTAAAAATGATTTTATAAAAAAATTCATACTAAATCAGTTAAATATAAAAAGAAATAATATCTACTCATTATATGGAGGAAATCATGTTTAAAGAAAATAAGGAGAGTAAAGTAATATTTTCGGTAGTAAGTTTAATATTTATAGGATTTTTACTACTGCCAACAGTAATACTTTTATCTAAGTCATTTGAAAGTGATGGTGGTATTAGTCTTATAAATTATAAAAATATGCTTATGAGTGACACTTTTATTAGTTCTCTAAAAAATAGTGTTTTAGTATCAACATGTACAGCATTTTTATCTACTATTATAGCTTTTGTACTTGCTTATACCATCAATAACACAAATACCAATAATAACATAAAGTCATTTATAAAAAATATAACTACACTTCCAATGTTATTACCAACTATAACTTACGGATTTGCCATAATATATTCTTTTGGAAAGCAAGGATTAATAACAAAAATAATAGGATTTGAGCTATTTGAGATATATGGATTCTTTGGATTGTTATTAGGATACATAATATATACTTTGCCAATTTCATTTCTATTAATAAATAATACTTTTAAGTATATAGATAAAAAATATATGGTGGTATCAAGGGTAATGGGTGATAAGCCTATAAAAACTTTTTATACTACAATATTCAAACCACTAATAGGTACGTTAGTAGGTGCATTTATTCAGTCTTTCTTCTTAAGCTTTACTGATTTTGGAATACCAGCATCTGTAGGAGGAAATTTTAATGTAGTATCAACTACTTTATATACAGAAATGTTAGGTTCGATACCAAACTTCAATAATGGAGCAGTAATAGCGATGGTAATGCTTATACCATCAGCACTTGGAGTATTTGCACTAACATACTTAGAAAAGCATAACTTTAGATACAATAATGTTTCAGAAATAGAAATACCAAAAAATAAATTCAGAGACATAACATTTACATCAATATCTTTATTAACAGTATTAAGTATAATATCAATATTTGCAGTAATATTCATAGTACCTTTTATTACTAGATGGCCTTATGATATGAGTTTTACTTTTGATAATATCAAAAACATACTACAAACATCACCACTTAATAAAATATATATCAATTCACTGTTAATAGCATTATTAACAGCAGTATTTGGGACAATAATAGCTTATGGTTCAGCACTTATAACATGTAGAGGAAATGTAAATAAAAATATTAAATTAATAATAGATTCAATAGCTCTTATTACAAATACAATACCAGGAATGGTAGTAGGGATTGCATTTTTACTTACTTTTAGCGGAACAAGTATACAAAATACATTTGTGATATTAATAATATGTAACATTGTACACTTTTTCTCAACACCTTACCTAATGATGAAAAACTCTTTAAGTAAGTTAAATGGATCTTTTGAGACTACAGCTAAGTTATTAGGAGATAGTTATATAAAAACCGTAGTAAGAATAGTAACTCCGAATATAAAGCCAACTCTATATGAAATAATAAGTTATTATTTTGTACATTCAATGGTAACTATTAGTGCAGTAATATTCTTAACTAGTGCGAAGACAATGGTACTAACTACTAAAATAAAAGAACTTCAGCACTATGCAAAGTTTGATGAGATATTTGTATTATCAATATTAATATTCTTAACAAATATAGTAGTAAAAACAGCTTGTAACTTATTAGCAAACAAAGAAGAGATAAAAGAGAAATTAAATAACATTATTAAAGGGGAGAAGAGAGAGAATATGAAGTTTAAATCAAAATTTGTAACGGGAGCAATATTATTATTAACAGTTGCTGGAATAACTGTTGGATGCTCTTCAAAAAAATCTGAGGAAGTAATAATTTACTCAAATGCAGATGAAGAAGTAGTAACAGCAATGACTAACGCCCTTGATAACAATGGATATAACGGAAAATATATAATACAGTCATTTGGAACATCTGAATTAGGTGGAAAGCTTTTAGCAGAAGGAAAAAATATAGAAGCAGATTTAATAACTATGAGTTCTTATTATGTAGATACCGCTCAAGAAAAAAATAATATGTTTGTAGACTTAGGATTTGATACTAATACAATAGATGAATTTGCAGATTATCAAACACCAGTCACAGCACTTCAAGGAGCTTTAATAGTAAATACAGAGTTACTTAAAGAAAAAAATCTTGAAGCACCAAGTAGTTTAAAAGATTTAGGCGATGAAAAGTATGCGGGGCTAATATCAATACCTGATATAACTGGTTCATCTACAGGATGGTTATTAATACAAGGACTAATGAGTGAATACTCAGAAGAAGAAGCTAAAGAAATTATGACTAAAATAATAAAAAATGCTGGACCACATCTTGAATCTTCAGGATCTGCACCTATAAAGAAAGTTAGGGCTGGAGAAGTAGCAGTTGCATTTGGTCTTAGACATCAAGCAGTAAAAGATAAAAAAGATGGATTACCAATAGATTATATAGACCCAGTAGAAGGAAACTTCCAGCTGGCAGAATCAGTAGCAGTAGTAGATAAGGAATATGATGAAAAAGAAAAACTAGCTAAAGAAATGGCTGAATGCATAATAAAAAATGCTAGAGAAGAAATAGTTGATACTTATCAAAATGTTTTATATGAAGGAGAAGAGCTAGATTCATCAGTAGCAGCAAAATATCCAAAAGCATATAAAGAACCTTTAACAGTAGCATTATTAGAGAAGCATAAAGACTTTTCAGAAGCATGTAAAAATAATAAAAATATATAAACATTAAAAAATAATATAAAAAATAGATAATAATCAAATAAAAATATAAATTTTAAATTATTAGGAGATTGAAAATGAAAAATTATAAATTATTAACACCAGGACCATTAACTACTACAGACAGCGTAAAAAGAGAAATGTTATTTGACCATTGTACATGGGATGATGATTATAAATGTATAACACAAAAAATAAGAAATCAAATATTAGATTTAGCTCATGCAAGTGAAGATAAATATACAACAGTTCTTATGCAAGGAAGTGGAACTTTTGGAGTAGAGTCAGTAATTTCAAGTGTTATAGGTAAAGAAGATAAGTGTTTATTTATAGAAAATGGGGCTTATGGAGAAAGAATGGTATCTATTGCAAACTACCACAACATAAAGACTGTAGCTATAGAGCAAGAATATAACTTATTGCCAAGCTTAGAATTAATAGAAGAAACCTTAAAAAATGATAATGAAATAACTCATGTTATGATGGTCCACTGTGAGACTACAACAGGAATATTGAATGATATAAAATCAGTAGGAAAGTTGGCTAAGAAATACTCAAAAGTATTTATGGTAGATGCTATGAGTAGTTTCGGAGGTATAGATATAGATGTAAATGAATGTGAAATAGACTTCTTAATAAGTAGTTCTAACAAGTGTATTCAAGGTGTTCCAGGGTTCTCATTTATAATAGCTAATAAAGAATTACTTATAAATAGTAAAGGTAAAGCTAGAAGTTTATCTTTAGACTTATATGATCAATGGATAGGTATGGACAAGGATGGAAAGTGGAGATTTACATCACCAACTCATGTAGTATTAGCGTTTTCTAAAGCACTGGATGAATTAGAAGAAGAAGGCGGAGTATTAGCAAGATACAATAGATATTCAAATAATAACAAGTTATTAAGGAAGAGAATGGCTGAAATAGGTATAAACTCATACTTAGAAGACGAAATTCAATCTCCAATAATAACAACATTTGTATATGACAACAACGAATTTACATTTAGAGAAATGTATGACTATATAAAAGAAAGAGGATTTGCTATATATCCTGGAAAGTTAACTAAGGTAGAAACTTTCAGACTAGGAAATATAGGAGAAATTTATGAAGAAGATATAAATAATCTTTGTGATATATTTGAAGCTTTTTTCAATGAAATGACAGCTTGTAAAGAAATAGCTTGTGATATTAAGTAGTAATAGTAAGTGAATCCAAAAATAATTATAAATATAACGATATAAAATAGATATTTTAAATAATAAAATTGGAGGGAGATATTAATATGAGAAATATAGAAGCGGTAATATTTGATTGGGCTGGTACTACAGTAGATTATGGGTGTTTTGCTCCTGTTAGGGCATTTATGGAAGTATTTGAAGAGTATGGAATAAGCCCAACTATAGATGAAACAAGAGAACCAATGGGGATGTTAAAATGGGATCATATAAAAACTATGATGTCTATGCCAAGAATAAATGCTTTATGGAATGAAAAATATAATAGAAATTTTAATGATAAAGATATTGACGAAATGCATGATAAATTCTCAGATAAGCTTATGTCAATACTTCATAATTATGGAGAACCTAAGCCGTATGTAGTTGAAACAATAGCAAAGCTTAGAGATAAAGGAATAAAGATAGGTTCAACAACAGGATATACTGATGATATGATGGCTATAGTTACAAAAGCTGCTAAAGAACAAGGTTATGAACCAGATTGTTGGTTTAGTCCAACATCAACAAACAATATTGGAAGACCTTATCCATTTATGGTATTCAAAAATCTAGAGGAATTAAAAATATCTTCAATAAGCAATGTTATTAAGGTTGGAGATACTATATCAGATATATTAGAAGGAAAAAATGCAGGTGTAGTTACTGTAGGTATAATAGAAGGGAGTTCAGAAATGGCTCTTAATGAAGAAGAATATAGTGCACTTAGTGCTAAAGAAAAAGCTACAAGAGATGAAGAAATAGCTAATAGATACAAAAATGCAGGCGCAGATTTTGTAATAAGAGATATGAGAGAGCTAGTTAACTTAATAGAAAGCTTATAATATATAGTACATAACATGTAATAATAGATAAAAACTAATATTAGCAATAGTTTTAATAAAATCCAACTTATTAACTTCTATAAAATAATCCCCTTATTTTAGATAATTATGAAATAAGGGGATTATATATATTTAATATAATACTGTAAAAATACTATATGAAGGACAAAATTTTATAGAATAAAGAAAAGAAATCTAGGCTATTTCTAAAGATTCATACTGATTATTATTTAAATCTTCTTTTCTTTTATTAAGCATAAACTTAGCCATTATGAAGACTATAAGCTCTGATGCAAAAGTAGCAAACCAAATACCTTTACCTCCAAATATTAGGATCATTGTCGCTAAGCTTAATAGTATTATTACAAGACCTCTACCTAAAGATATAAAAGTAGCAAATCCAGGTTTTTCTGTAGAAACACAGAACCCAGAAACTATAATATTATATCCTAATAATAAAAATGCAAAGGAAGAAATTCTAAGTGTATTAACTGTGTAATTAAATAGCTCTATATTTGTTTTATCAATAAATATAGTAGTAATTGGCTTAGCAAATGCTATAACTACAAAGAAAGCAATCAATGAAGATTTTTTTATAGCACTTAAACTCATCTTTAATAAATCAAACACAGAGTCATAATCTCCACCACCATAGTAGAAGCTGCATATTGGTTGTAAACCTTGAGAAACACCTAACATTGTAGATAATACTAAAGTATTAATATAGCAAATTACACTATAGCTAACTAAAGCATCTTCTCCAATAAATCTTAAAATACTTTGGTTAAATAAAAGCACAACTACACCTAAGCTAGCTTCTGTCATACAATCAGGTACGCCTATTGATATTGCCCTTTTTACAAATCCAAAGTCGAACTTAAACTTACAGAAATGAAGCTTTCCCTTTTTACTTAAAAAATGAACTAAGAAAAATGTTATTGAGAATACTCTAGCAATTCCAGTTGCAAGAGCAGCTCCTTCAACACCCCAGTTCAATTTCAGTACAAATATGTAATCTAGTACTATATTTGTTATTGCTGATATAACAACACCTATAGTAGAAAGGTGAGGATAACCATCACATTTTATTAGTAATTCTAGACCATAAGATAATAAATAGCATGGTATAAATAGAATTATAATTCCTAAATATCCTTTAACATATTGCAGTGTTGCAGGTGTAGCACCTAAAAATAAACATAATTTGTCAAGATTAATCAATGATAATGCAATCATTATTATAGAAATAACTAATAATACTACATTGTTTAAAGTAAAGTATTCACTTGCCTTTTTTACATCTCCCTTACCTAAAGTCATAGATACTATAGTAGATGCACCTGTTGAGAAAAGTACTGATAAAGCAAATAAAGTATTTATAAATGGCATAGATATATTTACACCAGCTAGTGCCTCGGGACCAACACCCCTACTAACAAATGCACCATCTACCATCGAATATAATGAAAATACCCACATTGATGCTACTGAAGGTATTACATATTGTTTGAATTTTGATTTTAAATTAATTGTATTTTCCATAGTTTCCCTCCTGTTCTTCCTAGATGAATATAAACTATGGTATAATACTCAAGTCAATAACTTTATTTTAATAAAAATTTATAAATGAAGAGGTTGGGTTATGAAGAGAAAATATTACAAAACAGGAGAGCTTTCAAAAATATACAAATTAGGAAGAGATTCATTAAAATACTATGAAAAACTGGGACTTTTGAATCCTTCAAGAGATACAAATACATATAGAATGTACACGATAAAAGATATATGTAATCTAAATCTTATAAAAGAGCTTAGAAGTCTTGATTTTTCAATGCAAAAGATAAAAGAATACTTAAAAGATAGAAATATAAATACAACTAAAAAAATGCTACAAGAAGAGTTAAATCTTATAGATCAAAAGCTAGAGGCATTATTAATTCATAAAGATAGTATAAATAGAAGATTAAACTCTATTAATAACACTCTAGAACACACTAATTTCAACAGAATAGAGCTATTGTACATGAGTAAAAGAAAAGCAATAGCAACAAAGACTAGTGAAGAATTTAGTGAAAATGTTGATTATCTAATACAAAGATTGAATGACAAGCTAGAAGATAATTTTTATGTGGTAGGAAACAGTAACTTTGGCGGAATAATAGACCCTAGAGGTATGGAAAAAGGCATATATAATAATTACAAGTCTGTACTTTGTTTTGTGGAAGAAGATGCTACAAATTACAACTTAGTTTTAGATGAAGGATACTATGTAACCTACACTTACAAAGGTGATTATAAGCAGGCAAGCACAGTAATTCCAATGATGTACAAGTTTATTGAAGGTAATAATTATACTGTACTTGGAGACCCTATAGAGATTTATAAAATAGATATTTACGAAACCGAAGTAGAAGCTGAGTATGTTACTCAGGTTCAGATACCAATAAAGCTATTAATAGATATTTAAAGTACAAAAATAAACTTTATAAATAGAAAATTCTAGTGTTTTCCCTAAGTAAAGTTAATAAAAGTTTGTTCTGATAAGATAAAAGTGGGTATTATAACCTTAAAGAATATTAGAGTTTTAGTTGCAAATAATATATAAAAGTAATTTAAACTTAAAAAACAGCTTAATTAAAGTTATTAAAAGAGGAATAGTTATTATGATTAAAGAGAAAAGAAGAATAATTATAGATTTTGAGGTTTTATCAAAAGGTGGATTTTGGATGTGTTGTATGAAAGATTACAAGACACAAAGAGAGCACACTATAATAAATGATAGAGATGAACTTTTAAGAGTATACAATAAAAATAAAGACTCAGTATGGTTGGGATATAATATAAGAGGATATGATCAATGGATATTAAAAGCTATAATAGCAGGATTAAATCCTTGTGAGGTATCAGACAAACTTATTGAAAGAAATATGTCACCATGGCAAATAGATAGAAATATGAACAAGATACCTTTATTTATATTTGAAATAAGTGACACTTACAGAAGTTTAAAAGAGCTTGAACTATTTATGGGTGAAGATATTAAAGAAAGTACGGTACCTTTTGACCTAGATAGATACCCTAATAAAGAAGAAATAGAAGAATTAACTACTTATTGTTTACATGATGTCAGAATGACTTATAAAGTATTTGAAGAAGTCTACTATAGATATGAAGCACAATTAGGTCTTATAGAATACTTTGATTTAGATGATAGTATGTTTAATAAGACTGAAGCTCAGCTAAGTGCATATATTTTAGGAGCGAAGAAACCAAGCTATGACAGAGATGATACTAAAGATTTTGAAATTATAGATAGCTTAAAATTAAGCAAATATAATAATATTAAGCAGTGGTATGAAGACTATAATAATAGAGATTTTAAAAATTACCTCAGAGTTAATATATTTGGAGTAGAGACAGATTTTGGATGGGGAGGACTTCACTCTGCTAGGAAAAAATATAAAGCAGAAGACTTTATTGTAAACTCTGATGTAAGTTCATTTTATCCATCAATAATGATAGAATACAACTTACTAAGTAGAAATGTAAAAGATCCATCTAAATTTAAACAAATTAGAGATACTAGATTTGAATTAAAGAGAGAGAAAAATCCTATAGAAAAATCTTTAAAGCTTGTGCTTAACAGTACTTATGGTGCTTGTCTTGATGCTAATAATGATCTTTATGATCCAAGGCAAGGTATTGCTATATGTGTAAATGGACAATTATTACTACTAGATCTTATAGAAAAAGTGGAGCTAGAATTTGGTGATAGAGCAGAGTTTATACAAGGAAATACAGACGGTGTTATGTTTAAGTTCAGTAGTAAAGAAGATGTAGATAAATACCTAGAGATTTGTGATAAATGGTGTGAAAGAACAAAAATGGAACTTGAACATGATTTTATAAAAAAAATAATACAAAAAGATGTAAATAACTATGTATTTATAAAAGAAGATGGACAAGTTAAAAGTAAGGGTGCTTATGTTAAAAAGTTAAGCTTAATAGACAATGATTTACCTATTGTAAATAAAGCTTTAAAAGAAAAGTTAATTAAGGATATTGATATTGAAACAACAATTAATAACGCTAATGATCTTATAGATTTTCAAAAATGTGTAAAGATAACGGGTAAATATTCTCATGCAGTTCATGGAAGTGAGGAGCTAAAACTAAAGGTGGTTAGAGTATTTGCAAGTAAGTTAGCTAGTGATAGTGCAATAATGAAAATTAAAAATGACAATAAGTTTGAAAAGATTAGTTATACTCCGGATAGAGTGTTTATTGATAATGGTAATGTTCTAGATAAAAAGATACCTGATAAACTTGATAAAGATTGGTATATATCCTTAGCAAAGGAAAGGCTAGATAGTTTTTTGCCAGAAGATACTTTTACATTGTTTGATTACTTTGATAGTTTATAGAATTATGATAATGAAAAAATAAAGAAGACATTCTATCTTATATAAGAGTGTCTTCTTATTTTTGTTTATTTAAAAAGTTAGTATATATTAATAGACTATCACTAGTATCTGCTTGGATTAATCATGTTCTATTATATAAATAGTAGCATTCTTAAAAATTCATAGTAGTCAGTTGTAACAAATTTTATAATTTGAGAGTCAATTTGCTCAACACCAGGATAGAAAGACGCAAAATAAGCTTCTTTATGTTGTTTAAATTTAATTTCAATTTCAAATTCTTTAGGTAAAGAAATTATATGTCTAGATAAATCTCCAGACAATGCTTCTTTAACACCTTCTTCTATTTTTTTTATAGCTAGATTAGGATGAATAGATATAGAAGCTTCACCAATACCTTTAGATACACCGACCGTTACAATATTAGGGAAAAGCTCTTTGGCATCATTACATACCTTTTCATCACCACTTATAAAAGCAACAGGAGTATCATAATAAATAGAAGTATAAGCATTTATCATAAATTCTGTGGCAATACGACCATTGATTTTTATGTAGTCATAAGTAGTACTCATAGTATGAGATAGTGGGCTTTCGTTGTGCGAACCGCCACAGTGATATCCAATATATAAGCTAGCATCAAACTTTTCATCTATACCAGCCATCATTATAAGTGGATTTTTAGTCCAACCTCTAATTATTTTTGCATTTTCAGGCAATAAAGAAGGTATTATACTTCTTGCACTATCATGAGCGTCTTTTATTAAAATATCATTAGAAGATAGAGCATTTGCTCCAATACAAGCAGCATTTACTTCTTTGGTCATTTGTTCTTTGAAGTAAGAAGATGACGGACTATGTAAATGTGTCTCTTCCCAATCAACTATTCCGCATACCCCTTCAATATCAGCACTTATGTATATTTTCATATAGCATTACCCCCGTATTTATAATAATTATAGTTACTTAGATTAAAATCTCTTTATGTTAATTGTATTACATCTATTTATATAATAGTTATGTAATATTAATTAGTAGTGTATTAATTATTTATATTAAATTATTTAAGTAAAAAGTAGGACATCAAAAACATAGATGTCCTACTATATGTCAACGAGTGATTCTGTAGAACCCCATATAAATCCAAATTTTGAATAAATATGGCTTTAGTATGAAATTCAACATAATCATCTTCGGAAAAGATGACTACAATGTTTTTATCAACATTGAAGTCTTTAGCATATTGTTTTATAAATTTTTTAAAGAGCAAGTATTAATTTTATAAGATAAACTTTAGATGTATGGCATGTCTTGCTAATTAATTTTATAATATGCTTGTTTGATTATTTGGTTACTAAAATAATAATAAGATTAGAATAATAAAAAACATTATATAATGAAATGATTTTTGATATGATATAAGGTTGATTTATTATTGTAATTAATATAATGTATATGTATAGACATTTAAAATTAAAATGTATAGTTCAATAAATGAAAAAATCAATTATTTAAATAAATTATTATTTTCAAAGGAGTGTAGAAGATGGGGCAACCGATGTACAAAATAATAGAGGCATATGTAAAGGGATTAATAGACTCGGGTAAGCTAAATGAAGGTGACTTAATACCATCAGAAAAGATGTTAAGTGAAGAATTTAATGTAACTAGAATGACTGTTAGATCTGCTTTAAGTAATTTAGTTCAAGAAGGCTATATTACAAGAAGAAGAGGTATCGGTAGTATAGTTTTGGGAAGAAATATATATGACAATATATCTGCAGTAAGTGGATTTACTGAAGAGATGGAACGCAAAAATCAAGAAGTTTCAAATATATTAGTAAGTCTTAAGGTTTTAGAGGCGGACGAAGAATTGGCTAAATACCTTAACTTAAGCCTTGGCGAAAATGTATGGGAGATAGAAAGAATAAGGCTAGCAGATAAAAAAAGAGTGTCTTATATGGTGACTTATATGCCTGTAAAATTATTCCCAAACCTTACAAAAAGCCATTGTGAGGGGTCTTTATATAAGTTTATAGAAGAAACTTGTGGACATAAAATAATATCTTCTGATAGAGAAGTTGAAGCTGTTGTATCTACAGAAGAAATAGAGGAACATTTAAGTTTAAAGAAAAAAGAACCTTTATTATATATAAGACAGGTTAGTAAATTAGATAATAATGAGATATTTGAATACTCTCACACTTATCATTATAGATATACTTTAACATTAAGTGCACTTTCACAATAAATTTGAAAAAAAAAATAAAAAATCAAAAACGTTTTCTTGAAATGTCTATACATTTGCTATATAATATACTTAATAAAGCAAATGTATAGACATTTTGTATATATGTATACTTTCGATAGAAGAGAAAACGTAATCATAAAGTAGTTTATTAGGAAATAGGTTAAAAGATAAATGTATATACAAATATGGCTAATGTAAAAAATAAAACATATTAATTGGAGGAATAAAAAAATGATGAGAATAATGTTAGCTTGTTCAGCAGGTATGTCAACAAGTTTATTAGTAACAAAAATGCAAGCAGCAGCGAAGGAAGCAGGAATAGAAGCAGAAATATGGGCAATATCAGAAGCTAATATAGACAAAGAAGTAGCAAATTGTGATGTTATATTACTTGGACCACAAGTGAGATTTGTATTAAACAGAGCTCAGGAAATAGCTAAACCTTACAATGTACCAGTAGAAGTAATAAATATGATGCAATATGGAAGATGTGACGGTAAAGCAGTTTTAGAAAGAGCGATAGAAATAATAAATTCAAAATAATTAAAACAGGGGGAAGAAATTATGGAAAAATTTATGGCTTTCATGGAACGTTACTTAGTTCCAGTTGCAGCAAAGTTTGGAGCACAAAGACATCTAGTAGCAGTTAGAGATGGTTTCGTTGGAATGATACCAATAGCAATGATAGGAGCATTTGGTTCTCTTTTAAAGAACTTACCTTTTGATCCTTATCAAAACTTCTTAGCAAACACTACAATAGGGGGACATATAGCAACACTAGGAGGGAACTTATGGTGGGGATCTCTAGCATTAATGTCTCTATTCTTAGTAGTATCAGTTGCATATGCACTTGCTAATTCTTATAATGCAAATGCATTACAAGCAGGTCTTATAGCGTTATGTTCATTCTTAATACTAAGTCCTCAAACTATGAGTATAGTATCAGAGGGTGGAGAAGCGATAGTTGGTTGGGGAGCTATTCCTTGGACATATGTTTCTACAAATGGATTGTTTACAGCAATGGTAGTTGGTTTAGTATCTACAGAATTATTTGTTAAGTTATCTAATGTTTCTGGTTTAACAATAAAAATGCCAGACAGTGTACCACCAGCAGTTTCGAGATCATTTGCAAAGTTACTGCCAGGTTTATTTACAATAACAATAATGGCTATAATTGGAATAATAGTTGCAACACTTTCAGATGGTAAATTCATAAATGATTTATTACAAACTTACTTAGCTAAGCCTTTAACAGGTGTAGCCGATTCATTAGGTGGGGCAATATTCGTTGCAATATTCGTTCACGTATTATGGATATTTGGTTTACATGGTGCTAATATAGCATTACCAGTAATAGAGCCGATATTATTAGAACTTGGTGGAAAAAATGCTGAGTTAGCTGCGGCAGGAGCTACAGAAGGATACCATGTGTTTGCAGGAGCATTCCTAGATGCATTTGTATACTTAGGTGGATCAGGTATGATAATAGGTCTTGTTATAGCATTAATAATAGCAGGAAGAAGACGTAAAGATATGATAGCTTTAGGTGGACCTCCAGCTTTATTCAATATAAATGAGCCAATGATATTTGGTATGCCAATAGTATTAAACCCAATATATATGATACCTTTTGTATTAGCTCCAATAATATGTGTTATAACAGCATATTTAGCTATATCTTCAGGTTTAGTACCACCGGTAATAATGGCTAAAATACCTTGGATAACACCACCAGTATTTGGTGCAATAATGGCAACAGGAAGTATAAAAGGAGGAATATTAGCATTTGTTAATATAGTATTATCAGTACTAGTATACTTACCATTCGTTGCAGCAGATGAAAGAGCAGCGAAGAAACAATTACAAAAGAATGCATAATATTAATTTAATATAGAACAAATAATAGCCATTGGTGTATTTACCAATGGCTACTATTTTTAATACAAAGGGTAGATAGTAATTAGGAAAAATAAAAAAAGAACTGTAGAAAATGTTTTCTTGAAATGTATATACATTTGATATATAATATAAATAGATAAATAAATGTATATACATTTGAAGATAAGTATATACATTTTAGAAATTAGCTTGCAATTTAAAAACAAGCATGCATTTTATATGAAAGCATTACAAAATAAGTTCAATAAATATGCATTCGAATAGGATGGTGAATAATATGAAAAGCGGATTAAAAATAGTTACTATTGGAGGAGGATCTAGTTACACTCCAGAATTAGTAGAAGGATTTATAAAAAGACACAAAGAATTACCGGTAAAAGAACTATGGCTTGTAGATGTTGAAGAAGGAAAAGAAAAGTTAGAAATAGTTGGAAACTTAGCTAAAAGAATGGTTAAAAAATCAGGAATAGATATGGAGATTCATCTAACTTTAGATAGGAGAGAAGCTTTAGCTAATGCTGATTTCGTAACTACTCAATTTAGAGTTGGTCTTTTAGATGCAAGAATAAAAGATGAAAGTATACCATTATCACATGGTGTTATAGGTCAAGAAACTAATGGTGCTGGTGGTTTATTTAAAGCACTTCGTACTGTACCAGTAGTACTTGATATAATAAAAGATGTTGAAGAATTATGTCCGAATGCATGGATAGTAAACTTCACAAACCCAACAGGAATAATAACTGAAGCAGTATTTAGATATACAAATTTCAAGAGATATATAGGATTATGTAATGTACCAATAGGTGTTAGAAATGGAGTTGCTAAACTATTTGATGTTGAGCACGAAAGAGTGCACATGGACTTTGCAGGTTTAAACCACATGGTATACGGATTAAACGTAGCTTTAGATGGTAAAGATGTAACAAAAGAAGCTATAGACAAGTTCGTTGATTCGAAAATAAGTATGGAAAACATAAAGGCTATAGACTTTAACCCTGAGTTTATCAAGGCTCTTGGAGCTATACCATGTCCATACCATAGATACTACTATAAGACTAGTGAAATGTTAAAAGAAGAATTACACGAGTTTAGTAAAGGAAAAGCTAGAGGTCAAGTTGTTAAGGAATTAGAAGATCAATTATTCGAGCTTTACAAAGATGAGAATTTAGACATAAAGCCACCTCAATTAGAAAAAAGAGGGGGAGCATACTATAGTGATGCAGCATGTAACTTAATAAGTTCTATATATAATGATAAAAAAGATATTCAAGTAGTAAATACTTTAAATAATGGAGCTATAAGAAACTTTAGAGATGACCACGCTGTGGAGGTAAGTAGTGTTATAACTAAGGAAGGTCCAAAACCTTTATCTATAGGATACTTACCAGAAGCTACAGATGGATTAGTAAGCCAAATAAAATCATTTGAATTATTAGCTGCGAAAGCTGCGGTATTTGGTGATTATGAAAGTGCATTATTATCACTTTGTATAAATCCATTAATACCATCTGATGATTTAGCTAAGACTATATTAGATGAAATGATGGAAGCTCATAAAAAGTATTTACCTCAATTTAATAAGTAGGTGATAAAATGACTAAGTTAATTATAAACGCAGATGATTTTGGATATTGTGAAGCTGTAAATTACGGAATAATATCAGCTCACAAAGCAGGTGCAGTAAAATCTACTACAACGATGGCTAATATGCCTGGATTTGAACATGCAATGGAACTTCTAAAAGAAAATCAAGGACTAGGATGTGGTGTCCATATGACACTAAGTTGCTATAAACCAGTACTTACAAGCCATAAGACTATAGTAGATGAGAATGGAATGTTTTTTAGAAGAGTTACAAATGAAGCGATAGATACTATGGATTTAGATGAAATATATGAAGAGTTTTGTGCCCAAATTGATAAAGTTAAAGCTAACGCTACTATAACTCATCTTGATAGTCATCATCATGTTCATACTCTTGAAAAACTAAGACCTGTAATTGAAAAAATAATAAAAAAGTATGATTTACCTATTAGAGGTGGATTTGAATATGATTTAAATTACCCTAAAATAGTTCCTATGATAGATACATTTTACAACAATAACATAGAAGAAGATTATTTTGTGAAAAATGTAGATGAACTAAAGAAGTATGAGGTTGCTGATATAATGGCGCATCCTGCATATATTGATGATTTTGTTTTACAATCTACATCTTATTCAATAATGAGAACAAAAGAGCATAAAATATTGACATCAAAGGCCGTAATAGAATTTTTACAAGATAACTTTGAAATAAGTAATTACAGTAACTTATAGGGGGACAACAATATGGATGAAAAAATATTTGAAATATCTTTCGGGATAATCGGATTTGCAGGAGATGCAAAGAGTTTAGCTTTTGAAGCTATAAGTGAAGCTAAAAAAGGAAAGATAGAAGAAGCTAGAGCGAAGATTAAAGAATCTAAGGAAGTTATGGTTCAAGCTCATAGATTCCAAACAGAATTAATTCAAAATGAAGCTAGTGGAAATAAGACTGAAATGAGTGTTATATTAGTTCACGCTCAAGATCACCTTATGAATGCTATGAACTTCCAACAATTAGCTGAAGAGTTCATAGATTTATATGAAAGATTAGAAAATAAATAGATATATAAAGAACTGTTGCATGAACAATTTTTAATTGTTTTGTAGCAGTTCTTTTTACGTAGAAGATAGTTGTGATAGATCATAATCTATGTATAACTCATGCAACTATGTAATACTAATAAACTAATTGGAAGTAATGATAAATATTATACTTTGAAATTATTATTAAAGCTAATAAATTCTATTGTATTAATCATTAAAAGAATTTAAAATTATAGAATAAATGGATTTTAATTTAATATTATTAGGAGGACGTTTTAGTGAAGACTTTAGAAAAGAATAAAGGCAACACAGGAAAAAAGAATGATACATTTCTTCAAAAGGTTCTAAGATTTTTTAAGGGAGCAGTTATAGCAGTAGTAGCGTATTTAATGCTAGGAGTTTTATTTTCTGACTTTATAATGAATGAAGATTACTATGAATATACAAAAACTACTCAAGAGTTAAACGATTTACTTTATGAATTAGATGATATAAAAGCTAATGGTTTAGAAAAGAGAAAAGCTGAATTAGAAAAAGAGCTTAAAGAAGCTAAGCAAGCTTATGAAAAAGCATTAGAAGAGTCTAAATAGCAACTACTTAAAATAATTAGAAATAGGGAGATATAATATGAAATTTTTAGATACTATCAAAAAATTTGTTATAAACAATAAAATTGCCTTAATTTGCGGAGTTGGGCTGTTTGCTCTTGTTGCTTTTTATCCTGTAGACTATGCAAAAGAAGCAGCAGTATTTGAAGCTAAGATAGAAGAAGTACAAAAAGAAATAGATGAATTCAACAAGAATTTAGATGAAAATGAATTAAAAGATTTAGTAAATGAGATTGAAGCAATTAAAAAAGAAACAGAAGAAATTAAAAATAGATAATAGAAAAAGTTGTCTAAGGTAGAAAACCTTAGAAAATTTTTTCTATATTAAGGTATTATGACTTATCTGGTTTGTAGATAAGTTATAATACCAACCGCTTTAAACTTGAGCAAAGGGATGTGAAGTGGTTCGCAGACGTAGTCGCTCAAAGCTTGCCGAGCAGACGTTGGCGACATGAGCGAAGCGAATTTTTGTTTAAATAATTCGTTATTCTTGATTGAAAATTAGATATAGATGTGATAAAATACTTTTGAAAGAAACTTACAAAAGTATAAAGATAATAGTTAGGATGGTAAGTGTTTAGCAACTTGTAATCCATGCAGAATAATAAAAGAATTAGGTGAAAAGTAGGGAGATAAAAATGGCAAAAAAATATAAATGCATAATATTTGACTTAGATGGAACTGTACTAAACACGGAAAGAATGAATTTTATACCACTACAAAGGTTAATAAAAGAGGAAAAAGGTATAGACGTAGAATACGAAAGTTTATTAAAATACAAACCTTATGCTGGAAAGAAAACACTAGAACTTCTAGGTTTTGAAGAAATAGAAAACACATATGAAAAATGGGTTAGATACGTAAATGAATTTGAAGAAAGTGCATCACTATTCGAAGGATTTGATGAAGTAATAAAGACTTTACATGAAAATGGAATAATATGTGGAGTAGCAAGCTCAAAAATGAAAAAACAATATGAAATAGATTTTATACCAACAGGACTACACGAATATATGCAAAGTGTTGTTCTAGCAGAGGATACACAAAATCATAAGCCACATCCAGAACCATTATTAAAAGCTATAGAATTATTTGATGTAGAACCGGAAGAGTGCATATATATAGGTGATACTATATTAGATTTTAAATCTTCAAAATCAGCAGGTATGGATTTTGCTTTAGCAGTATGGGGTGCAGCTGATTTAACAGGAATAGAAGCTGATTACAATTTAAATCATCCTACAGATTTATTAAAGGAGTTAGGTCTATAAGTGAGCAATGTATCAGGAAAACCAAAAGAGCTAAAAAGGATTAATACTTCATTAATATTAAACTCTATTAAAAGTAGAAGCATCGCAACCAGAGCCGACATAGTAGAAGACACTAAAATAAGCCATACCACTGTAAGGGTTATATTAAGAGAGTTAATAGATAATGAAGAAATAATATCTATAGGTTTAGGAGATTCAAGTGGAGGAAGAAGAGCAGAACAATATATAATAAATTCTAATAAAAAGTGTGTATTAGTTTTATTATTAGAAAAATCAAAAGTGTATTATGAAGTAATAAATATACTTGGAGAAAGAATAGATAGTGGAAGTATAACCATTAAGGGGCTAGATGATAAAGAAACGGTCTTAAATTTAATAGACAATGTATGTGAATTACATGAAAATATCAAAAGCATAGGCCTTAGTGTGCCAGGTATTGTTACTGATAGAGGATATATATCAGGGTTAAAAGAAGAAAATTGGAAAGAAATAAATATTAAAGAGTGTATAGAAGAAAAAGTTGAATTACCAATAATATTAGAAAATGACTTAAATTTAGCAGCCTTAGGTTTTTACAATGAATACCAAGAAAATTATAATAAAAATAATATTAGTCTGGCATATCTAAATTTTACGACTTTAGGAGCTGGTGCAGGTATAATAGCCAATGGACAGCTTGTAAAAGGTGATAATAATTGTGCGGGTGAGATTGGGATATTGCCAATGAAAGATTCAACCCTTAATGAACTATTATTGAAAGAAATTGATGATTCAGATTATATAGATATTATTTTAGATACTATAAAAATAGTTACATGTATTTTTAATCCGGAGACTGTAGTTCTAGGTGGAAATAACTTTAAAGAGAATTTAGGGAAAGAAATAGTAAAAAAATATAATGAAGTTAGTAACATAAAGTCAAATATTTTAATAGAAACTAAGGACAAAAATCATATTTTAGAAGGAATAAAAGGAATAACTTTAAATACAATAAATAGTCAGGTGATTTTAATAAATACTTAGGTTAATAAATAAAAGTATTAAATTAATTAAATTAATTAAATTAAGTAATTTGAGTATATAGAAGCTAATTATAAAAAAAATAAATAAAGTACCCGTTGACAAATATAAGCATACTTATTATACTTATAAATATAAAACTGGATACCAAATTTATTTGGAGTGTTACTGATTAAGCAGGCAAAACCAAATTTCCTAAAGCATTATCCTTTAATGCTTTATGAAGTTTGGTTATTTTTAATTTATACACTATTTTTTAGAAAGAGGCATGATAATATTTATGAAAATTACAAAAGTGATTAATAATAATGTTGTTTGTGCTTGCAATACCGATAATAAAGAAGTTGTCGTCATGGGAAAAGGCATTGGTTTTAATGCAAGAGAAGGAACTATTGTAGATAAGAAAAAAGTAGAAAAAGTTTTCAAAATAGACAGTAAGTCTACTATAGATAAACTAAAGGATTTACTCGAAAAACTACCTATGGAGCATGTAAAAGTATCTTATGAAATTATTAGTTATGCAAAGCGAACGTTAGGAAAAAGATTAAATCAGAATATATATATTACATTAACTGACCATATCAGCTTTGCTGTACACAGATATGAAAATGGTATGCAATTTACAAATCCACTGTTATGGGAAATAAAGAAATTTTATAGAAGTGAATTCTTAATAGGAGAATATGCTGTTGAGTTAATTGAAAAAAAATTAGGCATAAAAATGGGTGAAGATGAAGCTGCAAGTATAGCTCTTCACATAGTAAATGCAGAGTACAACACGGATATGAATGACGCAATGAAAATTACTACTTTAGTTGGAGATATATTAACTATTGTAACTGATTTTTATCAAGCAGAGTTAGATCAAGATAGTCTACATTACTCAAGATTAATAACTCACTTAAAATTCTTATCACAAAGAGTTTTTATGAATGAATTATTACAAAACACTGAGGACATTTTAGTAGATGCAATAATACAGGCATACCCGAAAGAGTATGAGTGTAGCAAAAGAATAAAAAAGTATATTAAAGACAACTATGAAAAGGAAATTTCAAATGAAGAACTAGCGTACTTAACTGTACATATAAAGCGTGTTTCATCATTTGTTAATGAAAAATAGAAATCAAAATTGTTAGGAGAAAGTAGTATGTTTAAGAAATTAAAGGAAAAACTAGGAATGAAAGAAAATAAAGGAATCTTAATAGGTTCACCAATAGAAGGTGAAGCAGTTTCTATAAAAGAAGTAAATGACCCTACATTTTCACAAGAAATATTAGGTAAAGGTATTGCAATAAAGCCAAGTAAAGGAAGAGTAGTTGCACCAGTAGATGGAGAAATAGCTCTTATATTTGAAACTAAGCATGCTATATCTTTAGCTACAGAGCAAGGTGTAGAAATATTAATACACGTTGGATTAGATACAGTTAACTTAAAAGGAGAGCACTTCACAGCTCACGTTAAGGCAGGAGATAAAGTAAAAGCAGGAGACTTATTAGTTGAGTTTGATGCAGAAAAAATAAGAGAAGCAGGATACGATACAATAACACCAATGGTAATATGTAACACTGCTGATTTTGCAGAAATAAAAGAATCTAACTTAGGAAATGTTAAAGAATTAGATTCAGTTTTAGAAATAGTTAAATAATTAAAATATTAAATTATATGAATATAGCTTGTTTTTATAGTTTATTTTAGGATTTTTCCTTAAATATATAAATTTTTAGAGAGAGGGGTATATCGATATGATGAAAACATTACAGAGATTAGGAAAATCTCTAATGCTTCCAGTAGCTTGTTTACCAGTAGCAAGTATATTTATGGGGATTGGTTATTACATTGACCCAACTGGATGGGGAGCAAACAGTATAATAGCTGCTTTCTTAATTAAAGCTGGAGCGGCTTTAATAGACAACATGGGTGTATTATTCGCAATAGGAGTTGGACTTGGAATGTCTGATGAAAATGATGGAGCAGGTGGCTTAGCTGCCATTGTTTCATGGCTAATAATAACAACATTATTATCTACAGGCGTTGTTGCATTATTTAAAGGAATTGATCCGGCGGAAGTTCCAGCTGCATTTGGAAAGATTCAAAATCAAGCAATAGGTATATTATCAGGTATTATAGGATCTAGTTGTTATAATAAATTTAAAGGAACTAAACTTCCGGATGCATTAGCATTCTTTAGTGGAAAGAGATGTGTTGCCATAGTTACAGCAGGAGTTTCACTTATTGCTTCAGTAGTATTATTCTTTGTATGGCCAACAGTATACAATGCATTAGTATCTTTTGGTACTTCTATAGTGTCAACAGGTGCAATAGGTTCAGGTATATATGCATTCGCAAACAGACTACTTATACCAACAGGACTTCACCATGCACTTAACTCAGTATTCTGGTTTGACGTTGCTGGAATAAACGATATAGGTAACTTCTGGGCAGGTACAGGAACTCCTGGAGTTACAGGAATGTACATGTCTGGGTTCTTCCCAGTAATGATGTTTGGTTTACCAGCAGGAGCTTTAGCTATGTATCACACTGCAAAAGATAGCAAAAAGAAAACTGCATACGGATTATTATTAGCGGCTTCAATATCTTGTTTCGTAACTGGTGTTACTGAGCCATTAGAATTTGCATTCATGTTCTTAGCACCACCACTATACTTAGTGCATGCTGTACTTACAGGTATAACTGCAGCAGTAGTTGCATTATTACCATTCAGAGCTGGATTTAACTTTAGTGCTGGTCTTATAGACTGGGTATTAAGTTTCAAGGCTCCAATGGCAGTAAACCCATGGATGTTAATACCAATAGGTTTAGTAGTTGGTTTAATCTACTATGTAGTATTTAGATTTATGATAGTTAAGTTTAACTTAAAGACTCCAGGTAGAGAAGATGATGATACTGAAGAAGAGCAAAAAATAACATTAAGTAACGATGACTTCACAACAATGGCTTCTATAATATTAGAAGGATTAGGTGGAAGAGAAAATATAGTATCTATAGATAACTGTATAACAAGACTTCGTATAGAAATAAAAGACCAATCAAAAGTTGATGAAAAGAAAATAAAATCTGCAGGTATTGCAGGTATAATAAGACCAGGAAAAACAAGTATTCAAGTTATAGTTGGAACTAAAGTTCAATTCGTAGCTGATGAGCTTAAGAAAATGGTTTAATATTAAAAGTACTTAAATTAAAAACAAATAATACTTATATAAAAAAGGTATCGCCAAACAGCGATACCTTTTTTAAAATAAATATATGAATATTTAAAAGAGAGGTTTGACTATGGAAAAGTACATATTAGAATGTTGTGTAGATTCTGTAGAATCAGCAATAGAAGCAAAAAAGGGTGGAGCTAATAGATTGGAATTATGTTCCAATTTAATAATTGGGGGAACATCACCAAGTATTGCATTATTTAAGAGTATAAGAAAAAACGTAGATATAAAGATAAATGTTTTACTTAGACCTAGATTTGGAGATTTCCTATATACTGACAATGAATTTAATATAATAAAAGAAGAAGTAAAGATGTTTAAAGAAGCAGGAGCTGATGGAATAGTAATCGGGTGCCTAAAAAGTGATGGTTCACTTGATATAGAAAAAATGGAAGTATTAATTAAAGAAGCTGGCGGAATGCATGTAACGCTACATAGAGCTTTTGATGTTATGAAAGATCCATTTTTAGGTTTAGAGCAAGCTAAAGAACTTGGAGTAAATACAATACTAACTTCAGGACAAAAAAATACTGCTCTAGAAGGTAAGAATTTAATATCAGAGTTAATAGAAAAGGCTTCAAATGACATTGAAATATTAATAGGAAGTGGAGTTGATGCACAGGTAATAAAAAGCTTCCTACAAGATACAAATGCTAATGCATTTCATATGTCAGGGAAAGAAACACTAGATAGCAAAATGGAATATAGAAAAGAAAATGTATCAATGGGATTACCTATGATGAGTGAATATGAAATATGGCAAACTAGTAGAAATAAAATAGAAGAAGCTTATAAGGTGATAAATAGTCAGAAAAATAAAAAATATTCACAAAATACACAAAGTTAAAATAAATAGCGGTGGATAATGTGGATAACTTTAACAAGAGTATTTAAATTGCTAACTTACAAAAGAGTAATATTATACTTTGAGTGTGGATAAGTGTTAGAAAATTTCGAAAGTATTATAGTAAAACCCCTTATACCTAGGGGTTTTTATTATGTACTAAAATTGGAGTATAATAAATAGTAGATGTTTTTATTACAATAATATAGTATATAATTATATGAATATTTATTAAGTAATAGATTTGATATTTATTTTTACTTTTACATATAAGTTTTGGAGGGGATATATATTGATTGAATTATGTAAAGCGACCCACAGGGATTTGCCTTTTATCTGCCAAGTATGCAAGTCTACAGAGGAAATATACTCAAACATAATGCCAGGAGCTTTTTCTAAGCAAGGAAAAAAGTATGAAAAGTTTGGATTACCACTAGATTATGATATCCACATTATTAAAATGGATGAAAATCCTATAGGATTTTTAGGATTAACACAATTAAAGGAAGATAGTGTATACTTAGTAGCCTTATATTTACTTAAAGATTTTTATAGACAGAATATAGGAAGCCATACTTTAGATTATTTATGTAGCCAACTAAATCAAAAGGGGATTAGCGAGATAATACTTCAAGCTCATGTTCATGCTTATTGGGCAATAAATTTTTATAAGAAAAATGGATTTAAAGAAATAGCAGGTGATGAACAACATATTAAAAACATTATTATGAAAAATACTGTTATTATGAAAAAGCAGTTCTAATAAATATAGATTATGTAATAAACATAATAAATATTGGGGGGAGAGTACTTTGTCAAATCAAAATAAAAAGATAATACTGCTATTCTTTATGGTAGTTTCGTTTTGCGCTTTAGCAGCAGGTTTTAGTGATACAATTCTTTCTAATTACTTTAAAGATGTATATGATATAAATGCAGTTCAGCGTGGAATTATAGAATTTCCAAGAGAATTACCTGGAGTTATATCTATATTTGCAGTATCAACCTTAGCTTTTTTAGGCAATTATAAAATTGGTATAGTAGCACAATTACTTAGTGGATTTGGGATATTAGTACTAGCTTTTTTTACACCGTCATTCAATATAATGCTAGTATTTTTATTTATATACTCATTAGGGACTCATATGTTTATGCCTGTTCAGGATTCAATAGCAATATCGCTATTTCGTGATGAGAATCTTGGGAAAAGAATGGGTCAATATAAAGCTATAGCAACGGCTTGTAGTACAATTGCAGCAGTAATAATATTTTTTGGATTTAGATATGATTTATTAACTTTCTCTTCAAGAATAAAACCTACCTTTGTGATTTCATTTATATTTATTATATTAACATCAATATGCCTAGTTTATATAAATACAGTTAAAAAAGAAAAAGTAAATCAAGAGATAAAACAAAGAAGCAAAGTTAAATTTGTTTTTAGAAAAGAATACAAGCTATATTATATTTTATCTATATTACATGGAACTCAAAAACAGATTATGTTAGTATTTGGACCGTGGGTGCTTATAGACTTATTGTCACAAGGTGCAGATACAATAGCACTTCTAACAATAATAAGTTCTTTTGTAGGGATATTCTTTGTTCAGGCTCTTGGAAAGTGGATAGATAGTCTGGGTATTCGTAAAATTATGTATCTTGATGCGATAAGTTTTATTGGTGTTTACTTAACTTATGGATTTATCACGGCAGCAATTTTAAATGGAAAATTAACAAATGTAACTTTAGCTGTAGTTTTATCTGGTGGTTTATTTGTTTGTGATAGAATTTCTATGCAGATAGGCATGGTTAGAAGTATGTATCTAAATTCTATAATAGTGGATAAGAGTGAGATGACTCAAACACTTACAACAGGAGTTAGTTTAGATCATATTGTAACTATTGCATTTGCTCCTATTGCAGGATATATATGGACTAATATTGGACCTCAGTATATATTCTTTATTGCAGCAGGTGTATCATTGATAAATGTATATATTGCTAAGATAGCTAAAATAGAGGAAGTAGCAACTAATGACTAAGGATTTTACAGTTTATTTAAAATAATGAAAACTTAAGGGGGAATTATGAATAGAGTATATTTTGTTAGGCATGCTAAACCAGATTTTTCTGTACATGATGATTTAACTAGACCGCTAACAGTAGAAGGACTAGAAGATAGTAAAAAAATAGCTGAGATTTTAAAAAATAAAAACATTTCGAAGATATACTGCAGTCCATATAAAAGAGCTGTAGATACAGTAAAAGATTTAGCTGAAATACTAAATCTAGAAATTACCTTAGTTGATGATTTTAGAGAACGAAAAATAAGTGATGAATGGATAGAAGATTTTAATGCTTTTAGTAAGAATCAATGGGAAGACTTTAATCATAAATTAGATAATGGAGAAAGTTTAAAAGAAGTTCAAGATAGGAATATTAAAGAATTAACCAAAATTCTTAGTGAAAATGATGAAGAAATTATTGTTATAGAAACACATGGAACATCATTAAGTTGTATAATAAATCATTTTGATAAATCTTTTGGTTATATGCAATTTGAAGAAATAAAAAATGTAATGCCTTTGATAATTATAATGGAATTCGAAGGATTAAATATATCAAACTATAGCGTACATGAATATTAAGTGATAAGAAAGAAGAGGATTAATATATTAAAGTAATTAAAAAAATAAATATAAATAAAGCTGTAAATAAGAAGCTAAGTTAAACTTAGCTTTTTTTATGTTTAATGATTGCAAAAATATAAATAAAATATCCTTGACAGTGTAACATTGTTCTATTAAACTCATATATATAATAAAACAATGTTACGAAGAGGTGAGTATATGAATGAAAATAAACACAATTTAGATTTAAGTGGACTAGGAACTTGTTCTGGAGGAGAATTTAATAAAGTTGATATATCTGGAAAAGGAAAAGTTAATGGAGATATTAAGTGCATTAAATTTGATGCGTCAGGTATGGCTACAGTAAATGGAAATATTATTTGCCATAACTTTTCTACATCAGGTATGTCAAAGGTAAAAGGAAGCATAAATGGTAAGGAAATAGAAGTATCGGGAACACTAAACGTTGATAGTAACACTACAACAGAGCTTTTAGACGTAAGTGGTATGGTTAAAATAAACGGAAATGTTAGAGCGAATGAAGTAAAATGTGAAGGCTTTTTAAAAGTAGAAGAAGATATTGAATGTGAAACAATAGATGTATACGGTGTCTTAGATAGCAAAGGTTTAATCAATTGCGAAAGCTTAAATATTATATTATCAGCAGAGTGTAATTGTAGAGAAATAGGAGCTACAAGTGTTGTAATTGAATGTGATGATAGCCCTACATCAATATTTAGTTTTCTAGCGCCAAAGAGATTTAGAAGAAAAAGATTATATGCATCTTTAATAGAGGGGGACGACATTAAGCTAGAAAATTGTGAAGCTAAAATAGTAAGAGGTAAAAATATAAAAATAGGTCCAAATTGTAAAATAGATGTTATAGAATACAGTGAAAGTATAGAAGTAGATTCAAATTCGAAGGTTATAGATACTAATAAAATATAAATAAGGTATAATTAATTACTTTATACAGGAGACTAATTTATGGAAAAAAATAATATAAAAATAGCAGGTAGTGGATTTATTAGCGAAGGAAGCTACGGTAAAATAAAAATTATGGGAAGTGCCAGCTCTAATGGAAATATATGTGGTGAACACGTAGTAATAAATGGAGATGCAAGCTTTAACGGCAATTTAGATTTTAATTACTTTAAAGTCAATGGAGATACAAGAATAGAGGGGCATTTAAAGGCAAAAGAAGTAAAGTTAAATGGAGACTTAACAATAAGCGGTAATTGTGAAATAGATAAATTAGTTGTAAGTGGAGATTTTAAAATTAATGGTGTAATAAAGTGTAACAATGTTACGATAAGAGGGGATTTAAAAGGAAATGACAGTATATATGCTCATGAGCTAAACATATATGGAAGAATAAAAATGGATAAGAATGTAGAAGGAGAAAATATAAAAATACACGGTGATATAAAGTGTGATGGATTATTAACGGGAGAAAAAGTATTGATATATCCCAGTGGAAGAAGTACATGTAAAGAAATTGGAGCTACAAATTTAGATATATTAAAGTACAAAAATATTGGAATATGGCCTTTTAGAATATCATTTGGAAGCAGAGGAAGCCTAAAGTGTGATTTAATAGAAGGTGATAACATTAACTTAGAAAAGACAACTGCAAAAATAATTAGAGGAAAGAATGTGTCTTTACTTAGTAAGTGTGAAGTTGGTAATATAGAATATAGTGATACTGTAGAAATATCAACAGACTCTACTGTAAAAAGCAGTACGAAGGTAATCTAAGGAGAAAGACTATGGAAGAAATATTAATATCAAAAAAAGATTTACTAGCTCAAACAGGAATATCTTATGGGCAATTATATAGATGGAAAAGAAAAAATATAATACCAGAGGACTGGTTTATAAAAAAATCAACTTTCACAGGTCAAGAGACATTCTTCCCAAAAGAAAAAATATTGGAAAGAATAGAAATTATATTATCAATGAAAGATGGGATATCTTTAGACGATATAGCAAATATGTTTGTTGAGAAGAAAAGCAATAAAAAATATAGCTTAGATATACTATTGGAAAAAGGCGCTATAGGAAACTATACAAAAGAAGTATTTAAGAATATTTATAAGGGTGAAAAAGAAATAGAAAAGAGTGAACTATTAATACTTAGTATAATAGAGAATTTCCTAATTAGCTCAACAATAACTCTAGAAGAACTTAAAAATATAGCTAGCATAATAGGAGATAACTTTAACGAAATTTTCAACGAAAACGGTAAGATATACTTATACAGAAAATTAGGTATACCATTTATAATAGCAACTAGCGATAGTACAAAAATAATAACAGATGAAAATATGGTAAAAGTAATAGAAATAAACGTAATGAAAGAAATAAGTGATATTTCTATGAAACTAGTATAAATAAAATATTCATAACTACTTTTCGGATAAAATAATGCCACAACAAATTTTATTTGCTGTGGCATTATTTTATCCGAAAAAAAAGCTACTCTTGGGGGAAGAAGTAGCTTTAATGTATGGGGGAGATCGGATATATGTTTTTTATTCCGTTCATATTTTAATTATTGACTGTTTTGGAATTAATATACATTTAAAATAAAAATATTTAAAAAAATAAGGATTCCACAAAATAAATTGTGGAATCCTTTATTTTACTCATTGCTTGAGTCACTTGCAAGTTCTGCATCAGAATATGAAATTTTAGAAATATCTTTAATAACAGCTTTTGTTTTCCATCTACCACTCTTATAATAAATGCCTGTAACTACTAAGCCTACCAACCATCCAATAGGTATACCCATCCATATTCCATTAACTCCAAATATTCCTGACAGTAAGTATGCAGCTGGAATTCTTGCTAGCCATAAAGAAATCATAGAACTTATTAAAGCGAATACTGAATCACCAGCACCTCTTATAGCACTTGAAAGCATAAAGGAAGTAGCTATAAATAAGAAGAATGGTCCAGTAATCATTAAATAAGATGATCCAATCTCAATAACATCAGGATCAGAATTAAACAAAGATATTAAATTACCTCTAAATAATATAAATAAACCACATACAAATATGGAGATGGCTAAAGCCATTTTTAAAGAAGCTTTAACTCCTCTATTAACCCTATCAACTTTACCAGCACCCATATTTTGCGCAACAAATGTAGATGTTGCTGCACCTAAATTCATAATAGGTAATGATATAAAGGTTTCAATTTTAGAACTAGCTCCAAAAGCAGCCATTACTGATGTACCATATCCATTTACAAGAGACTGAAGTGTAATACTTCCAACAGAGAATAGCATTTGCTGTATTCCAGTAGGTATACCTAATTTTAAGCCGACCTTAAATATATTATGATCATAGCAAATACCTTTAAATTTGATTTTAAATACATCGTGTTTTTTATTTAGATAGATAATACTAGTAATAAATGAAACACCTTGAGCTATAACAGTTGCTAATGCTGCACCCTCAACGCCCATTTTAAATATAATTATAAATAGTGCATCTAAAATGATGTTTAGTATTGTAGCGATTATAAGAAAGTATAGTGATGTTTTAGAATCGCCAAGACCTCTAAGAATAGCACTTACAGAGTTATACCCTGAAGAAAAGAATGTACCAGAGAAAATAACAACTAAATATAACTTGGATTGTTCTAAAATTGATTCAGGTGTATTTATTAATCTTAATATAGTTTCGCTAAAAATTATACCAATTATAGTTATTACAGCTGAAGATATAAACACAAATATATAAGTGGTATCTATAGAAGCCTTTACTTTTTTCATATCCTTTGAACCATAGTATTGAGATACTAATATAGAAAAACCAAGTGTAATTCCCATAAGTAGAGAAGTAAGTAAAAACATTATTGGATTAGCTCCAGATACAGCTGCCATTGCATCTTTTCCTATAAATTGGCCAACAATAATACTGTCAGCTGTATTGTAAAGTTGTTGAAATAGACTTCCTATTAGCATAGGCAAAGAAAATAAAAAAATGGACTTTGCCTCATTTCCTACAGTTAAATCATTCATATAAAAATCCCCCGTCAATAACAGATTAAGTAAAAATCCCCCTATATAAAAGTATAATTCAATTTACTGAAAATTAACACAATACTTATAAGTTTATTTGCTAATAAATAAGTAATAAAATAATAAACTACTAAAATTTATTTTAAATACAATAAAATAATCTATTTAGGAATAATAATAATGGGAATAAATTAAAAATAGCCATATTTTAGGATTATGGGAAAATTTTATTGACAAAAATAATCTGTGAGATATAATTTAAGTATAGATACTACCCCTGGGGGGTATGCATAACGAAAGATTAAAAGCATTATAATGAGAACTTATAATATACGAATTAATCATATACAAAAAGAAAGGAGAAATAATATAATGGCAGAAAATATAGTAAAGAAGAGCTATAAAGTCACAGGCATGACTTGTGCAGCCTGTGGTAAAGCAGCAGAAAGAGCTGTAAGAAAAATTGACGGAGTAGCTAGTCAAAGTGTAAATATGGCTACAGAAAAAATAGAAATAGAGTACGACTTAGAAAAAGTAAAATTTGAAGATTTGAAATCAGCAATAGATAAAGCTGGGTACAATCTTTTAGAAGATACAAGTTATAAAAATATTGATTTGAAAATAGGAGGTATGACTTGTGCAGCTTGTGCTAAAGCAGTAGAAAGAGTGGTTAAAAAATTAGACGGTGTAGAGAATATAAGCGTAAATATGGCTACAGAAAAAGCTACAATTAACTATGACTCATCTAAATTAAGATTATCTCAAATAAAATCATCAATCGAGAAAGCTGGATATAAAGTATTAGAAAAGAAAAGCAATCAAGAAGATAGCGTAGATGAAGATAAACTAAGAAAAGAAAAAGAAATGAAAACTTTATTTACAAAATTTATAGTGGCGATAAGTTTTTCAATACCATTATTTTATATAGCTATGGGACCTATGATATCAAAGCCTTTTGGACCTTGGCCAGTGCCAATGATAATAGACCCTATGCATAATCCATTAAATTATGCATTAATACAATTAGCATTAGTAATACCAGTAATGCTAGCAGGATATAAATTCTATACAAATGGGTTTAAATCATTATTTGCTAAAAGCCCTAATATGGATTCATTAGTAGCAATAGGTACATTAGCAGCATTTTTATATAGTGTATATACAACATATAAGCTAGCTAATGCTGAGACTATAATAGGTCATGGCCATCATCAGTTATATTATGAAAGTGCAGGAATAATAATAGCCTTAATATTACTTGGGAAGTATTTAGAATCAAGATCTAAGGGAAAAACTAGTGAAGCTATAAAAAAACTTATGGGACTTCAGCCTAAGACTGCAATAATAGTTAGAGGAAATGAAGAAATAGAAATACCAATAGAAGACGTTGAAGTTGGTGATGTAATAATAGTTAAGCCCGGAAGTAAGATACCAGTAGATGGTATAGTAATAGAAGGTCATACTTCTGTAGACGAATCAATGCTTACAGGAGAAAGTATGCCAGTTGAAAAAAATATTGGAGATAAAATAACTGGAGCAAGTATAAATAAAAATGGAAGTATTAAGTTTAAGGCAGAGAAGGTTGGTAGCGATACAGCTTTAGCTCAAATAATCAAGCTTGTAGAAGATGCTCAAGGTAAAAAAGCACCAATAGCTAAACTTGCAGATACAGTATCTGGATACTTTGTACCGGTAGTAATATCAATAGCAATAGTTTCAGCTTTATTATGGTACTTTGTAGGTAATAAAGATTTAGAGTTTGTATTAACAATATTTATATCAGTTTTAGTTATTGCCTGTCCTTGTGCACTAGGTCTTGCAACTCCAACAGCAATAATGGTTGGAACTGGAAAAGGTGCAGAAAATGGGATATTAATAAAAGGTGGAGAAGCACTAGAACTAGCACATAAAGTAGATACAATAATCTTTGATAAAACAGGTACAATAACAGAAGGAAAACCTACTGTAACAGATATAATAACTAATGGAGTATCAAAAGATTATTTACTTCAATTAGCATCAAGTGCAGAAAAAGGTTCTGAGCACCCATTAGGTGAAGCAATAGTAAAATACGCACAAGACAAAAATATAGAGTTTAGGAAAGTAGACGCTTTTAAAGCTATACCAGGTCATGGTATAGAAGTTAATATAGATAATAAAAACATATTACTAGGTAACAAGAAGCTTATGAATGATAGAAATATAAGTTTAGAAAACTTCCAAAATAAAAGTGATGAACTTGCAACTCAAGGTAAAACACCAATGTATATAAGTATAGACAATAAACTAGGTGGAATAATAGCAGTTGCTGACGTAGTAAAAGAAAGTAGTAAAGCAGCAATAGAAAAACTTCATAGCATGGGAATAAAAGTTGCTATGGTTACAGGTGATAATAAAAAGACTGCAGAAGCTATAGCTAAGGAAGTAGGAATAGATATAGTTTTAGCAGAAGTTTTACCACAAGATAAGTCAAATGAAGTTAAAAAGCTTCAAGAACAAGGTAGCTTTGTTGCTATGGTAGGAGATGGAATAAATGATGCACCAGCATTAGCACAAGCTAATATAGGTATAGCAATAGGAAGTGGAACAGATGTAGCTATGGAATCAGCTGACATCGTGTTAATGAAGAGTGATTTAATGGATGTTCCAACAGCTATAAAATTGAGTAAAGAAACTATTAAAAATATAAAACAAAACTTATTCTGGGCATTTGGTTATAATACTATAGGTATTCCAATAGCTGCGGGACTTCTATATATGTTTGGAGGACCACTATTAAATCCAATGTTTGCAGCAGCAGCTATGAGTTTAAGTTCAGTATCAGTAGTAACTAATGCTTTAAGATTAAAAAAATTTAAAGGATATTAAGAATACGCCGCTTCGGGGGATATAATAGTTTGCTTACATGCAGGCCAAAAGCGGGCCTGCAAATGTAATGTGAACTGTTATATCCCTCTTTGCGGGTGTATCACATGAATATGGTGGTGTGGTAGCAAGAAAAATATATATTATTAAAAATAACAAATTATTTAAGTCGTAAATACAATCTATTCAATTATGAACTCTTCATTTTCATTAGAGATTTTTATTACTCTATCTCTATATTCAACTGCATATTCAGAGTTTTTTAACATGTCTATTACTCTGTATGTTTTCCAAAAATGCATTGGAAAAGCAGCTTTGGTATTGGTGTTTTTCATGAATGTATCAAATCCAAGATAATATTGTAACCCTTGTCTTGAATCAAGTGGTATAAATGCTAAATCAAAAGTCATTCCTTTTATTTTATTAATTTCATTTTTATATTTAATAGCCATGACTTCATTTTCTTCATCGCTTAACTCGCCTTCCCAGTGCCACCAGTTTAGATCTCCGGCGTGGTATATTCTTTTACCTTCAACGGTCACAATAAATGCAACTCCTAAGTCAGTAGATTCTAAAGTTTGTATATCTAAATCATCTACTTTTACTCTAGTATTTGGTTTTACAAATACTGTATTATTAGATTCATTTTTAGTTATATCATCAGATAATATATAAGTAATATTTTTAGAGTCTTTTTCTAAGCTAAATATAATAGGGTCAAAATGATCATAATGTTGATGACTTGAAAATATATATAGTTTTTTATTTTTATCAAGGCTAGGTAAATCACCTTTAAAATAGTCAAATAAAATGATGCAGTTATCTAATTCAACTGAGAAACTGCTATGATGTATGTATGTTATTTTCAAATTAAATCCTCCTTAGTACTTATTGTATATAAATATAATATCACAGTAAAAATTTTATAATGTAGTTAATAATATATTTTTAGATAAAAAAGCCACCATTATTCTTAATTAATGGTGGTTTAATCACATTGAGGATTTATAAGCTCATATTTATCGTCCATATTATTAGCACCCCAATCGCACATTGCCGATAGTATAGGGTATAAACTCATACCTTTTTCAGTAATTGTATACTCTGTTTTAGGTGGAACGGTAGGATATACAACTCTAGATATTAGTTTATCTTCTTCTAATTCTCTTAGTTGGTTAGTAAGAGTTTTATGTGATGTGTGGTTAATAAAAGTTTTTATTTCTCCGAATCTTTTAGTTCCTTCTTCTATTAAGAAATAAACTATCAATGGTTTCCATTTTCCACCAATAACATTTAAAGTAATTTCCATTTCGCAAGTTAAACGGACTTTATTCATAAATTCCCTCCGTAAATTTAAGTTACAATCTGTTGAAATAACACAAAGGTTACCTTAGTTTCCCTATGTAACTATTATGTGCGTACTTAAATCAAATAATTAATTTATATATAATTATAATATAAAAAATATATAATGTATACAAACGGAGGTACACATGAAAAAATTAGTAGTTGTAACAGGCGCAAGTTCAGGAATAGGAAAAGAAATAGCAAAGAAGATGTCAAACAATGGTCATCCTGTACTATTATTATCAAGAAGGCTAGATAAAATGGAAGAGTTAGAGCTACCAAATGCATTATGTAAGTCAGTAGACGTTACAGATATAGAAGCTATGGAAGTTGCAATAAAAGAAGCTGAAGGCAAATTTGGTAAAGTTGATTGTTTAGTAAATTGTGCTGGTATAATGTTGTTAGGCCATCCGGAAACTCAAGACTTTAAAGAGTGGAACGATATGATAGATGTTAACATAAAAGGAATATTAACAGGAACTAATATAGTATTAAAAGACATGGTAGAAAGAAATGAAGGAACAATAATAAATATAAGTTCTATAGCAGGTAGAAAGACCTTTGGAAACCACTCAGTATACTGTGGGACAAAGTTTGCAGTTCATGCTATAACAGAAAATATGAGAGAAGAGGTTGCATCAAGCAACGTAAGAGTAATAACAATAGCACCAGGAGTTGTAGAAACACCTTTATTATCACATACAAGTGATGAAGAAATAAAAGACAACTATAATGAATGGAAAAAGACTATAGAAGCTGGGCTAGAACCAGAAAAGATAGCAAGTTGTGTTGAATTTGTATATAATCAACCACAAGATGTATGTATAAGAGAAATAGTAATAGCTAAAACAAAGCAAGTAGACTAAGTAGATATAATGGAGGAACAAATAATGAAAATGTTGTGGAGGTATGCATTAAAATATAAGCTTCAATTTATTGGAAGGGTAATAACAATTTCGCTAGTAGCACTAGCAAGTATAGCTTTTGACTTTATGATGGGGTTTATAGTTGATATATTTGCAGGAGGGCAAGTTGAAAAATTTATTCCAATTACAATAATAAGTATATCTTTAATAGCAATTATGTTCCTTACAGAATATATTGATGGTCTAGTTATGTCATCATACATTAAAAATACAATAAACTATTTAAGGACTGATATTTTTTCAAAGATAATAGATAAAGATATTAAAGATTTTTCATTAGATAATAGTGGTAAGTATATTTCTATATTATATAATGATATAAAATTAATAGAAGATAGCTTCTTAAATAATATTTTCCAAGTTATAGCATCATTATTATCTTTTGTTATATCCTTAGTAGTATTATTTTCTATTAGTCCTATTATAGTAATTTTTATATGTATATTTGGAGTATTAGGTTTTGTAGTTCCTAATGCTCTTTCTAAAAAGTTAGTTGTAGAAAAAAATAATTACTCTGAAAATCTTGAAGAAATAACTTCAGTTACTAAGGATTTATTTACAGGTTTTGAGGTAATAAAAGGATTTAATATTAGTAATAAAATAAATAAGGTATTTAAAAATGCATCAAACAATGTGGAAACTTCTAAAAGAAAATGTTCTATACTTGAGTCTATAGTTAAAGGATTTTCCTTATCTTTTAGTGTAACTATTTACCTAGGGGTACTACTTGTAGGTGGATATCTAATGTATAAAGAAAATATATCTGTAGGTACAGCTATAATAATAATTCAGTTAAGTACACATATAGTTGGTCCAGTAAAGACAAGTATATCTTTATTTAACCAAATAAAGTCAGTATCTTTAATAGCAAATAAAATAGAAAATATATTAGAAACTTCAGTTAATGATGTGGAAGAAGTAAACCTTAACAATTTTACAAAAGCTATAGAAGTAAAAGATTTAAGTTTTTCATATAATGAAGAGCGTAAAGCCTTAGACAATATTAATCTTACTTTTGATAAAAATAAAAAGTATGCTATCGTTGGAGAAAGTGGTTGTGGTAAAAGTACATTAATAAAATTATTGATGAGATACTATAATGACTATGAAGGTGATATTAATATTGATAGTAAAGATATAAAATCTATTTATAGTTCAGATTTATATAAAAATATATCTATGATACAACAAAATGTATTTATGTTTGATGATTCTATAAAAGAAAATATTAAACTGTTCTCAAATTATAGTGATGAAAAAGTTTTAAGAACTTGCGAAAGAGCAGGTATAATAAATCTTATTAATAGATTACCAGAAGGTATAAATTCATTAGTAGGTGAGAATGGAAATAAGCTATCTGGTGGAGAAAAGCAAAGAATAGCAATAGCAAGAGCTTTAATAAATGATACTCAAATATTAATACTAGATGAGTCAACTTCGGCATTAGATAATGAAACCGCATATAATCTTGAAAGTTCTTTGCTTAGCTTAGAAGATCTAACATTAATAGTAGTTACTCATAAGCTTATCAAAAATATATTAATTAATTATGATGAAATAATAGTCATGAAGGATGGAAAAGTTATAGAAAAAGGAACTTTTGATTATTTAATAAGTCAAAAAGGATACTTCTATAGTTTATATTATATCCAAAGTGATGATACTAACATTATATAAATATAAAACTAACCACTAGTTAAATATACTAGTGGTTTTATTATATAATAACAAACAATATGTTATAATATGGGTATTAATACAAAGACAAAATAGAGGAATAAATAAATGAACTTGAAAAGTAAAAATACTATGGAAATTAAAAAAATAAATAGAAATATAATATATAAATTAATATATAAGAGTGATGGTCTTTCTAAGCAGGATATTGTAAACAAATTAGGATTAAGCTTACCTACAGTTACTCAAAATCTAAAATACCTTAAGGAACAAAATCTAATAACAGAAAATGGTGAATTTGAGTCAAGTGGAGGAAGAAAAGCTAAAATAATTACTTGTGTAAAAGATTCGAAGCTTTCTTTAGGTATAGATATTACAAAAAATCATATTAGTATGGTAGTACTTGATTTAATGGGAAGTATAATAAATAGTATTAGAATTAGTAAAAAATTTGTAAATAAAGAAGAGTATTTTATAGAATTAAATTCAATATTAGAAAATTTTATAGAAGAAAGTAATGTAGATAGAGAAAAAATACTTGGAGTAGGAATATCTGTGCCAGGTATATTATCGGATAATAAAAAAAGTATTGTATATTCCCATGCACTAGAGTTAAGAAATTTAAATTGTGCAAATTTTTATAATAATATACACTATCCATGTGTTATGAGTAATGATGCTAGTGCAGCAGGTATTGCAGAGATTTGGCATTGCGACAGTACTGAAAATGTATTATATTTGTCTCTTAGTAATACTGTAGGAGGTGCTATAATACTTAACAACAAATTATATGAAGGTGAAAATCAAAAAAGTGGAGAAATTGGTCATATGACTCTTATGCCAGATGGCAAGGAGTGTTATTGTGGTAAAAAGGGATGCGTGGATCCATATATTTCTGCACTTAGATTATCAGAGAAATGTAGTGGGAATTTAGGCGAATTTTTTGATTTAGTTAATCAAGGTGATGAGAAATTAGCTAAAAATTTGGATAGTTATTTAAAATATTTATCCATGACAGTAAATAATCTTAGAATGATATTTGATTGTAATGTTATCTTAGGAGGATATGTAGGGGCACATATGGAAAACTATGTGCAAGATTTAGAAAGTAAAGTCAAAGAACGTAATACTTTTGAGAAGGATACTGACTTTATTAAAGTATGCAAATATAAAAGAGAAGCCAGTGCTGTTGGAGCCGCTTTAATTTACTTAGATGGTTTTATAAATAGTATATAAATATAGTGGTACAATAATTTTAAACAATAAAAAATGACTAAGAGGATTTTCCCTTAGTCATTTTATTTTTTAGCTAATAATAGCATATATCTTACATAAAGGAACTAGATATATTTTTGAATCTCCTGGTGTCGGGTCAAGTAACCAAACAACATCATAATCACAATGAATAACATTTAGTTTATTTATAGATAAAGAATCAGTTGGTGATACTCCGGAAATACCTAACTTAAAAGATCGATTTGCTGGATCTATTTGAGTATAAGTATCTTTGAAGTAACTTATAAAACTATATTTACAACAACAGTTTTCATTACATGGTACATTTAATGTCATTATAGAACAATAATCTTTATTAAGCTCATTTATTACTAACTGATAATTATTAGATGCTGGTTTTATACAAATAGCATTTAGATATTCTAAACATAAGTCTAATGTAATATCAGTAGCTTGATTATTTATATTAGTTTTACCTATTACCTTAATAAGATTAGGATATTTACTATCTTGTAATGTTGCTTTAGTTACAGTTAGGTTTGAATCATAATACACTGTAAGTTTATCAGTAGGATCTATTAAGTCACAAAGTCTTGCTATTATACATATAGCTTTTTTAAGACCACAAGTACAACAACAGTTATTATTTATATTATCATTATTCTTATACAAAGATATCTACCCCCTAAGGTTATGAAGTTATTAATGGAGATTTGTCAAAGGTGATACCTATTAGCTCACATAATGATATTACGTAATAGGTTGTAGTAGGAGTGGCATCTGGTACTACATTTTTACCCCATACAGTATCTTTATTAATAGCTAATATTTGTGTAAACGTAAATGTATTATTAGGTGTTGAAATATATACAGCATTACCATTAGCAGGAGGAAGTAAAAAATCTTTTGCTTTTAGTAAATATTCAATCAATCCATTTTTACAACAACATGACTTAGGAGAAGTATATCTTATTTTTGAGAAAGTATAAGTTATTTTATTATCCATATCTGTGCAAGGACTCGTACTAGTATCAACTTGAAACTCAAAAGCATTAATCTTACAGGTATTTAAATAGCTTATATCATCCTGATTTGATGGATAAGGAAAAACAGGTACAATATCTGGTGCAATATAAGGAATTCCGTATATAGTATTTGGTATTATTATTTGTGGAATATCTACTTTTACTGGTGGTAGTTGCTGATAATACTTTAGACTTCCACTTGTTATGCAATTGCTACCAGCTGAAGCTACTAAAAAATCTTGATAGAAAAAATCAAGAGCACATAATATACCGTCTTTACAGCAACAGTCATCTCTCTTTGGAGGAGGTGTACAACAACCATTATTTTCAAACATGCTATCACTCCTTCCTTAACTAGCCGTAAACTTGGCTATTTTACAAGTTGGTATTCCGAAATATATATTTCGTGGTGCAGAGAATATTGCAATATCGCTATCTACTGCTACTAAAGTAAGTCCTGATATTGTTCCAGTATCTCCTGTTAATCCATTAGAATCCTTGGCTAAAGTATTTTCTAAAGTTATTTCATAAGTTATTCCAAGACCATTTAGATATAAAGCTTGAGCCATTCCATCACCACAGTCACAGCAACATTTGCACTTTGGAGTATAGAAGAAATTTTTTCTGAGATCTAATGTGTTACTAGTTGGACTTGTTCCAAAAGTAAATTTTAGTGCAGATATAGAGCATATAGAAACTCTATTATCATCGTATTTTATTAAATCATCAGTTATTGAAGTTGATTGTATTGCGGTACTAGGATTTAATCCTAACAATGCATCTGTACAAGTTAGAGTGCTTGATATATCTGTTGGAATTATATTACCATATATACAAAGCGTATTTGTTGGTGCAGTAGTATCAAGAGACTTTAAATATAAGTACTCTAATAATTTTCTTATTCCTTTTTTACAACAACAGTCACCTTCTTCAGATTTTCCAGTGCCACAAACACTTACATGGACACTACTATTATTACCAGAAGCATTTCCACCTGTACCTTGACTACCTTCTATTGTAGGGCAAACTGAACTGTTTGCAGTTATAGGATTATAATCTGGTGAACAAGTTGAATAATCACATCCTCCTGAACAGCTATTACAAGAGCATCCTCCATAGCTACCACAGCTAGGACAACAGCTTGAATCATAACTCATATTAACATCTCCTTACTTATGATATTTTATTGATTTTAGATTATAACAATCACAATTTGAATAGTGAGTTTCACAATACTCACTTAAATAGTCTCTACTTTTATAAGTACTATATCTTGCAGTTGTGCAAGTAGTACAATTAATAATATTTCGTGATGCAATCTCAAGCACTAAGTGTGCCAAATCGGATATTGTATCTTCAAGGCAAGTAACATCTTCTAGTAGCATACATATTAGACATTCTAGAATATCACTTTTACAACATAATTTGGAATCACATAAACATTCAATATTATTAATTTTTGATATTATATTTGCAATAAGTTCAAATATCTTAACAAATAAACATAAAGTCTCACTAATTAGATTGCAGTCTTTTGTACATTGGCATTTTAGTTGACATAGTAACTTCTTCAGATTTTCTAATAAACACATAAATCGATCCAATTGTTGTAAATATCCATAATTTTTATGACATTCTGTTTTGCATTCAATATGACAGATTATATCTATTAATTTATCTACTAAGCTTTTACAGTTATGACAATTACATTTACTATCACAAGGGTTATCGCAATAGGAGTTTTCATCAGTAAGCGAAAATATTAAATCTTCAAGAATGTCACATTCTTTTTTATGACATTCATTTTTACAAAATAATTTATATTTTATAATTGATAGCTCTTTATATATACATTCAAGCTGATAAGCGTAAGTCACAGTTTTACCCCCTTTTTATATATTTAGAACAAGTCCATATATGATCTGGACTTGTTCATTAAAACAGTCTATAACTTATTTACAAGTTTTACAGCCACAGCCACCGTGATGAGTTCCCATTTGTCCATAAGGTGGTTTAGGACCTCCATGAACTAAATTAGGTGGGCATACAGGTCTAACTTTTCTAGGAGAACAAGTTGCTGTATAGCAAGGTGTACAAATTGGAGAATCACAAACTGAGAAAGCTATTACTATAGAATTTAACTCATTTACTAATCTATCTAATTCACATAAATCATTTACGAACTCACATACTATACAGTTGAAGAAAGATTCAGCAACAACTTTACATTCTGTCTTAGCGCACTCGCAATATAATACTATAGAAGCTGCTTTAGATATAGCAGAAATTAGTTCTGTAAATATTTGAAGCAATAAGCAAAGAAAATCTCCTAGTATATCTTTACAGCTATCATGACAGCAAATGCAAAGTAATTTAGCTTTTAAAGAATTACATAAGCATTTAAATCTTTCAAATTGGGATTTTAGACCATAATCTAGACATCCAACTCTAGTAAGAATACAATCTAAAGTTTCACAAAGCATTGTAAGATATCCAGGTGCGCCTCCTCCAGAGTCAGTTAATAATAAAGTTTTTATCGTATCCCAATCAGAGCAACTGAAAGGATTAAATGTTTCAGGTGGCTGGATAAGGGCTAAACAAACACCGTTTTCATCTTTAACAGGATAAAAACCAGAAGAACTTTGTACTAAAATTTTTTCATTAATAATATCTAATAATTCTGATGAAACGTATGTTAAATTATTTACATATAGTTTTGCGTAATTACAACTCAATATAAACACTCCTTAATTAATTTTTTAATAAGATAATCTTAATATCTTGATAACAATATATGTAAATTAACAAAAAATGACACAAAAATATAAAAAAATAACATTAACTTTTTTATAACAAATATCATATTATTAAGTATATATTTAATGGGAGTGAGGTAGATGGACAATTTATGTAAGGGGAATATTGTTATATACCCTGTGACAGCAAATAAAATATATGATTATAGTAGAGCAACTAATAAAGTTAGTTCAAACATTTCTATAAAGTTTGATATTTTAAGTGATGTATCATTGCCACGAAACACTAAAGTCGAAATTATTGAGACTGAATTTGAATATTCATTTAATAACATAGAGAAAAAAATTCATATAAATGGTCATAAAATCAAGAAATCATCAAATTGTTTAGAGGAGATAATTTGCATCAGTGATAAATACATTAATTCAGTAGATAAGTCATGTAAGTGTTTAGTCTTAAATATTACGGAAAGTTTAAATCTTGAAATTGGTGTCATAGTTAGGATTAAAGGTATAGCACATATTAATAGTTGTGATAAAGTTTGTTTTGAGGCCATAGGAAAAGGCAAGGATAAGGTAAGTAGTATTATTGTAAGTAATATTTATATACCAAATAGACCTAAATGTTTTAAAGATAATTATTTAAAAGTAAAAAATGACATTGTAGGTTTAGCTAATCCAGAGTATATATTTCTATCACCATTATTTGATTGTTGTGGTTGTGTAGAATTTTTAATGGGTAATGTTTTTATAAATTATTGTATTAATCTCGATATGTTATCAATAGTACCATCAGATATAAACTTAATATCATATAAGTATTAAAGCTCTAAAAGATAGTATGAATTTATTTACTATCTTTTTTATATGCCTAGATATATAAATTGATATAAATTTGTCTAATGTTGACAATTAAATATAAAAAAAATAATATAAGTATAAAGACTTATGGAAAGGTGTTTTGTAAAAGTGTTTAATATATAATACATGTTATTTCCAAAAAAAAGAAAAAAGACGCATTAATTCGAAAACATACCTTTGATAATATAAAGATAAGAAAAAGAAAAGACACATATAGGGGTGATATTAATGCAAAATACATGGCTAAATTTAGAAGGTAAAACTGTAATAGTTACAGGTGGAGCTTCAGGAATTGGTAAAGCAGTTGCACAAGAATTTTTAAATATTGGATCAAACGTTGTAGTTTGTGACTTAAATAATGAAGAACCAAAATTTGATATAAATGAAAAGTCTGGGAAAATGTTATACATAAAGACAGATGTAACAAACATAGAAAATGTAAATGATACTGTACAAAAAGCTAAAGAAAGATTTGGAAGTGTAGATGTATTAGTTAATAACGCAGGAATAAACATACCTTGCTTATTAATAGATGATAAAGAAGAAAAAAGTAAATATGAGTTAAATGAGAACATATATAGCAAAGTTATGGATGTAAATGTAAAAGGCGTATACTTATGTGCTCAAATAGCAGGAAGAGAAATGGTTAAACAAGGATCAGGAGTAATAATAAATATGTCTTCTGAAAGTGGATTAGAAGGTTCAGAAGGACAAAGTGTATATGCAGCAACAAAAAATGCAGTAAACTCATTTACTAGATCTTGGTCAAAAGAATTAGGTAAAAAAGGAGTTAGAGTAGTTGGAGTAGCTCCGGGAATACTTGAAGCAACAGGTCTTAGAACTTTAGCATATGAGGATGCTTTATCATACACTAGGGGAATTACAATAGATGAACTTAGAGCTGGATATAGTAAAACATCAACAACTCCGCTTGGAAGATCAGGAAAATTAGAGGAAGTTGCCAACTTAGTTTGTTTCTTAGCTTCTGAAAAAGCAGGATACGTTCATGGTGTAACAGTAAACGTAGCTGGAGGAAAGACGAGAGGTTAATTTACAGGTAGGTGGCAGAAGGGGGAGAGTATGAGTTATATAAATGACGACAATAGGTTAGCTAAAATTTTGAGAATTATAGAGGACAGTCATTCTGCCACAACCACTTCGATTTCAACTAAATTAGGAGTGAGTCCAAAAACTGTAAGAAATGATATTAAAGAAATAAATGATTTATTAAAGGGATATGGCTTAATTGAAAGTAAAAATGGAAACTATGTGCTATACGTAATAGATCCTATAAAATTTGATAAGGCATACTCAGATATATGTAATTTAGACTATATTTTTAACTCACCTCAAAAGAGAATGGCTTATATTTTAAACAAATTGATGGAAAGTAATGAACCTTATTTAACTGATGACTTAGCAGATGAAATGAATATAGGAAGGACCACTTTAATAGGAGATCTGAAAAAATTAAGAAAAGAACTAGAGCATTATGATTTAGCAATAGTAGGAAAAACCAATAACGGGCTTATATTACAAGGTGACGAAATTGATTTAAGACTGTTTGTTTTAGAAAATATGTATGAGTATATTTATGGTGAGTTTGCTTTGGATGAAGATATAAGCTATTTAATAAGAAATATATCTGGGAAAAATTATTTAGCTACTAATACCATAGAATATTTCATAAAAGCTTTTACTGTAATGTTAGGTAGATTATTAAACGGATATACAATTACAAACTTAAGTAAAAAACATGAAGAACTATATAATACATCAGCATTTTTATTTGTAGATAAAGTAGCAGATGAGGTAGAGAAAAAGATTCATACTAAAATACCTAAGAATGAACGCTTATTTATGACATTACCGATAGTAGGGATGAGAACACCTATGAATGTAAATGGAGTAAAAGATATTCAAGTTTCAGAAGAAGCGATTGATTTAGTAAATGACATTGTATGTTTAATAAAAAAAGAAATGAATATAACAATTACTGCAGGTGATTTATTCGAAGAGTTTGTATACCATGTTTCATTTATGCTAAATAGGCTTAAGTATGGAATTAAGTTAAAAAATCCTGTTATAGATGACATAAAAGAAAAATATTCAGTTGCATATAAGATGGCTGAAATGGTTAAAGAGCTAGTGAAAAATAAATTTGATGAAGAGTTATCTAAAGATGAAGTAGGATTTCTTGCAGTTTACTTTGGAGTTTTTATAACTGAAAATAGCTTAGTAGAAAGTAAGCAAAAAAGCATAGCTATAGTATGTGGAACAGGTAGAGTTACAGCTAGATTAGTTAAAAATCAGCTAAAAAAGATAGTTGAATCTGAAACTATAATAGAGTTATACTCTGGAAGCGAAATAAATAGTGAACTGTTAAATAAGTATGACTTAGTTTGTGCAACTGTTAAGATTGAGCATAAGACTACAGCACCAGTTATTTACTTAAGAGAAATCTTTGATGAGGAAGAGTTAAGGAAGAAAATAAAGAGAGTAACTTACACAGAAAAATTAGAGATACCTTTATTAAAAGGTATGGATTCTATAGTACTTAGTATATTAGACGAAGACAAATTCTTTATATTAGATGAGGATAAAAGCTATATAGAGAATATGAACATGATGATTGATAATCTTTATTATGAAGGTTACGTAGATCAAGATTTCAAAGAAAGAATGAGAATTAGAGAAGAAAATTCAACAATGGTTTTTGACAAACATATTGCTTTTCCTCACGTTGTTAATCACAAAAGTGACAAAGTAGTGCTAGCTTTAGGTGTATCAGAAAATGGTATATCAGCTAGTAATGATAGAATGGTTAAGCTAATGTTTTTATTAGGTATACCTGAGGAAATTGGTCTTGATGAAGCTATATTAATAAAGATATATAATGAAATAATTTCTATTGCAAGAGATATAAATACCGTAAATGGTATATCTAAGGTAAAGAGTTATAAGGATTTGTTACTTTATATCATTAAGGAAAGCGATATTTTAAAATAGAAGAGGTGAAATATATGAATTTTTGGCTTATTATTATTTGTTTTGGAGCAGCATTTATTCTCCAGTATGCTTTTGCGATACTTCAGATGAAAAGTTTTACTAGACACTATGGAAAATTAAGAAGGATAGGTAAAGTGGCTATAGGCAAAAGAAAAGGTGGCTTTATGGCAGGCGCAATAGCAATGCTAGCTGTTGATGATGAGGGAACGATTATTAAAGGTTCATATTTATCAGGTGTTACAGTAATGGCAAGATTTAAAGAACTTGGTGGATTTGAAGGTAAGAACATCGTCAAATTAGTAGAGGAGGATACGTTAAAATATCCTAAACAAGTTAGAAAAGCAATACTAGAAGCCTCTTCAAACTACATCACTATTGTGAATGGTGGTGAAATAAAACAACCAGAAAGCCCATTAAATAAAATGGCTGGTTCAGTAAAAAAATTAGCTACTCAAAAATAGTAAATATGGAGGGAGTAATAAGTTATGGATTTTATCGTTAGTTTTGCAGAAGGATTTATGGGGTTATTTGAATTAGGAGCTCAAACATTTTCAGGATGGGTAACAGGAATAGTCCCAAAGGTATTATTATTATTAATAGCAATGAACACATTAACAATGTTAATAGGTCCAGAGAAAATAAATAAGTTTGCAGCAAAATCATCTAAAAACCCTATAATGCGTTACATGGTAGTACCATTTATAGGAGCGTTTATGTTAGGGAACCCAATGGCTCTATCTTTAGGTAGATACATGCCAGAAAGAATCAAGCCAAGTTTTTACGCATCAGCATCTTATTTCTGTCATACAAGTAGTGGAGTTTTCCCACACATCAATCCAGGTGAAGTATTTATATTCTTAGGTATAGCATCAGGAATAGAAACTTTAGGATTAAGTATAATGCCTCTAGCTGTTCGTTATATGTTAGTTGGTTTAGTTTGTAACTGTATGAGTGGTTGGGTAACAGATTTTACAACTAAAATGGTAATGAAGCAACAAGGAATTGAGTTAAGCAACGAATTAAAAACTGTTTAATAGGGGGAATTTGAAAATGTCAAACTACAATGCAATTAAAATACAAAAAGGTTCAGGCGGATTTGGTGGACCTCTTACAGTAAGACCAACAGAAGAAAAAAATGTACTTTTATATATAACAGGTGGAGGAGCAAAGCCTGATATAGTTGATAAAATAGTAGAATTAACAGGATGTGAAGCTGTCAACGGATTTAAAACTTCAGTGCCAGAAGAAAGAATATTCTTAGTAATAGTTGACTGTGGAGGAACTCTTCGTTGTGGAATATACCCACAAAAAAGAATACCTACAATAAACGTAATGCCTGTAGGAAAAAGTGGACCATTAGCTAAGTTTATAACTGAAGACATATATGTATCAGATGTAGGTGTAGATCAAATATCTCCTGCAGATGGAAGTAGTATAGTAGAAAATGGATCAGCTACACAAGCTGTTGCTAGTGAAAAAGTAGAAGAAAAAGATAAAGATAGACAATTTAAATATAGTACAGACAAGAAAATAACTCAAACTACAAATAAAGATGGTAGTGCAAGCTTTATAACAAAGATAGGTATGGGAGCTGGTAAAGTAGTAAACACATTCTACCAAGCATCTCGTGATGCAGTACAAACAGTAATAAATACAATATTACCATTCATGGGATTCGTTGCATTATTAATAGGTATAATACAAGGATCTGGAATAGGTGATTTCTTCGCTAAATTAATGGTGCCACTAGCTGGTAACGGAATAGGCCTTGTAATACTTGGGTTTATATGTTCACTACCATTCTTATCTCCATTATTAGGACCAGGTGCAGTTATAGCACAAGTTATAGGTACATTAATAGGGGTAGAAATAGGTCTTGGAAACATAGCACCGAGCTTAGCACTACCAGCATTATTTGCAATAAACACTCAATGTGCAGCTGACTTTATACCAGTTGGATTAGGACTTGCAGATGCTGAACCAGAAACAGTTGAAGTTGGGGTTCCATCAGTACTGTACTCACGTTTCTTAACAGGGGTACCTCGTGTTCTTATAGCATGGGCAGCTAGTGTAGGATTATATCAATAAAATAATTAAAAAAGAAGAAATAAGAAATAAGAAAGTAGGGAAATATTATGACATTAGTATATAAAAACATGATAAAAAGTATAGGATCAGCAGTAGAATCAATAGAAGGGGAAGAAATGTTTATATTATTTGGAGATAATGCTCCAGATATGCTAAAAGATTTCTGTTACTGTGTAGATATAGAGCCAGTAAGTAAAACCATAGAAGCAGGGCAAATACTTACAATAGATAATCAAGAATTTAAGATAACTGCAGTAGGTAATATTGCAGAAAAGAACCTTGCAAGCTTAGGACATGTAACTGTAGTATTTGATGGTTCATCAGAAGCTAGCTTACCAGGAAGTATATATGTAGAAAAAAAATCAGTTCCAACATTAAAAGTAGGTACTGAAATATCAATATTAGCCTAATATCTAAATTAACATAGGAGTTGCTTATAAAGATTTATCTTTTATAAGCAACTCATTTTTACGTTTGTAATAAACTTGGTGGGTTGAAATAATCCAGTATGTATAATAATATTGTTATAGCGAAAATAAAATTTATGATAAGGTGTGTCTAACTATGGAAGATTTAATAAAAGCAATCGATGAAATAACTAGCCAAGAAATTATTAAGGTAGTTATAAGCAATAAAAGTAATAAAGAACTTGAGTATAATAAGGTAGTATTTGCTCTTAAGGAAAAGAACAAGAAGCAATATTATCAAATAGAAAAATATACAGATAAGCAAGTATTCCATGAAAATATTGAACTAGATAATCTAAAAGAAAAGATGGTAGAGCTTATTCCAGGAAATTACAAACAAATAGCAGCTTGGTCTGATAGTACTACATTTGATTTGAAAATTTCAAAAAAAGGAAAAATATTCTTAGGCAAGAAGAAAAGTAATAATGAAGGCCTTGTAAATAAGAGTCATAATAAAGAAAAAAATTACATATTAAAAGAAGGTATGATAATACAGCCTTTAATAGATTTGGGTGTATTTACAAAAGAGGGTAAGGTAGTAAACTCAAAATATGATAAGTATAAGCAAATTAATAGATTTGTGGAAATTATTGACGATGAAATAAAAAAGAATAACTACGAAGAGCTTACAATTCTTGATTTTGGATGTGGAAAATCATATTTAACATTTGTACTTTATTATTACTTTGTAGAAATAAAAAAGATAAATGTTAAAATGATAGGCCTAGACCTTAAAGTAGATGTAATAAAGAAATGTAATGATATAGCTAAGAGATATAACTATGAAAATTTAAGCTTTGAGCTTGGAGATATTAATGGATTTAAGTATAACAATAAAGTAGATATGGTAATAACATTACATGCATGTGATACTGCAACTGATTATGCTTTATACAATGCTATAAAGTGGAATAGTAAAATGATATTCTCAGTTCCATGTTGTCAACATGAATTTAATAGTCAAATGAAACCAGAATCTTTATCAATACTTAATAGATATGGTATAGTTCAAGAAAGAGTAGCAGCTCTTATGACAGATGCAGTTAGAGGTAATTTATTAGAAGCAGTAGGCTATAAAACTCAGTTATTAGAATTTATAGATATTGCTCATTCTCCTAAGAATATATTAATAAGAGCTTCAAAATCAAATATATCTGATGCTAAAAAAGAAAAATCATTAAAAGAAGTAAATGATTTAATAAAGGAATTTAATTTTAGTCCTACGTTATATAAATTATTAAAAGAAGATAACTTAATATAGTACAAAATATTGGGAGGTAGCTATGATTAATTTAAAATATTATGGACATGCAAATTTTCAATTAGATAATGGAGAAATAAGTATATTAATAGATCCGTTTTTCACTGATAATCCTGTTAATACTACTAACGTTGAGGATGTAAACTGTAACTATATAATAGTTTCTCATGCTCACTTTGACCATTTAGGAGATGCAATAGAAATATCGAAGCGTACAGGAGCTACAATAATATCAACTGCTGAAATAGCAAATATGGTTGCAGAACAAGGATGTAACTCGCATGGAATGCATATAGGTGGAAAATATAACTTTGAGTTTGGGTTTGTTAAAGCTACTATGGCACTACATGGTTCTGGTATAGCAGGCGGTCATGCAGCAGGATTTATAATCAACTTCTTTGGAAAAACAATATACTTTGCAGGAGATACAGCTTTATTTGGTGATATGGAACTTATAGGTAGACTTAATAAAATAGATTATGCATTATTACCAATAGGAGATAACTTTACAATGGGACCAGAAGATGCACTTGAAGCAGTAGGATTTTTAAAACCAGATACTGTAATACCAATGCATTATGATACATGGCCATTGATTGCACAATCGCCAATTGATTTTAAAAATGAAGTAGAAAATAGATTTGGATCTAAGGTAACAATAGTTAACTTTGGTGAAAGTATAGAATTATAATAAAAAATAGATTGTTAAAAATAAAAGGCATTGTCTTGTTCCTAGGATAATGCCTTTTATTATTCTCTATATTAAATAGAAAATATAATTTTTTATATATAATTGCATATTGACAGATTTTATAGGATAAGCTTTGTGAAATTTACAGAAAATAAATACTAATAACTTGTAATTTGCATAATTTAATACTAATATTATTATATGTGGCTGACCAGTCAGTTCTGAGAAAAAAGAGAGGGGAAAATAGTTTGATTCCAAAGTTTAGTGTTAAAAAACCATACACTGTAGCAGTGGCTGTAATCATGGTATTTATATTAGGTTTTGTTTCATTTATGAACATGACAACAGACTTATTACCAAGTATAGATTTACCATATGTTATGGTGAATACAGTATATCCAGGAGCTAGTCCTGAAAAGGTAGAAGCTTATGTAACTAAACCATTAGAACAAGCATTAGCAACTACTAGTGGCGTTGAAAATATAAGTTCTGTATCAAGTGAAAACTCAAGTTTAGTAATGTTAGAGTTTAACCAAAGTGTTAACATGGATTCTGCAATGATAGATATGAGTGGTAAAATTGATATGGTTAAAGGTCAATTTGAAGATGGTGTAGGTACACCGATGCTTATGAAAATGAATCCAGATATGATGCCAATAATGATGTTAAGTATAGATATCGAAGGCATGGATATAAAAGATGTAACAAAGTATGTAAATGAAAAAGTTATGCCTGAATTTGAACGTATAGATGGTGTAGCAGTAGTGGAAGCTATAGGATTAGTTGAAGAACAACTAAAAGTGAAGTTAGATGAAGAAAAAATAAATGCATTAAACAATAAAATTTTAGCAAGCATAGATTCAGAGTTAGCAACACAGCAAAAAGAGTTAGATAAAGCAAAATTAGAAATTAATAAATCAAAAACAGCACTTGAAAATCAAAGTAAGACTCAGAAAGATAATTTAGCTAATGCAACTTCAGAGTTAAAGAATGCAAAAAAACAACTACAAGATGCTGTAAATGCAATTGGAATTCCCAGAGATGAATTAGTAACAAATATAGATAATGGAAATTCAATCATTGAAAAAAATAAATCTCAAGTAGCTATATTAAAGGCTATGTTAGATAAACTTCCATCAAGCGCTACTTCAGAAAGAGAAAAAATTGAAGAACAAATAAAAACATTAGAAGATGCAACAGCTAAAATATCTCAGGGTATTGAAGGTGCTAAAAAAGGTGTTGAAGCTTATGATGCATTAGCCGATTTAGAAAAAAAAGAAAAAGAATTAGAAGGTGGTAAAAATACTTTAGAGCAAGAATTGTCAAAGGCATCAAGTCAATTATCAGAAGGTGAAGCACAGTTAAATACTGCTCAAACTCAACTAGATGATGCTAAAGACAAAGCTTATAAAGCTGCAAATATTAAAGATAAAATAACTACTGAAATGATAGGTAAAATTCTTATGGCAGAAAACTTTTCTATGCCAGCTGGATACGTTACAGAAAATGAAACACAGTATTCAATTAAAGTAGGAGATAAGTTTAAAAGTATAGAAGAACTTAAAAACTTATTACTATTTTCTGTAGATGTTGAAGGAGTAGGAGAAATAAAAATAGGTGATGTCGCAAGTGTACAGTTAACTGATAACTCTTCTGATACTTATGCAAATATAAATGGAAATGAAGGTGTAATGCTATCATTCCAAAAATCTAGTACTTATTCAACTTCAAATGTTACTAAAGCAATAAATAAGACTATTGAAAAGTTAGCATCAGAAAATAAAGATATGCATATAACTACACTTATGGATCAAGGTGTATATATTGATATGATTGTAGATAGTGTATTAAGTAACTTAATATACGGGGGTCTTTTAGCAATAATTGTACTTTTAGTATTCTTAAGAAGTTTTAAAACTACAGTGGTTATAGCATTTAGTATACCAATAAGTGTATTATTCTCTTTAGTACTTATGTACTTTAGTGGAATAACATTAAATATAATATCACTATCAGGATTAGCTCTTGGAGTAGGTATGTTAGTTGATAATAGTATAGTAGTTATTGAAAATATTTATAGACTACGTAACCAAGGAATGAGTATGGCAAAAGCAGCAGTTTACGGAGCTAAACAAGTATCAGCTGCCATCTTTGCATCTACATTAACAACAATATGTGTGTTCTTACCAATAGTATTTACACAAGGAATTACAAGACAACTATTTACAGATATGGGACTTACAATAGCATACTCATTAATAGCAAGTTTAATAGTTGCATTAACGGTTGTTCCTGCAATGTCGTCAAACTTACTTACAAAAACTGATGAAAAAGAGCACAGATTTTTTAATAAGTTTGTAGATTTATATGAAGTAGTTTTACGTAAAAGTTTAAAGCATAGATGGGTAGTATTATTATTTGTAGTATTCTTATTAATCTTTAGTGGTTATAAAGCGGTAAATATGGGAACTACATTTATGCCAAGTATGGACTCAACTCAAATGTCAGCTAGTATGACTATGCCAGAAGGTACAAAAAAATCAGATACTTTAGCTATGAGTGATGAGTTTGTTGATAGAGTATTATCAATTGAAGATGTAGAGACTGTAGGAGCCATGGAAGCTGGTGGACCATCAATGTTTGGTGGAAGTGGCGATGGAATGTCTTTCTATATAATATTAAAAGAAGATAAGAAACTGACAAATTTAGAAGTAGAAGAATTAATTTATGAAAAAACAAAGGATATGAAGGCTGAAATAAGCATAATATCTTCTAATATGGATATGAGTGCATTAGGTGGTTCTGGTATTCAAATTATCGTAAAAGGAAATGATTTAGATAAATTACATGAAATTTCCCAGGAAATAGCGAAAATACTTGAAGAAACAGAAGGAACAGTGGATGTATCTGATGGATTTGAAGATGTATCAAGTGAAACTCGTGTTGTAGTTGATAAAAATAAAGCTATGGAGTATGGATTAACAGTAGCTCAAGTTTATCAAATAGTATCTGGAGCATTAGAAACAGAGAAGTCATCGACTAATGTAACTATAGAGAATAACGACTATCCAGTTGTAGTAGGAAAAGATACAGAAATAACACGTGAAAATCTAAAAGATTATATTCTAAAAGGAAACAAAGATGGGGAAGAAGTAGAAATAAAACTTGGCGATATTGCAAGCATAGAAAAATCAGAAGGATTAAACTCTATAAGTCGTGATAATCAATCTAGATATGTTACTGTTAGTGCAGGAATAGATTCTAAACACAATATAGGTTTAGTAAGTAGAGATTTAGAGTCAAAATTAAAAGATTATAAATCACCAGATGGCTATACTATAAAAATGGCTGGTGAAAATGAGACAATAAACAAATCTTTAAGAGATATGGTATTAATGGGAGTAATGGCAATAGTGTTTATTTATTTAATAATGGTTGCTCAATTCCAATCATTATTATCTCCGTTTATAGTAATGTTTACGATTCCATTAGCATTTACAGGAGGATTACTTGCATTATTAATTACAGGTAATGAGATAAGTGTAATATCAATGCTAGGCTTTTTAGTACTATCTGGGGTTGTCGTAAACAATGGTATAGTATTTGTTGATTATATTAATCAACTTAGAATAGAAGGATTAAGCAAAACGGATGCAATAATAGAAACAGGAAGAGCACGTATAAGACCAATACTTATGACAGCATTAACAACAATACTGGCAATGTCTACAATGGCAGTTGGAGTAGGGATGGGTGCAGAGATGACTCAAGGGTTAGCTATTGTAACTATTGGTGGATTAACTTATGCTACAGTTCTTACTCTAGTAGTAGTGCCTATTTTATATGATTTATTCCATCGAAAAGAAATGAAGTATACAAGAATAGAGGAGGATTAAAGATATGAATGAAACATCATATTCTCCAAAGGAAATATTAGTATTCAAAGGTTTTAATAAACTTATTGAAGAAGGCACCAGTATAAACAATATTAGAGTATCTGACATAGCAAAAGCAGCAGGGATAGGCAAAGGCACAGTGTACGAATATTTCAAAAGCAAAGAAGAAGTAATAGCCAAATCAATTTTTTACGAAATGCAAATGGAATTTATGAGTATTTTAGAGAAAAGCGATAAAGCTGATGGTTTTAAGGAAAAGTGCTATGTAGGTTTTCAGGAAATAATGGAACTAATGACCAAGAAAATGGCATATTTTCAATTGTTATTAACAAGTAAAGAAATACATGAAGTATTTAATTGTTTAAATGATGGTAAGGATCAAATAATTGAATTTAGAGATTTTATATTGAAAATTCTAGAGCCAACAATAAACATTGGAATAGAAGAAAATATTATTAATCCTAATTTAGATAAAAAATATATTCAAAGTGTATTTATAAGTGTTTGTAGTGGATTATCTACAATGGTACATTTTCAACTTGGAGAGTTAAAGAAAGAAGACATAGAATGTAATAAAGAAATGGCATATACAATGCTTATTAAGTCAATTAGTTAGATAATATGTTATAAACTAATATAAATAAAAATCAACTAATTTAAAAAGAGGTTATCTCAAATTGTATTTGGGATAACCTCTTTAATATTACTTATTTATGGTATTAGTTATATTGTTATGATTCTTGTCTTTGTGCATTTTACTTAGCATAAGTATAAATATTGTTATTGAGGAGAGTATTAATAAACTCATCATTATATCTTGTGAAGCTCCTGAGAGCATATTTCCTACATATGAATATACAATGGTAGCTGGTAGAATACCTATGCCTGTAGCTATAAAAAATTGACTAAACTCCATAGATGTAAGACCTGATATATAACTTATAATATCAAAAGGCACAAATGGCAAAAGTCTTGCTATTAATATTGTATATTTTCCATATCTATCAAAAAAAGTATCTATACTATTTAAGGATAGCTTACTAGTAAGGCTATAAATAATTTCTCTAACTAAAAACTTTGATAAATAGAAACAAAGCATAGCTCCAATTAGGATACTAGTCCAGGATAATATAGCACCGTAAAACCACCCAAATAATGAAGCATTAGCAATAATAATTATAAGAGCTGATAGAGGCGCAATCACTGATTGTAAAACCATTAAAGAGAATGATACAATTGGTGCAAATACACCGAAAGAAAGTATATATCCCTTCATTGCATCTATATTTTCCATGCTTATATAAAATACCATTTGGTTTATGCTTCTATTAATATATGGTATATATAGGTATGTAGCAACTAAACTTATAACTAATCCTATTTTTAATAAGAAATTTTTATTCGACTTCAAGAGAAGAGTCTCCAGCCCATTCATGATATGAAGCATCATAGTTTTTAACATTTTCATATCCAGCATTTTTTAGAACTAAAGCCATATGAGCAGATCTTATTCCAGCAGTACAATACGTAACTATGGCATCATCTTTAGATATATTAGCATCGCTCATTATTTTATCTATTTCTTCATTTGTTTTTATGCTTCCATCTTTAGCATAAAAATCATTAAAAGAAATATTTATTGCACCTGGTAAATGACCTCCTCTAACTTCACCATATTTTGTTGCACCTTTGTATTCGTCAGCTTCTCTTGTATCTATAATTTTAAGATTTTCTATATTAGATTTTATTTCATCAGTAGTTATATTAGCTGCAGCACTTATTTCTTCAACTTTAAAATCAGAAGGCGTTATAGTCACAGCATCTTTATTAGTTTCTAATCCTTCTGCAGTCCAAATATCAAATCCACCATTTAATATTCTAGCATCTACACCAGCAGCTTGTAAGCACCAAACTATTCTTCCGTCATCTCCCCATCCACCTTTGCTAGCATAAACAACTACTTTGCTATCTTTAGTTATACCTAAACTACTTAAGCTAGTAGATAAAGCTTCTTTGTCTTGTAAAGTTCCCCATCCTGGATCTCCACCTTTGCCATCCATTTTAGCTAAACTTTGCCATGCTACATTTATTGCGCCAGGTATATGACCTTTATTATATGAGTCAGCATCTCTAGCATCTATTATTATAATATTTTCATTGCTCATATTTTTTTCTAACCATGATATACTTGTAAAATAATCATTATTTTCATAAGTATAATCATCTTTTGTAGTTACTGTAGTAGTTTCTTCAACTGGAGCTTGATTAGAGTCATCTTTACTTTCAGTTTTGTTTGAACAACCTATTACAACACTTCCCATTAAAAATACTGATAATAAAATTGCTATTTTCTTATTTACTTTCATTTATAAAATCTCCTCTATAATAAAATTGTTTATAGTAACGCATTAATTATATCAAATAATAGTAATATTATTATGGATATGTCGAATTATAGAAAAAAACAATAATATATGTAATAAGTATAGATAATATATATACATATATCATTTTATTGAATAAATTTTAACAAAATAATATTCTGAGAAAGCGTTAGATATAAAAGCATAGTGATTGAAAGTAAAAATAACTAATTGTTAGTATAGTCATTGTAAAAGCCTGGAGTAGAAAAAATATAAACTACAGTAATATAATTTATAGTTATAAAAATAGTGAATAGTTCATCTAAAAGTCAGATAGTAAAAAAAATAACTAATTGTGATATAATTAACTACGAAACAATGAGTAAAATTTAGTAGATATAAAAAATATTTAATATAGGAAATAAAAAAATGCCTATTCTAGATTTCATCAATACCAGTTACATATCTGGAATAAAGATGATTTTAGAGTAGGCTATTATTTAAATATGGTAAAAAGGGAGCAATATAATGAGTAGGTATTTTAATAATCAAGAAGTAGAGTTACTAGCACCTGCTGGCAACTTTGAGATATTTAAAGAAGTGATAAAAAGTGGTGCAGATGCAGTTTATATGGGTGGGAAAATATTCAACATGCGTATGCACAGAAAAGATTTTAACTTTAATAATGAGGAGTTAGAAGAAGCAATAAGAATGGCTCACTCTTTAGGAAAAAAGGTATATATTACAGTTAACAACTTATTAAGTGTTCAAGACTTAGAACAAGCAGAAGAATATCTTAGATATTTAGATAAAATTAAACCGGATGCTCTTATAGTACAGGATATGAGTATAGTTAAAATGATCAAAGATTTAGGACTAAACCTAAACTTACATTCTTCTGTTATGATGAATGTGCATAACTTTGAGACTATAGAAAAGTTAATGGAACTTGGAATAACAAGAGTTGTTACATCAAGGGATATTGATTTAAATACTATAAAGCAATTTTCAGTAAGAACAAATATGGAATTTGAATATTTTGTACATGGTGATATGTGTGTAGCACATGGAGCACAGTGTATATATAGTGGAATGTTATTTGGAAAAAGTAGTAATAGAGGTTTATGTATGAAACCTTGTCGTTGGTCTTATAAAATTAATAAGGATGATAAACAATACAATACGACTTTCCCTATGGCGGTAAAAGACATGTACATGTATGAAAATATACCAGAATTAATAGAAGCAGGTGTAGTTTCATTTAAGATAGAAGGAAGAATGAGAGATGCGAAATATCTTGTAGATTTAATAAATTATTACAGTGATGCTATAGATAGATATATTGAAGATCCTATATCTTATAATAGAAAGAAAGATGCATTAGCATTATATAATTCAAGAAAAAGAGATTTTTCAACAGGTTATGCTTTTGGAAATCCGGGTCTTTCATATATAAATGAACGATATGAAGGTACAGGTAAATTTTACAGTACAGGTAAGGTATTTAGTAATCCAGTAAATGAGTTTGATATTACAGAGGACAGAATAAAAGAGATAAATGAAATGCTAGAAAATGAAAATAACAATAATAAGAAAGTAGAATTAAGTGTAAAAGTAAATTCTTATGAAGCTGCTATGCTTGCAATAGAAGAAGGTGTAGATAAAGTTTATTTATCAGGAGATGTTTTCGAGCCAAAGAAACCATTTACTAAAACAGAGATTTTAGAAATTACTAAAAATAAGAAAAACTCTAAAATATATTTATGTCTTCCTAAGATGATGTTTGAAAGTGATTTTTCAAAATATAATCATTTATTAAGAAATAGTGATTTAGGTATAGATGGAATAGTAGTTACAAATTTAGGAGCAATAAATAAATTTAAAGACTTAAACTTAGAACTTATTGGAGACAGCTCATTAAATATTTACAATAAAATCTCATCAGAGTTTTATAGAGAAGAAGGTTTAAGTACTGGTACACTTTCATGTGAATCGCCAGTAAGCAACACAAAGGATATATTATTGAACTCAAAATTACCAATAGAAATTATAGCTCAAGGATCACCAACAGTAATGTATATGAGTTTAGATATATATGAAAACACAAATGTATTAGAAGCAGAAGATAATATAAATAGAAGATATAATGCCGAAGGTGTGTTACTATTAGTAGACGATAAAGGTAATGAACACCCAGTTTATAGGGACAATTCTGGTAATAACCATATGTTACTTACGAAAGAGCTATGTTATTTACCAATTCTAAAAAGTTTAAGTGATTTAGGAGCTAAATGCTTTAGAATAGAAGGTTGTCATTATAATAATGAAACATTAAGAACTGTTATAAAAGCTTATAAAAAAGCTATAGATAATTTAGATGATTGCCAAAATATATTTAATGAACTTAAATATGATTGCTTAGGTTATACATTAGGAGCAATGCAATTTAATTAAGGAGATGATGATTTTGATCGGTGCACAAAAGATAATTGAAAAGAAAAAAGAATATTTATATCCATCATCACATGGAAATCATTTTTATAAAAATCCACCTCAAATAGTAAAAGGGGATATGCAATACTTGTATGATTCTGAGGGCAAAGAATATATAGATTTCTTTGCAGGAGTATCAGTAATGAACTGTGGTCATTGTAATAAAGAAATTTTAGAAGCAACTATAAACCAAATGCAAACACTTCAACATACTACAATAATTTACTTAACAGAGGGTATGGTAAACTTAGCAGAAAAATTAGAAAAAGTGCTTCCTGGAAATTTAAGACGTTCATTTTTCTGTTGTACTGGATCTGAAGCAAATGAAGGTGCTATGTTACTTGCTAGACTATACACGGGCAAAAATGAGTTTATAGCTTTAGAAAATGGGCTTCACGGTAGAACTTATTTAACAATGAGTGCAACATCAATACCTATGTGGAGGGCAGACCCAGATTTATCTCCTAAAGTTCATTTTGCAAAAAATGTATATAGTGAAACTAAGAATTTAGAAGAGGCAGCTAGAGACTCTTTAAAAAGTGTAGAAGAAATAATAAAAGCTAGAGGTGCTGAGAATATAGCAGCATTAATAGCTGAGCCAATACAAGGTAATGGAGGTATAATAACTCCACCGTATTGGTATTTTAAAGAAATGAAGTCTATATTAGAAAAAAATAATATTTTACTTATAATAGATGAAGTTCAAACTGGATTCGCAAGAACGGGTAAGATGTTTGCTATAGAAAATTATAATGTAGTACCAGATATAATGACTGTTGCAAAGGCTTTAGGTAATGGAATGCCAATATCAGCATTTTGTACAAATGATGATATAGCTAAAGCATTTACTAAACCATCAGCATCAACACTAGGTGGAAACCCTGTTTCATCTTCTACTGCTATGGCAGTACTTGATTTTATAGAACATAATGATTTATGTAAAAAGGCTGAAGAATTAGGAAATCTATTAAAAGAAAAGTTAGAAGCGTTAAAATCAAAACATAATATAATAAAAGAAGTTAGAGGAATAGGCTTAATGCTTGGTGCTGAAATGGTTAAACATAATGGTGAAGCTGCAAGTGAAGAAGTTGATATTATACTGGAAAAGCTAAAGGACAGGGGATTAATAGTGGGTAAAAATGGTGTGAACAGAAATGTACTTGCTTTCCAACCACCGTTAGTGATATCAGAAGAAAATATTGAAACATTAATAAGCAATTTAGATGAAGTATTATATGAAGTTGAATAGATAGAAAGTGCTTCCTTGATATAGGGAAGCACTTTTTAAGGGTAAAGTTATTTTAAATTTTTCAGGTTCATTATTAAGTCATTAATCAATTCATTAATAGTAGAATTCAAACCTTGAATATCTTCAAAAGTTATATTTTTTATGTGTATTCCACAAGAAACTACTATTGTACTGTTTAATTTACTAGATAGTTTTTTAGCGCAATTTTGTGCTATAATATCTTCTTTATGACCAGTAATTGTCAACAATGAAACAGAAGAACTTATTTTATTAATATCTTGTAAGCTAGGTCTAGGAATACCTAAGGCAACAGCGCCTATATGGGGGATATCTCCACCATAGATACTAATATTAAAGTCATTACCCATTTTCACGGCAGAACAATTTATATTGTGATTTTTAAATTTTTTACTTAGTTGTAACATTTTAAGTCTCCTTTTTAAGGTCAATTATATATTTAAAATAGTTAAGTCTTAATTATATAAATAATTATAGTATTTACTATGAAAAAAATATATATTTAATCCAACTAATTGTAAAAATAAGCTATATATAACTTTAATTAAAAATATTGAAAATAAAATCTTAATAAGATAAATACTAGGAGGGCATATATGTCTTTTAAGGACTTACAGACATTTATAAATGAATTAGAAAAAAAGGGTGAACTAAAAAGAATAAGTACAGAAGTTGACCCAGAATTAGAAATAACAGAGATAACAGATAGAGTATCAAAAAACTATGGACCAGCCTTATTGTTTGAAAACGTTAAAGGCTCTAAATATCCTGTATTAATAAATGCAATGGGAACATATGAAAGAATGGCTATGGCACTAGGTGTTGACCATATAAATGATATTGGAAATGATATTGAAGAATTTATAGATATGAGTAATTATATGGGACTAATGAATAAAATTAAATCGCTCCCAAGATTAAGTAGGATGGCTACAGTTTTCCCAATAAAATTGCCAAAAAAGGGAGCTTGTCAAGAAGTTATAAATCATGAACCAGACTTAACAGAATTACCTGTACTTAAGTGTTGGCCAGAAGATGGAGGTAAATTTATTACATTACCTTTAGTTATAACAAAAGATCCTGAAACAGGAATACAAAATATGGGGATGTATAGAATGCAAGTATACGATAAAAATACTACAGGCATGCACTGGCACTGGCATAAAGATGGAAGAGAAATATATGAACAATACAGAAAAATAGGTGGAAAAATGCCTATATCAGTAGTATTAGGATGTGATCCAGCTATAACTTATGCAGCAACAGCTCCATTACCTAAGATGGTTGATGAATTAATGCTTGCAGGATTTTTAAGGAAAATGCCTATAAATACAGTAAAATCTATAACTAATGACATATATGTACCAGCAGATGCAGAGTTTGTTATAGAAGGGTATGTAGATGTTAATGAAGAGTTAAGAAGAGAAGGACCATTTGGTGACCATACAGGATATTATTCTTTAGCCGATGATTATCCAGTATTCCATGTAACTTGTATAACTCATAAGAAAAATCCAGTTTATCCAACAACAATAGTAGGAAAACCACCTATGGAAGATTGTTATATGGGTAAAGCAACAGAGAGAATTTTCTTACCGCTGCTTAAGATGATGAATCCAGAAATAATAGATATAAACTTCCCTCTAGAAGGTGTATTCCATAGTTGTGTAATAGTATCTATAGATAAAAAATTCCCTGGACATGCTAGAAAAATAATGAACTCTATATGGGGAATGGGTCAAATGATGTACACTAAAATGATAATAGTAGTAGATAAAGATGTTGATCCTCAAGATGTTTCAGCGGTAGCATGGAAAGCTTTCAACAACATAGATGCAAAGAGAGATTTAGTAATTTCTGAAGGACCATTAGATGCACTAGATCATGCAGCTCAAATACCATTCATGGGAAGTAGAGTAGGTATAGATGCTACCAAAAAGTGGCCAAGTGAAGGGCATACTAGAGAATGGCCAAATGATATAGAGATGAGCGACGAAATGAAGGAAAGAGTAGATAAAAGGTGGTCAGAGTATGGACTTGAGTAAAATAAAAAATAAAGTAACTGATTATGGAACTTTAGTTATGTTTTCTCATACTATTTTTTCATTATCATTTGCTTTAATTTCAATGTTATTAGCAGGAAATAATAAGTTGAATTTTAATACAATATTTTGGATATTAGTAGCCTTTTTAGCTGCTAGAACAGGTGCAAATGCACTTAACAGAGTTATAGACGCTAAAATAGATGCAAAAAACCCGAGAACAGCAACAAGACAGTTGCCTCAAGGATTGATGAATAAAAATGAGATATTAGTTTTTGTAGTTATATGCTTTGCCATAATGGTATTTGCAGCATATAAGCTAAACACTATATGTTTATTATTATCTCCAATAGCATTATTCTTAATGACTATTTATTCATATACAAAAAGATTTACCTGGGCTTGTCATATAGTATTAGGAATAACATCAGCAGCAGCGCCAGTTGGTGCGTGGCTTGCAGTTACAGGAAAATTATCATTAATACCATTAGCAATGGGAGCGGCTAATACTGTTTGGGTAGCTGGTTTTGATATTATATATGGAGCTCAAGATTATGATTTTGATACTAAAAATGGGATACACTCTATACCTGCTAAATTTGGAGTGAAGAATGCACTTTTAATATCAAGGCTATTCCATGTTATTGCACTATCTTGTTTGTTTGTAGTAGGAATGTTAACTCCTCAACTAGGTGTTATCTACTACATAGGATTAACAATAATTGCTATACTATTTGTTGTACAACATAGGATGGTAAGTCCAGATAACTTAAAAAATGTAAAAGTAGCATCTTATAATGTTAATCAGGTTATAAGTATTGTATTTTTAATTTTTGGACTTGTTGATTGTCTAATCTAGGAGGAGTGATCACATGAAGAAAATAGTAGTAGGAATAACAGGGGCTAGTGGTAGCATATATGCAAAAAGATTAATAGAATTACTTATAGAAGAAGGAATTCAAGTTCATGTAATAGCTACAGAAAAAGGTAAGCAAGTTTTTAGCTATGAGCTTTCATTAAATCTTGAGAATTGGATTAAAGAATTAAGTATAGATTATCCGAATGTTAAGTTAGAGGATAATAATAACTTATTCTCAGGGGTTGCAAGTGGATCAAATAAATATGACGCGGTCATAATATTACCTTGTTCAATGGGAACTTTGGCAGAAATAAGTCATGGTTTATCTAAAAACTTATTATGTAGAGCAGCAGATGTTGCATTAAAAGAAAATAGAAAATTAATAATAGTTCCAAGGGAAACTCCACTAAATACAATACACTTAGAAAATATGTGTAGATTATCAAAAATGGGAGTAGGAATTATTCCTGCAATGCCAGGTTTTTATCATCATCCGAACAGTATAGATGATATAGTTAATTTCTTAATAGGTAAAATATTAGACTATTTAAATATAGATAATAAATTATTCAAAAAATGGGAGGACACAAAACATGAAATTTAAAAAATTAATGACTGCATTTATGGCAGTAGCTGTAATGACTACGATGGTAGCATGTGGAAAGGCTGATGAAGCCCCACAAGGAGAAAAACAAGAAACTAGTAAATTAACTTTAGGGGTAATGGGTTCTATAGACTCTATACCTATGGTTATAGCTCAGGAAAAAGGATATTTCGAAGAATTAGGTTTAGATGTAGATTTACAAATTTTTAAGGCGGCAAAAGATAGAGATGCAGCATTACAGGCAGGGGAATTAGATGGTGTATTAGCAGATGAAGTAGCTATATCTATATACCAAAACTCAGGAATAGATATGAAAATTACAGGAACTACTAGTGGGTACTTTACGTTAGTAGCAGGAAAAGATTCAGGTATAGAATCAACTAAGGATTTAGTAGGAAAAAAAGTTGGTATGTCAGAACGTACGATGATGGATTACTTAGTTGATTACATAGAAGCAGAAAATGGGTTAGATGATAGTGCTATGGAAAAAGTAGCTATACCAGTTATGCCAGCGAGACTTGAAGCATTAAACAACAATCAAATAGATGCAGCTATATTACCAGCACCATTTAGTGATAGTGCAATAGCTAACGGTGGAAAAGAATTAGTAAAGATAGAAAATAAAGATATAATGTTATCTACAACAGCATTTTCTCAAAAAACATTAGATGAAAATAAAGATGCTGTACAAAAATTCTATGATGCACTAGATAAAGCGATAGAGTATATGAACAAAACTGATATATCAGAATATGAAGATACAGTAATATCTACAGTTGGGTATCCAGAAGACATGAGAGGAAAAATATCTTTACCAGAATTCCAAACTCATTACTTACCAAGTGAAGAAAGAGTACAAGCAGTATTTGATTGGTCTTTTGAACAAGGGATAATAGAAAAAGAATTAAAAGCTAGCGATATAATAAGTGAAGCAGGAATAAATTAATTCGGGGAGAGTAGAAAATGATACAGATAAAAAACTTATCTGTTTTCTATGAAAGTAAAAAAGAAAAAGTAAAGGCTCTAGGACCTATAAGCATAGATATAGATGATGAGGATATATGTGCAATAATAGGTCCTTCGGGTTGTGGGAAAACCACTTTATTAAATACATTAGCAGGAATAATAAAAAACTATGAGGGTGAGGTTCTTTTAGATAACAAAGAGCTTAACCCTCATAGTCATAATATAGGGGTTATTCCACAAAACTTTGGACTATTACCATGGAAAACAGTAGAAGAAAATTGTTTATTGCCATTTAAAATAAAGAAAACTAAAGTAGAAAAAGAAATTTTAGACAAAATGGACTCTATTTTAAAAAGGTTAAACATAGAGCATTTAAAAAAAAGATATCCAGGAGAATTAAGTGGGGGGCAAAAACAAAGAGTGTCCATAGTTAGAAGTTTTTTAATAAATCCAGATTTATTATTAATGGATGAGGCATTTTCAGCACTTGATGCAATAATTAGGGAAGAGGCACAAGCACTATTTTTAGAAATATGGAATGAAAACAAGAGAAATACTTTCTTTGTAACACATAGTATAGACGAAGCAATATACATGGGGAAAAAAATAATAATAATGTCTAACACACCAGGCGAGATAGTAAAGGTTATAGACAATAGATTATTTAATGATAAAGAATATAAAAATCATGAAGACTACTCAAAAACATTTACTCAAATAAAGAATTTAATAAAAAGTGGGTGGGATAAGTGAGAGAATTAAAGAATATATGGACTTTTATTAAAGGGTTTCTATTATTAAACATAGCATGGTATGTATTAGCAATATTATTAAATTCAAAAATAGTACCAATGCCTCATGAAGTATATATTGAATTGCCAACTATTATGAAGGATGGATTTTATAGTCATATAAGTGCTAGTTTATACAGAGTAAGTATTGGACTTATTATATCTTTTGTAATAGGTATATCGATAGGGCTATTACTAGGATATTCAAAAAAGGCAAATCAACTTTTAAATCCACTATTATATTTTACATATCCAGCGCCTAAAATGGCACTATTGCCAGTGGCTATGACTATATTTGGCCTTGGTGATGGTTCAAAAATAATGATGATAGTACTAATTACCGTATTTACAGTTATAGTGTGTGTAAGAGATGCAGTAGCTAACGTTCTTAAGGAAAGCTACAATCCTCTAATAAGCTTAGGTGCAAGTAAAATACAGTTGTTTTATCATGTAACATTACCTGCTATATTACCTGAGATACTTACGAATATTAGGTTATGTCTAGGAACAGCCCTTTCAATACTATTCTTCTCAGAAGCCTATGGAACAAATCTAGGAGTAGGATATTTTATCCAAGATGCTTGGACTAGAATTGACTATATAGATATGTATGCAGGAATAGTAGTTCTTAGTGTGATAGGTATGGCATTATTTATATTATTAGATTTTATTGAAAGTATAGCATGTAGATGGAGAAAATATAGCTAACAAATAGTTAATATATACTAGTTTCTAAAGATAAATATTAAAAAAGAGGTTTTTAAAAGGGGAAGTAAAATGAGATATTTTAAAAATAAAGAAGTAGAGTTATTAGCGCCAGTGGGGACTTTTGAAGGATTTAAACAAATTGTTAACTCTAAATGTGATGCATTATATTTAGGTGGACAAGATTTAAACATGAGAATGTTAAGGCAAGGCTATAACTTTACTAATGTAGAAATAGAAGAAGCAGTAAAAATAGCACATAATCTAGACAAAAAAGTATTTGTAACAGTAAACAATTTAATATCACAAGAAGAATTAAGTAAAGCACATGAGTTTCTAGGGTTTTTAGACAAAGCGAATGTAGATGCTGTTATAGTACAAGATATGGCATTGCTTAAATATATAAATGAAAACAAGCTAAACTATGATATACATGCATCAGTTACATTAAATACTCACAACATAGAAACTACTAAAGCATTAAAAGAAAATAGAGTATGTAGAATAGTACCATCTACAACAATAGACCTTAAAACTATGAAATACATACAAGAAGTAACAGGAATAGAAGTAGAAGCCTTTATACATGGGCATTTATGTCATGCACAAGGGCCATCTTGTTATTATAGTTCTATGTTGTTTGGAATGAGTAGACTAAGAGGGCGTTGTTTAAAGCCATGTATGTGGGACTATAACATAAAGAAAGATGGAAACATATATCCTACTACGTATCCCTTAGTTACAAAAGATGTTTCATTATATGAGTATATACCAGAGCTTATTGAAAATAATGTGATGTCATTTAAGGTAGAAGGACGTATGAAGGACCCTAATCATATAACAGAGATAGTAAATTTATATGGTGATGCTATAGATAGATATTTAGAAGACCCGTTAAAGTATGATAGAAAAAAAGACTACGATAAATTAACACAATTTGGAACTAAAATATATTCAGCCGGATTTGCATTTGAAAACCCAGGGAATGATTATTTTACAAATAAAAAAGATGAAAAGATATTTAGTAATTCTACACAAATGCACGGGTTAAAAGAACATAGAGTAGAAAAAGTAAATGAAAGATTAAGAGAAATAAAAAAAGTAAATAATAGAGAAGCTAAGTTAGCTGTAAAAGTATCTACAGCTAAGCAGGCAAAAGTAGCTATAGAAAATAATGTAGATAGATTATATATATCATTAGAACATTTTAATAATGATTCAGGAGTAGGAGTAAAAGATATAATAGATCTATGTAAAAATAAAAAATCTACAAAAATATATTTAGCTATGCCTAGAATGATGGATGAACTAGACTTTGACAATACAGAACATGCACTTAAATCTTTAGAAGAATATGTCGATGGTATAGTAGCTACTAACATAGGTGCTATAAATAAGTTTAAAGAGCATGAAGTTGTTTGTGATTTTCCGATGAATGCATTGAACTCAGAATCATACGAATTTTTTAAGCAACAGGGTAGTGATATAATTACACTTCCAATAGATACTAATTTAGATGATTTATGTGATTTATTATCTAATATAGATGGAAATACAGAAATGGTAGTTCATGGATTAGTAAGTATAATATATTCTGATATAAATCTATATGAAATAATAAATAACATAGAACCAAGTGGTAAAGAAGATAATAAATATTTACCAAATGATATACTAACATTCAAATCAGAAAAAGAAGAATGTGGGGCATATTTAGACCAAAAGAATAAGACTCATTTAGTAAATAGCAAAGAAATTTGTTTATATTATATATTAGAATCTCTATATAACAATGGAGTGAATGGCTTTAGAATAGAAGGTATGTTTTATGATGAAGAACATTTAGACAAAGTTATTGATAAATACAAAATAGCTATGAACTGTTTAAATGAAAGAACTAAATTAGAGGAATTTGATATAAAGCCATTACATGGAGAATATACAATGAGCTCTTTAAATTTCAACAAGCCAAATAAATATTTTATGAATGTAAAAAAACTACAAGAAAATTTATAATAAAAAATCCCCAATCGTTATATAGTACTATTGGGGATTTTATTATATTTAATTATTGGCACTAGAAGTAATATTATTTCTGAAATAAGGTAACTTAGTTAAATGAGATATAATATAGTTTGCTGATAAACCAACAAATATTCCAGTAACTATACCTGCTAATGATAATAGCGGTAAATATAAGAATACATTAAAGTTATTAAGTATTAAAGAAGCAACAAATAATTGTCCTACATTATGAAATACTGCACCAGCAGCACTTACACCGATTATTGAAACATTTTTACCTCCAAGTTCTTTAACAAGAACTATAACTATAAAACTTAAAAGACCTCCAGCAGCACTGTATAATAACATTGATACACTGCTTCCAAGAAGTGTTGAAAGAACAATCCTAAGAATTAATATAGTAAATGAATCTTTATAGTTATCTAATGTGTATACTGATATCATAATTACCAAGTTTGCAAGACCTAATTTTGCACCAGGAGTTACAAAAGGAACCGGAATCATTCTTTCTATTATAGATAATATTAGTGCAAGAGACACTAATAACGCCATATATACCATTTTAGATGTCTTATTTAATCTCATATTTATTAGTATGAAAGTATCATATCTGAATCGTTACTTTCTTCTCCTTTTATTTCTATTATTAATTCATGAGGAAGGCAGATAATACTTTGTCCAACCTTAGATATAACACCTTGTTTTACACAAAGATCATCATGACAATCAGCTTCTGTTATCTGTATAGTGTTTCCTTTAATAACAATAGTATTGTTACCATGATCAGTTTCTACAACGAGTGTTTGCTCACCATTTTTTTCTGATAAAGGTATATCTTTATAAACTTTTCCTGAAATTTTGATGTTAGCATAGGTTGAAGAATAATCTTTAGACCATGTTTTTGCAAAAATAAGGTGTGGTGTAAAGGATAAACCAATTAGTAACACTATAATAACAACGTCTAGTTTTTTCAAAGTCTTCATCAAAATTTTCTCCTTACAAATATATATTAATTAACTGTAAATCTAATTATACTACTAATTGCATTTTAAGGCATAATAATATGTAATGGCAATACAATAAATTTATGCAATATAAAAAAAAACTATTGGCGATATTGTTAAAAACTAAATACAATTAACTTGTAAAGTAAATATTTAACAAAAATAATATTTTATGGGGAGAAAATAGGGGGAATTGTAATGAAAAGAAAATTATTAGCTGGATTATGTGTGGGGATGTTAACTTTATCACTAGTTGGGTGTTCATCTAGCGATGATAAGAAAGAAGAGACAGGAAGTGAAAAACCACCAGTAGAAGAAAGTAAAGGATTCACAGGGGAAAAAACAGTTGAAACTAAGTATGATGCTGAAAAACCAGATATGGTTGTAACTACTGTAGAATTTAAGGATGGAGAACCAGTAGGTGTAAATATAGATATAAAGCAAGAAGATGGAAGTATGAAGTCGGAATTATCTGAAAAAGGTGAATATGTAATGAAAGAAGGGGAAGAACATGCTTGGCATGAGCAAATAGACCTTCTTGAACAATATATTATTGATAATAAATTTGACTTAGACAAAGTAACTTTGAGTGATGATGAAGGTCATACAGATGCAGTATCTGGAGTTACTATAAAAGTACCTGCATATGTTGACGGTGTAAAAGAAGCTTTAGAACAAGTTAAATAATATAGATTATAAGGACTATAGATTTTTATCTATAGTCTTTTTTGATTACAATGGAATTAGGATACTTTAAAATCTAGTTTCTTTTTTTTATAAGCTCATCTGATGTTTGATAGTCTAGAGATTTTTAAGGTATATAATTTAGTGTAAAAAAATTATGAAAAAAAATTAAAAAAGGACCTAAAAATAAAATTCTTGTTGTATATATTAGTGCAAAATGAAAAATAAAAGAAAATTAAAAAGGTATATATAATAGGAGGATTAAAAAATGAAAAGATTAATAGTAGTATTAGCAGTAGCTACAGCAGTGGGAGGTACTATATTAGGAGGTGTGGCTGTAACTCAAGCAAGTGCAGCCGAAAAAGAAGTAGTTGGAAAGATAGAGAAAGAATTAGATAATATGTTAAGCGGAAATAAAGAAGTAAGCTTAAACTGGGAAGATGAATTAGATGAAAAATATGGAGATGACTGGGAAGATAGGTTAGGGAAAAAATATGGAAACAACTGGGGAGATAAATTCAAAACAGAGCTAGCTAAAATAAATCCACAGCTATTAGATGATAAAGATGATGAGTATGATGATAAAGATGACCATGATGAGAAGAATGATGATAAAGATGATAAGCGTGATGATAAAGACGACCATAATGACAAGTATGACGATAAAGATGATAAGTATGATGATAAAGACGACAAAGATGATAAGTATGACGATAAAGATGATAAAGATGACTATGATGACGTAGATGACGACAATGATCAAGATGATGATGATGACGATAATGATCAAGATGATGATAACGACAATGACTAATATTAAATTTAAGTTAAATTCATAAAAACTCCTAAATTAGGAGTTTTTATATATTATAATAGTTAGGCATCATAGTATTTTATAAAAAAAGGAAGGAAATTAAACATTGAATGAGAATACCCTTAAAGAAACAGATATAAATATTTTGATTGAGTCTCATATGCCTTTTATAATTAAAACTATATCGAAAATTACAAAGAGGTATGTATCTATAGAAAATGACGAGGAGCTGAGCATAGCGCTATTAGCTTTTGATGAAGCTGTTAAAAAGTATAGTGATGATAGAGGTCCTTTTTTACCTTTTGCTCAATTAGTTATAAGTAGTAGATTAAAGAATCATTTTAAAAAAGAGAGAAGCAAATATCTTAAAGTATCCCTAGATAATTTAGAAGAAGAGGGCATACAGTTAAGTGATGAATTGAAAAATCCTGTAGATGATAAGAGGCTTTTAATTGAAGAGATAGAGTCATTAAAGCAGGAAATCAATTCATTTGGATTTACATTGGATGATTTGGCTGAGGAGGCACCAAAACACTCAGACACTAGAAAAAATGCTATAAGTATATCTAAGAAAGTTAGTAAAGATGAGCCACTTACAGATTTTATGTTTGAGAAGAAAAGATTGCCTATCAGGCAAATTTCATTAAAATATACAGTAACTGAAAAAATTATTAAAGGAAGCAAAAAATTTATCATAACAGGAATCATAATTTTTTATAAAAATTTCAGGAACTTAACATTATGGGTAAAAGGTAGGTAGAGTTATGTGGTTTAAAGGAATAATAATGGAACTTAAAGATAACTATGCCATAGTAATGAAATCAGATTCTAGTATGGTAAAAGTTAAGCTTAAAGGTAATATGAGTGTTGGAGATGTACTTGTTTTCTTAGAAGATGATATATATGTAAGTCGTGAAAATAAGAGTATTAAGAATAAAATGTTTGTAACAATACTGTCAATAGCAGCAGCCTTAGCGTTGGTTATATTACCAGTTATTAATACTATAAATAGTAGAGATTACGCATTGGTTTCTTTAGATATTAATCCAAGTATTCAATTTAAATTAGACAAAAATCAAAAAATCGTAAGCGCTAGAGCGTTTAACCAAGATGGCATAGAGCTTGATTTACAAGGATTAAAAGGATTAAATTTAGAAGATGGATTAACAATATTAAATGAAAAGTTACAAGCTAATGGATATACTATTAAGGATGATAAAATTATAGTAGGATTTGCATTCTTAAGCAAAAAAGAAGATATGGCTTATGAAAAAGATGTTAAAAATAAAGTATATAAATCATTTAAGAATTCGAAGATTATATACTTAAAAGGAAATAAAAAAGATAGTAAAGCTGCAGAGGAAAAAGGCATAAGTCTAGGTAGATATGAAGCTATTTTAAAGATAGATGATGATGATTTAGAAAAGAAAATAGAGAATATGTCTGTGGAAGAGATACTGGGATTACTAAATAATAAGAGTATTAAACTAGATAAAGATTTAAGAGAAGAGCTAGAAGATGCATTGGATGATAAAACAGATAATGAATTATATGAGGATGATTTAGATAATAATATAGAAGATACTGATGATAATGATGAAGTAGAAACAATCTCAAATCCAAAAAATGAATACAATAGTAGTAATGAGTATAATAATAGTCAAAATTATAATGATAATAGTGATGATGATGATGACAATGACCGTGATGATGATAACGATGATGACGATGATGATGATTAATAATTAAAGTTATCACGGTAGAATATATGACAATAAGAAAAAGAGCGCTAAAAAGGCAATGTCATTTAGTTAAGAAAATAATATTTATAGTTCTTTGAAGAGAAAGGTATAAAAATGTACCTTTCTTTTTGTGCGTTAAGCATTTTTACGGATCCGATAGGTTGAAAGAAATCATATCGCCAAACCAACAGGAAGAGAATCCCGTAAGTAAGGGGGTCGATGGTAATGGTAAGTCTAAAGGAAGCAGAAGTGGGAATATGGAACAGAATGAAAGTGAACCAGTGGTTGGTTATTAGAGTGGGCAACCTTACAAAAATGAAGAGTACATTTCTTTATTTTAGCAATGAATTATGTTGTGTTATATTTTATAGAAGTATTAAGCAAATAGGGTGTCTATACGTTATATGATAATTAACAAACAAAATATGCTGTAGAAATTAAAACTATTCTGTCACTAATAGCAATATAATAAATTTATACTATATAAATTTTTTCTATTATGCTAAATTGGAAAAACGTTATATAATGAGTTTATAAATAAATATTTAACAAAATTATTTTGGAGGGAATATTATCATGAAAAGAAAATTATTAGCAGGATTATGTGTAAGTATGTTAACTTTATCACTAGTTGGTTGTTCATCAAGTGATGACAAGAAAGAGGATGCAGGAAGTGAAAAGCCACCAGTAGAAGAAAGTAAAGGATTTACTGGAGAAAAAACAGTAGAAACTAAATATGAAGAAGGTAAGGCTGATATGGTCGTTACTACTATAAAGTTTGAAAACGGAGCACCAGTTGATGTTAAAATAGACGTTAAAACAGAAGATGGAAAAATGAAGAAAGAACTTTCTGAAGCAGGAGATTATGTAATGGCAAACGAAACAGCTCCATGGCATGAACAAATGGCAGCTTTAGAAAAGTTTATAATAGAAAATGATTTCGATTTAGATAAAATAACTTTAAGTGATGCTGATGGTCACACAGATGCAGTATCTGGTGTAACTATAAAAGTACCGGGTTACTTAGAAGGGGTTAAAGCTTGCTTAGCTGCTGCTAAAGAAGGAGATGAAGTAGATGCTGTAGGTACAGCTTCTTTACCAGCAAACTTAGTTGAATTTGAAAAAGGTATAGCTGCAGATGGAAGATGGATAGTTACTCCAGTTGCTGATATTACTTCTGACAAAGAGTTAGTAATAGATGGTGAATTCTACAAGAAAGATGACAAAGCTAATGGAGTTTACAGAAAAATAGGATTATATGCACAAGATGCTGATAAGAATATAACAGCTGAATACACAGTAACAGCTCCAAAGATAGTTGTTAAGAGTGAAAATACTAACTTTGTAAATGGAACTATAAAAGGTGACTTATATGTAGAAGCTAAAGGTGTTCTATTAAAGAACACTAAAGTAGAAGGTAATGTATACTTCGCTAACGAAGATGCTAAAGCTTCATTCGTAATGGAAGAAGAAGCTTCAGTTTCAGGAGTTCAAGAAGTTAAGTAATAAATATTAACCCATATTGTTTTTAGAAAGACTACGGATATATCTGTAGTCTTTTTATTTTATCAATATATAAATTAATAAATAAAAAATATATATAAAATACATAATTTCTACACATTTATAAGATAGAATTAATTTAAAAGAAGAAAAACTATTGCTGACATTGTTCGATAAAAAACTAACATACAATTTATTTTATATCTAACGTACGGTTAGGTATAAGACATAAGTTTTAAAAATACTTTATCTATAATGAACTCTATAATTGGCTGGTAAACGATACCATGAAAATTAAGTAAAAGGTATTATAATTTATTTGTAAAAAGTATGACTTTATACATTTTAGTGGTTAGGTTGATAAAAACTTAATAAGAAGGAGGCAGTTATGAAAAAGAAATTATTTAGTATTATAATGACAATGATTTTAGTTTTTAGCTTAGTTGGATGTTCTAATGATAAGAAAGAAGTAGAAGAAACACCAGCTGAACCTATGTCTAGAACAGAAATATTTATGGGGACTGTAGTAAAGGTTACTTTATATGATGGTCAAAGTGAAGAAACCATAGACAAAGTATTTGATAGAGTTGTAGAAATAGAGGATCTAGTTAGTATAAATAAGGAAGGTACAGAACTAGATGAACTGAACAATAATGCAGGAAAGAGTAGCGTTAAGTTAAGTGATACAAGTTATGAAATAATTGAAAAAGGAGTAGAATATTCTAAGTTAGCAGAAGGTGGATATGATTTAACGATAGGACCTTTAGTTAAATTGTGGAGTATTGGATTACCTGAAGCAAAAGTTCCAACAGAAAAAGAAATACAAGAAACAACAAAACTTATTGATTATTCAAAAGTCCAGCTAAATCCTGAGACTAAGGAAGCATACTTAAGTGAAGAAGGTATGCTAATAGACCTTGGCAGTATAGCCAAAGGGTATGCAGCAGATGAGATTGTTAAAATCTTAAAAGAAGAAGGTGTAACTCAAGCTATAGTTGATTTAGGTGGAAATATATTTGCGATGGGATTAAAAGAAGGTAATAAAAACTGGAAAATAGGAATTCAAAATCCATTTGATAATAGAGGAAGTGTAGTTGGAAGTGTTCAAGTTACAGATAAGTCTGTAGTTACAAGTGGTATTTATGAAAGGTTTTTAGAAAAGGATGGAGTTAAATATCATCATATATTAAATCCAAGAACAGGATATCCATATGAAACAGATATAGTAGGTGTTTCTATTATAGCAGATAAATCTATAGATGCAGACGCTTTATCAACGTTAGTGTTTACAAAAGGTATAGAAGAAGGTATTAAATTTGTTGAAAAATTAGATGGAGTAGACGCTATATTTATAAATAAAGATAATGAAGTTTATATAACAGATGGTTTAAAGGATAATTTTAAGATGATAAACGAAAGCTTTAAATTAATGAATTAATAAAAATACTAATTAGAGGGGGCGAGATGCAATGAGAATTAGTAGTCTGAAATATTTTTACGAAGTAGCAGAGTTAAAAAGTATATCTAAAGTATCAAATAATCTACACATATCTCAGCCAGCATTAAGTCATCAGTTGTCGAAAATCGAAAAAGAGCTTGGCGTAAAGCTTTTTGAAAGAAGTAATAGAGGTGTTGAGTTAACTGACAAAGGTCAAGTTTTATATAACTATGCAAAGCAGATATTATTCTTACATAATAATTTAATAGAAGAATTAGAGGAAGAAAGCTTTGTAAAACAAGAAATAAAAATTAATATTTCTAGCACATGTGCAAACTTTGCTATGGAAGCAATAGCTAAAGATATAGGACGAATCTTTAAAAATATCAATGTAAATATTAATAATAATAGAGAGAGTAATGATAAAGCGCTATTGTTACATGGTAGATCTGATGTGGTATTAGGGTGCAATGAAATAGATGATCCAGATTTAATATGCAGTAGAGTAGGTAGTGATAGGTTAATATTAGTTTGTAATGAATATGTTGAATGTCATGAAAGAAAGAATTTATCAATAGCAATACTTGATGATAGCTTTAATATGGCATTAGAGCATATAGAAAAACTTAATCCAGCCAACATATGCTTAAGAACTGATTCATTAGATGTAATAAAATCTTACTTGAAAAACGATGGTGTTGGTGCAATAGTGCCAAGAATAGCTGTTGAAAAAGAGTTAAAAGACGGTAAATTAGTAGAGTTATGTGCAGTTGCATATTCTATGGAATATGATTTATTTATGACATATAGAAAAGATATAGATGCTAGTTTAAAGAAGAAAATAAAAGCATTTAAAAGTGAAATAGAAAAAGTTTTGAAAACTGATGCAGTTGAAGTAGAAAATTAGTTTGGTGATAAAAGGAGGTATGTATGGGCTTAAAGGCATACTTAGCTTTTGTGGAATTGCCGACTAAAATAGCTAGTGTAATTCCTTTTTTTATGGGTGTTGTATATAGCATTTATAGGTATGGAAAGATAGATTTAATGAATTTATTTATAATGTTCATATCCATGATAAGTTTTGATATGGCTACTACTGCTATAAATAACTATTGCGACTATAAAAATGAGATAAAGCATCTAAAAGGTGATTATAAAGGAAGAAATGCTATGTTTGTCTATAATATTTCTTCTAAAGTAGGACTATTTACTATAGCTATTTTATTAGTAATAGCAACGATTTTAGGAATTATACTTACATTTAGAACTAATTTATTGGTGTTAGTATTAGGTATGATATGTTTCTTTATAGGTATTTTTTACACATTTGGACCAATACCAATATCACGAATGCCTCTTGGTGAGGTTTTTTCAGGAATATTTATGGGTTTATTTATCCCGTTTTTAACTATATATGTTAGTAATTATACTAATGGTGACTTTGGTATATTTATTGATGGTTATATACTTTCAGCTAGATTTAATATACTTGAGGCTATGGCAATAGGTATGATAACTATCCCTCTAATTGGAGGAATTGCAAATATAATGCTTGCAAATAATATTTGCGACTTAGAGGAGGATATTAAAGTTGGAAGATATACATTACCATATTACATAGGTAAAGAAAGGGCAATAAAACTATATAAATATATTTATTATCTGGGATATGTTATTACATTAATAGCTGTTTTTATTAAAATGCTACCTATGTCTTCTGTTTTATTCTTACTAAGTTTAATTGTAGTACAGAAAAATATTAAGATATTTGAAGAAAAGCAAATAAAATCAGAGACATTTATTACAGCTGTTAAAAACTTTACTGTGATAGGCATTATTTACATTTTTACTATGGCTATTGGTTTAATATAAGATTAACGATATTAGCTATTTAAAATATTTATATAACATAGAAAATCATCTTAGATAATTGAAAATAATAATGGAATCACTAAAAGTTATTTTGGTTAAAATCTAGTTATTACAAGGCTTACACAGATTGTGTTGGGTTTTGATAAGCAAAAAAAATGGAGTTTTAGCCGAGTAGACGATATTAATTATTAACGTTATAATAATAACGTAACAAGCAATTATAATAATATTTAATCAAATTTAAATAAGAAGTGGGGGAACAGTATGTCAACTAGAATAGTTATTTTAGGTGCTGGATACGCAGGTATACATGCAGCTAAAAAGTTAGCAAAGAAATACAAGAAAAATAATGAAGTAGAAATAACTTTAATAGACAAAAATCCTTATCATACATTAATGACAGAGTTACATGAGGTTGCTGGAGGAAGAGTTCCAGAGGAATCAGTTAAGGTTGAGTTATATAGAATATTTAGTAGAACAAAAGTTAATGTTGTTGTAGACTATATAGAAAACGTTGATTCTGATAAACAAGTTGTAAAAACAACTAATGGAGAATTTAAATACGACTACTTAATGATAGGTATGGGTAGTGAACCAGCATTCTTTGGGGTTCCTGGAGTTAAAGAGCATGGGTTTACGTTATGGTCTTTAGAAGATGCTCTTGAAATAAAAGCTCATATAAAAGATAGAGTAAAAGAAGCATCTTATGAAAGAAATGCTGAGAAGAGAAAGAAAATGCTTACTTTTGTAGTAGCAGGTTCAGGATTCACTGGTATAGAAATGGCTGGAGAATTACTAGAATGGAAAGCTACATTAGCAAGAGAATATAGAGTAGATGAAAGTGAAATAAGATTATTAGTAGTTGAAGCAATGTCAACTATACTAAACATGTTAGATAGAAAACAAGCTGATAAAGCTGAAAAGTACATGATAAAGCATGGAGTAGAGGTACTAAAAGACTCTCCAATAGTTGAAGTAACAGACTCTTCGATAACACTTAAAGATGGAACTGTTATACCAACAGAAACATTAATATGGACTTGCGGTATACAAGCTAATCAAGATTTAAATGAGTTAGAAGTTCAAAAAGCTAGAGCAGGAAGATATGCTACTAACAAATATATGCAAGCTGAAGGTAAAGAAAATATTTATGTAGTAGGAGATCTTGCATATGTAGAAGTAGAAGCAGGTCAAGGAAATCCTCAAATAGTTGAAGCTGCGGAACAAACAGGAGCAACTGCTGCTAAAAATATAATAGCTTCTATGGAAAAGAAAGAAAAAGTAGAATTTAAGCCTAACTATCATGGTTTCATGGTATCTATAGGTGGAAGATACGGTGTTGCAAACTTAATGGGAATTAAGTTATCTGGATTCTTCGCAATGGTTATGAAACACATAATAAACATGTATTACTTATTTGGAATAAACAATGTACATTCAGTTTATAACTACTTACAACATGAATTCTTCGGTATGAAGGAAAGAAGATGTATAATGAGAGGTCACTTATCATCTAAAGGAAATAGATTATGGTTATTACCTTTAAGAGTTTATATAGGATGTTTATGGTTAATAGAAGGTTTAAAGAAACTTGTTGGTGAAGGAACTTGGGATGCAGCATTTGAAGCAGCTAAAGCAGGGTCTGGAATTGGTGAATATTTCTCAAATTTATTTGCTAACCTATCAATAGGTGCAGATAGCTGGGTAAGAATGGGCAACGTAAAAATGCCATTTGAATGGTTACGAGAAACTACTTCAGGAGCTTCTCAAGCAGTTGAAGGAGCGACAGAATGGGCAGATCCAATATTCGCTACTATGCCAAAGTTCTTTGAAAAGATTATGGAAGTATTTATGCCAACTCCTGAAGTTGCTGTTTGGGCTCAAAGAGCAGCAGTATTTACTGAAATAGCAATAGGTTTATGTCTAATAGTTGGATTATTTACTTTCATAGCAGCAGCAGCTTCTTCAGGTATGACTGTAGTGTTTACATTATCAGCAATGGCTGGATGGGAAATTTTATGGTTTACATTTGGTGGAATAGCATTAATGTGTGGTGCTGGTAGAACATTTGGTTTAGATTACTATGTAATGCCTTGGATTAATAATCTGGTAGGCAACTTCTGGATGGGCAAGAGAAGACCAGTATATGATGTTCATGGAAACAATAAACCACTAGCATCAAAAGCAAAATAGTTGTAAAATAGAGTGGGGATATTATAAGTATCCCTGCTTTTTTAAATATAAGGAAATTAAATAATTAATAGCAACATGTGAATTAGCATTCTATAGATGAAGTGAGGGGATTAAAATGAGTAAATTCTGGAGCGAATATCCCGTAATTGATAAAGAAATCGAAGCGGTAAAAGAACTTATAAGTAAAAATGCAAAATGTAAGGACAAGGTAATAGAAAATAGTATAGTAGAGCTATTGAACTCTGGTGGTAAAATGCTAAGACCTGCATTTACAATTTTAGCATCAAAATTTGGTGATTATAATGAAGAAAGAGCTCGTGCATTAGCTTCTGTAATGGAAATGTTCCATATGGCAACCCTTGTACATGATGACATAATAGATGAAGCTAAATACAGAAGGGGCAAAGAAACTATACAATCAAAGTATGGTAAAAATTATGCTGTTTATATAGGAGATTATTTATTCTGTTTATGTTTTAGAATACTAGCTACAACTTCTTCAATAGAAAGAGGTATAGAAGTTGATACTCAAGTTATGTCTAGAATATGTATGGGAGAAATTGAACAGTTAAACTCGAAGTTTAAAAAAGCTGTTTCTGTTAAAAACTACTTAAAGAGAACATCTGGTAAAACTGCGGAATTATTTTCTTTAAGTTTATATATAGGTGCAGCAGAAAGTAATTGCGATAAGAAGACTTGTAGATTATTCTGGAATATTGGTCACAACATAGGTATGGCATTCCAAATAATAGATGATATATTAGACTATGTATCAACTAATGAAGTTTTAGGTAAGCAAGCTGGAAAAGATCTTTTAGAGGGTATATATACATTGCCTTTAATCCTAGCTATGGAAAATAATCCAAAAGCTTTCGATAATGTTTTAAAAGAAGATGGGTATACTGAAGAAGAAGTTAATGAAATAATTAATCTTGTTAAAGAAAATGGTGGTATAGATAAAGCTATGAAAATAGCTCAAAAGTACTCTAAAAAAGCATTTAGAGATATTAATAAACTACCATATAATGAATATAAAGAAGTATTATTAGATGTAGCAACAAAGTTATTAGAAAGAAATTATTAATAAAATTATAAATTAATCGTCCTAATTATTCTTAGGGCGATTTTTTTGATATAATTTAAGTAAAAAAGGAGAAGGTATATGTATAAATGTGTAATATTTGACTTAGATGGAACATTAGTTGATTCAATTAATGCAATTGCTTATACAACAAACTTAACTCTACAAAAATATAATTTAGGACCAATAGATGTAGAAGAATACAAGCATCTTATAGGGGATGGATATAAGTTATTAATAGAGCGTGCTTTAAAAATATGTGGAGACACTGAATTAGAAAACTATGAAGATGCGCTAAATACATATTTAGAATTATTTAAAATTCATTGTATGCATGAAGTTAAGGCATATGAAGGAATATTTGATATGCTTAAATATCTAAAAGAAAATAGTATAAAAATAGCGGTGCTTTCTAATAAGCCGCATGAAAGAACTATAGATAATGTATATGGTATATTTGGAAAAGAATATTTTGATAGGGTTGCAGGAGAAAAAAGTGGAGTAAAAAGAAAGCCTGACAAAGAAGGTGCAATATTAACAGCTAATGATCTGGAAGTAGACCCTAAGGATTGTTTGTATATAGGAGATACAAATACGGATATGAAAACTGGTATTGCGGCAGGTATGGATACTGTTGGAGTAACTTGGGGGTTTAGAGATAGAGAAGAACTTCGATCTTATAACCCGAGATATATTGTAGACCATCCAAAAGATATAGTAGGGATATTTGAAAATAGCAGGATTATAAGCAGTGCAACAAATTAATTTATTAAGCTTAACTCTTATTTATATGAGGTATTAATAATATCAACAAAAATTAATATTATAAACAATAAAGACTACAGTATTATTATGCTGTAGTCTTTTATATTGAAAATAATTATAAAATGATAATTATTTTTATTAAGTGTAACCTATGTTACAGAAAATAGTCCTAAATTGATTTATTATTAGTACATAAGTTAAATAAATACTTGGAGGGAATACAAATGGAAAATAAAATGTTTTGTTATCAATGTCAAGAAACTGCAGGATGCACAGGATGTACAAAGTTTGGTGTATGTGGAAAATCACCAGACTTAGCAAGAATGCAAGACTTATTAATATATGCAACAAAAGGATTAAGTGAGGTTACAACAAGATTAAGAGAAGAAGGTAAAAAAATATCTTCAGAAGTTAACCATTTAATAACAATAAACTTATTTACAACAATAACAAATGCAAACTTTGATGATGTAATATTCTACGAAAGAGTTAAAGAAACATTAAAAGTCAAAGAAGAATTATTAAGCTCTTTAGATAATAAAGAAAGCTTATCACAAGCAGCTTTATGGAATGCAACAAATAACGAAGAAATGGATGAAAAATCATCAAAGGTTGGTGTATTATCTACCGAAAATGAAGATGTTAGAAGTTTAAGAGAACTAATAATATATGGATTAAAAGGAATGTCAGCATACATGAAGCATGCAAATGCATTGGGATATGATGATGATACTGTAAATGCTTTTATGCAAAGTACTTTAGCTAAAACATTAGATAATAACTTATCTATAGATGAACTAATAGCGTTAACTCTAGAGACGGGTAAAGTTGGAGTAGATGGTATGGCACTACTTGACTCTGCTAATACTGGAACTTACGGAAATCCAGAAATAACTAAGGTAAATATAGGTGTTAGAAATAACCCAGGTATATTAGTATCAGGACATGATTTAAAGGATTTAGAACTGTTATTAAAGCAAACAGAAGGAACAGGAGTAGATGTTTATACTCATTCAGAAATGCTACCAGCTCACTACTATCCAGCATTTAAGAAATACTCTCACTTTGCAGGAAACTACGGAAATGCATGGTGGAAACAAAAAGAAGAATTTGAAAGCTTCAATGGACCAATATTAATGACTACAAACTGTATAGTACCACCAAAGGATAGCTACAAGGATAGACTATACACTACTGGAGCAGCAGGATTTGTAGGATGTACTCATATTAAAGGTGAATCAGAAGATAATAAAGATTTCTCTGAAATAATTGAGCATGCTAAAAAGTGTCAATCACCAGTAGAAATAGAAACAGGAGAAATAATCGGTGGATTTGCACATAACCAAGTATTTGCATTAGCAGATCAAGTTGTAGAAGCTGTTAAGAGTGGAGCAATAAAGAAATTCTTCGTAATGGCGGGATGTGATGGTAGATCTAAATCAAGAGACTACTATACTGATTTTGCAAAAGCTCTTCCACAAGATACAGTAATACTTACTGCAGGATGTGCAAAATATAAGTATAATAAATTACCATTAGGAGATATAAATGGAATACCGAGAGTATTAGATGCTGGACAATGTAATGACTCATATTCATTAGCATTAATAGCATTAAAGCTTAAAGAGGTATTTGAATTACAAGATATAAATGAATTACCAATAGCATTTAACATTGCATGGTATGAACAAAAAGCTGTAATAGTATTATTATCATTACTATACTTAGGAGTAAAAAATATACACCTAGGACCTACATTACCAGCTTTCCTATCACCAAATGTTGCGAAGGTATTAGTTGAGAACTTTGGAATAGGTGGAATAACAAACGTTGAAGACGATTTAAAAATGTTCTTAGGATAATAAAAAATAATAAGCAGTAATATTTTATTATTAACTGCTAAGGGCATAATAAACTTATATTAATAAACTAAGGAGAATAAATATGAGCGCATTTTTAGCACCAATACACACATGGTTATTTAATAAAATATTACTTGCACAAGAATTAGAGCAAAATATAGTAAAATTACATTCTAATAAATATGGAAAAGATATATATGATATTCAAGATGAAGCAGTATGTATTTATGGTGATTATTTACAAAATAAACCATTAGAAGATTTAATAAATGTAAATAATATTCATGGATGGCTTCAAGAAAGAATAAAAGAAGTTGAAAGTAGAAGTTCGTATATAATAACTAGATGCTTTGAAAAGTATAATGATGAAAGTAAAAATCTTACAAAAGAAGCTTATGTTTCTCAAGCAAAAGAATGTGCTAAAAGAGATAATAATAAAACTTCTTTACCTGAGGATGTTTATATATCTTTAAATAACTATATATTAGCAGGTATGCCTTGTGATAGAGCAAACTCTATAATAGAAAAAAATGAAGATTTTATTGTATATGAACAAAATAACGCAATATACAAAAACAACTTTGAATCAGGGAAAGCTAATCTAGAATATATGAGTGAACTTCAGGAATTATGGGTAAAGACTTTTGTAGAAAGTGTAGAACCTAAATACTCATATGAAGCATCAAAACATGGAGATGTTTCTAAAAATCAAATAATTAAAGCATAGTATAATAAGCAGAGTTAGGTTAATATAAAAGCTATTCTATAAGGGAGGATAATATAATGATAACTAAGGAATCAATAATTGCAGATATAATAAAAGAAAAACCACAAGCAGTAGAAATATTAATGGCTTTCGGTATGGGATGTGTTGGATGTCCTTCAGCTCAAATGGAAACTTTAGAACAAGCATGTTTTATACATGGATTAAACTTAGATGAAGTTTTAGCTAAAATAAACGGATAATAACAATTAAGACTATAGGTGAGTAATCTCATCTATAGTTTTTTTTGCATATAAGGCATTTTTAGTGTTTTAATTTATGGTGGAGTATTTATTATATTATTGAAATTAATGTATAATAGATTTTATATATTGGGAAAACTTGAAAATAGATAGGAGGTATTTATGGGCAATTCAATTATATTTATATTAAGTGACCATACTATCAGCGAATATGTACGTGTAGTTTTAGCTAATAAAAAAATTAATATAAAAGTATATGAAGCATCAGGCGAAGAGGTACTAAAATTAGCAAGAGAAAAAATAAATAATGGAACAAAGATAATTATTTCTAGGGGCGGAACAGCAGAGATGCTTAGAAATAATCTAGATATACATATAATAGATATGAAGTATACATATTATGATTTTGCAAATCCAGTAGAAAAGGCATTATCATATTCTGATAAGATTGCAGTATTAGGATTTCCATATCTTATTGAGCGATTTAATTCTTATAAAAACAAGACAAATTATAGTATAGAAACAGTAACACTAAACTTTAGCGACCGAGTTCATAGTGATATAGAAATAGAATTAAATAATCTAAGAAATAATGGGGTTGAAGTAGTATTAGGAGGATACCTTGCTGTAGATGCTGCAAAAAGACATGGCTTCAAAGGTATATATCTTGGAGTAGATATTGAATCTATATTAGAATCTGTTAAAGAAGCGGAGTACAATTTAAGAATAGAACAAGAAAGAGAAAAGAGATACAATTCTATAGAATCTATATTAAACTGTGTATCTGAAGGATTAATAGCAACAGACCCAAAAGGCAGAATAACACATATTAATAAGCCTGCAAAAAAAATGTTAGGTATAACTTTTAGTACAAAATGGGTTATGAAATATATAAGTAAGTTTATCAATTTAGATAATATGATGCAAAAACTAGAAGATGATAGAGAAATAGTTAATGAGGTTATACAGATAAATGGAGTGTACTTAGGATTAAATGCAAATGTTATAAATCTAGAAAAAGAAATAATAGGATTTGTAATAACCCTACAAGATATAGATAAGATCCAACGGTTAGAACAAAAAATGAGAAAAGAGATAATTACTAAAGGGCATTATGCAAAAAGAACCTTTGAAAATATTATTGGAAACAGTGACTCAATAATTAATACTATTAATAAAGCAAAAAAATATGCTTCAACTGAAAGTACAATACTAATATTAGGAGAAACTGGTACAGGGAAAGAGTTGTTTGCTCAAAGTATACACAACTTTAGTAATAGATCTGAGAACCCATTTGTTGCTATAAACTGTGCAGCTCTACCTGAAAACATACTAGAAAGTGAATTATTTGGATATGTAAAAGGAGCATTCACAGGAGCTAAATCAGAAGGTAAAGCTGGTATTTTTGAGATTGCTCATAAAGGAACTATATTTTTAGATGAGATAGGTGAAGTTTCTCTTCAAATGCAGTCTAAATTACTAAGGGTATTACAGGAAAAAGAAATTGTACGTATAGGGGATGACAAAGTAATAAATGTAGATATACGTATAATTGCAGCAAGCAATAAGGATTTAGAATTGGAAGTTGAAAAAGGGAACTTTAGAGAGGATTTATATTATAGATTAGGTGTATTAATATTAAATCTACCTCCTTTAAGATATAGAGAAAATGATATTATGCTAATATTAGAAAATATGCTATTAAATAAAAATATAGAAAAAATTACTCCTAAAGCGATAGAAATATTACAAAGTCATCAATGGAAAGGGAATATTAGAGAGTTATATAATGTAGCAGAGAGAATAAATGTATTGTGTGACAATAATATTGTAGATGAAGATCTTGTTATGGAAGCTATAAATATAAAGAAGTACAATCCTAAACATAAAGACAGTACAGTAGCACAAATTGAATTAGATCATATACATAGTGTGCTTAGGCAAGTGAATGGAAATAAAAAAGAAGCAGCTAGATTATTAGGAATAAGTACAAGTACTTTATGGAGAAAACTAAAAGATTAAATTAATGACATTGCATTTCAAAATGATATGCAATGTCATTTTATTTTGAAATTGTGATAAGTTGATATATCTAATAATTAGAAAACTTAAGATATTAATGTGGAAAATTAAATATTTACATAAAATTAATAATGTTAAAATTAGGGGTAAATTAGCATCTTAGGATTGTTATTGAAATGAATTTAAATAAAAAAAGAAAGTTGGCATGGATATTGCTTAATAGAAATATGGATTTATTTTGAACATTATATATGCAAAGTAATGTTATTTTTTAAATATTTAAAATCATGGAAGAGAGGGTCTTAAATGAGTAAGTTAAAAATAACTGAAACTGCCTTAAGAGATGGACATCAATCTCTAATGGCAACAAGGTTAACAACAGAAGAAATGATACCTATCCTTGAAACTATGGATAAGGTTGGATATC
>NZ_JBKFGI010000013.1:0-2215 GCF_056171995.1 Romboutsia sp. LXY-2 | reverse complement strand
AGTTAAAAATAACTGAAACTGCCTTAAGAGATGGACATCAATCTCTAATGGCAACAAGGTTAACAACAGAAGAAATGATACCTATCCTTGAAACTATGGATAAGGTTGGATATCATTCTATGGAAGTATGGGGTGGAGCAACATTTGATGCTTGTATACGTTTCTTAAATGAAGATCCATGGGAAAGATTAAGACTTATAAGAAAGCATGTTAAAAAGACTAAATTACAAATGCTTTTAAGAGGTCAAAATTTACTTGGATACAGAAACTATGCTGATGATACAGTAGAAAAGTTTATAGAGCTATCTATAAAAAACGGAATCGATATAATAAGAGTATTTGATGCCTTAAATGATGTAAGAAACTTAGAAGCATCTATGAAAGCAATAAAAAAATATAATGGCCATTGTCAATGTGCAATATCTTATACTACAAGTCCAGTACACACTACAGAGTACTATGTTGAGTTAGTAAAAACTATGGAAAATATGGGTGCAGATTCAATATGTATAAAAGATATGGCAGGTGTTTTAACTCCATACAATGCATACGATTTAGTTAAAAAAGTTAAAGGTGCAACTATGCTACCTATAGAGTTACACACTCACTGCACAGGTGGTATAGCTGAAATGCTATATATGAAAGCAGTTGAAGCTGGTGTAGATATAATAGATACTGCAATATCTCCATTTTCAGGTGGAACAAGTCAACCGCCAACAGAATCACTAGCAATAACATTTGCTGAAATGGATAGAAATCCAGAGTTAAATATGGAAGCACTTTTAGAAGTTGCAGAATACTTTAAGCCAATAAGAGATAAATACATGGCTGATGGAACTTTAGATGCAAAAGTATTATTAACTGACCCTCAAACTTTAAAATACCAAGTTCCAGGAGGAATGTTATCAAACTTATTATCTCAAATGAAGCAACAAAATGCTGAAGAAAAGTATGAAGAGGTTTTAAATGAAGTTCCTAGAGTAAGAAAAGATTTAGGATATCCGCCACTAGTTACACCACTTAGTCAAATGGTTGGGACTCAAGCATTATTCAATGTTTTAACTGGTGAAAGATATAAATTAGTTCCTAAAGAAATAAAGGACTATGTAAGAGGACTATATGGAAAAGCTCCTGCAAAAATTGATGAAGAAATAAAGAAAAAGATCATCGGTGAGGAAGAAGTAATAAGTGTAAGACCAGCAGACTTGATAGCTCCAGAATTTGAAGCAATGAAGGCTGAAGCAGGTGAGTTAGCTAAAAGTGATGAAGATGTATTGGCATATGCATTATTCCCACAAGTAGCGCCAAAGTTCTTACAATCTAAATATAATCCAGTGGTTGAAGAGGTTGTTGAAGAAAACAAAATACAATATATAACAGTAACTATGTAGAGAATAGGTGATTAAGATGAATGGTACAACAACAATAATGGATGCAATATCTATTACAATATCAAGTATGACAATAGTATTCTTAACATTAATACTTATTGCATTAGTATTAGGTTCATTCAAATTTATATTTAAAGAAAAGCCTAAGGCAGAAGTTAAAAAGAATACTACAGATAACAATGTAGCAAATGATGATATAGATGAAGAAGAAAGATTAGTAGTAGCACTAGCTGCATCTGTTATGGCGGGAAATGGAAAGATTAATCCAAATCTTCATATAAAGAGTATGAAAAGAGTTAGGTAATTTAAATAAGTTGAATATATATAAATTAATGTTTTAAGAAACGAAAATAAATATAAAAGTTGAAATTATAAGATTTAAAATTGAAGGGAGATTTACCATGAGTGTAAAAGCATATCACATAACGTTAAACGGAAAAGTATACGAAGTTGAAATAGAAGAAGTACAACCAGGAACTAAGCCAGTTCAAACTGCAGCACCAGCATCTGTTGCTCCAAAGGCAACTCCATCAGGAGCAGGGGAAGAAGTAACAGCTCCAATGCCAGGAAGTATGTTTAACATATTAGTTAAAGAAGGACAAAGTATTAAAAAAGGTGACGTAGTAGCAATACTTGAAGCAATGAAAATGGAAAACGAAATAATAGCACCAGTTGATGGTACAGTTTCAGCTATAAATGTTGAAAAAGGACAAAACGTTAACTTAGGTGATTTAATATTAAAAATAGCATAATTTACACAAGCGAAAGGAGAAAAACAACATGGGTCAAATGTTAATTGATTTCATTGCAGAATCGGGATTTGC
>NZ_JBKFGI010000012.1:0-219834 GCF_056171995.1 Romboutsia sp. LXY-2 | reverse complement strand
GCAAAGAGGATACACCTGTTCCCATTCCGAACACAGAAGTTAAGCTCTTTAGCGCCGATGGTACTTGGGGGGCAACCTCCTGGGAGAGTAGGACGTAGCCACGTAATCTTTTTTTATGATATGAAATATTTTAATGATAAAATCTATTTTAAAAATAATGAAATAAGACGCAAATAGAATAATTAAAATTAAAAGATAAAAATTTTAATCTGATTTTAATCTTTATCTAAGTTTATATTAAGGATAGATTCCTATAATAGAAGTATAAAATATTATTAGGAGGAATTGAAAATGAGTAAAATAACTATAGAACAAATAGACACTGTAAAAACAAGAGCTAATGTAGGGTATAAAGAAGCAAAGGAAATACTAGAGAAGTTTGATGGGGATGTAGTTCAATCTATATTATATTTAGAGGAAGAAAACAAGATTAAATCAGAAATTAAGATAGCGAATACAAGTTATTTTAAAAAGGCTAAAAACTTAGTATATAAGTTAAATAGAATAACTATCGAAATTTATAAAAAAGATAAGACTGTACTTAGAATACCGATGTCTTTAGCAATAGTGTTTTCCATAATAGGATTACCGGCTGTAATTGTAGGATTATTAATAGCTATATTTACAGGATATAAAATAAAAATAGAAAATAGCAACGGGGAAGGCTATGAAATAAATGAGAAATTAGATAAAGTATCTGACAAAGCAGTAGATTTAGCAAAGAAAGCTACAGATGAAATAAATAAATTATAAAAAATTAGGATAAGTAATATAAGTTTGAGTATCATGCATGGGTATTTGCATTAAATGACTATAAACTTATAACTTATCCTTTTTTACTTTTTGAGTAATTATTTGCTATAAATTAGTTAACAATTAGATATTATTATAGTTATAAAACAAATATGTTATAATTTAACTTATTAGGAATTAAAAAGAAATAAGCTTGCTGGTATCGTAAATTAAGGGAGGTATTATGGATAAGGTAAATATACTTGTTATAGAAGATGAAATAAAAATAGCTAGATTTATTCAATTAGAGCTTAAATATGAAGGATATAATGTAGATGTAAGCCATGATGGAAGAGAAGGCTTAAATTTGGCAGTACAAGGGGATTATGACCTTATAATACTAGATGTAATGTTACCTTCTTTAAATGGTATGGAAGTCTTAAGAAGGATAAGGCAAGTAAGTGATGTAACTGTAATAATGTTAACAGCTAAAGGTGATGTAATGGACAAGGTAATGGGGCTAGATATTGGAGCGGATGATTATATGACAAAGCCTTTTGCAATAGAAGAGTTATTAGCACGTATAAGAGTATCTCTAAAAAGAAGAAGAGTTAGTATATCAGCATCACAAAATAGTGAATTGACACAAGTTGGGAAGTTAGTAATAGATGATAAAAAGCATACAGTTATATATGATAGTGAAAGTATTGAATTAACAAAAAAAGAATATGATTTGCTTAAATACCTTATAGATAATAAAGGAATCGTAGTCACAAGAGATAACATTCTTCAAAATATTTGGGGATATGATTATATAGGCGATACAAATGTTGTTGATGTATATATTAGATACTTAAGAAGTAAAATAGATAACAGATTTGATATAAAGCTTATACATACTATAAGAGGAGTTGGATACCAAGTAAAAGATGAAAAAAACTAATTTTCTTAAAGAAAAAATAAAATACATTATAAATGAAAAAATAAGATTTTCAATGAAGAGCAGAATAACATTAAGCTATTCTTTTACTTATATATTTATATCTATATTAACTACTATGGCAGTTTTATTTTTACTAAATGAAAATGTTAAAAATTTGGATCCTAATATTTATATATCATTATTTACAATATTAGTATCAGTTAAAGTCTTTGAGGTTATTTTTGTTATCATATTTAGTTATAGAACTTCAAAAAAATCTCTTAAACCTGTAGATATAATGATTAATAATGTAAAAAAAATATCTATTAATGATTTGGATAAAAGATTAGATGTATCTGGTATTAAAAATGAATACAAAGACTTAGCTAAAACTTTTAATAAAATGTTAGATGAGATACAGTACTCTGTTGAAAAACAAAATCAATTTGTATCAGATGCATCCCATGAGCTTAGAACACCTATATCAGTAGTTCAAGGATATGCTAATTTATTAGACAGATGGGGCAAAGATGATAGAGAAGTATTAGAGGAGTCTATTATAGCGATAAAAGATGAATCAGAAAGTATGAAAAAGCTAATCGAAAGTTTATTATTTTTAGCTAGAGGAGACAGAAATAAGCAGTTAATAGAAAAGGAATATTTTGACTTAAAAGATTTAATAAATGAACTTGTTAAAGAGAGCATAATGATAGATGAAAAACATAATATTAAAAATGTGAATAATGAAGATGTAGTTATATATGGAGATAGAAATCTAATAAAAGAAGCAATGCGTATATTTATAGATAACAGTATGAAATATACTCAGGATGAAGGAACTATAAAAATAAATACTTTTCCAAGTAATAAAGGTGTATATATAGTTATTGAAGATAATGGTATTGGTATGAGTAAAGAAGACTTACCTAACATATTTAATAGATTTTATAGAAGTGATAAATCTAGAAATAAGGAAAGTGGAGGAACAGGGCTTGGTCTTTCCATTGCTAAGTTTATAATAGATAGTCATAATGGAGATATAAAAGTATATAGTAAACTAGACGAAGGAACTATAACATCAATATTAATCCCTATAGAAGGCAAAGAGTAGGACTCTAGTGATTTTACACAATCATTAGAGTCTTATTTTATATAGAAGGAAATTAAAATTTATCCGGTTTATGGATAAGTTATAGTTTCCCACCGCTAGGTATCAAAGCTATTAGTTATATAAATCATAAAATTTAATTATTAAAATTATAATGAAATAAAAAAATTATAACTTTTTATATACTTTACAAGTCTAATATATGAAAGGAGGTATAATTAATGGATATTAAGATAGTAAATAAAGCTATAAAGGGCAATTTTAACGCTTATAGTATGTTAGTTAATGAACTTAAGACTGATGGATATAAAATAGCATACACAATACTTAGAAACGAAGAAGATAGTATAGATGCATATCTACAAGCAGTAGAAAAAGGATTAAATAACATTACAACATTAAAAGAGGCAAAATATTTTAAAACTTGGTTCTTAAGAATAGTAATAAATGAAGCAAAAAATATTATTAATAAAAATAATAAAGTAGTAAGTATAGAAGATTACTCTACAAAGGAAGATATAGAAAATATAGATAAAGACACTAAACTAGACTTAGAAAAAGCACTAGAAAATATAAACCAAGAAGTTAGAGAGATGATAAGACTTAAGTACTATATGGGATATAGTCTTCAAGAAATAAGTGATATATTACAGATTCCAGTTGGTACGGTCAAAGGTAAGATGTATACCGCACTAAAAAGTATGAGAAAAGATTTGGAGGTGAGAGATTATGAAGAAAGATCAAAGTAATAGTAATAATTTAGAAATAGATAAAACAAAAAATATAGATTCTGATACTAATACTGAAAATATAATTTCTGATGCTAATATAGATTATGAATTTGATGAAATAGAGATAAACAAAATGTTAGATGATTTTGATAGCGAAGAAATAGATATACCAGAAAAGTTATCTGAAGAACTAGAAAATAAACTAAATAATATTAAACCAAAGAAAAATAAATATATACTAAAGGGATTAGTGGCTTGCTCCATTTTAATAGTAATCTCTTATACAGTATTACCTTCATTTAGAAGTTTTGCATCAGATATATTGAAACTATTATTTCCAGATGTAGGAGTTCAAAATGCTGTAGATAATGGGTATATAGAAATAGAAGGTACGACTTTAAAGGTGGATGATTTTACTCTAGAAGTTGATAATATTGTTTTAGATGAATTAAGGCTAACTTTTGATGTTACTATGACAAATACTAAACTGGATTTAAGTTCTGATACAAATCCACAGTATAGAGTAGAATGTAAAACAAAAGATAACTTAGGGGTAACTACTTTTTATTCAGATGGAGAGAAAAAAAATTCAACTAAATCTAGTATTACAATAATGGATGAAAGAATCGGAGATATATTTAAGGAGAAAAAAGAAAGTATAGAACTTGAGCTTGAAATACTCAAAGAATACTATAAAGAAGGGGAAACTATAGAAGGTGGAAATAAAATTGAAAACAGTATGTTAGTAGGAAAAGGTGAATTTAAAACAGAAGTAGTTGGAAGTGCTAAGCTTACTATAAACATACCGAAAGAAATATATAAAAATAAAAAAAATTATGAAATAAATAAGACTATAAAACATGATAAGGCAGAAATAATATTTGAAAATCTGGAAGTATCACCTACCATGATGTACTTAGATACCAAAATAAATTTTGAGGATGTAATGGGAACTTATGGCCTTTACAATATTTCTATGTTATCTGATAGTGGATACTCATATAGTGATAATTTAATTTTATCTGGTATGGGTAAGGGCGAAAGTTCATCATACAGGCAAACAATAGTGCCTTCTATTTATTATGACAAAGGTAAAGAAGTTACGTTAAAGGCAGATGGGATTATAGTTCAGCCTGAGGATTTAGAGATAGAGTTAAAGCTAGATGATAAGTATCCTAAAAAGGTAGAGTACTTTGGATCAGAAATGACTATAGAAAATATAGTTTATAAAGATGGTGAAATAGATGTATATGTAAAAGGAAATAAACAGATTTCTCATGCTGGATTTAGTAAGTTAGATGGAGAGGACTATATTGCAAGTGGCACGCATAGTGGTGAATCTGATGAAGATAGAGAATATATCTTTGCATTTAAAGGAGAGAAAAAAGATAGTTATATGTTTTCATTAAATATGATGATGAAATATGAAGCTCCTATAGAAGTAAAAATACCTATAAAATAATAAATTATAAAAAAGTCGGTTTAATAAATATATACTCAAGCATAAATCTTTTTAAGATTAATTGTAGAGATATATCTTTAGACCGACTTTTTATGTGCTAATATATAAATATATCATAATAACTACAAGGGGAGATAGCTATGGATATAATAGAGAATTTAAGAAATCAGGGGATACAAGAATCATTAATACAAGATATATATTACTTTAGGAATTATTATAAATTAAATGAGGATATAGAGCACAGAGTTAGTAAATCTAAAGTATTTTTTTATGGCAAAGATATTTTATCAATGTGTATATCAGCAATATTAGAAGATGAAAATATATTATTATCAGGACCAAAAGCAACAGGAAAAAACTTATTAGCAGACAACTTATCAGAAATATTCAATAGACCTCAATGGAACACATCTTTTCATATCAATACAGATAGTCAATCATTAATAGGAACAGATACATTTATAGATAATGAAGTAAAATTAAGAAGAGGATCGGTATATGAATGCGCCATAAATGGTGGATTTGGTGTATTTGATGAAATAAATATGGCAAAAAATGATGCTATAGTAGTGCTACATTCAGCACTAGATTATAGAAAAATAATTGACGTACCAGGCTATGAAAGAGTTAATTTACATCCAGCTACAAGATTTATTGGGACTATGAACTATGAATATGCAGGAACAAAAGAGTTAAATGAAGCGCTAGTATCTAGATTCATGGTTATAGATATACCCCAAGTAGAAGAGGACAAGCTTATGCTTATATTAAAAAATGAATTTAATGATGCAGACGAAGAAAAGTTAAAACAGTTTGTTGGTATATTTTTAGATTTACAATTAAAATCACAAAATGGTGAAATATCTAGTAAATCTGTAGACTTGAGAGGTCTAATAGCATCTTTAAAAACAATAAGAAGAGGTCTTAAGCCTGACTTAGCAATAAATATGGGGATGGTAGGGAAGACCTTTGATATATATGAAAAGGAAATAGTTGGAGATATTATCAAAACTAGAATACCTAACAAATGGGAAAGCAAAGATGTATTTCCTAGTGTTTGCTATTCTAAGTAGGTGAGAATATGAAATGGATATACAATGATTATGAATTCGATAACAGAGTAAATAATTTATCTTGGACAGTTTCTGGTACATATGATGAAGATATTGATACAACAGAAAAAGAATATTCATCTAAGGATGTTGCATTATATTTTGCTATAATTTCAGGAGCTAGAAGAAAGTATGTTAATTGGTATATAGTAAAAAAATACTTAATTAACCGAATGAAAAATGGATATGATAAAAACACTATCATGGGAATTACTCAGATTGTATTAAATAGAATTGTTGAAGCTAAAGTTATAGAGGAAAGACCAGGAGTAGAAGATATAAGACAAAAGGCTTATGGAGACATATTATCTGGATTTACAACAATATATAAAGAGGATGTACTACAGAAGCTAAAATATGCAGTAGTCCTTGAAAGTATGGGGAAACATCCGAACATGGATGGATTTAGCCGAAGAATAATGAATGATGTAAAAAATATTGATATAGATAAAGAAATTATAGAAGTATTAAAAAACATAGATGAAATATATCTTAAATATTTTGAGAGCATAATAAGTAATACACCAGAAGTGAATAAAGAAAATAATCATGAAAGACATTCAGAGATAGACTTTGATACATTTGCAGATTTTATGAATGAGGAGCTATATTCTGATGGAGAAAATATATTAGAAAATGAGATAGATATTATGACATCATCTATGTTAGTTGAAAATGTAGGAGAATCTATTAAAAATAATGATGCCAATAGTAGTAATAGAGTTATTTATATTGATGAAGAAACAAGTAATAAAATATATGAAAAAATAGAGTATTACTATGGTAAATCATATTTGAGTAAAAATGAAATCATAAAAATGGAAACTAAAAACTGTAGAAATATTCATGAAGGATGTAGAGTCCATTTTACAGATGGTGTATTAAGAAGTGAGTGTAAAAATGTATTTCAAATAAAATATGTTACAAGACAAAAAGAAAATAACCTGAGTAAATTTAGGGATAACATAAAAATTCATAAAAGGAATATAAATAAATTAAGAGAAAACATATCAAGAATTTTAATAGAAGAAAGTGAAACAACTAGAGTATATTCTGATTGTGGAATAGTGAATGCTAGTAGATGTTGGAGAGTAGGGAGAAGCAACAACAATAAAATATTCTATAAAGACATAAATAATGAAAAAGGAAAGTATGTAATAGATATTTTATTGGATGCAAGTGGATCTCAAAGCAGAAACCAAGGAAATGTAGCTACACAAGCCTACATATTATCTAAAGCATTAACTTCAGTTGGCATACCTAATAGGGTGCTGGGATTTTGTAGCTTTTTAGATTATACAATCTTAAGAAGATATAAAGACTATGATGACAAGGTAGAAAGTTGTGAAAATATATTTGAATATTTTTCAGCTGGGAATAATCGAGATGGATTAGCAATAAAGTGTGTATCTGAGGAGTTATTAAATAGGCATGAGGAAAATAAAATCTTAATTATTCTTAGTGATGGAAAGCCTAATGATATAAAAATAGGTAGTGATAGGCAGAGGACAATTAGAGGTGAGATGTCTTATAAGGGAATTGTAGCAGTAAAGGATGCTGCCAATGAAGTAAGGAAAGCTCGTCAAAAGGGAATACTAGTCCTTGGAGTATTTACAGGAAAAGAAAGTGAACTAGAAGCTGAAAAGTTAATATACGGTAAAGACTTTATCTATACAAAAGATATTTTACGCTTTTCAGATATAGTAACTATGTATCTTAAAAAAGTAATAAGAAACTAAAAAATAATAACTTTAGAAGGTATATTGATATATTTTATCGAATTAATAAGAGTTAGATTTGTTATAAAAGTAATAATGTTTTATAATTGTATAGTATCTAACTAAAAATTAAAAACTAAATATATATTATAGGTTCTTGAAAAAAGATTAATAGGGAAAGAGGTGTAATTCCTCTACAGCCCCCGCTACTGTAAGGCTGACGAAACTTAAATAACCACTATGATTATTTTATTATGGGAAGGTAAAGGAGTAGGATGAAGCTAAGTCAGGAGACCTGCCTAAAATATTAAATTAATTTCTTCGGGGTGGGAGAAAGTTTTTGAAAATAGTTATGTTTATAAATATTATTGAAAAATACCTAGCCCTTGTGGCTAGGATTTTTTTGTGTGAATAATTGAAAAAGGAGGCTTGGATACTATCTAGGATAGTAGAGAGAATATGATATTAATTGATAAATATGCGTACACCAACAACTTAAGACATATAAATCCTAAACTAAAAGCCATAATCGGGACATTATTTTTAATTTTATCAATGTTAATTAATTCTAAAGTTGTACTAGCGGGAATTATGGTTTTTATGAGTTTATTAATAGTTTGTGTAGCAAAAATAGATTTGAAAAATTATTTGAAATTATTGAAAATACCAGTTTATTTTTTGGTTATAGGTGTAGGACTAAATCTGATAAATATAGGATTTACATCTGAAAATATGGCTTATAGCTTTAATATATACAATTTATATATAGGCACATCTACAGAATCTATAAACACCTCGTTATATATTTTGATTAGATCAATGTCTTGTTTAAGCTGTGTATACTTTATAGTATTAACAACACCTTTTAATGATTTATTATTTTTATTAAAGAAAATGAGATTACCAGACACAGTAATAGAATTATCGATGCTAATATACAGGTTTATATTTATTTTTTTAGAAGAAGTAATTGATATAAGAAAATCTCAAGAATTAAGATTTGGTTATATAAACTTGAAAACATCATATAAGTCATTAGGTATGCTAGCAAGTATATTATTTAAAAGAATGATGATAAGATATGAAGAGTTATCCATATCATTAGATATAAAATTATACAATGGTGAATTTCATATAGTAGGAGAAGAACATGTTTAAAATAAATAATTTAACATATCAGTATGAGAAGAAAGAAAAAGCATTATCTAATATTAACATGGATTTTACAAATGGGGATATTATTGGGATAATAGGGTCAAATGGCTCAGGTAAGTCTACATTATTTATGAATTTAATGGGAATATTGAAGCCTACATATGGAGAAATTTTATTTGATGATAAGCCTCTTAAACATGATAAAAAAAGCTTATATAATCTTAGGAAAGATGTTGGGATAGTATTTCAAGACCCTGACAAACAAATTTTTTATTCTAGAGTATATGATGATATTGCATTTTCTCTTAGAAATATTGGCATTGATGAAAAAACCATTAATGCTAAGGTAAATAAGGCTTTAGAAGATGTTAATGGATTAGAATTTATTGATAAACCAGTTCATTTTTTAAGCTATGGACAAAAAAAGAGGGTGGCCATTGCATCTGTAATAGCTATGGAAAATAAGATTGTATTATTAGATGAGCCGACTGCTGGCTTAGATCCAGTAAGCACTAGAGCCATTGTAGATATAATAAAAAACTTAAGAGCAAATAATATTAAAGTAGTAATTTCTAGTCATGATATGAACTTAATATATGAACTTTGTGATTATGTTTATGTTTTAGATAGAGGTGAAATTACTGAAAAAGGAACTTGCGAAGATGTTTTCATTAATGAAGAAAGCATAGTTAAAGCAGGATTAGAATTACCATGGTTAGTAAAGTTATATAAAAATATGGGGTTACCTCTATTTAGAAGGGAAAAAGAACTTTATAACTACTGGCAAAAAGAACAGGAAAAAAATCTAAATCCAACTGTGTGATTGTAAAGTAAAAATTAAGGGTATATTTATAATATAATATTAAATTAATAACAATAAATAATAACAATGCATATAAATTGGAGGATAAAAAAATGGGAAATTGTAATTCATGTCCATCAAAAAATAATTGTAATAAACAAGCTACTTGTACAATAGAGAACAACCCTAATAATAAAATAAAAAATATAATCGGAGTAATGAGTGGCAAAGGTGGAGTTGGTAAATCTACCGTAACATCATTACTTGCGAAAAAATTAAATAAAATGGGATATAAGGTTGGAATATTAGATGCAGATATAACAGGACCAAGTATACCAAGACTTATGGGCTTACAAGAGGAGAGAGCAATGTCTCCAAATGGAAAAGATATATACCCTGTTATAACTAAAGATAATATAAAAACTATGTCTGTAAACTTTTTAGTTGATGATGAAAGTCAACCAGTAGTATGGAAAGGACCTATAATAAGTAATACTGTTAAGCAGTTCTACAAAGATGTAATGTGGGAAGAATTAGATTATTTATTAATAGATATGCCTCCAGGCACTGGCGATGTAGCATTAACTGTTATGCAATCTATACCTCTAAATGGTGTAGTTATGGTGTCTGTGCCACAAGATATGATATCTATGATAGTAGCAAAAGCAGTAAAAATGGCTAAAATGTTAAATGTTAAGGTATTAGGAGTAGTTGAAAATATGAGCTATATCCAATGCCCAGATTGTGACAAGAAAATAAAACTATTTGATGGTGACGAAACAGAGAAGTTTTTAAGTGAAATGGACTTACAGCTTTTAGGAGAGTTACCTATGACAAGGGAAGTAGTAGAAATAACTCATAAGGGTGTAGATGATATAAGTACAGAGCTAGACAGTATATTAAGTGGAATAGTAGACAAGATTAAATAATATTGATTAAAAGAAGAGAAGAGTATTATAAATACACTTCTCTTTTTTTACGTATAAGGAAATTATAATGGCTAATAATCTGTGTCTAACTTATGCAACCAAGTGATACCAACACACAAATAGTAAGTAAAAAAGCTTTTGAGCAACGGGCGAAGACGTTGGCGACATGAGCAAAGCGAATTTTTACGTATCAGGAAATTATGAATTGTTGGATTTGAAGTAGAATTAATATTGTACTATAGATCTTAGTCTAGTTAAGATGTTGAGAGCTTACACTTATGATACAATTAATTTATATGGGAATATAAGCAAGTATGGTGTTCTAGGTAATTTATGGGGGGATAAGATGGATAAAGAAAAAAGTGAGTATTCTTGGATTAAGAAATTTATATTATTATCGATATGTATTTTGGGTATATCAGGGGCTATGTTTTTAATGTTTAAAGGAAAAGACGTTGATAACGAATTTATTTCAGGGAGTAATATAAAAGTAGAAAAGTTAAATCAAAATCAAACTGAAAATCTAAAGAAATTATGCAAAGTTTGGGGGCTAGTAAAATATTACCATCCAGTAGTAGTTTCTGGTGATATAAACTGGGATTATGAACTTTTTAGAGTAATGCCAGACATACTAGAGGCAGAGAGCTCAAGTGATACGGATAAAATATTATATGATTGGATTGATAAACTAGGTGAAGTAGAAGAGAACCAGAAAACTGATAAAGATAAAAAGGTTATGCTAGAAAGAGATATAGATTGGATAAATGATGAGGAGTATATAGGAAGGGAATTAAGTGATTTATTAATAAAAATATCAAATACTAAAATATCAAATCGAGATAAAGCTTATGTTAATTATGCTAAAGACTCTCCTTTCTCAGAGTTTAAAAATGAAAGTGAGTATTGGAATATAAAGTATGATGATAGTGGTTATAAACTACTTAGTTTATTTAGGTATTGGAATATAATCCAGTATTATTATCCATATACAGATATTATAGAAGAAAATTGGGATAGTGTTTTAACTGAGTTTATACCTAAATTTATAGAAGCTAAAAATGCTTTAGAGTATCAATTAACAATATTAGAACTAACAACTAAAATACATGACCCACATGCAGGAGTTTACGACTATAATGGTACTTTAAATAAATATTGGGGAGATAAAATTGCGCCAGTAGAATTTGGATTAGTAGAAAATCAGATTGTTATAAAAAAAATATTACCTAAGTATAAAGATGAATGTAATCTTCAAGAGGGTGATATTGTTTTAAAAATAGATGATAGAGATGTTTTTGATGTAGTAGAAGAAAAGTCTAAATATATATCACTTTCAAAGAAAAGTGCAATAGTAAATGGATTAAAGCATTATTTATTTAGAACTCAAAATGATGATATGAATATAGCTATTAAAAGAGGCGATCAAGACCTAACAGAAGTTGTTAAATGTTATGCTGACATAGATATGTTTAACATAAAGGAAGGGTCACATAAACTATTAGATGGAAATATAGGTTATATTAATCCCGGTCAATTAAAAAAAGATGAAATCAATAAAATAATGAGAAAGTTTATGGATACAAAAGGTCTTATTGTAGACTTAAGATATTATCCTTCTGACTTTATCGTATACACTTTAGGTGAATACCTTATGAATAAAGAGGTTATTTTCTCAAAAGTATCAGTAGCTAATCAATCAGTTCCAGGAGAATTTATACTAGATGAAGATCTTAAGGTTGGATGTGATAACAAAGATTATTACAAAGGAAAAGTAATTATACTTATGGATGAGCGTACACAAAGTAATGGTGAGTTTACAGTTATGTCTTTAAGAAATGCACCTAATGCTACCGTTATAGGTAGCGACTCTATTGGTACAGATGGAAATATAACCGAATTTAGTCTTCCTGGTGGTGTAAGGACTATTATAACTGGAATTGGAATTTATAATCCTGATAATTCACAAACTCAAAGAGTAGGAATTAAACCAGATATTTATATAGAACCTACAATTCAAGGTATAAAAGAAGGTAGAGATGAACTTATTGAAAAGGCAATTGAGATTATCAATAATTAGTTAAAAAAATTTGAATTTAGATGCTATCTCATGAACAACTTTAAACTGCTATGAGATAGCATCTGTTTTATTTTTGAATAAAATATCAAGAACTATATAAATTTTATAAAGGATTTATTAAATATTTGGAGAGCTGTATATGGCTCGTTATTTAAAATAGCATTTATATTTTAAGACAAGTGATATAATTTAAATATATCAAAAATAGAAATGAGGAGAAACGTAATGAAATACAAAGTGATAAAAAAACAAAATAGTAGTAAATCATGTATAGTATGTGGAGTTGAAAACAACCTAGGATTAAAAACTTCTTTCTACGAGCTAGAAAATGGCGAGCTAGTAGCTATTTGTGATACTAAAGATTGGCATCAAAGTTACCCAGGAAGAGTTCATGGAGGTATATCAGCAGCTTTATTAGATGAAACAATAGGAAGAGCTGTAAGTATTAATGATGATACTATATGGGGTGTTACTGTAACGCTAGAAACTAAATATAGAAAGCCTGTACCAACTGATGCTCAGATAAAAATAGTTGGAAGAATTACTAAAGAAAATAGGAGAATGTTTGAAGGTACTGGAGAAATAATACTGCCAAATGGTGAAATAGCAGTAAGTGCTACAGGTAAATATATGAAGATGGGTGTTGAAGCTATTACTGATGGTGGTATGGATGAAGGTGAATGGTTCTTCGAAGATGATGAAGAAAAAATAGAGTACATAGAATTACCATATTAAATAATGTGTTTACAAGTGTAAAGACACCTGTTAAAATGATGATGTAGAATTTATTACACAATTATTAAACGAGGGGGATTTACCATGAAATTACTAAAAAAATCATTAGTGATATTATCTATGGCATTAATGGCGACTGTCGCAATGGTAGGATGTAGTTCTAGTGATGAAAAAGCAGAAGAAAAAATTTATAATGTAGGGATTGTATTAGGAGAAGGTGGAGCAAATGACCAATCTTTTAACCAATCTTCTATAGAGGGATTAGAAAAAGCAAAATCAGAGTTAGGTATAAATGGAACATATCTAGAAGCGACACAAGATGCTGATTATGTGCCAAATATAGATGTTTTTATAGATCAGAATGTGGATTTAATAATAGGGGTAGGATATACAACTGCAGATGCAATGTTAGATGCAGCTAAATCATATCCAGAAAGAAACTTTGTAATAATAGATCATAACTATGAAGAAGATGGGGTAGAAATACCTTCTAATATGATTTGTGTTACTTTTGATGAAAGAGAAGCTGCTTACTTAGTAGGTCTTATAGCTGCTCAGATGAGTGAAACTAATAAGGTAGGATTTATTGGTGGAATGGAAATACCTAATATAACTAGATTTGAAGAAGGGTTTGTAGCTGGTATTAAAGCAGGAAATCCAGATACTCAATATGTTTCTCAATATGCAAACTCGTTTGATGATGCAGGGTTAGGTAAATCTATAGCAAATCAAATGTATTCAAAAGGTGCAGATGTAATATTCTCTGCAGCTGGAGGTGTTGGAACTGGAGCTATAGAATCTGCTAAGGAAAATAATAAGTATGCTATAGGTGTTGATATGGACCAAAATAACTTGGCTCCAGATAATGTAATAACATCAGCTATGAAAAGAGTAGATATAGGAGTACTTGATATAATAGATAAAGCTAAGTCTGGAAGTTTTGAAGGTGGAAAAGCGGTAGTTTATGGATTAAAGGAAGAAGCTGTTGGAATTGCTCCAAGTAGTGATAAAAATGTACCTAAGGAAATATTAGACTTAGTAGAACAACAAAAACAACTTATAATAGATGGAAAACTTAATATAAAATAAAAATATATGCTATCTCATTATAGAATTTTGAGTGCAATCGCCGCTCGGTGATGATATATAATTTCCCTTCCATGCAGGCTAAGTTCGTGCCTGCAAATGTCAGTGGAACTTATATATCATCCCCTTCGCTGGATTAGCGTCAAAATTCTATAATACTTGAGATAGCTATTTTTATTTTTGTTAAGTTTAATAGGGGAGCGTAAAATGGAAAAATAAAATGATAAAAGATAAGGAATATAGAGATATAATTTGTTTTATATAAGTGAAAATATGTCAAAGATTATATTATGCGTGTTTAAAATATTACTAATGAGTTTGAACTATTAGATGATTTAGATTAAAATATATTTATATGACTGTAAATTAGGAGGATGAAGATGAATTTAGATACATTAAATCCTGCCCAGAGAGAAGCTGTTGTGAAGACGGAAGGACCTGTCCTTATACTTGCTGGTGCGGGGTCTGGTAAAACAAGAGTTTTAACAACTAGAATTGCTCATCTAATGGAAGATAAGGGCGTTCAAGCTGCTAATATATTAGCTATAACATTTACTAATAAAGCTGCTACTGAAATGCGTGAGAGGGTAGAAGAGACTATTCTTGGTTTAGATACAAAGGAAATGTGGATAAGTACTTTCCACTCTTGTTGTGTTCGTATACTTAGAAAAGACATAAATAAAATTGGTTATAATAGAAGTTTCGTTATATATGATAGTGCTGACCAGGTAACTTTAGTTAAGGACTGTTTAAAGGAGTTAAACTTAAGTGATAAGGTATTTGAGCCAAAGGTAATAATAAGTGCTATATCTGGTGCAAAGGACAAGCTACATAGTCCTAAAGAGTTTAAGGCTATGCACCAATCTGATAATAGAATGAGTAAGATAGCTGATGTTTATGCACTATATCAAGACCGTTTAAAGAGAAATAGTGCCCTAGACTTTGATGATTTAATATATAAGACTGTTGAATTATTTAAATCGGAACCAGAAGTACTAGATTATTATAGAAGTAGATTTAGATATATAATGGTTGATGAGTATCAAGATACAAGTAAGGCACAATATGAGTTTGTAAAACTATTAGCAAGACAACATCAAAATATATGCGTTGTTGGTGATGATGACCAAAGTATATATGGATGGAGAGGTGCTGATATAAGAAATATACTTGAGTTTGAAAGAGATTATGATGATGTTCATGTAGTAAAGCTAGAACAAAACTATAGATCAACTCAGGTAATACTTGATGCTGCAAATACTGTAATTTCTAATAATATAGAAAGAAAAAGAAAGAAGCTATGGAGTGAGAAAAAAGAAGGAGAGCTAATAAAGATACAAGTTTCGGATAATGAAGTAGATGAAGCTGATTTTATAGCTGACAAAATAGCTCAAATAGCAAGAAAAGAAAAAAGATCATATAAAGACTTTGCTGTTCTTTATAGAGCAAATGCACAAGCACGTTCTGTAGAAGATGCTTTAAATAGAAGTCAAATACCATATAACATATATGGAGGAACTAAGTTCTATGAAAGAAAAGAAATAAAGGACTTAGTAGCGTATTTAAGAGTTATTCAAAATCCACAGGATGATATATCTTTAAAGAGAATAATAAACGTTCCTAAAAGAGGGATCGGTCTTAGAACTATAGAAAAAATAGAAGATAGAGCTAGTTTAAAACAAGAAAGTATATACTCTGTATTAATAGATATAGAATCTAACTCAGACATATCAACAAAAGCAAGAGCAAGTATTAGTGGATTTGTGGATATAGTAGGTACTCTTAGAACTATAAAAGAAGTTTATCCTGTTAGTAAGTTAATAGAAAAAGTATTAGATGGAACAGGATACTTAGATGAATTAGAAAAAGACAAGAGTGAAGAGACTCAAGATAGAATAGATAACTTAAAAGAGTTTATATCTATAGCTATAGAGTTTGAGCAAAGTAGTGAAGAAAAGGACTTAGAAACATTCTTAACAAATGTGGCTCTTACTTCAGAGACTAATAATGACGAAGAAAATGATAGAGTATCTCTTATGACTATTCATACATCAAAGGGGCTAGAGTTCCCCGTAGTATTCTTAACAGGTATGGAAGAAGGATTATTCCCTATATCAAGAGCTGTAAGATCTATGAATGATTCAGATATAGAAGAAGAAAGAAGACTTTGTTATGTTGGTATAACAAGAGCAAAGGAAGAATTATTCATGACTCTAACTCAAAAAAGGACTTTATATGGAAAAACAAATCCTTCGGTAGAATCTAGATTTATGGAAGAATTACCAAAGGAATGTATAGAGAAGCTTAATAGCGTTGAAAACAAATTAACTTACTCAAAAGCAAACTACAATATTTTAGATAAGTATTCTAAGAAATATATGAATACTATTAAGAAATCTACAGTAGCATCTCAAGTAAATGCTACTATAAAAGATTCTTCTAAAGAAACTAACATAGATGATATAAAATTAGGAACTAAAATACATCATCCAAAGTTTGGTGTTGGAACTGTAGTTGCGATGGTAGGTTCAGACCTTACAATAGCATTTGACCAACAAGGTATAAAGAAAATAAATAAAGAATATACAACAATAGACATATTATAAGAAGTCATACAACTAAAGATTAAATAGCTATCTTAAGTGATAGTTTTATTACAAAATTTATAGGCTAAAGATTACCATATCTTTAGCCTTAGATATTATAAATTTACATATAAATAATAATTGGTATAAGGAGAGAGTAAAATGAAAACTAAAGAATTTGCACAAGACCTTATAGATTATATCTACAGCAGTCCAACTGCTTTTCATGCAGTAGATACATCTAAAAAGCTTTTAGAAAACAATGGATTTAAGAGATTAGAATTAAATAAGAAATGGTCACTAGAAGTAGGTGGAAAGTACTATATTACTAAAAATTCATCTGCTATAGTAGCTTTTGTTGTTAATTCAAATAATGTAGAAAGTGAAGGGTTTAGAATAATAGGTTCACATTCAGACTCTCCTACTTTTAGAGTAAAGCCAAATGCCGAAATGTCAGTAGAAGGTACATACTTAAAATTAAACACAGAGTGTTATGGTGGGCCAATATTAAGTACTTGGTTAGATAGACCGCTAGGTATAGCTGGTAGAGTAGTATTAAAAGGGGAAAATATACTAAGACCAGTAGAAAAAACTGTAAATTTAGAAAAGCCAATTTGTATAATACCTAATGTTGCAATACATCTAAATAGAAGTGTTAATGATGGATACGCTTTTAATAAGCAAAAAGACATGTTACCTCTAGTAGGATTATTAAATGATAGTCTTGAAAAAGAAAACTTCTTATTAAAAGAATTAGCTAAGAGTTTAAATGTGAACATGGAAGAAATAATAGACTTTGATTTATTCTTATATGAATTCGAAAAAGGAAGCTTAATAGGACCTAATGAGGAATTTATATCAACAGGAAGATTAGATAACTTATCTATGGCTCATGCAAGTTTACATGGATTAATAGATGCTAAAGGTATATCAGGAGTAAATGTAGTAGCGGTGTTTGATAATGAAGAAGTGGGAAGCTCAACTAAGCAAGGTGCAGATTCGAATATGTTATTAAATATTTTAGAAAGAATATGCTTATCATTAGGTAAAGATAGAGAGGAATTCTTCAATGCTCTTTACTCATCATTCATGATATCAGCTGACTTAGCTCATGCAATACATCCTAATATGGCTGAAAAACACGACCCAACAAATAAACCAGTGATGGGTAAAGGTCCAGTAATAAAAATAAATGCAAATCAATCTTATACAAGTGACTCATATTCAATCTCAATATATAAAAATATTTGTAAAGAAGCTAATGTAGAATATCAAGAATTTGTAAATAGATCAGATGAAAGAGGCGGAAGTACTATAGGACCAATATCATCAACTCATATTGATATACCATCTGTGGATATCGGAAGCCCTATACTTGCTATGCACTCAATAAGAGAATTAGGAAGTGTTATAGATCATTATAGCATCTACAAGACGTTTAATAAGTTTTATGAAATATAGAAAGGTGGTTTAAACCATGAAGATAGGATTATGTCTTTCTGGTGGAGGAGCAAAGGGTTCATATCAAGCTGGAGTAATAAAAGCACTATACGATAATGGTGTAAAAGAAATAACTTCTCTGTCAGGAACATCAATTGGTGCCATTAACGGTTACTACATATTCACAGAAAATGTTGAAAACTTAGAAAAAGTGTGGATAAATATTCAGAAAACTTCTGAAAACGATGTCAAAATAGTGGATAACACTGTGGACAACTCTCAAGTAATAGATGCATTAAAAGAACTTAATAACAACTCAGGCAGTAAAATGAACTTTTATGTGAACTATATAGATATAGAAGAACAACGTGTTTCTGAGAAGGTAGTGAACCTATCGTATATGGATAAGGATGAGGGCTTAGATAGTGTAAAATACAGCTCTTTATTACCATATAATCCCAACGGAAAACTTCCTTTAAGAGAACAATTTGTAAAGGATGTTCAAGAAGGATTATATGATGGAACTAAATTAGATGGTGGTTTAGTGAGGAATACTTTAATAAATCCCTTAATAGAGGATAATGTGGATAAGATTATAATAATATCCACAAGACATGACTATACTATACCTGAAGAAATAAAAAATGTGTATAAAGAAGAAGATATTATTGTAGTAAGACCTAAAACTATATTTGAAGCAAATGATACTCTTAGATTTGAAAATGAATTTTGCACAAAAATGTTCCAAGAAGGATACGAGGTAGGAAAAAGCTTAATATTATAAAATCTTATATTTAAAACATGAACAATTCCTTGTAAATAAATAGAATTGTCTTAAAAAGATTGAAGAAACTGCTAAATGTTAGTATAATATAAAAGTTCCTTTAAAATTAGAAAATAATATATGGAGTTGATTATAAATATGGCAACTAAAAGAATAGCAGTTTTAGGTGGCCCAAGATGTGGGAAAACTACACTAATACAACATTTATATGTTGAGATGAAAATAGCAGGATTAAATGCTGGATATGCTTTAGAATATTCTACTGAATATTTAAAGGATAAAGGTATGATAGAAACTATATCTGAACAATATGGAATCTATTTAGGTCAAAAGAAATTAGAAGACGAGTTATCTACGTTTGACTATGCTCTTACAGACTATGCTACTTTCGTACCTTACATATATGGAAGATTTATGTTAGGGTCAAGAGAAAGAAGTAAAAAAGAAATACAAATATTAAAAGACTTATATTGTTTAGCAATAGAAGACATCCAAAACTATGACATGATAGTATATGTTCCAAGAGAATTTGGATATGTACAAGATGGAGTAAGATGGCAAGCAGAAGATATAGCTCTTCAAATAGATGAGGCTATATTAAGTTTCTTAAAAGCAGAAAACGTAAACTTTATAGAAGTTAAAGGTTCTACAAAAGAAAGAGCTAAGCAAATATTAGACTTATTAGAAGTTGATTATACAGAAACTGTACAATTAAACGAAGAAAGTAAGTAATTGATATAGAAAAGGTATGAAAATTAAAATTAATTTTCATACCTTTTTTTACTATTTCCAAATTTACTATTTGCTAAAAATAAAATACTTCATGTGATACAATTCAATTAGGGGTGTTAATGATAGGGGGATTGTATGGAGTATTTGTATAGTTTTATAGAGTATGTCAACGAGTCAATTTTGTTTTCTATGGTGACTTTAGGCATAGTAGTATGTTTTTTAGTTATGTTCTATGTTAAAAAAGAAGAGGATGAAAGTTATCTAGGATTAAAAATACTTGGATATTATTTTTTAGGTAGTTTTAATTTTAACTTGAAGATTAACTGGATTGTAATAGCAGTTCCTTTAGGTTTTTGTATATATTACTTTGGGATGAGAAAAAAAGATAAGCTTAACTCTAAATCTAAAAGTAAGGCGGCAATTCTAGGTGTAGTGATGTTGTATGTTGGTACAATAAATGGAATGATTTACGAAAAAGTAGAATATAGAGATAGAACTGTTACTATTGAAGATACTAAATTACAAAATATAGGGATAGATTATAGAGATATAAAAGCGAAAATAGGTATAAACTATGGAGTAATAGAAAACTTAGATTTGTCTTATGATAGTAATGGTAAAATAAAATATTTACGCTATATAGTTAGAGATAACGATAAAAATTGTTATATATTTTATGAGGACAATGAATATAAAGTTAGTGTAAATAAAAATTATAATGATGGAGCATGGCATTATAATGATCAGACAGGGAATTATGAAGCAGAGTCTATTTTAGATATGATAAGCAGTGGTAAATTTAATAAATATGAAAATGCATATTCATCTATATCTAGAATAAATTATGAGGGCAATAGAAAGAATTATAAATTATCGGATGAAGGTTATAATATAAGATCATTTTATCGTGTAAATCCAATGGACCATACGATAAAACCAATAGATAAAATAGAAGGTGTAACCGATGCATTAGCCATAGAGTATAGAGGAATAGTAAAATCTTCAGATTCTAAAGATGAAGAATGTAGAGAAGACATTTATGTGTTGAGTTGTTTTGATATGGAATATTCATCTTCTTATGATAGCCTACAAATCGAAAAGGTTGATAGTAATGGAAGTATTATTATAGATAATCAAGATGATTTGAGAAAAATTTATAAGGCTACAAAAGAAGAACCTTATGGTTGGTCAGAGGTTCAAGATTTAAAGATAGACTTTGAGCCAGATATCTTTGTAAAATACAGTGATGGAAGTAAAATTGGTTTCTGTGAAGAACAACCATTTGCTAGAGTTGATAAAGATGGAACTAGTTTATGGTATATTGTAGGCTCGGATTTATATACTTTAGTCAATGGGCAATATATTGATGCAACTTATCGATCAAAAACAGAATAAAATATATAGTAGTCTATTAGTGAACATATAATACGGGAAAAGTACATTATATAAGCTAAAAGACTACTAATTTTTTGTTTCTTTTTGGACGAGTTAGTATATAATATATATGGATAATGCATAACAAAAACAAAGAAAGAGGCGATAAATATGGAAACTAAAAACCCAATAGTAACTATAGAAATGGAAAATGGAAAGAAAATAGTAGCAGAGTTATATCCTTATATAGCTCCTAACACAGTTAAAAACTTTGTAACATTAATAAACGAAGGATTCTACAATGGGGTAGGATTCCACAGAGTTATAGAAGGATTCATGATACAAGGTGGATGCCCTAATGGAAATGGAATGGGTGGACCAGGACATTCAATAAAGGGAGAATTCAGAGGAAATGGATTCACTAACAACTTAAAGCATGAGCCAGGAGTATTATCTATGGCTAGAACTATGGCTCCAAACTCAGCTGGTTCTCAATTCTTCATAATGCACAAAAACTCTCCACACTTAGATGGACAATATGCTGGATTTGGTAGAGTTACAGAAGGAATGGATGTAGTAAATGAAATAGCTACTACAAGAACTGATAGAGGAGATAGACCAGTGGAACCTCAAGTTATGAAAAACGTAACTGTAGAGACTTTTGGAGTAGATTATTCTGACGTAGAAAAAATGTAATTGTTTTCCTAGAAAATGGTAGTAACATACTATTTACAAGTTAATGATTTTGCTTTAAAATAGTATACATCCTAAAAACACAAAAACAATTTTTTTAAACCACTAAATTAATCTACATGATTGATTTGAAATGAGATTTAAAGTAATATAAAGAAAATACCCTTCAGTCTTGAAGGGTATTTTACTTTTAAATTTATATTTATATAAATTAAAATTTAATTAGTAATTAGAAATTACATATTTTTAACTGATGCAGTTAAGTTAGGCACTAATTGTTTCTTTCTAGAAACAACGCCTGGAGCAAATACTCCTTGTTCTGCGCTTACAGAGAAAGCTTCGGATACTAAATCATCATTTGCTTTGTATATCAGGTAAGAACCTTCTTTTATTATGTCAGTTATTGCAAGAACTAACATATCGTAATCAGTAGAGTTTATGTAAGATAAGAACTCATCTTTCTTAGCAAGTATTGAATCTATATCTAAAGTAAATACTTGTCCTATACCAACTCTATTTCCATCCATATCAAATTCTTTAAAGTCCATGTTTACTATTTCTTCTATACTATATTCATCTAAAGATGTTCCAACTTTGAACATTTCCATAGCATAGCTTTCCATATCAACATTAGCTATTTTGCTTAATTCTTCGCAAGCTTTCTTATCCATCTCAGTAGTTGTTGGAGATTTGAATAATAATGTATCTGATAATATAGCAGATAATAAAAGTCCAGCTATATGTTGTGGTATTTCAACATTGTTTTCCTTATACATTTGATATACTACTGTACAAGTACATCCAACAGGCATAACTCTGAAAGATATAGGTACATCAGTACATATTCCACCTATTTTGTGGTGATCTATTATTTCTACTATATTTGCTTCTTTTATACCGTCAGCACTTTGTGCGTATTCATTGTGGTCAACTAAAACTACATCTTTTCCAGCTGCATTATCTAATATTTGAGGTGCTTCTACTTTGAAGTAGTCAAGAGCGTATTTTGCTTCCTTTCTAACTTCTCCTAAAACGTAAGGCGTAGCCTCTATACCTAATTGATTTTTTAAGTAAGATAATGATATTGAAGAGCATACTGAATCTGTATCTGGATTCTTGTGCCCGAAAACTAATAATGTCATATTAAATTCTCCTTTCAAGAAATAACTATATTTAATTTTAATAACATTAAAAAATTATTAATAAGAATAACAAAAATATTATATTCTCAATTTATTATGTAATATTTTAACAGTTGATATAAATATATTTGTTAATAACAGAAATATTATATCAAAAGGAGGAAAGCATGTGTTGAGAAAAGTGAAAAAAATTAAGAAACTGATTATATTATTACCCATTTTACTTGTGGTGATAACAGGTTCATATTTTGTATGTAAGATAAAATTTAATCAGAATGTATATAAAGATAATACAAGGGTATTAAATACTATAAGTCAGGTTCTTGATTTAAACACAGTTAAATACAACTATAGTAATGTTATAACTATAAAAAAGGATAAAAGTATAAATGATGTTAAGCTGCCCTTTACTGAAAAGTCGTTTATTATTAAATACAATGGCATTATTAATGGAGGAGTAAGGCCAGAGGATATTAGGGTGGTTAAAAATACAGGGAGAGAAATATATATAGAAGTTAAGCAGTGTAGGATATTAGATCATTATATAGATAGCGAAAATGTATATGTATACGATATTAAAAATTCTTTATTTAATAAATTAGAAGTTCAGGAGGTACTAGAGGATATAAATACATACAAGGAAGAATATGAAAAAAAGGCAATAGAAGAAGGATTATTAAAAGAAATACAAATTAGCACAAAAGAAAGTCTAGAAAACTTAATGGAGAATTTGGGATATAAAGAAGTAGTAGTTGAGTTTAAATAAGATTTTTTATTGATTGATGAAGAGATAATGTTATCTCTTTGTCAATTATTAAGAAATCTTATTTTTATTTTGGTTAAAATTCGAACTTGAATTGTACTTATAGCATGAAAATGGTAATGATTGATTAAAAATTAACTAACTATAAAAACGTATTATAGCCAAAAAGAAAGTAAAATTATAAAAAAGATTGGATATACTGTATACAAGACACAAAACCAATGAGAAAATGGAAAACGATTGCAATAAAAAGTTGATAAAAATATAACAAAAAGTATTGACACTTAAATCTAAATATAATATTATCTAAATATAGTCAAGTTTGTTAATTAACTAACGTAGTTTTAGATAAATATATCATTATATCTTGGGAGGAAATTATTATGAGTAAAGAAGCAAAGAAAGTTGTAAAGGCAGTAGAGCCAAAGCAAGAATTCAGTGTTGAGAATATGATAAATGACTTAGTAGCAAAAGCTACAGTAGCTAAGGATGCTATGTTAAGTTTAGACCAAGAAGCAGTAGATAAAATAGTAGCTGCTATGGCTAAAGCAGGTTTAGATAAGCATATAGAGCTTGCGAAGTTCGCTGTAGAAGAAACTCAAAGAGGAATATTCGAAGATAAAGTAACTAAAAATATATTCGCTACAGAGTATATATATAATAGTATAAAATATACAAAAACAGTTGGGATAATAGAGGAAAATGAAGAAGAAAGCTACATGATGGTTGCAGAACCAATAGGGGTTGTAGCAGGGGTTACTCCAGTAACAAATCCAACTTCAACAACAATGTTTAAATCATTAATATCAATGAAGGGTAGAAATCCAATAATATTCAGTTTCCACCCATCAGCTCAAAAATGTTCTTCTGAAGCAGCTAGAATATTAAGAGATGCAGCTATAGAAGCAGGAGCTCCAGAAAACTGTATTCAATGGATAGAAGTGCCTTCATTAGAGGCTTCAAGTGCACTTATGAACAATAAAGGTGTAGCTTTAATACTAGCAACAGGTGGACCAGGAATGGTTAAGTCTGCTTACTCAGCAGGAAAGCCAGCTTTAGGGGTTGGAGCAGGGAACGTACCATGTTTCATAGATAAGACTGCAGATGTGAAGCAAGCAGTTAACGATTTAATATTATCTAAGTCATTTGACAACGGAATGATATGTGCTTCTGAGCAAGCAGTAATAATAGAAAAAGATATATATGAAGAAGTAGTAGGATTAATGAAAGGATATAACTGTTACTTTGTAAATGCAAAGGAAAAAGAATTATTAGAAAAAACAGTTATAAACCCAGAAACAAAAACATTAAATCCAAATATAGTAGGTAAGAGCCCATACACAATAGCTCAAATGGCAGGGTTTGAAATACCTCAAGATGTAAAAATAATAGTAGCTGAAATAGAAGGTGTAGGATATGACTACCCATTATCTAAAGAAAAGTTAAGTCCAGTACTTGCTTGTATAAAAGTTAATAACGCTGAAGAAGGAATACAAAGAGCTGTTGAAATGACAGAATTCGGAGGACTTGGACATTCAGCTGTTATACACTCAAATGATGATGCTACAATAATGGAATTCTCTAAGAGAGTAAGAACAGGTAGATTATTAGTAAACTCTCCATCTACTCACGGTGCAATAGGAGATTTATATAACGTAAATACTCCATCATTAACATTAGGATGTGGTTCAATGGGTAACAACTCAACTACAGATAACGTATCTGCTGTTAACCTAATAAACGTTAAGAAAGTTACTAAGAGGAGAGTAAATATGCAATGGTTTAAAGTGCCTGAAAGAGTATACCATGAAATGGGAGCGATTCAATATTTAGAAAAATTACCAGAAGTTGAAAGAGTAATGATAGTTACTGATAGAATGATGGTTGAATTAGGATATGTTGAAAAGTTAGAGTATCACTTAAGAAAAAGAAGAAACCCAGTAATGATAGATGTATTCTCTGATGTAGAACCAGATCCATCTGTAGATACAGTATTAAATGGTGCTGAAGCTATGAGAAAATTCAAGCCAGACACTATAATAGCTTTAGGTGGAGGATCTGCAATGGATGCTGCTAAAGGTATGTGGTTATTCTATGAAAACCCACAAGCAGACTTTGAAGATTTAAGACTTAAGTTTATGGATATAAGAAAGAGAGTATTCAAGTTCCCTAAATTAGGAAGACAAGCGAAGATGGTAGCTGTACCAACTACTTCAGGAACAGGTTCTGAGGTTACATCTTTCGCAGTTATAACTGATAAAGTAAACAATGTTAAGTATCCTTTAGCTGATTACGAGTTAACTCCAGATGTTGCTATAATAGACCCAAGTTTCGTAATGTCTGTACCAGCTGCTGTAACTGCAGATACAGGATTAGATGTATTAACTCATGCTATAGAAGCTTATGTTTCTGTAATGGCTACTGATTACACAGATGGTTTAGCTATGAAAGCTATCCAAATGGTATTTGAATATTTACCAAAATCATATAGAGGAGCTCAAACAGCAGAAGGTAAAGAAGCTAGAGAAAAAATGCACAATGCTTCTTGTATAGCTGGTATGGCGTTTGCAAATGCATTCTTAGGTATAAACCACTCATTAGCTCATAAGTTAGGTTCTGAGTTCCATATACCGCACGGAAGAGCAAATGCAATATTATTACCTCACGTAATAGAATACAATGCAACTATGCCAACTAAGTTCACTGCATTCCCAAGATACAAGTCTTATGTAGCTGATAAGAAGTATGCAGAAATAGCTAAGGCTCTTGGATTAAAAGCTAACACTACTGAAGAAGGAGTTAAGAACTTAGTAGAAGCAATAAGAAACTTAATGAAAGAATTAAATATGCCAATGACTATTAAAGACTGTGGTATAAATGAAGAGACTTACTTCGCAGCATTAGATAAATTAGCTTTAGATGCTTTTGATGATCAATGTACAGGTGCAAACCCAAGATCTCCATTAGTACCTGAGTTAAAAGGAATATATGAAACTATATATGGTGCTAAAAAAGTAGAAAAGAAAGATAAGAAGGCTGTATTAGTAGAAGCATAAAAAATAAAAAAATAATTGATTAAATATTCAGAAAATTACATTGACAATACAATATAAAGTGAATATAATCTAAGTATAAAGAGATAAGTAAAGGGGCCTATTAAGGCCCCCTTATTTTTTATAGAGAGGATTTACGCATATAAACCTTCTCTAACTCATTTTTTATTTTTATTACTGAATTAGTATAATCTACCTCAAAATTAGCAAATGCAGAAAATAAATCTATATCTCTCATCAAATGAACAGTCATAACTTGAGAAGTTTTGCTTATTCTAAGTATTAATGATCTAACAAAAGGAAATTGAATTCTAGAACTAAAAAAATCTGAGCCATTTACATCTATATCAAGGCTACGATAATTAACATCTATAAAAATATCCATATCATTTTCATCTTCTCTAATAATTCGGTACTCAAAATCTGTATCCAATGTTAAATTACCTATATTTATCATAGTACACCTCTTTTATTTATAATCTTATTAATTATAACTTAAATATAAAGTATTAACTACAATAATTATCTGCATAAATACAATTATTATGTTATGTATGATAAGGTGATTTATATTGTTTTAGAAGGAAAATAAAAAGAGCCTTCATTGGGGGAATGAAAGCTCTATATTGGGGGAGATTGAGTTAAATATTTAATTTTCATTTGATATTATATCCACCTAAAGTAAATTTATACAAAAAAATAAAAATTACTGAAAAATTTTTCGAAAACTTTTTTCAGTAATTTTTAATTAATAGTACTATCTCTTCTTATTTATAAATTTAGCACCTAAATATTTTTTTATATCTTCATCAGATGAAAAATCGTCGATAAGTATTTCTCTACCGCTATCTTCTAAGATAACTAGTACTTCGCAATCGCCTTGTAGGAAAAACTTTCTTACAGTTTCTTCTCTTAGTTCACGAACTTTAGTTATTCCTTTCTTATGCTTTTCATAGTCTTTAGTAAAGTAGCTATCCATCATACCTATTACTTTTGTATATCTAGTCATAAATTACCTCCTACAATTTATATTAAATTATGTGTTATAATAATTTTTTGTATTAACCTAATAATTATAACAAGGAGTAATAATAATGACTAGTATAAAAAAAGTGGATATTTTAAAATGTATAGATTATGTTAATGAAAATAGTATTTTAGATAAATTAAATAAAGTATATAAATCTCTACCAAGTGGAGATTGTGCAGGTTGTGGAAATTGCTGTATGGAATCTGTAGGAATAAATTTAGTAGAATTTATAAATATATATAACTATCTTATGGATAAAGATGATTTAAGAAAACTATCTTTAAACAAAATTTTAGATTATTATTTTTTAGAATATACAAAGAAAAGTCCTTGTCCTTTTAAGGATAAAGATAATAGATGTATGATTTATGAGGTGAGACCACTTAATTGTAGATTATTTGGACACTGGAGAAAAGAAGATTATAACCGTAATTTAAGTAATGTAACTAATAGAAATGTAGAATATAGGGATTTAATAAAAACTAAATATGGATTTGAAATTAATGATGGAGTAGTTAATTATAAGATAAAGTATTGTGATGAATTTATTCCTCAAAATGATTACCTAGATAAAGCTACAAGGCTAGGCTTTGCAGATGAATTAATGATATTAGATTCAAATATATATTCAAAGGGAATTATAGATATTGATTTTAAAGATAGAGGAATTGTAGAGTATTTCGTGGAATATTTATTAGACGAAGATTTAGCTTATAAAATAAAAATAAAAATATCTAAGGATGATAGTATAAGAGATACTGCAATAGATAGATTAAAAAAATTATTAGCGAGATAGTGGTGGAACATGGAGATAACTAAAATTAAAGGTAATACTTATTATATAAAGGGCGGAACTAATACAGGTTTATACTTGTTTGAAGATAATAGTGCATTAATAATAGATCCGGGTTTAAGTGGTACTAGACCTAAGAGGATTATAGAGGAACTAGAAAAGAATAATATGGACTTAAGCTACATTATTAATACTCATGAACATAATGATCACTACGGAGCCTGCAATAGCTTTAAAAACCATTTTAAAGGCTTAGAGATGCTATCTTCTTCGCAAGCTAAAATGTATATAGAAAATCCAGAGTTATTTTCAAAGTATATAGTTGGTGGAAGAAGCAATGTATTTTTAGATAATCATTTAAGAGGAAAAGAACATGATTGTATATTTATAGATAAAGTTTTAGAGCAAGGTAGAGTTAGTATTAATAACGTAGAGTTTGAAATTGTAGATTTACCAGGACATACACCTGGAAGTATAGGTATAATTACAAAAGATAAAGTGATATTTGTAGGAGATGTTTTAGTAAGTGGCAAAATACTGCTAAAATATGATTTTTTGTTTATATATGATATAGAAAAATATTTAAATTCATTAGAAATACTAAAAAAAATAGAATTTGATTATTTAATACTTGGACATGGAAAAGAAATAATATCTAAGGAAGAAAGTTATATATTAATAGCAAAACATGAGCAAGCTATAGAAAAATATTTAAATCAAACTAAAGTATTATTAGAAAATCCTATGACATTAGAAAGTGTGCTTAGAGAACTTATAAAAAACAACAATCTAAGCTATAACTATAAAGAATATCATTATTTAAAGTCTTCATTAGTTTCTTTAATAAGTTATTTATCTGATAGGGATGAAATATCATACTTGCTAGAAGATGGACTATTGCTTTATTATACCAAAAAAAAATAAATTATGATAAAATAGAAATGACTGTAAAAATAGAATAAAGGGTGAGCAATATGGAATACGAAAAATGGGATGAAGTACTAGCGCCTTATGAACATGCTGTTGAAGAATTAAAGGTAAAATTTAAGAATATAAGAAAAGAATTTTTAGCAAAGGGAGAATATTCTCCTATAGAATTTGTAACAGGAAGAACTAAAAAAATTGCATCTATAATATCTAAGGCTAAAAGACTAGATATAGTTGATATAGAACAAGAAATGGAAGATATAGCTGGTATAAGAATAATGTGCCAGTTTGTTGAAGATATATTTACAATAGTGGAGCTTATAAAATCTAGAACAGATATGGATATAGTCTATGAGAAAGACTATATTGAAAACTTTAAAGATAGTGGATATAGAAGTTATCATGTAATAATAAAATATCCAATAAATTCTATAGCAGGTTCAAAAGAAATCTTATGCGAAATACAAATAAGAACTCTTGCAATGAACTTCTGGGCAACTATAGAGCACTCTTTAAAGTATAAATATGAGCACTATATACCAGAAAATTTAGCTATTAGACTTAGAAGGGCAGCAGATGCGGCGTTTTTACTAGACCAAGAGATGAGCGAAATAAGAGAAGATATTATGAAGGCTCAGGTTATGTACCAAGTTAAATCTATAACTGTTAGAGATGTATTAAATAGGATACAAGAATTATATAATGTAGGCGATACTCATAAGGCTATTTTATTCCAAAGAAGGCTTGATAAAATAGATAATGAAAAAGATATTACAGAAATCATACATCTAAAGAAAGAAATAGATGACTTGTTACAAGAATATAAAAAAACAACAAGAAAAGATTAGTTTGAGGCTTTATTAAGGCATAAATAGGGGATATCTCGTTTGATGATTTTTTATCACTAGAGACATCCCTTTCTATTTTTTAAATGAAAATATATGAATTTTACATAGATAATAATTTAAATTACTAAAATAAGAAATGTAGTACAGAAAGGAAAAGAATATGAGTTTATATGCAATAGGAGATCTACATTTTTCAAAGGCTGTAAATAAGCCCATGGATATATTCGGTGGTAACTGGGAAAATCATGAAGAAAAGATAATAAATAATTGGAAAGAAAATGTTAAAGAAGAAGATACGGTTTTAGTACTGGGAGATACTTCTTGGGGTATAAATTTAGAACAAGCTAAAGAAGATTTAGATGCTATAAATAGTCTTCCAGGAAAAAAAATATTCATAAAAGGTAACCATGATTATTGGTGGACAACTGTTACAGGTCTGAATAAATTATATGAAAATATGAATTTTTTACAAACTAATTTTTATGAATATGAAGATTATGCTGTTTGTGGTGGTAGAGGTTGGATGTGTCCTAATGATGTAAAATTTGATGAAAATGATGCAAAAATCTATAAAAGAGAAGAAAATAGATTAAGACTATCGTTACAATCAGCTCGTAAGAAAGGTTATGATAAGCTAATAGTTATAACTCACTATCCACCAACTAATGATAAACTTGAAGAATCACTATTTACAGAACTATTTGAAGAGTATAATGTAGAAAAAGTTATATATGGTCACTTACATGGAAAAGAATCATTTAAAATGGGTCTTAAAGGTGTAAGAAATGGAGTGGAGTATATACTGGCTTCTTGTGATTATATTGACTTTAAATTAATGAAAATATTAGATTAATAAATCAAAAATTGGTAAATACTATTATGTATAATGTCTGAAAAGAAAAATATGGGACAAAAATATATAAAATATCAAAAGGAGATGTTAATTAATGAGATGGATATTGGTATTTATATTTTTATATCTTATTCCCTTAATAATAGTATTTAAAAATTACAATAATTTTAAAAGGTCTTGTATATATAGTAGTATATACGTAGTTTTGGCAACTTCAATAGTTATAACAAACATATACATGAGCGGGTTAAATAAGATAGAAGAGGCGATGTACTACCAACGCTATGTAAGTGAATATATAGACAAACCTAAAGAAGATTATGATTCTAATAAAATAGAAGTTAGTGAGGATAAAGATAAAGTAAGCCAGGATACGAATAAATTAGATGAAGATGTGGTAAGCGACAATCAGAATGATAAAGTTGGTAATAAAAATGAAGAAATTACTAACAAAGAAAACATAAAAGAAACTATGTCAAACAAAACTGATATTAAAATAATAGATAGCTTTAAGGAAGATATCTATGAAATCGAAAAAATTGCATTAATGCCTATGAGAGATTGTATGCCATATACTAAAAATATAGCTGAAAATCTTAAAAAATTAGGATCTATAAGAAAAGATATAGAGTATGCGAGACAAAAGTGTAGTGAAGCTATATCGGAATATGAAAATATGGAAATACCTAAGCTTTCTACAGAAGAGTATACATATGTTTTAGATAGTGCGAGAAATGATTTAGTAAAAACCTATGAACTAAGAGAAAAGGCTATGGAAAATGCACTTAATCTTGTAGATACAAAAAATCCAAAATATATAGGTAGGGTAACAGAGTATCTAAACTTATCTGATGATCATATATCTAGCTTCAAAGATAGAATAACTGATTTAAAAGAAAACGTAACTAATAATGTTAAAAATAATGACTAATAGTATAAATTTTATTAAAGCTTGCCTTTTAGGGCAAGCTTTTTGGTATTATATACATATACTGATAGTATGAGTTTTGATTTATAATTGAACTTATGATATAATTTGTTACTATTAAGTTCAAATGGTATTATGGAGGTAGGAATGAGTAAATTAAATATTTGTATTGATATAGATGGAACAATAACAGACCCATATCATTTTGTTCCATATTTAAATGAGATATATAATAAAAATATAACACCTGAAGAATGTATAACATATTCTTGGGAAGAGTTATATGAGACAGATATGGATGATACTTTACAAAAGCTTCATGGAAGCTATATGTATTGTTATAAAGAAGCAGATGTTGTAGATGGAGCTAAAGATATAATTGGGGAATTATATGAAAGCCACAACTTATACTTTGTAACAGCAAGAAGTGAAATATTAACAGAAATAACTCGTGAATGGTTAAATGAAAAAGGATTTTCTAATATAGATGTTCACTTATTAGGAAGTGACTACAAGATAGATAAAGCTAGAGAACTAGAGTGTAATATTTTCATAGAAGATAACCCAAAGAACGCTATAGGTTTAGCAGAAGCTGGGATGATGGTTTTATTGGTAGATACTTACTACAATAAAAATATAGAGCATGAAAATATAACTAGAGTAAAAGATTGGTCACAGATAAAAAGTATTATAAAAAAATGTAGTTAACTCAGTAATTGGGGGAGGCGATCTTGTGATAGAAATAAAATTAAAAAATGGAAAAGATAAATTCCAAGTAAATAGCAAAGATATTAAGGCTATTTTAGGATTGCGTCCAGATTTTGCGTATGTACAAGATATATCTAACAGTATAAATCAAAAGGACATTATGGTATTTGATTGTCAATTATCTGATGAGGTATTTGATTTACAAGATATAGAAGAAATTTTAGAAGATGTTGATCAAGAGATAGATGAATCTTATTTTAATGTTTTGTTTGAAGATGTAAGAGCATATTTAAAAGATGCAACAGATGAAATTGAAGCTGAGATTCAAGAAGAATATAAATTTGATAATGTAAGATGCTACTTTGATGTATATAATATAGATGATAGTTTTACAGATTTTAAGTTTGTATTTGTTATTAGTTTTAAAGATATAAAGATAGCATCTCTTAAAAACTTGGCAACAATAGTTTCGAAAAGGCAATTAGTTGGCGCATCAAAATTTTATAGTTAAAAAAAGAGTCCTTAGTATTATAAAATACTAAGGACTTTTTCTTGTAAATTCAAAACGATTATAAACTTATACTATTGATTAAGCTTTGTTTATAGAACCGAATAATTCCATTTTTTCTTTAACAGTAGCTTTTATAGCTTCGAAACCTGGAGCTAAAACTTTACGAGGATCGAATCCTTTACCTTGTAAGTCTTTACCTGATTCTATATATTCACGAGTAGCTTTAGCGAATGCTAATTGACACTCAGTGTTAACATTTATCTTAGAAACACCTAAAGATATAGCTTTTTGTATCATTTCAGCTGGGATTCCAGTTCCACCGTGTAATACTAATGGCATTTCACCAGTTGTATTGTTTATAGCAGCAAGAGCATCGAAGTTTAATCCTGCCCAGTTTGCTGGATATTGACCATGTATGTTACCTATACCAGCAGCTAACATATCAACACCTAAATCAGCTATTAACTTACATTCAGCTGGATCTGCAACTTCACCAGTACCAACAACACCATCTTCTTCTCCACCTATAGAACCAACTTCAGCTTCTACAGATATTCCCTTAGCGTTTGCTATTTCAACTATTTCTTTAGTCTTAGCTATGTTTTCTTCTATAGCATAGTGAGAACCATCAAACATAACAGAAGAGAATCCTGCTTCTATTACTTTTAAAGCTCCATCATAACTACCGTGGTCTAAGTGTAGAGCAACTGGAACAGTTATTTTTAACTCTTCTATCATTCCGTTAACCATACCTACTATAGTCTTATAACCACCCATGTATTTACCAGCACCTTCAGATACCCCTAAGATAACTGGAGAATTGTTTTCTTGAGCTGTTAATAATACAGCCTTAGTCCATTCTAAGTTATTGATATTGAATTGCCCTACTGCGTATTTTCCTTCTCTAGCTTTAACTAACATCTCTTTAGCAGAAACTAACATAGTATAACCTCCATAAGTTACATTTTAAAATTTACCCATCACTTAATATTATAACTATAAAATAAAAAATGTATAGAGTAAATTGTAATAACTCTAAATTAAAAGTATAATAATATCTATAAAAGTATACGTAAACTAGAATTAGTGTTAATAATGGAAATAGTTACATAAAAATATAAAGAACAAATAGGAAGGAAGAAGAATATGCCACAAATTAAAATCAGAGGAATTCATGAAAATGAAATATGTAAAATAAGTGAAAAAATGATAGATGATTTAGTTAATGCAGTAAAATGCCCAAGAGATTATTTTGAAATAGAGTGTATAAAGTCTGTTGCCATAAGAGATGGTAAAATAGGAGACGTATATCCTTTTGTTGAAGTAGCTTGGTTTGATAGAGGACAAGAAGTACAAGATACTGTTGCTAAAATAATAACTGATAGCATAAGAAACAACTTAGATGTAGAAAGTATGGACTTAGCATTTACAGTATTTGAAAAGGAAAAATACTATGAAAATGGAGAACATTTTTAATGGCTAAAAAATTAAGAGTTGACAAACTACTTTCTAATATAGGATGTGGAAGTAGAGCAGAAATAAAAATATACTGTAAGCGTGGTATGATAACTGTAAATGGCCAAATTGTAAACAATCCAGGTCTCCAAGTTGATCCAGAAAATGATGAAGTGAAATTTGATGGAGAAGTTGTGAGATATAGGGAGTTTATATATATAATGTTAAACAAGCCAGATGGATATATATCAGCTACTTTTGATAAGCATGATCCAATAGTACTTGATTTAATAGATGATCCATCATATCTTGCTTTTGAGCCTTTCCCTGTAGGAAGACTAGATAAAGATACTGAAGGTTTATTAGTACTTACTAATGATGGTAAGCTAGCTCACAGAGTGTTATCACCAAAAAAACATGTTCCTAAAACTTATTATGCTAAAGTTGAAGGAGTAGTTACTGAAGAAGATATAGTTGCTTTTGAAAATGGTGTTACACTTGATGATGGATACGAAACAATGCCAGCACAACTTAAAATATTAAAAAGTGATGAATTATCAGAAATAGAGCTTACTATACATGAAGGTAAATTCCACCAAGTAAAAAGAATGTTTGAGAGTGTTGGAAAAAAAGTAGTATACTTAAAAAGATTGTCTATGGGTAATCTAAAATTAGATGAAACTTTAGAGTTAGGTCAATATAGAGAGCTTACAGAAGAAGAAGTTAAGCAAATAGAAGAAAGATAGAAAATTTATCTTAAATATCGAGCGGAGGAAATATTAGTGAAGAAAAAAGATATAATAGAATTTGAAATCGATAAAATGGAGTTTGGTGGAACTACTGTTAGTATGTATGGAAACCGAGAAATCCATATGAAGGGCGGAATAACTGGGCAAAAAGTAAAAGCTGCAGTTAAAAGAACAAGAAGCGGTAAAGCAGATGTAAAAATGATAGAATTACTAGAAAATTCTCCTATAGAAACACAAACACCATGTAAGCACTTTAATCAATGTGGTGGATGCAGTATGCTATCAGTACCATACGAAAAACAATTAGAAATAAAAGAAAAGCAAGTAATGGATTTATTCTTAAATCAAGATATATTTGGATTTACTTTTGAAGGAATAGAAGGAAGTCCTCAAGATACATTATACAGAAATAAAATGGAGTATACTTTCGGAGACGAAATGAAAGATGGTCCTTTAACATTAGGTCTTCATAAAAAAGGAAGACATATAGATATATTAACAGTTGATGGCTGTTTCTTAGTAGACCAAGACTTTATAAAAGTATTAACTTCAACTGTTGAATACTTCAATGAAAAAGAATTACCTTACTATAGAACAGTTAACCACAAAGGATACTTAAGAAACTTAGTAGTTAGAAAAGGTATAAACACTAAAGAACTTATGGTTAACATAGTTACTTCTTCTCAAGTTGATTTTGACATGACTGAGTACAAAGAGATGTTATTAAATCTTGGTACAGAAGCAGAAGTAGTAAGTATATTACACACTATAAATGATGGTCTTGCAGATGCTGTAAACTGTGATGAACTTAGAGTATTACATGGAAGAGATTATATAAATGAAGAGTTATTAGGACTTAAGTTTACTATATCTCCATTCTCATTCTTCCAAACTAACACTAAGGGTGCAGAAAAACTTTACTCTATAGCAAGAGAGTTTGTAGGGGAACATAGTGGTAAAGTAGTATTTGACTTATATAGTGGAACAGGAACTATAGGTCAAGTAATGGCTGGTGCTGCTAAAAAAGTATATGGTATAGAACTAATAGAAGAAGCTGTTGTGGCTGCAAACAACAACGCAAAACTAAATGGATTAACTAACTGTGAATTTATAGCTGGTGACGTTTCTAAGACGGTTAAGGATTTAAAAGAAAAGCCAGATTTAATAATAGTAGACCCGCCAAGACCAGGAGTTCATAAGGATGCTATAAGAGATATATCTAATTTTGGATCTAAAGAAATAATATATATATCTTGTAATCCTAAGACTTTAGTTCTAGACTTAGTAGAATTTAAAAAGTATGGTTATGAAGTGGAAAAAGTTAAGTGTATGGATATGTTCCCTAATACACCTCATGTTGAAACTATAGTAAAAATAGTAAAAAAATAGTAAATTAATATAAAGATTTTATATTATAGCTAACTTCGGTAATTTTACTATTTAGCTAAAAAGAAAAATACAAAAAGTAACTAATTTTAAAATTGAGAATAATATGTAGCATGTAGTAATAATTAATCATATGAGTATTTTAATAAATATACTTTTAACTATTGGATTTTAAGTTAAATCAAAAAAGACAAGATTTGAAAAAATCTTGTCTTTTATAAATGTATAGAAAAATATAAAGTTAAAAAAATAACGATAATTATTAGTAATCAACCGATTAATAACAATTATAACTAAAACTTAAAAGCATTATTTCTTTATTATGAGTATTAAAAAGCATTTCTTCGATTTCTTTGCAAGACATTTCTCTTTCTAATTCTAAAGATTCTTCAACATTGTAATTACAAGTGTCACCTAATATTTTATATTTTAGGTATATATTATTCTGATTCATTTGACTGCCCCCTTGTGATTGTTTTTATTGCCGGTTAACTTACTTGTTATTATTATAACATAAAACACTAAGTTGTGATATTTTTTTAACAATGTTTATTGTATACTTTTGCATAAAAATAAATAAAACTCAAAAAATATAAGATGAACTATATTTAGGAGGAAATTCATATGAACTCTATGAAAAAATTAATTAAGCCAATAGCGTTCTTTATTATATTATTATTTTTAATATCAATTGGAAAACAAGATAGTTTTATAAAAATAGGAGATTTTTTACAAGCTAACTTATACCAAGGTTTAAGGACAGTAAAAATAACTGAAGATAAATATAAAATTAAAGATAAAAATGTATCAATATCTGTTAAAATGCCTGAAATACATTATGATAACAGAGAAGTAGAGAGATATATTAATACATATATTAGAACTAACATTAATAAATTTATTAACAATCAAAGACAATTGGGTGATATATCCACTGATGAGGAAAAATATGATGTATCGATAAATTACCATGTAGCATTTGAAAATACGGATGTAATAAATATTGTTATATATAAAAATATTAGCCAAGGAAAAAGTAATATGAAGTTTGAGAAAGAAAGCTATGTTTTTGATTTGAAAACAGGTCAAAGAATATATTTAGATAATTTTTTAAAGGATAATGATGATTATCAAGCTGTTATCAAAGAATATATAGAGAAATACATCGTAAAAAATAAATTAAATATTGATAAAAGTAAAATTATTATAAATAAGTACACACATTACATAATAACGGATGGAGGGATGAATATATATTTTAATCCATACAAACAAAGTGGAGATAATATAAATTATGAATTTAAAATACCTTATAACGTTTTTAAAAATAAAATAAGAATAATTGAGACAAATGATATAGTAGCTAATGTTGATACTCAAACCATAACTGAAAATAGTAAGTATATTAATAGCATTATAAATATACCTATTATAATTACACAAAATAAGGATATAGAAAAATCTATTAACGATAAGATTAGAAATGACATAATGGATTTTTATCATAATTCTCAAAAAGAAGCAGAAGATTATTTTCATTCAGATCCTGAAAGTCAAAATAAATTTGTAATAAATGCAGATTTTGAAGTTAAAAAAAATAGTGATCATATGCTTAGTATAATGGTTGAATATTATAAATACAGTGGAGGAGCACACGGTTATTATGAAGATATATCTTATAATATAGATATGAACAATGGAGAAAATCTGAAGCTTCAAGATTTATTTAAAGAAAATATTGATTATAAGTCCGTAATAGACAGAGAAATAAGACATCAAATAGAAGAAATTGCAAAAAAAGATCCACAATATGAGGGAATATATGAATTTAATGGAATTCAAGATAATCCAAAATTTTATATTCAGGATGATAATTTAGTTATTTATTTTGACTTATATGAAATAGCCCCTTATCCAGCGGGGATACCTGAGTTTCCAATAAATATTAAAATAATAAATCACATACTAAAAGATAAGTATTTGGAAATATTTAAATAAATTAAAAGAGTATGGCATCTATTAATACCATACTCTTTTATATATTTGATCTAAACAATACTTATATAATTGGATTTAGTGATGCTATTTTAGTAACGGCAACATAGACTCTAGAGATTTCGTACCAAGTTTTAAAATCTACTACACCAGATTTAGGTAAACCAAAGATACCTTGGAAAGTTTTAACGGATTCTGCAGTACTATCACCGTATATACCATCTTCTTTAACTTTAGGGATAGCAGGATAAGATCTAGCTATTGCATTAAGCTGATTTTGTATTGTTTTAACATACTTTCCAGATGAACCAACTTGTAAAGAATCTCCAGGATAAGATACAGGAACACCGCTAACTACAGGAGCTTTTTCAAATATTATTTCGCTTCCGTAGAAGTATTTAAGTATTTGTTCAAAATCTTTTCCTTGATCTCCTAAATCTTTGCTACCCCATTGAGTCATTTGATTAGGGCACTGAGATTTTTTACCGTCGCAATATTGTGCCAATAATGGCTGTCTTGATGTAGGAGGTCTTTTTATAAATGTATTAAAAATATCATCTACGATAACACTTATTGTATCGAAAAAATTTCTGTTTTTAATAAATTTATGATCATAGTTTGTAGTAGATGTAATAGTGAAATTATAGCCTTTATTTCTATACCATTCTGTAAACACTCTGTTTAAAGTAAAAGAAATAATAGCTATTACATTAGCGTAGATAGTCTGAGTCGGCCAAGTTGAATATATTTCTGATGAGGCTACATTTTTAATATAGTCTTTAAATGGTATCCAGTAATTTGCTGCGCTAGTGTTTTCAGGAAGGCCATCATGGACTACTATAAATTCTGGAACAACAGGATTATCTAATACAACAAATCCTGTTGGTGGTGGTAATGGCTTTAAATCGCTTTCTGGTATTTTAGGTGGATATGTTCCGTAAAGTGTGTTATCCCCAATATCAAATACTTCCTCATTTTGTCTAGAATACGAGTTTCTACTTCTCGTCTTAGGAGCTAGAGGAACACCTTGTCTAGACTCAATAGTAGGGAATAATTGAGTACCATTGATAACCATTGTTTCATAGCCGTCAATTATTGCTTCTACAGTGTATTGACTATAAGGTCTTACATCGGATGGTTGTTGTGAAAAAATAATATCTGGAGCTGGCAAAGTTAACCCAACTACTTGACCGGACTCATTAGACGTTAAGTTTTGATATAACGCGGCAGAGCTTTTACCAGGTTCGGCAGTAGAATATACATTTATAGTTGCTCCTTTTAAAGGCCTATTTGTTGTAGCATCAGTTACACTAACTGTTAAGAAACCATCTTGCATACAATCACCCTTTCTTTGGCTAATTTAAGGCAGAGCTATACAATATACTATGAATATACGTCTTATTTTGTGAAGGTAAATGGAAATAATATATATTGAAAATATTTAGAAGGGAATTTGAATTTATGAAATATCACTTATTAATATTAGCAATAGCTCCTTCTGTAGCATTCATTCTGTGGATATATCTAAAAGATAGATACGAAAGAGAACCAATGATTGTATTAGCAAAGTTTTTCTTTTTAGGTGTAGCAACTAGTATAATTGGTATTTTAGTTGAAAGCGTTTTAATAAAGGTAAATATTTGGAGTGGATACTCATACTTGATATATATATCTTTTGTAGTTGCAGCGCTAACTGAAGAAGGATTGAAAGCTATTGTTTTAATACCGTTTTTATTAAGAGAAAAAAACTTTAATGAAAAGTTAGATGGAATAATATATTCAATATTTTTATCATTAGGTTTTGCAACTGTAGAAAATATCATATACGTAATATATGATAATACACCTCAAGCTTTTGAAATAGGTTTAACACGAGGAATTATATCTATACCTGCACATATTATGTTTGCTATTACAATGGGATATTATATATCTAAATATAAATTTAGCACTGAGAAAATCAAAAAAAGAGAATATTTAATTATGTCTGTTTTAGTGCCTATAATTTTACATGGAATATTTGACTTTATTTTGATGATAAAATATAAATGGACTATTTATATATTTATTATATATATAATTTTTTTGTGGAAAATAAACTTAGACAAATTAGATTATTATATAGCTAATTCTAAAATGTGGTTTATAAAAAGAAACAGAAACAAGCGTCACAAATAACAATATATTGCAAGGAGACTAGTTATGAGTACTTTAAATAAAAATCAGGAATATGTAATATACAGATTTTTACAAAGATATGATTATGATGCCGTAATAGAAATATTAAAAGAAGCTGGTATAGAAGATGGGGATTTATACTTACTAATGGAATCATGCAAGTATGCAATAAACTTTGATTTTAAAAAATCACTAGGTATGATTGAAAAAATGAGCAGCCAGATGTTAACAAGAAGAGAAATTCAAAAATTAATGACTAATTTAAATCATATGATAGAAGGAGAACCGGAAGACGTATTATCTGAGTTAATTGAAAATATGAAAATACAAATTGTTAATGAAGAGTATATAGATTTTCTAGGTAGACTATATAGATTGAAAGAAGCATTATTTAAATATATATTTGTAAATACAAAAGAATCAAAAAACTATAAGGTATCAATGCATGGTCATATGGTATCTAAGAAAAATATTTTATATACATTGAAAAAGAAGTATAATATATATAATGGTAATTTAATCCACGGGGTAACTCAATATATTAATAGACATGTAAAAAAGACTAAGAGAATGGAAAAAGTTATGGAGATTCTAAATGGAGAGAAATTAGAGAATCTAATAAAACTTAGAAATGATAGTCCTGTAGGTCATGGATTTAAAGGTGTAAGTAAAGAGGATATTGAAGATATATATGGAAATCCTATGGAGGTAACAAAAGACTTAGTAAAAGTATGTGAGTTACTAGATTTAGGAATTAATATGAATAAATATGACCATATAAATGAAATCGCTATACAATTAATCGGAAGTTACACGAATTACTAAATAATATATTATTAAATATATTGGAGAAGGAGATATAGGGTGAGCAATAAATTGAAGAAAGAATTAATTGAGTGGGTTAAGATTATAGCGACAGCCTTAATATTTGCATTTATAATAACTCAGTTTATTAAACCTACCTTAGTAAGAGGGGAATCGATGTATCCAACATTAGAAGAAAATGACTACTTAATAGTAAATAGAATGTCTTATAAAGTTGGGGAACCAAAGTTAGGTGATATAATAGTATTTAAGACTAACTTAAAGCAAGATAATGGTGAGAAAAAAGATTTAGTTAAAAGGGTAATAGCAGTAGAAGGTGATAAGATTAAAATAGAAAATTCAAATGTATATCTTAATGAGGAACTTTTAGATGAGTCATATATACATGATGAATACACAGAGGGGTATATTGATATGACTATCCCTGAAAATAAAGTTTTCGCAATGGGAGATAATAGGGAAGAAAGTTTGGATAGTAGGTATGAAGAAGTAGGTTTGGTGGATGAAAAAGATATTATGGGAAGAGTTATTATAAGGTTATTCCCTTTTAATGAAATAGGAAAAATAGACTAATTATATGGATAGCAAAAGGAGAGAAATTAAGTGAGTAATAAGTGGAAAAGTGAAATATTAGAATGGGTTAAAACTATCGCAGTTGCAATTGTTCTTGCATTTGTAATAACTCAGTTTATAAGACCTACTATAGTAAATGGTCAATCTATGTATCCAACATTAGATCATAATGATTATTTAATAATAAATAGGATGGCATATAAATTTGGGGAACCGAGTAAAGGGGACATCATTGTATTTAGCACAAATCTAAAACAAGAAAATGGCGAAAATAAAGATTTAGTTAAGAGAGTAATAGCAGTAGAAGGTGATCACCTTAAAATAGAAAATTCGAATGTATATATAAATGGTGAATTAATAGATGAACCATATATACATGAGAATTATACAGAAGGATTTGTAGATATGACAATACCTGAAGATATGATCTTTGCTATGGGTGACAATAGAGAAAATAGTAAAGATAGTAGAATGTCAGATGTAGGATTAGTACCAGAAGACCATGTTATGGGAAAAGTAATGGTTAGATTATTCCCATTCAATAAAATAGGTACTGTAAAATAGGTGATACTATGAATATAGGTATTCCTACCTTATTATTTAATATAGAAGAAGCCCTAAAGCTTTGTAAAAAAATAGATTGTATAAATCATTTAGAAATAGGAATAGATAATATTGATGACTGTAATAAACTATATAAATATAAAGAAGAAATATGCAATTTAAATTTAAGCATTGGTATCCATTTGCCATTAGAACTTAATAGTTGCGAAAATGTAGAATACATAAGGAAATCATGGATTTCTTTCATTAAAGAAGTAAATAATGAATTAAAAGAATTTAATATTAAATACTATAATATGCATTTAGGTTATATTATGACCAATAGATTGAATTCTAATAGACAAAAGTACTTAAAAAATAGTATTAAATTTTTTGATGATATAAAAATTGATACAGATATATTTATAGAAAATGTATATTGCAAAAAAGGTAATTTTTCTAATATAGGAAATAAATCTTCAGATTTTGAGTATATATTTAATGAGAGTCAAAAAAATAATTTATATTTTTGCTATGATAGTGGGCATAATTTAATTGATAAGGATGATTATTTATCAAAACTAAAAGAAAAAATAAGTTTAGTTCACTTAAGTGATAACGATGGAATAGAAGATATACATATAGGAATTGGAAAAGGTATATTATCTAATTTCCATATAGAAGAAATACTGAGATTGAATCCAAAGTATTTAGTTTTGGAAATTTGTTATGAACATATTGAAGACAGCATAAAAACAATAAAACAGATAGTAGGAGAGGTATAAATACCTCTTTTTCCTATATCTAGGGGAAGGAGAGCAATATGAAAGTTTTAAATTTAAACGTTAATAATCAAATAAAACAATTTAATATTCAAGATGATTCTGTAGGTATAAAACTTAATGATATAGCAAAAGAAGTTGAAAATAACTATAAAGGTTATATAACTCTTGGAGTTATAGATAATAAACTGAGAGAACTAAGCTATAGTGTGAATAAAGATTGCGAAATAAAGTTTTTAGATACAAATAATGCAGATGGTTCAAGAGTTTATTTTAGAACTATGTCTTTTGTATTTATAATATCTTGTAAGGAGTTATTTAATAATTGTAGAGTAACAATAGAGCACTCTTTATCTAATGGTATGTACTGTGAGGTTCACAAAGAAACACCTTTAAGTGAAAAAGATATTGAAGATATAAAAGAAAAAATGACTGAAATTATTAATAGTAACCATGAAATTGAAAAAATAACTACAACTAGAGATGAAGCAATAAAGATATTTGAGAGTTACAAAATGGTTGAAAAAGCAGAGTTACTTAAATACAAAGAATATGAAGATGTTAAAATATACAAATGTAGAGGATTTATAGATCATTTCTATGGATATATGTTACCTTTTACAGGAAATATAAAAACATTTGATGTGAAGCTATATAATAAAGGTGTTATTGTTTTAGGTCCTAGTGAAGAAAATAAAAATATACCAACAAAGTTAACTCCTCAACCTAAACTATCTAGTATATATCATGAAGCAGAGCAATGGTCAAAACTTTTAGGTGTAGACAAAGTAATTACGCTTAATAAAATTATAGAAGATAATGAATATCCAGATGTAATAAGAACAGTAGAAGCACTTCATGAGAAGAAGCTTTCTCAAATAGCGGATATAGTAAAAGAAAAAGGAAAAAGAGTTATATTGATAGCAGCTCCATCTTCATCTGGAAAAACAAGTTTTGCACATAGATTATCTATACATCTTCGTGTAAATAATTTAAAACCAGTATCAATATCACTAGATGACTACTTCGTAAACAGAGAAGACACTCCCTTAGATGAATCCGGAAACTATGACTTTGAATCTATTTATGCAATAGATTTAGATAGATTTAATAGCGACTTAAAGAGATTATTAAATGGAGAAGAAATAAGTCTGCCGAAGTTTAACTTTAAGACTGGTAAAAGAGAAGAAACTAATAAAAAGTTAAAAATTAGTGATAATCAACCTATAATTTTAGAAGGTATACATGGATTAAACCCAATGTTAACTTCATCAATACCTGATGAAGATAAGTTTAAAATATATATAAGTGCTTTAACTCAGATAAACCTTGATGATCATAATAGAATACCAACTACAGATTTAAGATTAATAAGAAGAATGGTAAGAGATTATAACTTTAGAGGATATAGTGCTCAAAAAACCATATCTCAGTGGAATTCAGTACGAAGAGGAGAAAAGAAAAATATATTCCCATATCAGGAAGAAGCAGATATTATATTTAACTCTGCGTGTGTTTATGAATTATCTGTATTAAAAACATATGCAAAGCCACTTCTAGAGGCTATAACAAAAGAAGATCCGACTTATATAGAAGCTAATAGATTATTAAAGTTCTTACAGTATTTTGTTGAATTAGAGGATGTTTCTGATATACCTTCAATATCAATACTTAGAGAATTTATAGGTGGGAGTAGAATAGTAGATTAAAAGCAATCAAGTCCTGGTATTATTTTGATAACAGGACTTTTTATGTTATTATATAAACTTAAGATTAAAAAAGAAGTTTAGGAGGTACATATGGAAAAAATATTAGATGAAATGTTAGATGAAATATTATTAGCCAATAGAAAATACACTAATTACGGACAGGTTGCTAGTTATATACCGGAACTTAAGAATGCATCTAGAAGTGATTTAGGATTATGTATAATAGATAAAGATAATAATGTATATAAAGCTGGAGATTGCGATAAGAAGTTTACTATACAAAGTATTTCTAAGGTAGTAACTCTTGCTATGGCATTAATGGATAATGACTTAGGATATGTGTTTTCAAAAGTAGGAATGGAGCCTAGTGGTGATCCATTTAACTCAATAATGAAGTTAGAGACTAATGATACAAAAAGACCATCTAATCCAATGATTAATGCTGGAGCTATTGTTACTACATCTTTAATAAAAGGAAATAGCTTAGAAGAAAAAGAAGAAAGAATGTTAAAGTTCTTTAGAAGATTAGCTAAAAATGATAACCTAGGATTTAACTATGATGTATATAAATCAGAAAAATTAACTGGTGATAGAAATAGAGCTATGGCTTATTTATTAAAGAATGATGGATTTATAGATGGGAACGTTGAAGAGGTTTTAGATTTATACTTTAAACAATGTTCTATAGAGGTAGATGCTGTTGATTTAGCAAGAATGGGAATAAATCTTGCAACTTATGGGGTTGATATAGAAAACGGAGAAAGATTAATAGATGAAAGAGTAACTAGAATTATTAAGACATTTATGATAACTTGTGGTATGTATGATGCTTCTGGAGAATTTGCTATAAAAGTTGGAATACCAGCTAAATCAGGGGTTGGAGGAGGTATAATGGCCTCTGTTCCTAATAAAATGGGAATAGGTCTTTATGGTCCTGCTCTAGATAAAAAAGGTAACAGTATAGCTGGTCTTAAGATTCTAGAAGACCTATCAAATAAATTTGAACTGAATATTTTCTAAAGATGTGTTAAATTTATTTTAAATTATAGAATTTTTTGACAATTAAACATACTTCATATATAATTGAATTATAATAAATTAAATTTTTTTTAGGGGTTGAGGGAATGAAAGAAGTACTTGTACTAAGAGATTTAGAATGTATTAAAGCTATAGCGCACCCTCGAAGAATAGATATTTTAAAGACATTTGACAAATTACCATTGTCAGCAAAACAATTGTCTCAATTATTAGATGAACCACATGCAAAAATTAACTATCACATTAAAACTTTATATAAAGTGGGGATTTTAGAATTAGTTGAGGAAAAAATCAAATCTGGAATTGTTGAAAAGTATTATTATCCAAGTGCTAAGAATATAGTGATTGGAAAAAAAGTGCTTAATTTTTCATTAGACAATGAAGGAGAAAAAGAAGAGTTATGTATATCTAAATTTGAGGATATGAGTGAGTTATTTTATAAGGCTGCTGAAGACGAAATATTAGATAGTGAGAATATTATAGAATATCATAATATTTGCTTTAGTCATGATGAGATTAAAGAATTAAATGATACTATAAAATCTAAAATCGACCAGCTTTTAAATAACCGAGATCGTGAAGAAGATAGAAAATACAATATTAATATTGTTGCTATTCCGCTAGCAGAGGGTGAATGCTTAGAGGAGTATACAGTATAATAAGTATCAACATTGTTGATACTTATTTTTTTTGGGTATAATTAAATTATAAGATATTAATAGGACATTATTAGGAGGAAAGTTTATGTTAGTTATAGGACCGCATATATCAATAGCAAAAGGATTTACAAAGGCTGCAGAAACAGCAGTAGAGATTGGAGCAAATACGTTTCAATTTTTTAGCAGAAACCCAAGAGGTGGAAGTGCAAAAGCCTTTGATGAGAAAGATTTAAATAGATTTCAACAAATAAGAAAAGAAAATAACTTTGGACCACTTTTAGCACATGCACCATACACTATGAATCTAGGTGGGGCAAAAGAAGAAGTGTATGAATTTGCTAAAATGGTAATAAAAGAAGATATAGAAAGAATGAATTATTTAGGTGTAGAGTATATATGTTTCCATCCAGGAAGTCATGTAGGTGGAGGAATAGAAGCTGGAATTGAAAAAATAATTCAAGGATTAAATGAAGCTATAAAAGGTGATGAAAATATAACTGTACTTTTAGAAACTATGTCAGGGAAAGGTACAGAAATAGGATTTGATTTTGAGCATATAAAGAAGATAATTGATGGAGTTAATCATAAAGAAAAAATGGGTGTTTGTTTAGATACTTGTCACGTATTTTCTGCTGGATATGATATAGTTAATGATTTAGACGGAGTACTAGAGGAATTTGATAGAATAGTTGGATTAGATAAATTAAAAGCTGTTCATTTAAATGATAGTATGATGGACTTTGGTCAAAAAAAGGACAGACACGAAGTAATAGGTGACGGTAAAATTGGATTAGAGGCAATAATTAACTTTATAACTCATCCGAAATTAAAGCATCTTCCATTTTATTTAGAGACACCTCTTGAAGATGAAGGTCATAAAAGAGAAATTCAAATGATAAAAGATATACTGACTTCTAAGTAAAACTTATACTATAATATAGGTATAAAAGATACCGTAGATAGGGGTGTATTATGGATTACTTAGGAAATACTGATATGAAAATAAAAAGAGTAGGGTTTGGGGGTATTCCGATTCAAAGAATAACTCAAGAAGATACAAATGAGGTTATTAATGAATTAGAGGCTCAGGGCATAAATTTTATAGATACAGCTAGAGGGTATACAATAAGTGAAGAATATATAGGAAACGCAATTGAAGGTAAAAGAGAAAAGTTTTTTATAGCTACTAAAAGTATGTCTAGAGATTATGAAAATATGAAAAAAGATATTGAAATAAGTCTTAAAAATCTTAAAACAGATTATATAGATTTATATCAATTACACAATGTGAAGCCAGAAGAATATGATAATATATTTGAATATGATATGGCATATAGAGCCTTATTAGAAGCGAAAGAAGAAGGTAAAATAAAGTATATAGGAATCACTAGTCATGCTTTAGAAACAATAGAAAAGGTAGTAGAAACTGATAAATTCTCTACTATTCAATTTCCATACAATATAGTAGAAGATCAAGCTGATGAGGTTTTTAGAAAAGCTTATGAAAAAGGTATTGGAACTATTGTTATGAAGCCTTTAGCAGGAGGAGCTTTAGATGATGCAACTTTAGCAATAAAGTACATATTATCTAAAGAATATATAAGTGTGGCTATACCAGGAATGGATAGTGTAGAACAAGTTAAACAAAATATATCTGTAATAGGGAATACTAAATTAACTGAAGAAGATAATGAAAAGATTGAAAAAATAAGAAATACTTTAGGTAAAAGGTTCTGCAGAAGATGTGAGTACTGTATGCCATGTCCAGTTAACATAAATATACCTACGAACTTCTTATTAGAAGGATATTACACAAGGTACAACTTAAAAGACTGGGCAAAAGAAAGATATGCAGCTCTTGATGTTAAAGCCAGTGATTGTATAGAATGTGGTAAGTGTGAGACTAAATGTCCTTATGAGTTACCAATAAGAGAAATGTTAAAAGACGTAGTATCAAAACTAGGATAAAATATTTAGAAGGTTGTATCAAAGTGAAATTCTACTATATGATACAACCTTTTTTAATGCTCTAATGGATAAAAATATTATTTGGGATTTATAATATAAGAAACATCAAACTTAGACACGGGATAAAGTTCTATTTCTACTCGTGGATTTTCTTTGTCTATGAAGTCGAATAACAGAACTGGTTTAAGTTGTTTGTCGTTTTTTATTATTCCGCTTTTTTCTATACCATCGCAGATACTTTTTGGGTAGTTGTGCAGGTCACCCATCTTTTTGTTTGGGAAGTATAACTTAAGTATAGTTATTAAATCTTCTTCAATTGTTTCGCCCTGGTACTGTTGATTAATGAATCCTGCAATCATGTTTTCGTAAGCTAAATATTTGGAATGTTTACCTGTTGATGGCATCCATGCTTGACCGTGAACATTATGAAGTTTAAAATTTGATTTACTAATAGGTCTACCTGGTATTGTTAATTTAATCAAATTATCACCATCCTTATGTTTAGTTATTATAAAACTAATATACCATTATTGAAAGGAAATTTTATGGATAAAAATAAATTAAAAGAATTTTGTAAAAGTATAGGACTAAAATGTGTAGGTATAGCAGGTGTTGGTCCTTATAATAATTTAGAGAGAATTATAAAACATAAATTAGCGAATGGATACTTTACTGGTATGGAAGAAGCTATTATTGAAAATAGAATTAATCCTAAAAACACAATGGAGGATGCGGAGTCAATTATTGTATGCGCTTTTCCTTATTATATTGGAGAAAAGGAAGATTCAAATATCTCAAAGTACTGCTATGGAAAAGACTATCATATTGTTGCTAAAGAGATGTTACAAAAAATATGTGATTATTTAGAGCAGGAAATAAAGGGATTTGAATATAAGATTTTTGCAGATAATGGACCGTTGGTGGACAGGCATTTGGCTTATTTATCTGGAATAGGTTATTTTGGAATAAATAATAACATTATAACAGATGAATATGGATCTTATGTTTTTATAGGATATATAATAAATAATTATCAATTTTCCCCAGATGAGCCTTTGCCGAAAACCTGTATTAAGTGCAATAAATGTGTAAAATATTGTCCGGGAAATGCTATATTGGGAAATTTTGAGTTGAATCCTAAGAGATGCTTGTCTTATATTACCCAGAAAAAAGGAGAATTATCTGAGGAAGAAATATCGGTGCTAAAAGAAAGTGGTAAAGTATTTGGATGTGATATTTGTCAAGATGTATGTCCTCATAACAATAAAGTACCTATAACTGAAATTGAGGAGTTTAAGGATAACATAATAACCAAACTTAATTATGATGAAATTAATGAAATATCAAATAAAGAATTTAAAAGAAGATATGGAGATAAAGCATTTAGCTGGAGAGGCAAAGGTATCATTAAGAGGAATTTAGAGGTTGTTCAAGAAATTCAAAAATAAATAGAGTAAAATTATCCAAACTTCAATCATATACTTTAATAAATATCTAACTTAACATTGATATCTATATTTATGGTTAAGAAGGGAGGATGGTTTATGCTAAGTTATAATAATACATCAGAAATAGAGGAATTACAAAGCATATTGGGTCAAGAAAGAGCAATAGAGGCTATGGAAATTGGGTTAAGAATAGATAATCCTGCCTATAACATATACTTAGCTGGAGACTCAGGGACTGGAAAAAGCACATATGCTTTAAAAGCTTTAAACAAATATGCAAGCAATAAGAATACCCATAAAGATTGGTGCTATGTATATAATTTTGAGCAAACAAGAGAACCAGTAATTATTGGTCTCGAAAAAGGCTTAGGTAAAGTATTTAAGAAAGACATGGAAAAGTTAATTGAAACTTTACTAGATGAATTAAGAGATGCTTTTGAAAGTGAAGATTTTGAAATCGGAAAAAATCAACTTATTGAAGAGTTTGAGATAGAAAAAGAAGCTTTACTAAAAAAAATAAAGAAATATGGTGAAGAAAGAGGCTTTAAATTAAAAAATAGTAAAGTAGGAATGGTATTTATACCAATTAAAGAAGAAGAAGGAGAAGAAGACGCAGACGATGACGAATTCTACAAAGTAAAAAGAGATTTAGAGAATATGGCAATTCAAGTTGTATATAAAATAAGAGATTTAGAAGATGCAGCTAAAGAAGCCATATTAGAACTAGAAGAAGAAGTAGGAAAGTTTGTAGTTGATCCTCATATAAATTCTTTAAGAGAAAAATATAAGGAATATGACAAGGTATTAGTATACCTAAAAAATATTAGAAAAGATATTTTAGAGTATGTATATTTATTCTATATGGACGAAGAAGAATTAAAAGATAAATATGATAAAGATCATTTTACGAGATATAAGGTTAATTTATTTGTAGATAATGGTGGAGATAAAAATATAAACTCTGCGCCGGTAATAGTAGAAATAAATCCTAGTCCAGCTAATTTATTTGGAAAGGCTGAATATGATTATTACAATGGTAATATTAAAACAGATTTTACAAAAATATTGCCTGGAGCTGTTCATAAGGCAAATGGCGGTTATTTAGTTTTATATGCAGATCAACTTTTAAGATACTCACTATCTTGGGATATGTTAAAAAGAACTATTCAATCTAGAAAAATAAGTGTAGACACACAAACCGCAATTAAGCCGGAAAGTATGCCTATAGATATGAAGGTAATCTTAATTGGCAGTAATTATATTTATAATGTACTATACAATTATGATAGTGAGTTTAGTAAGTATTTTAAAATACTTGTAGATTTTGACAATGAAATGGATAAGAGTGGAAATAATGAAGAGGGTATTGCTAGATTTATAGCGCTTCAATGTAATAAAAATAAATTAAAGCATTTTACTTATGAAGCAGTTCAAGAAATTATAAAATATAGTACTAAAATAACTGGTGATGAAGAGAAACTATCAACTCAATTTAACAAAATAATGGAGATAATAGTTGAGGGTAATGCTTATTCTAATATGAAAGATACTGAGTTTGTAGATAAAGAAGATGTTATAAAAGCTATTTATGAAAGAAGAAATAGATTATCAAGAATTGAAAATAAGATTGATGAATCTATGGAAAAAGGATTTACATTAATAGAAACAGAAGGTGAAAGGGTAGGCGTAATCAATGGATTGTCTGTTCTTAATATGGGTGAATACTCTTTTGGAAGACCATCTAGAATAACTGTAACTACTAGCCCAGGCAATAAGGGTATTGTAAATATTGAAAGAGAAGTCGATATGAGTGGGCCTATACACAGTAAAGGGGTATTAATATTAGGTGGGTATTTGGCTGAAAACTTTGCTCAGGAATTCCCTATATCACTAAATTCATATATATGTTTTGAACAAAACTATGGTGGTGTAGATGGAGATAGTGCAACTGGTGCAGAACTATACGCACTATTATCTTCTTTATCAGGGCTTCCAATAAAACAAAGTATTGCGGCTACAGGATCTATGAATCAAAAAGGTGAGATTCAAGTTGTAGGAGGAGTTACTGAAAAAATAGAAGGATTCTACTATGCTTGCAAGCAAAAAGGACTTACAGGAGACCAAGGAGCTATAATTCCTAAAAATAATATTAGAAACTTAATATTAGATGATGAGGTTAGTAATGCAATTAAGGAAGGTAAATTTAAGATATATCCAGTTGAAAGAGTAGAAGAAGCTGTTGAAATAATAACTGGCGTAGAATTTGAAAAAGTAAAAGAACTAGTAGTAGCTAAGTTGCGTAAGTTTTATGAAATTCAAATGCCAGCAAAAAAACAAGTTTAGTATATAAAAAAACTGGGTAAATATAGAAAAAAAGCAAAAGCAATTAAGTTTTTGCTTTTTTTGTTTATTGTAGAAATAATTCCATAAATAATATGAAAGTAAGTTATAATATATTATTTAATTATGATAGATACTATAATTATTAAAACAAAAGAGGGAGATTAAAGTGAAAAACGTTAACAAAATTTTAGATGTTTTAGAAGAAACTTATCCAGATGCAAAGTGTGAGCTAAATTATACTACAGCATTTGAATTGTTAATTGCAACTATTTTATCAGCTCAATGTACTGATGTAAGAGTTAACATAGTTACAGAGGCAATGTTTAAAAAATATAATACACCACAAGATTTTGCAAAACTAAGTATAAGTGACATCGAAAAAGAAATAAAAACTTGTGGACTATACAAAAGTAAGGCTCAAAAGATAAAAGAAACATCGCAAACTATATGTGAAGATTATGATGGACAAGTACCAGATTCATTAGAGGAGCTTGTAAAACTACCAGGTGTGGGAAGAAAGACAGCAGGAGTAGTACTTAGTAATGCTTTTAAACAACCTGCAATAGCTGTAGATACTCATGTTTTTAGAGTATCCAATAGGATAGGTATAGTTAATACATCTACACCTGAAAAAACTGAGTTTGCATTAATGAATGTTATACCAAGGGATAGATGGTCTCATTCTCATCATGTTTTAATCTTCCATGGAAGGAGGATGTGTAAAGCAAGAAAGCCAGAATGTGAAATTTGCCCTATAAAAAGTGATTGTAATTACTATCAAGAAGGGACTGACAGAGTTGAAAAAGCTTAGTGTGGTAGTAGTATTATCAATGGTAATCTTTTTTTTAGGAAATACAATATGTGTAGAAACACTAGAACTAGAAGGCAAAATCCACAAAAATGTTTATATCGAGAATATAGACTTTTCGGGATTAACAAAAAGTGAAGCGGAAATTAAATTAAAAGAGATAATAAAAAATAATGACGAGCTTAATCTACACTGTGGGGAAAAAAACTATCAAATAAAGTTAAGTGAACTAAATATAAACTATAAAATTAAAGAAGCAATAGAAGATGCGTACTCTATTGGTAGAGGGGAAGGTTTTATCTCTAATATAAAAACTAAAGTAAAGCTTGATATGGGAGAGACTTGTAAAATAGACCTAAAATACATTTATGATGATAAAAGTATAGAAAACTATATTAGTTATATAAAAAAGGAAATTGATAAAGAACCTATAAATGCTACTATAAAAATAGAAAATGATTCTATTGCTTTAGAAAAAGAAACCTATGGTGTGAAAGTTGATACTTCTAAATTGAAGGATATTCTCATAAGTAAGGCAGATAAAATAATTTTAAATGAAGAACAAATGCCTATAGGATCTATTAAGCCAATACATGTTGAAGAAGAGTTGAAAAAGATAGATACAGTGCTGGGAACTTTTGAAACTCGTTTTAATAAAAATACAGTGGGTAGAGTTAATAATATATATGCAGCGGCAGGAGTGACAAGTAATATACTAATAAATCCATATGAAGAGTTTTCGTTCAATAATTATACTAGCAGTAAAGAATTTATATCAAAGCTTCAAAAGGCACCAGTCATAAGAAATGGTAAGTTGGAAGATGGACTAGGTGGTGGTATATGCCAAGTTTCAACTACAATATACAATGCAGCGCTATATGCTGGACTAGAAATTACTAATGTTAGAAATCATTCAATACCAAGTTCTTATATTGAAAAAGGAAGAGATGCTACTGTTTCTTCTGGGAGTTTAGACTTAAAATTTAAAAATAATTTTGACACGCCTGTATTGATTTATAATAAAGTTTTTGAAGATAAAATAATTACTACAATATATGGAAATAGTGGTAATAAGAAAGACATTGAAATAGTTACTGAAACTATAAAGACTATACCAAAGAAAATAAAATATATAGATAGTGATAAATTATATATAGGTCAAAGAGAAATAAAGAAAAAAGGCAGAGAAGGTTATAAAGTAAATACATTTAGAGTATATAATAGCCAAGAAGAGCAAGTTAAAGAATTAATATGTGAATGTTATTATCCTCCTATGGAAGAAGAAATTTTACAAGGAACTAAGAGGAAAGAAATTATACCTAAAGAAAATGTAGTACCGAAAGAAGAAGCTCAACCAAAAGAAGATACTAAACCGAAAGAAGAACCAAAGGAAAATATTAAACATGATTTGAATACAGAAATTATTTAAAAATAAAATCTCCTATTTACGTAAAACTAAATAGGAGACTTTAATTTATTATAAAGTAAAGTACTTACAAAACAACTTTTCTGTTATAATTATAAAATATTAAAATAACAAGGAGGATGAACATGGGATTAAATGTAGTTTTAGTAGAACCAGAAATACCACAAAACACTGGTAATATCATAAGAACATGTGCTGCAACAGGAACAACACTACACCTAGTAAGACCACTAGGATTTTCATTAGAAGACAAATACTTAAAGAGAAGTGGGCTTGATTATTGGGATATAGCTAATATTCAATACTACGATAGCTTTGAAGAAGTTGTAGAAAAAAACCCAAACGGAAAGTTTTTCTTCTCTACAACTAAAGTGAATCAATCTCATTCAGATGTTGAGTTTGTAGATAATTCTTTTATTGTTTTCGGAAAAGAGACAAAAGGATTACCAGAAGACTTAATTAAAGCAAATTTAGAAACAGGTATAAGAATTCCTATGGTTAATAATGAGAAGGCTAGATCACTAAATCTATCTAATTCAGTAGCTATAGTTGTTTTTGAAGCCTTAAGACAATTAGGTTACCCTAATTTACGATAAAATATATATAGAGCACTATACGAATAATGTGATATACTATTAATAGGATATGCAATTGAATAATATGAGCTATATAATTAAAAGACTAATATTAGTATGTTTTTTATTATATAGCTTTCAATTTGTCGAAAAATAAAAAATAAAGTAAAAATTGTATAAAATAGATATAGAAATATAAAAAGAAATAGTGTAAAATTAAATTAATATTACATACAGATAATAATTTGGGAGGGTATTTATGAAACTTAAAAAGTTATTAGCTTTAGGTTTAGCTACAGTTATGACTACAGGAATGTTAGTTGGATGTAGTTCAAAGCCTGATTCTGATTCATCAGACAAAGATGGTGCAGGATCAAAGGATAAGGTTTACAAAATAGGAATGGTTACTGACGTTGGAGGAGTAAATGACGAATCATTCAACCAATCAGCTTGGGAAGGTTTACAAAAACTTCAAGAAGAGCTTGGTAAAGATAAGGTAGTTGTAAACTACAAAGAGTCTAAGCAAGCTACAGACTATGTTTCGAACTTAGATGGATTTGTTGATGATGATTATGATTTAATAGTAGGTGTTGGTTTCTTAATGCAAGATGCTGTAAAAGAAGCAGCTGAGAATTATCCAGAGCAAGAGTTTGCTTTAGTAGATGGATTCTATGATGGAGGAAACTTACCAAATGTAACAACTTTAGGATTTGAAGATAACGTTTCTGCATATATGACTGGTTTAATAGCTGGTAGGATGACTGAAACAAACAAAGTAGGATTTATAGGTGGTATAGAAGGTGTAGTTATAGACAGATTCCACTTTGGATTCATGGCTGGTGTTAAAGATTCTAACCCAGATGCTGAAATAAAAGTTCAATATGCAAACAGCTTTGATGATGTTGCTAAAGGTAGAGCTATAGCTAGTCAAATGCACAAAGACGGAGTTGATATAATATTCACTGCTGCTGGTGCTGTTGGAAATGGTGCTATAGAAGTTGCTAAAGAAAACGGTAAAAAAGCTATAGGTGTTGATAAAGACCAAAATAGCTTAGGACCAGACAACGTTATAACTTCAGCTATGAAGAGAGTTGATAGTGCTGTTTACTTAATAGGTAAGCAATTAGTTGAAGGTAGCTTCAAAGGTGGAGAGCATATAGTAAATACTTTAGCTATGGAAGGTGTTGGTATAGCGCCTACTAGTGACAAGAATGTTCCACCAGATGTATTAGAATATGTTGATGCACAAGCTAAGAAGATAATGGATGGAGAAGTAAAAGTTCCTGAAAATAAAGAACAATACGAAGCTTCTTACAAATAAGAATAAATTATGATTATAGGAGATGTAATTAAAGTAGGTTGATTCTACTTTGTTACATCTCTTTTTTACGTGTAAGGGACTATGATACCTCATGATCTGAGCATAACTCATGCAACCAAGTGATACGAATACAACAATAGTAAGTAAAATGGAAATCACAGACGTGGTCGCTTAGAAAAGCTTTTGAGCAGCATTAATATAATGGGGTAGATGAAGTTAAAGAGAATTTTTTATGGATAAAAAGTAAGAAATTGAGAAATATATTCCTATACATAATTATTAGTGTAGGAGGTAATATGATGAATTTTAAAAAAATACTAGCATTTACAACATCATTAGCACTTGCAACTACAATGTTAGTTGGGTGTAGTAAAAAGACAGAGGAAACGCCAAATGAAGTTCCATCAGGAGGCAAAAAGATAAAAGTCGCTATGGTAACAGATACAGGTGGAGTAAATGACCAATCTTTTAACCAATCAGCATGGGAAGGACTTCAAAAAATACAAAAAGAATATGGTAAAGAAAAAATAGAAATTAAATACTTAGAGTCTAAACAAGACGCAGATTATGTGACAAACCTTGAAACTTTATATGATGAAGGCCAAGATTTAATTATAGGTACAGGATTTAACTTAGCTGATGCTATAAAAAATGCATCAGAACATTATCCTGATCAAAAGTTTGCTATTGTAGATTATTCTTATGGTGATAAGCAACCTGAAAATGTTAAGTCAATATTATTTAATGACCAAGAAGCTTCTTATTTAGTTGGTGTAATAGCAGCTAATATGACTAAAACTGACAAAATAGGATTTATTGGTGGAAAAAAAGGTGATGTAATAGGTAGATTTGAATATGGATATAAAGCAGGATTTAAATCTATAAAGCCTAATGGAGAAGTGTTAGCTCAATATGCGGACTCATTTACTGATTCAGCAAAAGGTAAGGCTATAGCTAATCAAATGCACAAGGATGGTGCAGATGTTATATTTACAGCAGGTGGAGATGTTGGTACTGGTGCTATAGAAGCAGCAAAAGAAGCTAATAAATATGCTATCGGTGTTGATAGAGACCAAAATGACCTTGCTCCTAATAATGTTATAACATCTTCAATGAAGAGAGTGGACAACGCAGTTTATAATATAGTTAAAGAATTAGAGGAAGGTAAATTTAAATCAGGAGATACAGTAGTTTATGGTTTAAAAGATGATGGTGTTGGAATAGCACCGACTACAGATAAGCTAGTAGATGCTAAAATAATAGAAGAAGTAAACTCAATAAAAGATAAAATAGTTAAAGGTGAAATAAAAGTACCTAGTAATGAAGCTGAATATAATGAAATGTTTAAATAAAATATAACATTCGATTGTTAAATATTAAAATAGTCAGAAAATGAACGTTAAAAAGAAGAACTGTTATTTAAGTTCTTCTTTTTTTTAAGACAAATAATATATAATAAATCTAAAAAATACTATTAATATATTAATTTAAATACGTTAAATACAATATTTCCATAAGAATTGGAAATAATAATATGTAAGTGAATTAAAAGTGACAAAAACTTTATGAAATACACTTAATCTACTTATAAAAACAATAAGTATATATTATAATTAAACTGTTGATATATTTGAATATACTAAAAGCAAAAAAAAATCAATCATAATGCAAAAATTGTCGAAAAAGCATTTGTTATACTTAAGATATTTTAGTATAATTAAAATACTGACTATTAAAATAAGGAGGGAAATAAGGAGCGATGAATAATAGAAATGTCGACTACAGTCAAAAAGTTGTAGAGATGAAAAATATAACTAAAAAGTTCGGAAATTTCGTTGCCAATGACAGTATTAATTTAACTGTACATAAAGGTGAAGTACATGCTCTTTTAGGAGAGAATGGAGCTGGTAAGTCTACACTAATGAACATTTTATATGGTTTATATCAGCAAACATCAGGCGAGATACATATAAATAGCAAATTAGTAAAGATGGACAATCCTAATGTTGCTATAGAAAACGGAATAGGGATGGTTCATCAGCATTTCATGCTTGTGCAACCTTTCACTGTAGCTCAAAATATAATACTAGGTACAGAACCTACAAAAGGTGCTGGAGCCGTAGATATGAAAAAAGCTATAGAGGATGTTAAAAAGCTTTCAGAACAATATGGTTTATATGTTGATCCTATGGCTAAAATTGAAGATATTACTGTAGGTATGCAACAAAGAGTAGAAATATTAAAGGCTCTATATAGAGGGGCAGAAATATTAATACTAGATGAGCCTACTGCAGTACTTACACCACAAGAAATAAATGAACTTATACAAATCATAAGAAATTTAACAAAAGAAGGAAAATCAGTAATTATAATAACTCATAAGTTAAAAGAAATAAAAGCAGCTGCTGATAACTGTACAATCATAAGAAGAGGTAAGTACATAGATACTGTTGATGTTTCAAAAACAACAGAAGATGATTTAGCTGCAATGATGGTAGGTAGAGAAGTTAGCTTTAAAGTTGATAAAGACGAAGCAAAGCCTAAGGAAAATGTTTTAAAAATAGATAACTTAGTTGTTAGAGACAATAGAAAGATAGCTGCGGTAAATGGTTTAACTTTAGAAGTTAAAGCAGGAGAAATATTAGGTATAGCAGGTATAGATGGTAACGGACAATCAGAATTAGTTGAAGCTTTAACAGGACTTAGAAAAGCTGAGTCTGGAAGCATAAAAATAAATAATCATGAAGTATTAAACAATAGGCCTAAAGAAATCTTCAACAAAGGTATAAAAAATATACCAGAAGATAGACAAAAAAGAGGTCTTATACTTGATTTCAGTGTTGCAGAAAATACAGTATTACAAAACTACAAGGATCCTAGATTCTCGAAAAATGGAATACTAAATCATGCAGCAATAGAAGAACATGCAAAGAAAATAGTAGAGAGATTTGATGTAAGACCAACAGATTATACTACTAAGGCAAGAGCTTTATCTGGAGGTAACCAACAAAAGGTTATAATCGGTAGAGAGGTAGATAATATAGAGGTATCAAGAAATGCTACAAATGAACCTCAATTATTTATAGCAACTCAGCCTACAAGAGGTCTGGATGTAGGAGCTATAGAGTTCGTTCATAAATCACTAGTAAAACAAAGAGATGAAGGAAATGCTGTTTTACTTGTTTCTCTAGAACTAGATGAAGTAATGAATGTATCAGATAGAATAGCTGTTATATATGAAGGTAAAATAGTAGGAATATTAGATGCTAAAGAAGCAGATGAAAATACATTAGGATTTATGATGGCAGGAGGTGCAGAAGATGAGCAATAAGACTAAATCTAAGAAGAAGATAGATATTGCGGATAATATGATTGTATTCTCTATAATATCTATATTACTAGGATTATTAGTTGGAGCAATTGCACTAACAATAGCTGGATTTAATCCATTAGAAGCTTATGGAGCTATGATAGAAGGTATATTTGGAAAGCCTAAATTTATAGCATGGACAATAATAAGATCAACACCACTTATATTAACAGGTCTTTCAGTTGCATTTGCATTTAAGACAGGTTTATTCAACATAGGGGCTGAAGGTCAATTTATTATAGGTGCATTAGTTGCAACTATGGTAGGAGCAGGTTTAAACTTACCTCCTATAATACACGTACCATTAACACTTTTATTAGCAGCAATTGGTGGTGCTGTTTGGGGTGGATTTGCTGGATGGTTAAAATCTAAGTTTGGTATAAATGAGGTTATAGCAACAATAATGCTTAACTGGATAGCGTTCTATTTCAGTAACTTCATGATTAAGAGTACTTGGTTAGCTAGACCAAACAGTGAAGCGTCAGTTAGTATAAATGAATCAGCAAGTATAGGTATAGATTGGTTAACTGACTTAGTAGGACCAGCTACAAAGGTTAACTGGGGTATCGCAATATCTATAGTACTTGTTTTAATAATAGCATTCATATTATTTAAAACTACTCTAGGATTTGAGTTAAGAGGAGTTGGACACAATAAGTTTGGTGCTGAATATGGTGGAATAAACGTTAATCGTTCTATATTACAATCTATGGCTATCGCAGGTTTACTTGCAGGTGTAGCTGGTGCGATACAAGTAATGGGGGTATCTCATAATATTACTGTTCTTGCAGCACAAGAAGGATATGGATTTGATGGTATAGCTGTTGCACTTATTGCAAACAGTCACCCAATAGGAGTAATATTCTCAGGATTATTATTCGGTGCATTTAAATATGGTGGAACTAAGATGCAAGCTATAGGAGCACCATCAGAAGTAATCAATATAGTGATCGGATCTATAGTTTACTTTATAGCATTAAGTAGTGTATTAAGATCTTTATATATAAAGATGAGAGATAAAAGAAATAAAGGGGGTAATATATAATGCAAGATTTAGCTTTAATTATTAGTACAACATTAATGTACTCTACTCCCCTAATATTTGGAGCATTAGCAGGAGTATTCTCTGAAAACTCAGGTGTAGTAAACCTTGGAATAGAGGGTATGATGACTATAGGTGCTTTTGCAGGAGCAGCGGCAGGTGTATTAGTTGGAGACCCATGGATAGCTTTCATAATAGCTGGTTTAGCAGGTGGAGTATTTGCTTTAATACATGCAATATCTACAGTAACATTTAATGCAGACCACACAATATCAGGTGTTGCTATAAACTTATTAGCGCCAGGTGTTGCATTATTTATATCTAAAATAATATTTGATGGAGCAACAATGACTCCTACAATACCTATGGAAAACAAAATACCTAGACCATTAAATGGAGTATTTGAGTCAGGGAGTATATTAGATACTATATTTAACTCATATGCGACTGTGTATTTAGCTTTCATATTAGTATTTGTTGTTTGGTATGTACTTTATAAAACTAAGTTTGGTCTTAGAGTAAGAGCGGTTGGAGAACATCCAGGAGCTGCAGATACATTAGGAATAAACGTTGCTCGTACAAGATACATGGCAGTTATTATTTCTGGTATATTAGCTGGGTTTGGTGGAGCTTCAATGAGTTTAGCTGTTGTTTCTTCATTCAGACCAACACTTATATCAGGACATGGATACATAGCTATAGCAGCTGTTATATTTGGTAAGTGGAGACCTCAATGGGCTACTGCTGCTTGTTTATTATTTGGATTCTCTACTGCATTATCAGTATATCTTGGTAACCCAGAATTACCGTTCCATATAAATGAAAACTTATTATCAATGATACCTTATATATTAACATTAATAGTACTTGTATTATTCGTTAAGAGTTCTAAGGCTCCGTCAGCACTTGGTAACCCATATAGAAAAGGTGAAAGATAACATAAATAAGATGCATTCTAGTGATTTATATCACATAGGATGCATTTTTTTTTTGAGCAACGGACGAAGTCGTTTGAGTAACGGGACATGAATTGCTTCACCAACGTAGTTGCTCAAGCAAAGCGAATTTTTTATAAATTTTAGGGTAATTTAATTAGGATCTGAATAAAAGGTTTCTATCCTTATAAAATTAAAAATATATTATAATTTAATTATGTTCAATGATGAATACTTAAATAATATTAATACTAGAATATAATAAGGAGCATAATCAGATGAAATTTAATAACCATCCATTTATAGCCAATGGTGATTTATGTCTAGTTTTGGTAGATGAAAGAATTAGTTGGCAGATGGAAAATGAATTAAAAAAAAGAAATATAGAAATACTAAAAAGTATAGAATGTAAGACTACATATGATAGTATTAGATATCATCCGGACATATGCGTATTTTATTTAGGTGATGGACGCATAATAGTAGAGCCTAAGGTTTATGAAGAATATAAATCTATGTTAAAAGGTTATGGATTTGAGGTAGTAAAGGGAGAAAGAGAGGTGAAAAAAAAATATCCTTATAACGTGCACTATAATGTAGCTATAGTAGGAGAATATGCAATACATAATTTTAAATATACAGATCCGACTATATTAAGGTATATAGAAGAAAATAATCTTAAAAAGATTAATATAAAGCAAGGTTACGCAAAATGCTCAATATGTATAGTAGATGATAAATCTATAATTACTTCTGATGAAGGGATTTATAATAGTCTAAAGGAAACGGATATAGACTGTTTATTAATTCAAAGTGGGCATATAAAATTAGAAAATATGGATTATGGATTTATTGGAGGATGTACTGGTTTAATTTCAAAAAATGAAATTGCTTTTTGTGGAGACGCAACCAATCACCCAGACTACGAATCTATAAAAAAATTTTTAGAAAGTAAAAGTAAAGAAATTGTGATTCTAAGCAAAGAAAAATTATTAGACTTGGGCTCAATAATACCTCTTATGATTAGAAAGGGGCGATAAAATTGCCAAGGAAAAATATATGCTTAAGTTTATTAAAACAATATAGAATGCCAGCAATGAGCTTCTTTAAAAATAATAAACTAGACAAGCAGTTGATATATAATAATGAGGAAATAGAAGTATTAATAAATGTAGAAGAAGACGATGTATTAGACATAGAAAAAGTAAGTGAAGAAATTACAAGTTTAATAGTTAGCATAATGGAAAATACTTTGCTTAAAGAATATGTATTAAAACACTATAGTGATGTTTCTTATGAAGATAGAGAGAGTATATATATATATGCACTGGATTTATTTAGAGAAAAAGAAGGTCTAATAAGAGATGCAGTACACACTAAGGTTCATAATTACATAACTAATAATGACTATATAAACATAGATGGATTTTTAAAATTTAGAATTAAAGAATTTGTAAAATATATCCCTACAATAAGTGATAGAGCACTTGAAGAATTTCTTATAAGAAAAGATCAAGATGAGTTTGTAAATGTGCTAAAATACTTTATAAATATGCAGGAAGAAAAAATAGATTATTTGAGAATACATATAATTGATCAAAACTGTATAATGCTTTATGATAAAAATGGAAACAGAATAGAAAGTATTGAAGATGAAGAAATATTAAATATGGTAATACAAGAAAACCTAAACTATGAGGATTTTTTAATAAGCACATTGCTTACGCTATGCCCTAAAAAAATAGAAATATTAGACTCTTTAAGAAATAATAGCTCAAAAGAAATTATAGAAACTATAGATTCTATATTTGATGATAGAGTAACAATTTTACAAATGAACTAATACTATACTAGTACTACAGTAAAAGTATAAGAGTTCATAAAAACTAATAAAATTACTTTTTAAATTAATTAGTAGGGTTTATAATTAAATGTAAGCTTTATCTAAGTAATAATTAAAATTAAGAAGTAAGGAGATTAGGATATGAACGATATAATGAGAATACTTATACTAGCGAGTATTGGTGGATTAATAGGATATGTTACTAATGTAGTTGCTATAAAACTAATATTTAGACCTATAGTACCATATAAAATTCCTATATTAAATATAGAAATAATAGGTCTTATACCAAAAAGGAAAGCAGAAATAGCTAAAAATATAGGAGAAATAATTCAAAATGAATTTGTTTCTATGGATGAAATTTTATCAAATGTAATAACTGAAGAAGATAAAGATAACGTAGTCCAATATATGAAGGCTAAAGTAAAATTATTAATTAATGAAAAAATGTCTTTTGTTCCTAGTGCCATAAAAAACATTATACAAGGATATATTGAAGATGCTATAGAAGAAGAAGTAAAGCATAGTATTGACGATTTAAGTGAAGATATAATAAAAAAAGCAAGTTCACGTATAAATATACAAGAAATGGTAGAGAATAAAGTAAATGACTTAGATTTATATGAATTAGAAGAGATAATATTAAAAGTATCTAAGACAGAGTTAAAGCATATAGAACAGTTAGGTTTAGTACTAGGATTTGCTATTGGAATAATTCAAGGTATTATAACTATGTTTATCTAAAATATTATTGTTGATAGAGATAAAACTATCTGATATAATGGTACTAATAAATTAATATTACTAGCTATGAAGAGGACGAGTAAAATAGAAACAATTTTCAGAGAATATGGGTCGCCGGCTGTAAGCCCATTAAATATGACTATTTGAAAACTACCTTGGAGCAGAACTTACTAGCATTAATAATATGTGAAAGTGTTCGGTTGATTACCTTATAATCATCAAGAGGGTTGTATATTTATATACGCCAACTTGGGTGGAACCGCGAATTAATACTCGTCCCAAATATTTATTTTGGGACGGGTTTTTTTATTTATAAAAAATCAAAATAAGGAGGACAAGATAGTGATTAAAGTTACTTTAAAAGATGGATCAGTAAGAGAATTTGAAGAAGAAAAATCTGTTATGGACATAGCTAAGTCTATAAGTGAAGGACTAGCTAGAGCGATAGTAGCAGCATCTGTAAACGGGGAAGTAGTAGGTCTTGATTACACAGTTAAGAATGATTGTGAATTAAACTTATTTAAGTTTGAAGATGTAGAGGGGAAAGAGGTATTTAGACATACTTCAGCACATATGCTTGCTCAAGCAATAAAGAGATTATACCCAGAAGCTAAATTTGCTATAGGGCCAGCAATAGAAAATGGATTCTACTATGATATAGATTTAGAACAAAGATTAACTGCTGAGGACTTAGAAAAGTTAGAAAAAGAAATGAAAAAAATAGCTAAAGAAGATATGGCTGTTGAAAGATACGAATTACCGAAAGAAGAAGCTTTAGCATGGGCTAAAGAAAATGAAGAAATATATAAAGTTGAACTTATAGAAGCTTTACCAGAAGGGGAGATAATATCTTTCTACAAGCAAGGTGACTTCGCAGATTTATGTAGAGGACCACATTTACCTTCAACTAAAAAGGTTAAAGCAGTTAAGCTATTAAGTGTTGCAGGAGCTTACTGGCGTGGAGATGAAAAGAATAAAATGCTTCAAAGAATATATGGTATATCATTCGAAAAGAACAAAGATCTAGAAGAATACCTACACATGTTAGAAGAAGCTAAAAAGAGAGACCATAGAAAATTAGGTAAAGAATTAGATTTATTCTTTATACCTGAAGAAGGTCCAGGATTCCCACTATTCTTACCTAAAGGTATGGAACTTAAAAATGAATTATTAAAGTTCTGGAGAGAAATACACAGAGAAGATGGATATCAAGAAATAGAAACTCCAATAATATTAAACCAAAAATTATGGGAGACTTCAGGACACTGGTTTAACTACAAAGAAAATATGTATACTGTAGATATAGATGAGCAACAGTTTGCTATAAAACCAATGAACTGTCCAGGTTCTTTAATATACTACAATGCTAAGCCACACTCATACAAAGAGTTCCCAATGAAGGTTGCAGAGCTTGGTAGAGTTCACAGACATGAGTTATCTGGAGCATTACATGGACTTATGAGAGTTAGAGCATTTACTCAAGATGATGCACATATATTCATGTTACCAGAACAAATAAAAGATCAAATAAAAGGTGTTGTAGACTTAATAGATAGAGTTTATAAGACTTTCGGATTTGAGTATCACTTAGAATTATCTACTAGACCAGAAAATTCAATAGGAAGTGATGAAGATTGGGAAGCAGCTGAAAATGGTTTAAGAGAAGCTTTAGAAGAATTAAACTTACCTTATATATTAAACGAAGGTGATGGAGCATTCTACGGACCAAAGATAGACTTCCACTTAAGAGATTGTTTAGGAAGAACTTGGCAATGTGGTACTATACAATTAGATATGCAACTTCCACAAAGATTTGATATAACTTATATAGGTCAAGATGGAGAAAAGCATAGACCAGTAATGATACACAGAGTTGCTTTCGGAAGTATAGAAAGATTTATAGGAATATTAATAGAGCATTATGCAGGTAAATTCCCTGTATGGCTAGCTCCTACTCAAGTTAGAATACTTCCTATATCAGATAAGTATAATGATTATGCTAACCAAGTTAAAGATGCTTTATTTGCTAAAGGAATAAGAGTTGAAATAGATGATAGAGCAGAAAAGACAGGATTTAAGATAAGAGAAGCTCAACTTCAAAAAATACCATACATGATAATAGTTGGTGAAAAAGAAGAAGCTGAAAATAAAGTATCTGTAAGATCAAGAGATAATGGTGAAGTAGGAAGCCTTGACTTAAATGAATTTATAAGTACTTTAGCTAAAGAAGTAGAAGAAAGAGTTAATGTAATCCAAAACTAAATTAACTTATGAAATAAAAAGAGGATGTCATCTGACATCCTCTTTTACTTTTTAGTTAACCATTTCTTTTCTAATTAATGATTTTAACTCTTCATGAGTCATAGTTTCGTTTTCGAATAGATGCTTAGAAACCACATGTAAATCATTTATATTAGTTTGTAAAAGCTCTAAAACTTCTTTATAACAATTTTCTACTATACTGTTAGCTTCTATCTGAACTTTCTCAGATAAGAATGTTTTTTCTTTGCTGTCTATTGTCATAAATCCTAAGTTACTCATACCGTATTCGCATACCATTTGATTAGCTAGCTCAGTCACTTTCTTTAAGTCATCTTTTGCACCAGTTGATTTGTGGTTAAAAATTATTTCCTCAGAAGCTTTTCCTGCAAGAAGTATTTTGATTCTACCTATTAACTCATCTCTAGTATAGATATATCTATCTTCATCTGGCAATTGTAGCACATATCCCAAGGCTTGTCCTCTAGGTATAATTGATATTTTTTGTATTGGGTTAATACCTAAAATATCACTTGCAAGAGCATGACCAGCTTCATGATAAGCTACAATATTTTTCTCTTTTTCTATTAGAGTAGAATTCTTAGATTCTAGCCCAGCAATAACTCTTTCTAATGCCTTGTCAAAATGCTCAGAAGTAATGACTTCACTGTTTTCTCTTACAGCAAATATAGCAGCTTCGTTAGCAATATTTGAAAGATGAGCTCCATTAAATCCATGTGTCTTTTTAGCTAGCAAATCAATGTCTACAGATTTATCTATAGGCTTATTGCTAGTATGTACCTTAAGGATTTGTTGTCTAGTGTGGAAATTCGGAGAGCCTATATGAATATGTCTATCAAATCTACCTGGTCTAAGCAAAGCCTCATCAAGTAAGTCTAATCTATTAGTAGCACCGACTATTATTACATTTGAGTCTTTGTTAAAGCCATCCATTTCAACTAAAAGTTGATTAAGAGTTTGATCTTTTTCGTTATTACTCTCTAGGTGTCTTTTTGCTCCTATTGCATCAATTTCGTCAATAAAGATTATACTTGGAGCTTCTTTTCTAGCTTTTTCAAATAATGTTCTTACACGCTTAGCACCAACACCAACGTATTTTTCAACAAATTCTGAACCTGTTACATTAAAGAATGAAGCGTTTGTTTCACCAGCAACAGCAGATGCAAGAAGAGTTTTACCTGTACCAGGAGGGCCATAGAATAAAACACCTTTTGGTATTTTAGCACCCATTTTTTGATACTTTTGAGGGGATTTCATAAAATCTACTATCTCAAAAAGTTCTTCCTTTATCTCCTCAAGACCTGCTACATCTTCAAATGTAGTCTTAGGTTTAGTATAACTAGAATCATCATTTGGATTTTCCTTTTCCATTTTAGTTTGAGCAAATACTGGAACTGGTTTGTTTAATTTTTTAAAGAAATTATCTAACATTTTCATAGCTACACACCTCAGATAATAAAAGATTATTCATTTGCTTTATATTTTCCATCTTTGCTATTATTTATTACATTAAAATGTGATATAAATAAAAGGAAACATAAATTTGTAATATTTTAAGTATAACCAAACATTGAAAATATCATGACTTATATAGTAAAAAATAAAATTAAAATTATTTATTAAATTAAATGAAAACAAAAATTACAAAAAAAACCAGATAAAAAAATAAAAAAATAGTTGCACAATGTAGATTAAAGTGATATATTATATAGAGTAATAACTAATAAAAACGAAGAAGAAGTCCGCTTCTCACCTTACGATTAAGATATCAGTAAGGTAAATATAAGTTAAGCTAGTGTACAAGTTGTATACAGGCTTTTGAATTTGTTAACTTATATGGCGGATGATTATAAATCATTCGCCTTTTATTTTATATAAAAATTTTGGAGGTGTTCTACCATTAGCAAAGAACAAGCAATGAATGAACAAATAAGAGATAAAGAATTAAGAGTTATCTCAGAAACAGGTGAGCAGCTTGGAATAATGTCTTCTAAAGAAGCACAAGCGATAGCAAACAGTAAAAACCTAGATCTAGTTAAAATATCACCAAATGCTAATCCACCAGTTTGTAAAATAATGGATTTCGGAAAGCATAAATATGAACAAGCTAGAAAAGAAAAAGAAGCTAGAAAAAATCAAAAAACTATAACTATTAAAGAAATAAGACTTAGACCAGGTATTGAGGCTAATGACTTAAATACTAAAGCTAATAATGCAATAAAATTCCTTAAAAAGGGAGACAAAGTTAAAGTTGAACTTAGATTTAGAGGAAGAGAGCTTGGTCATAAGGACATCGGTAAAGAAGTTATGCTTAAGTTTATAGATATAATAAAAGAGTTTGGAGAACCAACAAAAGCCCCAGGATTTGAGGGTAATAGCATGGTTGTAATCATAGATCCAAAAAAATAGATGATTAACTGAGAGGAGGAATTTATTATGCCTAAAATGAAAACTCATAGAGGAGCTGCTAAAAGATTCAAGAAGACTGGAACTGGAAAGTTAAAGAGAGCTAAAGCTTTCAGAAGACATATATTAACTAAGAAAGCTGCTAAAACTAAGATGCAATTAAGAAAAGCTGGTATAGTTACAGCTGGAGATGCTAGAAGAATAGCTCAATTATTACCATACTAAGAAACAAACGGAAAAAATATAGATAAACATTAAAGAGGAAAACAAAGGAGGTCATAACGATGGCAAGAGTTAAAAAAGCTATGAACGCTCGTAAGAAACACAAGAAAGTGTTAAAACTTGCAAAAGGATATATAGGATCAAGAAGTAAATTATACAGACCAGCAAATACATTCGTAATGAAGGCGTTAAAGAACGCTTATATAGGTAGAAAGTTAAAGAAGAGAGACTTCAGAAAACTTTGGATACAAAGAATAAATGCTGCTACTAGAATGAATGGAATGTCTTACTCAAGATTCATGAACGGATTAAAGTTAGCAGGAATAGAAGTAAACAGAAAAATGTTAGCTGAAATGGCTATACAAGATCCTCAAGGATTCGCTAAGTTAGTAGAAGTTGCTAAGTCAAAATTAGCTTAATATAAATTTAATTTATATAGATGAAGAGTTGTCTTTTTAAGACAGCTCTTTTTTTATATATAAAGAACATAAATGGAACTATAATATACGGAAAACCTTATTTTGAAAGCAATCAACAGATGGCTTTTTTCATTTGGAAATACTATATTTTATTTGAGTAATGAGTATACTATTTGTATTACTGAGTTCTTATAATGATCTAAAGAATACAATATCTAAATGATTGTTTTTAGATACAAATTGGAATATAATAGAGTAATGGCTAAATAGAAAATATAGACAGTTTAAAATTATGGTTATAATCATGATTTATAAAGGAGGTCTTAAACAAGGTGAATACGATGCTAAAAAAGCTTGGTACACGTATAAATAAGATGCAGCCTACCCAGATAATGGTATCTGGATTTGCCCTTGTAATATTAGTAGGAGCACTCTTATTAAATTTACCAATAGCTACTCAAAATAATGAAAGTATAGGTTTTTTAGATGCATTATTTACATCTACATCTGCAGTGTGTGTTACGGGACTTATAGTAGTAGATACAGCTACATATTGGAGCACATTTGGTCAATTTGTAATAATAATGTTAATACAAACTGGTGGCCTAGGATTTATGACCGTTACAACTCTATTTGCGTTGATAACTAAGAAGAAGATTAACTTAAGAGAAAGACTTTTAATACAAGAGTCGCTAAATCAAATAGATTTATCGGGCTTAGTAAAGCTTACTAGATACGTATTGTTAATAACAATAACAATTGAAGGTATAGGAGCATTATTATTAGCCACTACTTTTATACCTCAATTAGGCTTAGCAAAGGGAATATGGTATAGTATTTTCCACGCTATATCAGCATTTTGTAATGCAGGATTTGACTTGATGGGAACTGTAAGTGGTCCGTTTTCGTCTTTAATGTCTTACGTTAATAACTTTACAATAACAATGACAATATCAATGTTAATAATACTTGGAGGTTTAGGATTCCCAGTAATATTAGATATTATAAGAAGTAAAAAAGTTTCAAAGTTAATGCTGCATTCAAAAGTAGTAATAATAACTTCTGCAATATTAATTGTATTAGGAACAGTATTTGTATTTTGTGTTGAATACAATAATCCAGATACTTTAGGAGGATTGTCTTTAGGAGGGAAGTTATTAGCATCTTTATTGCAATCTGTTACAGTTAGAACGGCAGGATTTAATAGTATAGATTTAGGAATCATGCATCAAGGAACAATATTTGTAATGATAATATTAATGTTTATAGGTGCATCTCCAGCCTCTACAGGAGGTGGGATAAAGACCACTACATTAGCGACATTAATACTTACAGTCAGAAGTTTTATATTTGGAAAAACAGATATAGAAGTTTATGAAAGAAGAATAGAGTCAGTAACAGTAAGAAAAGCAGTAGGTATATTCTTTATAGCTACATCTATGGTTATTATTGGGACTTTACTAATATCTCTTACAGAGCCTTCATTTACATTAGTCGAAGCAGGTTTTGAAGTAGTATCAGCAATTGCTACAGTAGGTTTAAGTATTGGAGGAAGTCCAAATTTAAGTGTAGTAGGGAAAATAATTATAATGACATATATGTTTATGGGAAGAGTTGGATCTCTTACAATATTTATGGCATTACTATCTAAAGGAAACAAGAAGAATCAACTAATAAAATATCCAGAAGGAAAGATAATAGTAGGATAAAATACTTTGGAGGAAAGTTTTATGAAGCAATATATAGTTATAGGGTGTGGAAGATTTGGTGCATCAGTTGCTACAACAATGCATCTTTTAGGTCATCAAGTTATGGCTATTGATAAAGGAGAAGAAGTAATTCAAAATATAGCTGATAAGGTAACGCATGCAGCTATAGTAGATGTTACAGATGAATTAGCACTAAGATCTTTAGGTTTAGGAAATTTTGATGTGGCAATAATAGCAATAGGATCTGATATAAGAGCATCTATAATGGCTACTCTAATAGCTAAAGAAATGGGAGTAGGTCAAATAGTATGCAAAGCTAAAGATGAATTACAAGCTAAAGTCTTATACAAAATAGGTGCTGATAGAGTAGTATTCCCAGAGCGTGATATGGGAGTTAGGGTTGCACATAATCTAGTTTCGGATAACATACTAGATCACATAGAATTAGATCCAGAGTACTCTATTGTTGAAATAGTTACTCCTTCTAGTTGGGTTGGTAAGACCCTAATAGAACTTGAATTAAGAGCTAGATATGAGATAACTGTTCTTGCTATTAAGACAGGAAAAAGTATAAATGTAACGCCTTCTCCGGATGAAGAGCTTAAAACAGGTAGTATTTTAGTAGTAATTGGACAAAATAGTAAAATAAGTAGTATAGCATCAGAAAATAAAGAAGTAATTAGGAGAAAATAGCAATGGCTATAATGATAACTAGTAAGGATAATGAAAAAATAAAATATACTAAGTCATTACTAAAAACAAAAGTAAGAAATAAAGATTTAAAGTTTATTATAGAAGGATATAGAATCTTAACTCTAGCTATAGAATGTAGAGCTGATATAGATTATGTATTCATAAATGAAAATTTTGAAAGCAAAGAAGAGCATGCTGAATTCTTAAAGGTATTAGAAAATAAAAATATCAAAGTATTTAAAACTAACAATAAAATATTTGATGAGTTAATTGATACAGAAAATACTCAAGGTATTTTAGCGGTAGTAAAATATAAGAAAAGAACTTTAGAAGAAAATTTAAGTGATGATAGCAGATTTGTATTAATATTAGATAGGATACAAGACCCTGGAAATATGGGAACAATAATTAGAACAGCAGATGCAGCAGGAGTAGATACAATTATTTCTCTAAAAGGAAGTGTAGATATATATAATCCAAAAGTTATTAGGTCTACTATGGGTTCTATATTTGATATGAATATAATAAGTGCTACTCAAGAAGAAGCATTAAGGTTACTTAAATTAAAGAACTTTGATATAGTATCTAGCTATTTAGATACAAACAATTTCTATGATCAAGTAGAATACAACTATAAGACAGCTTTAGTTATAGGTAATGAAGCGAATGGTGTAAATGATGAGTTAATAGAAAAGTCAGATGTGTTAGTTAAAATACCTATATATGGTAAAGCGGAGTCTCTAAATGCAGCAATAAGCTCAGCTATATTAATGTATGAAATAAAGAAATACTTAGTGTAGTATATTGTAAGAGATTTTTAGGTATGATATAATAGAATATAAAATTTTATATAATACATACAATGAAAGAGAAAAGTATTTTGATTATACTTAGTTCAGAGATAAGTACCTAGGCTGAAAGTACTTTCTAAGGATTCAAAAGAAGTTCACTCTGGAGTTTTAAAGCTGAAATTAATAGTAGGCTTTAACGTTTAAACGCGTTAAGTTTTTCGAGGTGGTTTAATAATTAATAATTATTAAGCTACTAGGGTGGTACCGCGAAACTATAGTCTTTCGTCCCTAGATAGGGATGAAGGGCTTTTTTTAATACTCAAAAACAAAAGTGGAAAGGAATGATAAAGGTGCAAGAAAAATTACTTAATTTACAAGAAGCAGCTTTAAATGAAATAAAAGAAGCTTCGAGCATAGAAAGCTTAGAGAGTTTAAGAGTTAAGTACTTAGGTAAAAAAGGTGAGATAACTGCTATCCGTAAAGAAATGGGTAAATTGTCTCAAGAAGAAAGACCTGTAGTAGGTAAAGTAGCTAATGAGGTAGCTCAAGCTATAGAAGGAAGTATAAACACTAAAAAAGAAGAAATAAAGCAAGTTGAAAAGCAAAAACAATTATTAGAAGAGGTTATAGACGTTACTATGCCAGGTAAAGTATTTACTGTAGGTAAGAAACATCCTATAACTAAAATAATAGATGATGTTACTGAAATATTCATGGGAATAGGATTCAGTATAGCAGAGGGGCCAGAAGTTGAAACAATAGAAAACAACTTCGATGCATTAAATGCACCTAAAGACCATCCATCAAGAGATATGAGTGATACATTCTACATAAATGATGATTTATTATTAAGAACTCAAACATCACCAGTTCAAGTTAGAACTATGAAAAATGAAGAATTACCTATAAAAGTTATATCTCCAGGTAGATGTTTCAGATATGATTCTCCAGATGCAACACATTCTCCAATGTTCCATCAAATAGAAGGACTTGTAGTTGGAAAAGATGTTACAATGGCTCAACTTAAAGGAACGCTAGATACATTTGTTAAGAAGTTATTCGGTCCAGAAACTAAAACTAAGTTTAGACCACACAACTTCCCATTTACAGAACCAAGTGTAGAGATAGATGTTACTTGCTTTAAGTGTCAAGGTGAAGGATGTCCAATGTGTAAGCAAGAAGGATGGATAGAAATATTAGGAGCAGGTATGGTTCATCCGAATGTACTTAGAAACTGTGGAATAGACCCAGAAGTTTATAGTGGATTTGCTTTCGGTATGGGAGTTGAAAGACTTGGAATGCTTAAGTATGAAATAGACGATATAAGATTATTATTTGAAAATGATATGAGATTCTTAAATCAATTTTAATTAGGAGGAATGTAAATGTTAGTATCTTTAAAATGGCTTAGAGATTATGTTGATATAGATATGGATACACAAGAGTTCGCTGACAAAATGACAATGACAGGAACTAAAGTTGAAAAAGTAGATTTCTACGGAACAGAAATAGAAAAAGTTGTAGTTGGTAAAATAGTAGAGATAACACCACATCCAGATGCAGATAAGTTAATAGTAACGAAAGTTGATGTTGGAAGTGAAGTTATACAAGTTGTTACAGGAGCTAAAAATGTATCTGAAGGAGATTACATACCAGTAGCAAGAGTAGGAGCTAAGTTACCAGGCGGAATAAAGATCAAAAAAGGTAAATTAAGAGGAGAGACTTCAGAAGGTATGATGTGTTCTTCTGAAGAATTAGGAATAGATTCTCAATATGTAGCTGAGCATAAGAAAGACGGAATATACATACTTGATCATGAAGCAACTTTTGAATTAGGTAAAGATGTAAGAGAAGTATTAGGTTTAAATGATGCTTTAATAGAATTCGAATTAACATCAAATAGACCTGATTGTAGATCTATGGTAGGTATAGCAAGAGAAGCTGCTGTTACAATAGGACAAAAATTAAAGTACCCAGAAATAACTGTAGCTGAAAGTGATGAAGAAATAAACTTTGACATAGAAATAGAAAATAGTGATCTTTGTAAGAGATATGCTGCTAGAATAGTTAAAGATGTTAAGATAGCGGAGTCTCCATACTGGATGCAAAGAAAGCTTATAGAAGCTGGTGTAAGACCAATAAACAACATAGTAGATATAACAAACTATGTAATGTTAGAGCTTGGACAACCACTTCATGCATTTGATTTAAATCAAGTTGCTACAGGAAAGATAGTAGTAAAAAATGCATCTGAAGGAGAAAAATTCACTACTTTAGATGAAAAAGAAAGAACATTAGATAAAGATATGTTAGTTATAACAAATGGAGAAAGATCACTTGCACTTGCTGGTGTAATGGGTGGTGCTAACTCTGAAATAACTGATACTACTACATCTATATTAATAGAAAGTGCAAACTTTAAATCAGAAAACATAAGAGCTACATCTAAGAAATTAGGTCTTAGAACAGAAGCTTCTGCAAGATACGAAAAAGGAATAGATCCAAACTTAGTAGAAGATGCTGTAAACAGGGCAGCTCAATTAATAGAAATGTTAGGAGCAGGTACTGTACTTAAAGGTGTGGTTGATGAATATCCATCAAAGCCTGAAGCTACAAAGTTAGTTGTAGATCCTCAAAGAGTAAATAAATTATTAGGTGTAGATGTTCCTATGAACCAATTCGTAGAAATATTAGAAAGCCTAGAATTTAAGTGCAATTTAAAATCTAGCAATGAATTAGAAATAGAAGTACCAAGTTTCAGATTAGATATGGAACAAGAAGCTGATGTTTTAGAAGAAATAGCTAGAATATATGGATTCGAAAACATACCAGCTGCAGAATTAGAAGGAAACTTTACTGCAGGTGTTAAAACTAAAAAGCAAAAATTCATGGATACAGTTAAAAATACTGCTTGCTCTATAGGATTAAATGAAATATTAACATATTCATTTGTAAGTCCTAAAGGAGTAGATAGAATAAATCTTCCTCAAGATGATAAGAAAAGAGAATTTGTAAGACTTCTTAACCCATTAGGAGAAGAAACTTCAGTAATGAGAACTAGTATGATGCCTAATATGTTAGGAGTAATATCTACCAACGTATCTCATAAAGTAGAATCAGTGTCTGCTTTTGAATGTGGTCATACATTTACACCGCAAAATGGTCTTCCAGTTGAAAGTAAGCATATGTGCATAGGTATGTATGGTAGGGAAGTTGATTTCTTCACATTAAAAGGAGCGGTAGAAGCTATACTTGAAAGAGTAGGATTAGAAGGATATCAAATAGTTCCAGAAACTAGTAATTCTACATTCCATCCTGGAAGATGCGCTAATTTAGTGTATAATAATATGTATATAGGTACTTTTGGAGAATTACATCCAGATGTAATAGAAAACTACAACTTAGGACAAAGAGTATATATTTGTGAAATGGATTTAGACTTAATATTCGAAAATGCAGATGATACTATAATATATTCTCCATTACCAAAATACCCATCTACATCTAGAGATATAGCTTTAATAGTTAAAGATGAAGTATTTGTTGGACAAATAGAAGATATAATAAAAGCTAATGGTGGTGACATTTTAGAAAGTTACAAATTATTTGATGTATATAAAGGTGCTCAAATAGAGGAAGGTCATAAGTCAATAGCGTATTCTATAACATATAGAAGTAAAGACAAAACTTTAACTGATGAAGATGTAGCAAAAGTACATGATAAGATATTAAGTGAGTTAAGCGAAAAGCTAAATGCAAACTTAAGATCAAACTAACTAACGTAAGGGGTGTTAGTAATGAATAAGGTTATGGTAAAAATCCATGGGGCTGAATACCCAATGGTGGGTGAAAAATCAGAGCAACATATGTTAAGTGTAGCTAAGTATGTTGATGAAGAAATGACAAAAGTAACTCAGACTAATCCAAGACTAAGCTTATCAGTAGCAGCAATAGTTACTGCTGTAAACATTACAGATTTTTTATTTGAGTGCTCTGAAGACTTTGAAAAAGCTTCAAAAGAAAATGAAGAATTAAAAAAGAAATTAGAATCACCAAATGAAGAATTAGAAGTAGAGCTTGAAGAGTTAAAATTAGAACTTGAAATTAAAGAACAAGAAGCTCAAGAAAGTATTGCTAAAATAGAAGAATTAAATAACACTATACAAGTTCAAAAAAGTGAAATAGAAAGTTTAAGTAACTGTACACAAGGTTCGAGATCAGAATTAGAAGGCTATAAAAGTGAAATAGAAGAATTAAAACTTCAACTAGAAGAAGCTAATGAAAGAGCTAAAATAGCTGAAAGTTTATCTTCTGAGTTCCAAAATAAAGCTTATCAAGTACAACTTAAATATACAGAACTTGAAAATGAACTAAAGTATATTAGAGCAACAACATAGTAATTAAAATTAAGCCTTCAGGAATTAACCTGAAGGTTTTAATTTTGACGTATAAGGGTATCCTAGAGATAGGATAAATATTCCTTTAAGGAGGCAGAACATGAAAGACATAGAATTATTAGCTCCCGTAGGATCCTTTGAAGCATTAAAGGCAGCTGTACAAAACGGAGCAAACGCAGTATACCTAGGAGGTAAAGAATTTAGTGCAAGGGCTTCAGCTAACAATTTTGATAAAAATGAATTAAGAGAAGCTGTTAAATATGCTCATATAAGAAATGTACAAGTTTTTGTAACTGCAAATACACTTATAAAGCAAAATGAAATAGAAGATTTTATAAAATATGTAAAATTTTTATATGATATAGATATAGATGCCATAATACTTCAAGATATAGGAATGGCTAAATTAATAAAACAATTACTACCAGACTTTGAATTACATGCAAGTACTCAAATGGTAGCACATTCTTTAGAAGATGTTAAATACCTAGAAGGTGTTGGATTTGACAGAGTAGTATTAGCAAGAGAGCTAAATGTAGATGAAATAAAGTACATATGTGATAACACTAAGGTAGACATCGAGATATTTGTTCATGGAGCGTTATGTGTCTGTTATTCTGGACAATGTTTAATGAGTAGTATGATAGGTAATAGATCTGGAAACAGAGGTAGATGTGCTCAACCATGTAGACAAAAATATGAACTTATTGATATTGCTACTGGTGAAGTTATGGATAAGAATGGAGATTATCTATTAAGTCCAAGAGATTTAAGCACGATAGAAGAAATAGATAAGATTATTGATGCTGGAGTTCATTCTTTAAAAATAGAAGGAAGAATGAAAAGACCAGAATATGTAGCTACAGTAGTGGGAAGCTACAGAGATGCAGTTGATGAGTACTTAATGAACAATAGCCATAAAGTAAGTGATGAAACTATTAGTGATTTATATACTATATTTAATAGAAAGTTTACTAAAGGATACTTATTAGGTGAAGTAGGTAAAGATATTATGAACTCTGAAATACCTAATAATCAAGGTTTATATATAGGTAGAGTTCTAGACTATAACAGAAAAGCTAAGAGGCTTAAGTTAAGATTAGAGAACACTCTTAAAAAAGGTGACGGAATAAACTTAGGTGGAGGAACTATAGGTAGAATCATTAAAAATGGTGAGATAACAACTATAGGCCATAAAGGTGAAATAATAGAGTTAGACTTTGTTGGAGAAGCAAAAAGAAATCAAATAGTATTCAAAACTTCAGATAGTGAATTAATGGATAGGGTACAAGCTACATTCCAACAAGAAAAAGAATTAGTTAAATCAAATATAGATGCATATATAAAAATAAAATTAGGGCAAAAACCAGTACTTGTATTAACTGATGAAAAGGGAAATAAATCTACTGTAGAGGGCGATAAAGTAGTAGAAGAAGCTATGAAAGTAGCTTTAGGAAAAGATAAGATAGAAGCTCAAATTCAAAAATTAGGGAATACTCCTTACATATTAAAAGATATTAATATTGATTTAGATGATAATGTAAGTCTTCCAATAAGTATATTAAATCAAATGAGAAGAGATGCTATAGACTTATTAAGTGAAGAAAGAATAAAAATAAAAAATAGAAGCCATAAAAATAAACTTGTTTCTTATAATCCTTCAAAGGTAACAAGAAGCAAAGAAAGCAAGCTAAGAGCTAAGGCTAAGGATTTAAGCCAGCTAGAAGCTGTCTTATCATGCGATATAGATTTAGTTTACTATGAAGATATAAACACTTTAGATAAAGCATTAGAAATGGCTAGTAAATATAGCAAAAGAGTAATGTACTCATCACCTAGAATAGTGAGAAATAGAGAATATCATCAATTAGAAAAAGCTAAAGAAATAGGAATAAATAGTGTTCAAGTAGGAAGTTTAGGAGCTATTAATTACTTTAAGGACAAACACTTAAGTATAGATTACTATCTAAATGTTTTTAACAGTGAATCAATAAATCACTACAAGAATGAAGGTGCAAGAGCAGTATGTATTTCACAAGAGCTTAACCTAAATGAGATAAGAGAAACTATAAAGTACACTGATGTAGAAATAGAAGCAGTAGTATATGGATATGTACCGATGATGGTTACAGAATACTGTCCTATGGGTGTAGTTGTAAGGGATTGTAAGAAAGATAAGAGAGTTGCAAAATGTAAAGAGGTTACATATGCACTAAGAGATTTAAAAGGTGAACAATACAAAATATCACAAGATAATTTCTGTAGAAGTACAATTTATAATTCAAAAGTAACATGTATGCTAGATAATCTTTATGAGCTAAATGAAATAGGAATAGATGTCTTAAGGTTAGATTTTACTACAGAAAATAGTGAAGAAATAAAGACAGTTTTAGAGGCTTATACTGAAGTTATTCAAAATAACTACAAATTAGGAAGAAAATCAACAAAATTATACGATGAATTAGACAAAATTGGAGTAACAGCAGGACATTATTATAAAGGTGTAGAATAGGAATATTATAAAAATGTAATATTTAAGGAGGTATTGGGAAATGAGAGAACAAGCAGTAGAAATACTTAATAAGTACTTAGTAAGCGAGCATTTGATAAAGCATTCTTATGCCCTAGAAGCTGTAATGAGGGAGCTAGGCAAGAAGTTAGAACTAGGAAAAGAAGAAGAGTGGGCTATAGCAGGATTATTACACGATTTAGATGCAGATATGTTAGATTATAAGGAAGACCCTGAGGAATCTAAGAAACATGGACTTAAAGCTGTAGAAATCTTACAGAAGGAAAACTTCGGAAATGAATTTATATATCAAGCTATAAAGGCTCATAATGAAGATAATGGTACTCCTAGAATATCAACAGTTGATAAGGTAATATATGCAGCAGACCCTATAACTGGATTTATAACAGCAATAACTCTTGTATATCCAGATAAAAAGCTAGCTAGTGTAAAAACGAAATCAATAACTAAAAGAATGAAAGAGTTGAGATTTGCTGCTGGTGCAAATAGAGAAGCAATGAAAAGTATAGAGGAAATAGGGATTCCTTTTGCAGAATTTGCTGAGATTTCTTTAAATGCAATGAAAAATATTTCAGATGAATTAGGATTATAATTTTACAAATATACTAAAGTAAAATAAGTCGAGGGGATTGGGTATGAAACTTACAACTATTTGTTATATAGAGGATAATAACAAAACTTTATTAGTACACAGAAATAAAAGTGAAGACGATGTACATGAAGGCAAGTATGTAGGTATATGTGGAGAAGTTGTTAATGGAGAAACTCCTGAAGAATGCGTATTGAGAGAAGTATTTAATCAAACTAATTTAAATCTAAAGTCAATTTATTACAGAGGAGTAATTACTCTACCGAAATTTATTGATAATGAAGATGTATATATGATGCTTTTTACAAGTGATGATTTTGAAGGTAGACTAGATAATTCATGCAAATATGGAGATTTGATTTGGATAGATACTGATAAAATATTTGATTTGGATATGTGGGAAGGGGATAGACTATACCTAAGATGGTCAAATACTGATGAAATATTTAGTGCTAAAATAATTTATGAAAATGGAAAACTCAAAGACTATAATGTAGTCTTCCAAGCAGAATAAGTAATCAAAATTATAAGTACTTAAAAATAAAAGGCAATTGTATAACTAATAAATTAGTTATACAATTGCCTTTTTATATTGACTAGGAGTAATAAATCCTAGTATTGATTCATTGATTTAAGTATTGCAAGTAAGTATTCCCAAGTATTTTTAGTAGAAGATATACTTAAATGCTCATTAGGAGTATGAACCTCAAACATATTAGGTCCAAGAGAAATTGCCTCAGCATTTGGAATTTTTTCTAATAATAAACCACACTCAAGGCCAGCATGTAGAGCCATTATAGTAGGTTTTTTACCAGTTAATTTTTCATATGTCTCAACACCTATTTGTTCTAATTTAGAGTCTTTAACATATTCCCAAGCTGGATAATCACTTCTAGTTTCAAACTTAGAATCTAAAGCATCACATAATAGATTCATTCTGTTAGTAATTTCTTTCTTTAATGTTCCTACAGAACTTCTAACAGCACTTTCAAAAGATACTTCTGAATCAGTAGTTGTAACTACACCTAAGTTAGTAGAACTTTCAACTAATCCTTCTATATCCATGCTCATACTTTGAATTCCGTTTGGCATTATGTTTAACATTTTTATTACTTTATTTTTACAATCACAATCGAATACCTTATCAGCAGTTGTTTCAGAGCATTCTATAGTAAGTCCAGGATCTGATGTTCTAAATTCATGCTTAAATACATCAGCTATTTTAGAAATAGATTCTTTAGTTTTTGCAACATCATCTTTATTTACTAATATTACACATTCAGCCTCACGAGGGATAGCATTGTTTTTAGACCCCCCAGAAACGTGAGCTAAATCAAAGTCTACATCTAACATATTTAATAATCTACCCATTAACTTGTTAGAGTTAGCTCTTTGCTTTATAATGTCCATTCCAGAGTGCCCACCAAGTAAACCTTTAACGTCTACTATAAGTGCTTGTTTATTGCTATCAGCATTAGTGTATTTAGTAGGTAATTTTGCTAATGCAGTAGTACCACCAGCACAGCTTACTAATATAAATCCTTCTTCTTCAGAATCTAGATTTAGTATGTATTTACCTTTTAGAAGACTTCCATCTAAGTTCATAGCTCCTGTCATACCAGCTTCTTCATCTGAAGTTACTAATAGCTCTATAGCAGGATGTTCAATATCATTAGAAGCTAGTACTGCCATTCCCATAGCAACAGCTATACCATTGTCTGCACCAAGTGTAGTACCTGTAGCATAAATCATGTCATCTTCTATTCTTAATTTAATAGGATCTTTAGTGAAGTCATGGTTAGTATCTTTATTTTTTTCGCAAACCATGTCCATATGACCTTGAAGTATTACACCAGGACAATTTTCATATCCTTTTGTAGCAGGTTTTCTTATTATTATATTTAGGTGATCATCTTGTATAGTTTCAAAGCCAAGATTCTTACCAAAATCATTCAAGAAATCGCTTATTGCTTTTTCATTTCCAGAGCCTCTAGGAATTTGTGAGATTTGCTCAAAATAATTAAAAACTAGTTCTGGATTAAGACCTTTTAGGATATTTTCCATTAATACCAACTCCTTTTACCAATAGGTTAAGTTAAAATAGCTATTTTAGGTTAATAATAATAAAAAAATCTCTTTTAAAGTATTAAAAATGCCGATTTTTTTATTACAAATAAACTGTGATTATGTATAATATATAAATAGCTATATAAATAGTATAATACAAAAATACATAAAATAAACTAAATAATTACATATTGTAGGAGGAAGCATGAATAAGAAATCATTAAGAGTTTTAGAATTTAATAAAATCATAGATTTATTAAAGAAAAAAGCTTCATCTTCTTTAGGTTTGAGATATATAGAAAAATTAACTCCAAGCTCTGATTTTGAAGAGGTTAAATATATGCTAGAGGAAACGAGTGAAGCTCAAGCTATATTTATTAAAAGGGGGACTATAGGTTTAACAGGTATACACGATATAGAAGATAAAGCAAAGAGAGCAGATATAGGAGCATCTTTAGATCCGGGAAGTTTAATACTTATAGCAGATACTTTGAGAGCTGCAAGAATAGTAAAAAATAACTTAGCGGGAAGCGAAGAAGAAGATTTCAATTATCCTATAATTCAAGGATTATCAAATTCATTATATACGTATAGAGATATAGAAGACAAAATATATAATGCAATAGTAAGTGAAATAGAGATATCAGACAATGCATCATCTACACTTAGAGATATAAGAAGAAGAATAGTACAAAAAAATCAATCTATTAGATCTAAATTAAACTCAATAATAACATCAACGACATATCAAAAATATTTACAAGATGCCATAATCTCTGTAAGAGGAGATAGATTTGTAGTGCCTGTAAAAGCGGAATATAGATCTCAAGTTTCTGGTATAGTACATGACCAGTCTTCATCAGGAGCTACACTATTTATAGAGCCTATGAGTATAGTAGATATGAATAATGAGTTAAGACAGCTTAGACTTGCTGAAAAAGAAGAAATAGAAAGAATATTAGCAGAGCTATCATCTTTAGTAGGAGAAGTAAGTCATGAGCTAATATCTAACCAAGAGATTTTAGGTAAGTTAGATTTTGCATTTGCAAAAGGTAAATTATCTGTTGATATGAGAGCTGTAGAGCCAGAATTAAATACTGATAAGTATATTAATATTAAAAAAGGTAGGCATCCATTATTAGATAGAGATAAGGTAGTGCCTAATACAGTTTATTTAGGTAGAGATTTCCATACACTTGTTATAACAGGTCCAAATACAGGTGGTAAGACAGTAACAATTAAAACAGTAGGTCTATTTGCACTTATGACGCAAAGTGGACTTCATATACCAGCTGATTTTGGAAGTAGCATGTGTGTATATGATAATGTATTTGCGGATATTGGAGATGAACAAAGTATAGAACAAAGTTTATCTACTTTCTCTTCACACATGACAAATATTGTATCTATATTAAAAGATGTAACACAAGATTCATTAGTTATATTTGATGAATTAGGTGCTGGTACAGACCCTATAGAAGGGGCAGCACTAGCTATAGCAATATTAGAAGATGTACAGATGGCAGGAGCTAAATGTATAGCCACGACTCACTATAGTGAAATTAAAAACTATGCATTAACTAAAGACGGTGTAGAAAATGCCGCGGTAGAATTTGACTTAGAAACTTTAAGCCCAACATACAGATTACTTATAGGTGTTCCAGGGAAATCAAATGCCTTTGAAATATCTAGAAAATTAGGATTAAACGACTATGTAATCACTAGAGCTAAAGAATTTATAGATACTGAAAATATAGCTCTTGAGGATGTTCTTCAAAATGTTGAGAAGAACAGAATCAAAGCAGAAGAAGAAAGACGAGAAGCGGAAAAGCTAAAACTTCAAATAGAAAAATTAAAACTTGAATATGATGAGAAGCTAGAAAAGATGGTGGCTCAAAAAGAAAAAATGATAGAAAAAGCTAAATCTGAGGCATTTAGCATAACTAGACAAGCTAAAGAAGAAGTAGATCAAATAATAAAAGAGTTAAGACGTTTAGAAGAAGAAAGAGCTTCTAAAGAAAAGAATCAAAAAATAGAAGAGCTTAGAAAAGAATTAACTAATTCTATGGGAAGCTTACAACCAACAGTTAAGAGTATGATAGTTCCTAAGGTATCTGGAAAAGAAATAAAGAACTTAAATGCTGGAGATGAAGTAAAAGTAATAACATTAAATCAACAAGGTACAGTAGTATCAGTTGATGAGAGAAAGAAAGAAGCTGTAGTTCAACTTGGTATAATGAAAATGACACTACCATTTAAATCATTAGAAAGAGCTAAGAAAGATCCGAAAACTACAGTTACAAAAACTACTAGAAAGATTATAAAATCTAAATCAGGAAATGTAAAAAGTGAAGTTGACTTAAGAGGACTTAACTTAGAAGAAGCAATAATGGAAGTAGAAAAATATTTAGATGATGCTTGTGTAGCAGGTCTTGAGTTTGCTACAATAATACACGGTATAGGAACTGGAGTATTAAAAAATGGACTTCAAGAAGTTCTTAGAAAAAATAAGCATGTAAAAAGTCAAAGACCTGGCCAGTACGGTGAGGGCGGCGCAGGAGTTACAGTAGTAACATTTAAGTAATAAAGAAAAGTAAATTTTTACTTAAGAAGGTGGAAGTTTTATGATATTAGTTTCTGCATGTTTACTTGGAATAAATTGTAAGTATACTGGTGATAATAATAAAAATACTAATGTAATAGAATATTTAAAAGATAAAGAGTTCACACTAATATGCCCTGAACAGTTAGGTGGACTATCTACACCTAGAGATCCAGCTGAAATAATTTCATTAGATGGATATGCAGTATTAAAAGGTGGAAGCTCTGTGGTAGACAATAAAAGACAAAATGTAACTGATTGCTTTTTAAAAGGAGCTCAAGAAAGTCTAAAAATAGCTCAGATATATAATTGTAAAGAAGCTATATTAAAAGAAGGAAGTCCTTCTTGTGGAGCAAACTTTATATATGATGGTACCTTTAGTGGAATTAAGAAAAAAGGTGCTGGAGTTACAACAGCTCTTTTAAGAAGTAATGGAATAAATGTAATAAGTGAAAAAGAACTATAGATGTCGACATATGTAAATATGGCAAACATCTTGAAAAAACTTAGGAATTGATTTACCATAAGGTAATAAGAGATAATGAGAGGAGCAATACAATGCAAGATTTTAAGGTATATATAGCCAATTGTCTTAAAGAAAAGATAGAAGACTTATCAATAGAAGAAATAGAACAACTTTTAGAAACACCACCTAATAAAGAAATGGGAGATTATGCGTTCCCATGTTTTAAATTAGCAAAAGTATTTAGAAAAGCACCAAACATGATAGCTGCTGATTTAGCTGAAAGTATAGAAGCTAAAGGGGCAGTGTCTAAAGTAATGCCTTTAGGCGGATATGTTAACTTCTTCGTTAACAAATCTCAGTTAGCAGATACTGTTATAAAGGATGTTTTAACACAAAAAGAAAAATACGGACACAGTGATTTAGGGAAAGATAAAGCAGTAGTAATAGATTTCTCTTCTCCTAACATAGCTAAGCCTTTCCACATAGGACATATAAGAACAACTGTTATAGGAAATGCATTATATAAGATATATGATTCTCAAGGCTATGATACAGTAAGAATAAACCATTTAGGAGATTATGGTACACAATTTGGTAAGTTAATAGTAGCTTTCAAATTATGGGGGAGCAAAGAAGAAGTAGAAGCTAATCCAATACCAGAATTATTAAAATTATACATAAGATTCCATGACGAAGCGGAAAGTAAGCCAGAAATGGAAGATGAAGCAAGAGCTTGGTTTACTAAGTTAGAAAACGGAGATCAAGAAGCAAAAGAACTATGGCAATGGTTCAGAGATGAAAGTTTAAAGGAATTTGCAAGAGTTTATGATTTACTAGATATAGAATTTGACTCTTATGCAGGTGAAAGTTTCTACTCTGACAAAATGGATGATGTTATAAAAATAATACAAGATAAAGGATTATTAAAAGAATCTCAAGGAACAAATGTTGTTGATTTAGAAGAATATAACATGCCACCAGCTCTTATAACAAAGAATGATGGATCTACTTTATATATGACAAGAGATTTAGCAGCAGCTGTATACAGAAAGAATAACTACAACTTTGATAAGTGTATATATGTTGTTGGTTCTCAACAAAGCTTACATTTCCAACAATTATTTAAAGTTTTAGAACTTGTTGGATTTGAGTGGGCAAAAGATATGGTACACGTACCATTTGGTATGGTTGCACTAGAAGAAGGAACTATGTCTACAAGAAAAGGTAGAGTAGTATTCTTAGAAGACGTTTTAAAACAAGCTATAGAAAAAACTAAGGAAACAATGCTAGCTAAAAATCCTGACGCTAAAAATGTTGATGAAATAGCTAAACAAGTTGGGGTTGGAGCTGTAGTATTCCAAGAATTATCTAACAGTAGAATAAAAGACTATACTTTCTCTTGGGAAAGAACATTAAGCTTTGAAGGAGAAACTGGACCATATGTTCAATATACACATGCTAGATGTTGTGCAGTTTTAAGAAAAGCTAATGAAGAAGTTAGTACAGATATAAACTATGAACTATTAACTAATGAAGATAGTGCAGAAGTATTAAAATTAATAGGAGCATTCAATAAGAGCATAGTTGCTTCTTTAAGAAAGAATGAGCCTCATATAATAACAAGATTTGTTCTAGATTTAGCTCAGGCATTCAATAAATTCTACCATGATAACCCAATAGTAGTTGAAGATGTAGAATTAAGAAAAGCTAGACTTGCTTTAGTTGAAGCTACTAGACAAACAATAGAAAACGGACTTAAGTTATTAGGAATGCATGCTCCAGAGAGGATGTAATTAAAAAAGATACAGGGATGTCGAAAAGTGATACTTTACACCTAAAAATGTAATATATTATAATTAAAGTAAGATAGTAGATATGAATAGATTTCGGAAACTACTATTCCCCTGTTATGACAGCTAACTAAAGCTGTCTCTTTTTTTTTAAAACACTCAGATTAGTGTAAGTATATTAAATATTATACTTGATAAAAATAATAATTGTAGAGTATTACATGAGGAAGGTAATATTTATGAAGGATGATATAATAAAGAAATCTTATATTGCTTCTTTTGACATAGAAGACAAGAGTCTAAAGGATTTAATAATAATAAATACAAAATGTTTGGTGGATGATAATACACAGAGGTATGTATTTGTAGATAATAACAGATTAAAAGATGAATTAATTTATTATAGATTTTATAGTGAAAAACCTGGGTACAACAATATAATGAGTCTCTTATTACCATTAGTATTATCTAATACTAATATTCAAAAAAGTGAAGAGGAAGCTATTAGTTTAATACAAAAATATGTAAAGTATTTTAAAAAAGAACAATATTTATCAGAATACTTGTTAGGCTCAGTGTTATATAATGCTATGATGCATAAGTTATTAGAAAATAAAGATATAGAATATGAAGAGCTATTACAAAGCATAAAAGAAAGAATAATTGGTTTTTCAATAGAACTAGACAAAGTAGCTATGATCAAGTTCCAGATGGCTAGAATAAATGCTATACAACAAATAGATAAGTATATAGAACACAAAGTAGAAGATTATGATGACGATAAAATAATAATTAGTATATTAAATGTGCTATATGATATTTACATAGAAGATAGAGAAGTAGGAAATTCAGGAATTATTAGCATGAAAAAATCTATACTATCTATACTAGGTGAGGAAACCAATTTAGGTATAGACAATATAGATTTTATTTCATCAATGTCCCAATACATTACAAAATTAAGGAAGTATAAAATTAATAAAAAAATATACAACCAAAAAGTAGACCCAAGAAACATAATAGGCCTTAACGAAGGCGATACTACTATAGACCCAATACTAAATCAAATAACAGTTATATCAAAAACTTTTAGTAATAATATTCTTCAGGTTAAGGTTAAATCAAAATCTGGAGAATATGAACTTAAGTTTAAAAAATCTTAGTTATTAAGCTTTTAGTTTGAAGATTCTAGATAAGAAATAAAATCTTCTTCTGTAGTACTAGTTAAAAAGCATAATTCTTTTACTATATTATTTCTAAGGTCAATAAAATCTTGTAGATTTGTATTTTCTGTAGTGTACTCTAATGCTTTTACAATAAGCAGTAGATCTCTTTTAGATAGAGCGTTGATAGACACTTGGTCAATTAATTCCATAAATAACTTCCTTTCTACTCATAGTACTTATCTTTTACATTTCTACAAAAACTAATAAAAAACCTTCTTTTTTTGTAGAAAATGATAAATTTTAAAATATAAGAATTTTATATACATATTATTTTAACCTATAAATAGCAGTAATAGATATAACAATCTTAAGAAAGAGGTGAAATATTTGAAAATTTTACTAACGACATTGAATTCTAAATTTATACATACAAATCTAGCTATAAGATATCTTAAAGAGTTTGTAAAAGATTTAGTAGATGCAGATATTAAAGAATACACAATTAACAATGATTTAGATTATATATTAAAAGATATATACAAAAACGATTATGACATAATACTATTCTCTACATATATATGGAATGTATACGATATAGTAAAGCTTTGTGATAACATAAAGAAAGTAAAACCGAATACAAAAATAGCTTTAGGCGGACCGGAAGTTAGCTATGATAGTAAAGAAGCAATGAAAAAATATTCATTTGTTGATTATATATTATATGGAGAAGGTGAACTTGTATTTAGAGACTTGGTTATGCACTTACAAGGTGATAAGCCAATAGAAGAAGTAGAAGGTGTTGTATATAGAAATAATGATGAAATAGTAGTGAACAAACCTAAGGAACTATTACAAAACTTAGATGAGATACCTAGTCCTTATGAAAACTTAGATCCCAAAGAATATGAAAATAGAATTGTTTATTATGAAACATCAAGAGGATGTCCTTTTAACTGCCAATATTGTTTATCTTCAACAATACAAGGATTAAGATATTTTGGTATTGATAGAGTTAAAAAAGATTTAAAAGCCTTAATAGATGCTAGAGTGTCTCAAATTAAATTTATAGATAGAACTTTTAATGCAAATAAAAAGTTTGCAATGGAAATAATGAATTTCTTAATGGAAAATGACAATGATTATACTACTTACCATTTTGAAGTTACAGCTCATTTATTAGATGATGATATGTTAGACTTCTTGAAAGATTGTAAGGAAGGTTTATTCCAATTTGAGATAGGTGTCCAATCTACAAATGAAAAAACTCTTGAAGCTGTTGGAAGAAGAGATAATTTCAAAAAATTATCATATGTAGTTCAAAAAGTAGCTTCATATAGAAATATACATCAACATTTAGATTTAATAGCTGGATTACCATATGAAGATTATGCTAGCTTTGAAAATTCATTCAATGATGTATTTAATCTAGGAATAGAGCATCTTCAATTAGGATTTTTAAAAATGATAAAAGGTACAGGTGTTAGAAATACTGCTAATGAACATGGATATAGATACAAAGACTATGCACCTTATGAGATATTGTTTAATGATTATATAACGTATTCTCAAATTTTAAAGCTTAAAGATATTGAAGAGATACTTGAAAAATATTATAACTCTAAAAATTATGTTTTATCAATGAGATATATAATTCATAATTTCTATAAAGAAAGTCCGTTCAAATTCTTCGAAGATTTTGCGACATACTTTGATGAAAATGGATATTTTGATATGGCCCAAGGTAAAAATCAATTATACAAAATCTTATTAGATTTCTATAATGAAAAAATAAATGTAAATAATGAAATATTTAATGATATACTTAAGTACGATTATATATCACTAGGTAAAACTTCAAACGTACCTCAGTTCTTCAATAAACTAGAAGTAGATGAGTTAAAAAATAGAAGTCACATGTTCTTACAAAATGAAAGTAATTTAGAAGAATATTTACCTAGATTTGTAAATACTCCAGCTAAGCATATTATAAAATATGTACACTTTGAGCCTTTTAAATATAATGTGTTAGAATTAAAAAATGATATACATTCAACATTAGAAAAATGTGATAATGTTATTTTATTTGTATATGATGATAAAAAGATATTTGAAAAATCAAAGGCCTACAGCGTGGAAATATAGGAGGTTAGTATGAATTTTAAAATAGAAAAATACTTATTAAAAAAAGCAGAAGAATTAGCTTTTATTACGATAAAGCACGATGGCGAATTTAAACTAGAAGGTTATGAAATACCTAAAACAGGATTAGATGTACCTATAAAAAATGAAGTATTAGTAAAAGGGATAAAAGAAAAAGTAGCTCAAGAGAGATTAAACTCTATGTCTATTGCAGATGCAATGATATACATAATAGGTATAGATAGTAAATTTAAGTATAATGATGAATATAAAAAATTCTTAGAAGCACTTGAAAAAAAGATAGATTTAGATATTAGATCTTATATGGGATATATGTCTAGAAAATACTTTGAAATAGGGGAATGTACAGATTCTTTAATATATCTTAAAGCATTAATTACATTATATCCAGATGATTTAGATGGAATGTATCACTATGCTATAGTTTGCCAAGAAGTTGCTAAGCAATACCAAAAAGATTCAGATGATGAAGCTATGAATAAATTCTTATTAGAAGCTCTTTCTAAATTAGAAAAAGTAATTCAAATAGATGAAAACTTCTCATTAGGATATTATCATTTAGGATACCATTATTATAACCAGGGACAATATGTTAAAGCTAAAGTTATATGGGAAGAAGCTTTAAAATTAGGACTAGATGCAGATTTAGTTGCTGAATTACAAGAAAATATAGGAAAGATGGACTTTAAAGTTCAATATGAAGAAGGATATAGCTTAGTATTCCAAGGAAAAAGTGAAGAAGGCTTAGAAAAGTTATTACCTTTAGAGCAAGATCATTCTGATTGGTGGAATCTATTATTTATGATAGGACTAGCATATAAGAACATGAATGAAATAGAGCAAGCTAAAAAATACTTCGAAAAAATATTAATAATGAAGCCTCATCAAGTTGATACAATGGTAGAATTAGCGTTATGTGAAGCTGAAGCTTACAATATAGAAAAAGCTATTGAACTATTTGAAACAGCAGCTAAAATAAAAGAAGATCCAGAAATACTATGCAACTTAGGTATGGCATACTTAAACAATGGAGATTTAGATGATGCTATCTATTATATAGAGAGAGCATATGAATTAGATCCTCAAGATGAAATAACAGTAGCATGTTTAAGAGAACTTGATAGATATAGATAAATATTAAACACAAAAACTCCTTAATTATAGGGAGTTTTTTTTATTTCTATATGCTATCATATAATTACATAATAATAATAAGGGGGCATTAAGGTGATACAAAAGTTAAATGAGATTTTAGATCAACTTAAAGGTGACAATAAGGTTGTACTATCTGTTGCATCAGCACAAGATAAAGAAGTTTTACTGGCAGTAAAAGATGCTTGTGAAAAAGAAATAATAGTACCAATATTAGTAGGGGATTCGAAAAAGATTAATAATATAGCTAAGGAAATCGGTTTCGAATTAGGAGATATTAAAATAATACATAGTGAAACTATTGAGGAAGATGCAGAGATAGCTGTAAAACTAGTATCTAATAAAGAAGCAAACTTTGTAATGAAAGGATTATTAGATACATCAGTATTATTAAAAGCTGTATTAAATAAAGAATATGGATTAAGAACTGATAGTCTGTTAAGTCATGTTATGATATATCAACTTAACAATTATGATAAGTTGCTTTTATTGACAGATGGTGGTATGAATATATATCCAGATTATGATCAAAAAGAAAAAATAGTTAAAAATGCAGTACAAGCAGCCAAATCTTTAGGCATAGAAGATGTAAAGGTTGCTTGTTTAGCAGCAAAAGAAAAAGTTAACCCTAAAATGCAAGCAACTGTAGATGCAGATTTACTATCTAAGGCATGTGAAGAAGGAAAGTTTGGTGAAGGGGTTATAGTAGAAGGTCCTTTAGCATTTGATTTAGCTGTTTCTAAAGAAGCTTGTGAAATTAAAGGGTTTAAAAGTAAGATACAAGGAGATGCTGATGTTTTATTAGTACCTACAATTGAGATGGGTAATGGAATAGGTAAAGCATTTACTTATATGGCAGATGCAAAATCAGCAGGTGTAGTAATGGGAGCTAAAGCACCTATAGTTTTAGTTTCTAGAGCAGATTCACATGAATCAAAGTTATATTCTATAGCATATGGAGCTTTAATAGCAAAAAACAATATATAAATTTAAAGTAAAATCTACTACTACCGCTATATAGGTATGATATATAGTGGTAGCAAAATAAAATTGGATAAAAAATTATCATTATTTAAAACTATTTTCTAAGATTATTTACAAAAAATAATAAAATAGTACAAAAAATAACTAAATATTATTATAAAATTATAAAAAAACATTAAAAAACACCTATTTTGCATATAAAAATAGAACAAAATGTAGCTTTTTTATTGTAAATAAAATTGTGAAAAAAATATTTAAATTTTAGCCCAAATTACCAAAAATTAGTATATAATCTAAGTAGATGACTTATGTTTGTATACATTATAATAAGTCTTACGATTTGGACATAATTTTTTTATCACCTAATGGATTTAAAAAAATCAGAAAAAGGGGATAGGAATATGGATAAAAAATTAATGACTATCGATTTAAATAGCCATGTATTATTAGATAAGGCTGAAAAAGATGGCGTAGAAACAATGTACGATAGAAAACTAGGTTTTAAAGCTCAGTGTGGATTTGGTCTTCAAGGAAACTGTTGTAGAATATGTGGTATGGGTCCTTGTAGAATAACTCCAAAAACTCCAAGGGGGCTATGTGGAGCAGATGAACACACTATAGTAGGTAGAAACTTTGCAAGAATGGTTGCAGCAGGGACAGCAGCTCACTCAGACCATGCTAGAGATTTAGCACATACTATGGCACTAGCTAGTCCAGATGGTAACTATAAAATAAGAGATGAAAGAAAATTAATAGCTTTAGCAAATGAATGGGATATAGAAACTGAAGGAAAAGATATTTATGATATAGCTCACGAAGTTGCTGAAGTAGGATTAATGGAATTCGGTAAACCATATGGTGTATCTAAATTCTTAAAAAATGCTCCAGCCCAAAGACAACAAATATGGAAAGACTATGCTATAGAGCCAAGAGCTATAGATAGAGAAATAGCTACAATAATGCATTCTACACATATAGGGTGTACTTCTGATATAGATAGTTTAATACATATGTCATTAAGAACTAGTATGGCAGATGGTTGGGGCGGATCTATGATAGGTACTAGATTTAGTGATATATTATTTGGTACTCCTACAGTAAGATCAACTGAAGCCAACCTAGGTGTATTAGAAGAAAACAAAGTAAATATAATATTACATGGACATGAGCCGACATTATCTGAAATGATAGTTTTAGCTTCAGAGGACCCTGAACTAGTAGCATTAGCTAAGGAAATGGGAGCTGAAGGCATAAACTTAGCTGGTATGTGCTGTACTGGTAATGAGGTTACAATGAGACATGGTGTAAGAATCGCGGGAGACTTCCATCAACAAGAGCTTGCATTAGTAACAGGTGCAGTAGAAGCTATGGTAGTTGACGTTCAATGTATATTCCCAGCTTTATCATATGTAGCAGATTGCTACCATACAAAATTCATAACAACTTCTCCAAAAGCAAAAATCACAGGATCGACATATATAGAATTTAAAGAAGAGCAAGCATTTGAAGATGCTAAGAAGATAGTAAGAGAAGCAGTACTAAACTTCAAGAACAGAGACAAAGAAAAAGTATTAATCCCAGAATTAAAATCAAGTGCAACAGTTGGATATAGTGTAGAGGCTATAATACCTCAACTAGATAGAGTTGTAAACTCTTATATAGACCCAACAGGGACAGTTAAACCTTTAGTAGACTGCTTAAAATCAGGAGTATTAAGAGGGGCAGCTGGAGTTGTTGGATGTAATAATGCAAAAGGAGTTTCAAATGAAGCTCATATAACAATAATAAAAGAATTAATTAAAAATGATATATTAGTAGTTACTACAGGATGTGGTGCTCAAGCAGCAGCTAAATTTGGTTTAATGGATAAGAGTGCAGCTAAGAAGTATGCAGGTAAAGGTCTTGCTACAGTTTGCGAACTTGTAGATATACCACCAGTACTTCATATGGGATCTTGTGTTGATATAAGCCGTATATTAGATGTAGTAGGTGCTTGTGCTAACTATTTAGATATGGATATGTGTGATATACCAGCTGTAGGTATAGCTCCAGAGTGGATGTCTGAAAAGGCAGTTGCAATAGGATGCTATGTTGTAGCAAGTGGTATAGATACTTATTTAGGTATTGCACCTCCAATAACTGGCTCTTCTAGAACAGTAGAAATATTAACAGAAGGACTACAAGATAAAGTTGGAGCTACATTTACAGTAAATACTAACTGTCATGAGTTAGCAGCAACAATAATAGCAGATATAGAAAAGAAACGTATTCATTTTGAAAAATTAGTTGAAGAAAAGATGAATGCTGAAGTAGTAGCAGAAGCTTAATAATTATATATATTACTAAAACTATGCATGCAACTTTGAAAAGATTGTATGGAAGGTAGTTCATGAAAGAGCTAGCTGTAGTTTATTTTTAATGTCTAAATTTATATTATAGCTAGTTCTTAAAAAACTAACTATTTTCGATAAAAACAAATAAATAAACCGATAATATACGAACAAAATCTTCGTAAAAATATAAAAAATCTACAAAATAACTTAAAAATTTGAGTTAAGTATGGCAAAAGGTGGTATAATATGAAAATAGCAATAACAGGTAAAGGTGGAGTAGGTAAAACGACTTTTTCTTCTATGTTATCTAGAATGTTTGCTGAAGATGGATATAGAGTAGTAGCTGTAGATGCAGATCCAGATGCTAATTTAGCATTGGCACTAGGATTTCCAAGGGATGTATATGATTCTATAGTTCCTATATCAGAAATGAAAAAGTTAGTTTCAGAAAGAACAGCAGCTGAAACAGGTACTTTTAATAAAATGTTTAAGTTGAATCCTAAAGTAGATGATATTCCTGAAAACTTCTGTAAAGAGCATAATGGAGTTAGATTACTTACATTAGGAACAGTAGATTCTGGTGGATCTGGATGTGTTTGTCCTGAGCATGTATTGTTAAAAAGATTATGCTCGCATTTAATACTACAAAATAAAGATGTAGTAGTAATGGATATGGAAGCTGGCATAGAACACTTAGGAAGAGGGACTGCTAGTGGTGTAGATGCCTTTGTAGTAGTTGTTGAACCTGGTGAAAGAAGCTTACAAACATACAGAAAAGTTAAGAAACTAAGTAGTGACATTGGTGTAGAAAAAGTATTTGTAGTAGGAAACAAAGTTAGAAATAAAGAAGATGAAGAATTTATTATAAGTAATTTAGAAGATGGTGAATCTTTAGGTTTCATTTATTATAATCAAGATGTAATAAATTCGGATAGATCAAACCAATCTCCATACGACACAAGTAATGAAACTAAAAATCAGGTTAAAGTTATAAAAGACAGATTAATGTCATTACAAAACCTGTAATAAAGACTGGTGTTAGGATATCCTAATTGCTAGAATTTAACGCTATTACATATTAGTAGTGTTATAAAAATAAATAAAATTGTGGGAGGAGATTCAGTTATGGAATTCAAATCTGATATTCAAATAGCTCAAGAGGCGACACCTCAAGATATAAGAGAAATAGCAAAAAAGTTAGGGTTAACAGAGGACGATTTAGATTTATATGGAAAATATAAAGCTAAGGTAGACTATAATTTATTAAAAAAAGACAACAGTGGCAAAAAAGCTAAGGTTATATTAACTACAGCTATAAACCCTACTCCAGCTGGAGAAGGTAAAACAACAACAACTATAGGTGTTGCTGATGGTTTAGCTAAATTAGGAAAAAACGTATTAGTTGCATTAAGAGAGCCATCTTTAGGTCCAGTATTTGGAATAAAAGGTGGAGCAGCTGGTGGAGGATATGCTCAAGTTTTACCTATGGAAGATATAAACCTACACTTCACAGGAGATTTCCATGCTATAGGAGCAGCTAACAACTTATTAGCTGCAATGCTTGATAACCACATTCACCAAGGTAATGAACTTCAAATAGATACTAGAAGAATAACTTGGAGAAGATGTGTAGACATGAACGACAGACAATTAAGAAATGTTGTTGATGGATTAGGTTCTAGAGCTGATGGTGTTGCTAGAGAAGATGGATTTGACATAACTGTGGCATCTGAGGTAATGGCAGCTTTCTGTTTAGCAGATGATATAGTTGATTTAAAGATAAGATTAGGAAGAATAATAGTAGGATATAACTTTGCTGGAGAGCCTGTAACAGCAGCTCAGTTAAAAGCAAATGGTGCTATGGCAGCTTTACTTAAAGATGCTCTAAAACCAAACTTAGTTCAAACATTAGAAGGAACACCTGCATTTGTTCATGGTGGACCGTTTGCTAATATAGCTCATGGATGTAACTCTGTTATTGCTACAAGAATGGCTATGCATTTTGCTGACTACGTTGTAACTGAAGGAGGATTTGGTGCTGACCTTGGTGCTGAAAAATTCTTAGATATCAAATGTAGAATGGCTAACATAAAACCATCTGCAGTTATAATAGTTGCTACAGTTAGAGCATTAAAATACAATGGTGGAGTTCCTAAAACTGAGTTAAATAACGAAAACTTAGAAGCTTTAGAAAAAGGACTTCCAAACTTATTAAAACATGTTGAAAATATAACTCAAGTATTTAAATTACCAGCAGTAGTAGCTATAAACGAATTCCCAACAGATACTCAAGCTGAAGTGGATTTAGTAAAAGCTAAATGTAAGGAACTAGGAGTAAATGTTGCTTTATCTCAAGTTTGGGCTAAAGGTGGAGAAGGTGGAGTTGAAGTAGCTCAAGAAGTAATTAGATTAATAGAAGAAGAAGAAAATAACTTTAAGTTCTGTTATGAAGATGATTTAAGTATAGAGGAAAAAATAAATGCTATAGCTACTAAGATATATGGAGCAGATGGTGTAAACTTTACTCCAGCTGCAAGAAAAGAATTAGCTAACTTAGAAGCTTTAGGATTTGGAAAAATGCCAATATGTATGGCAAAAACTCAATATTCTTTAACTGATGACCTTAATGTATTAGGAAGACCTACTGGATTTAAGATTACTGTAAGACAGTTAACAGTTTCAGCAGGAGCTGGATTTATAGTTGCTCTTACAGGAGATATAATGAAGATGCCAGGACTTCCAAAGGTTCCAGCAGCAGAAAAGATAGATGTTGATGAAAATGGAGTAATCGCTGGATTATTCTAATAAAAATATAAGAAAAAATAGTGTGTGGCATTTTGCCACACACTATAAAATAAACCAATAGAAAACCTTTTTATAATTATTAGGGGGAAAATTAATGAGTATATCAGAAAAAAGTTGTGTAGAGTTTGTAGAAGTATTAGCTTCTAAAGCTGCAGTGCCAGGTGGCGGTGGAGCAGCGGCTTTAGTAGGTGCAATAGGAATGGCTTTAGGCAGTATGGTATGCAATTTAACAATAGGAAAGAAAAAGTACGCAGAGTACGAAGACAGTGTAAAATCAATTCTAGAAAAAGCAGGAAAGCTTGAAAAAGATTTATTATCTATGATAGATCAAGATGCTGAATGCTTCTTGCCTTTATCTAAGGCATATGGACTTCCAACAAATACAGATGAAGAAAAACAATTTAAAGCGAAGACTATGGAAAGAGCACTCAAAGTAGCTTGTGAGGTTCCAATAAATATAGTAAGAGCTAGTTATGAAGCAATAAAATTACACGAAGATCTTGTTGATAAAGGATCAAGACTTGCAATAAGTGATGTAGGTGTAGGTGTACAGTGTTTAAGAGCAGCAATACTTAGTGGTCAATTAAATGTTGTAATAAACATTAATTCTATAAAAGACCAAGAATATGTAGAAAAAGTAAGAGAAGAAGTAAACCAGTTAGTTGAGGATGGAGTAAGAATTTGTGATGAAGTTTACTCAAAGGTTGAGATAGCTTTAGGTAAATAATAATTTTGAAAAATCAGTAGAATGATACTTTAATTATAGATTTAAAAAGACCCAAAATATATTACATAAAAATAATAAATATAGGGGGCAAGGGATATGGAAGTTGCATCAGCGAAAGGACAAATAATAAAAGGTAAACCAGTAGCGGATAAAATTAGTGAAAATTTAATAAAAGAAGTTAATGAACTAGTAAAAGAGGGTATAAGTCCTAAGTTAACTATTGTTAGGGTTGGAGCTAGAGGCGATGATTTAGCATATGAGAGAGGCGCTTTAAAAAGATGCGAAAATATAGGAATAGTAACTGAGGTAATAGAATTACCAGAAGATGTGACTCAAGATCAATATATAGAAGAATTAGAAAAAATAAATAACGATAATGATGTTCATGGTATCTTATGCTTTAGGCCATTACCTAAGCAACTAGATGAAGAATCTATAAAGTATGTTATAAAACCAGAAAAAGATGTAGATTGCTTTAGTCCAGTAAATGCTGCTAAGGTTATGGAAGGCGACAAGAGTGGGTTCCCACCATGTACTCCTACTGCAGTAGTAGAGATATTAAAACATTATGAGGTTGATCTAAGGGGAGCTAAAGTAGCTGTTTTAGGAAGATCGATGGTAGTTGGTAAACCGGCTGCAATGTTATTATTAAATGAAAATGCTACAGTAACAATTTGCCATTCTAAAACAAAAGATTTATCAGATGTAACGTCAGAAGCTGATGTTTTAGTAGCTGCTGTTGGTAGAGCAAAAATGGTAAATGAAAGCTTTGTAAAAGAAGGTGCAGTAGTTATAGATGTAGGTATAAATGTTGATGAAGAAGGAAATTTATGTGGAGATGTAGATACTAATTCTGTTTTAGATAAAGCATCAATGGTGACTCCAGTTCCTGCAGGTGTTGGTTCGGTAACTACTTCAATATTAGCCAAACATGTAGTTAAAGCATGTAAATTACAAAATAATAAATAAAGAATTACAACTGCTTAAATATAAGCGAATTTAGGGGGAATAGATATGGTAATTTCTGAAAAGAAACCATTGGAAGAAGTATTAGGATTTGTTAAAGATGCTAAGAAAATAATTCTAGTTGGTTGTAATCAATGTGCAGCTACTTGTAAAACAGGTGGAGAACAAGAACTAATAGATTTTAAAGCTGAGTTAGAAGCTGAAGGCAAAGAGGTATTAGGGCATGTTTTATTAGATCCAGCATGTAATTTCCTAAAATGTAAGAAAGACATTAAAGCTTTAAAAGAAGAATTAAAGGATGTAGATGCAATATTATCTTTAGCTTGTGGGGACGGAACACAAACTATAGTTAAAAATACAAAAAATATTCCTGTATATCCAGTTAATAACACATTATTTATAGGTGAGGTTGAAAGAGTTGGAGAATTTTCAGAAGCTTGTAAAGCATGTGGAGAATGTGAACTTGGATGGACAGGAGGGATATGTCCAGTAACAATGTGTGCTAAAGGACTATTAAACGGTGCTTGTGGTGGTGCTAAAAATGGTAAGTGTGAAGTAAATAGTGAAAATGATTGCGCTTGGATAAAAATATATGACAGATTAAACAGTATAAACCAGTTAGATAATCTGTTAGAAATAAGACCACCTAAAGATTACTCTAAACAAAATAATCCAAGACACCTAAATATAAAGAAAAAAGAAGCAAGCGCTAACGCTTAAAAGCTTTGATAAGGTTAAAAAGGGGGATTTTAGATGAGCTTATTAAAAGAAACATTAGAAAGTGGTAAGTTTGCTGTAACTACTGAGATGGCACCTCCAAAAGGAACAGACCTTTCTCACTTACTAGAATGTGCAAAAGCTGTTGTAGGAAGAGTACATGCGGCAAATGTAACGGATTTCCAATCTGCTGTCATGAGAACTACTTCACTAGCTACTTGCAAACTGTTAAAAGATGTAGGACTTGAGCCAGTACTTCAAGTAACTGGAAGAGATAGAAATAGAATAGCAATACAAGGTGAAATGTTATCAGCAGGTGTATTTGGAATTAATAATATGCTAGCTCTAACAGGAGACCATACAGTTGTTGGAGATCACCCTCAAGCTAAAGGTGTATTTGATTTAGATTGTGTAGGTATACTTCAAACTGCAAGAACTTTAATGTCAGGTAAAGATATGGTTGGAAATGAGCTAAAAGGTTCGCCGGAGTTTTACTTAGGGGCATCTGTAACGCCAGAGTATGCACCAATAGAAATTCAACTACTAAAGATGCAAAAGAAAATAAACGCTGGAGCTAAGTTCTTCCAAACTCAAGCAGTATACGATATTGAGACTATGAGAGAATTTAGAAGACTTACAAAAGATATGGATTGTAAGTTATTAGCTGGAATAGTGCCACTAAAGTCTCCAGGAATGGCTAAGTTTATGACTGCAAATGTACCAGGTATATTTGTTCCAGATGATCAAATAGAAAGATTAAGAGCTGCAGGTAAAGAGAATTGGGTATCTGAAGGAATTAAGATGGCAGGAGAATTTATTAGACAGTTACAAGAGGAAGATTTATGTGATGGAGTTCACATAATGGCAATCGGAGCAGAAGAAAATATTCCAGCCATATTAGATGAAGCAGGACTATAGGAGGATTTTAATATGAAAATAGCTGTTATAGGGGGAGGTCCAGGAGGTTATGTTGCTGCATTAAAAGCAGCTATGCTTGGAGCTGAAGTTACAGTAATAGAAAAAAGAAGAGTTGGAGGAACTTGCTTAAATGTAGGATGTATACCAACTAAAGCATTATTAGCATCTTCTTCAATGTTAATGTCTATAAAAGAAGCAAAGGATTTTGGTATTAATATAGAAGGTGAAGTTAATGCTGATTTCCTATCAATTATGACAAGAAAAGACAAAATTGTTAATCAATTAATTAGCGGAATCGAGTTTTTATTCCAAAAAAGAGGAGTAGAACTTGTAAATGGTTTTGGAAAATTAGTTGATAAAAATACTGTTGAAGTAACTAAAGAAGATGGAAGTGTAGAAATAGTAAAAGCTGATAAAATTATATTGGCAAATGGATCAGTTCCAATAGTACCACCAATGTTCCCTTACGACGGAAAGGTTGTAATAACTAGTGATGAGGCACTAGGTCTTGAAGAAGTACCAGAGTCTTTATTAATAGTTGGTGGTGGTGTTATAGGTTGCGAAATTGGTCAGTTTTTCAGGACTTTAGGCACTGAAGTAACTATAGTAGAGATGTTTGACCAAATATTGCCAAATGAAGATAAAGATGTGGCAAAACAGTTGCAGAGACAGTTTAAAAAGGATAAAATTAAAGTAATAACAGGCATAGGAGTGCAGACTTGTGAAATTATTGACGGGAAAGCAGTATCGACACTTCAGAATGGAAAACAAATCATTTCTCAGTACGCATTAGTTGCTGTTGGAAGAAAACCAAATATAGCAAACTGTGGGATAGAAGAATTAGGAATAGAGATGGAAAGAGGTAAAATAGTAGTAGATGAACATCTTGAAACTAATATAGAAGGTATATATGCAATAGGAGATATTATAAATACTCCTTTCTTGGCACATGTTGCCTCAAAAGAAGGTATTGTAGCTGTAGAAAATGCTTTAGGCAAGTCTAAAACAGTAAATTATACAGCTGTACCAAGATGTGTATATACAGAGCCTGAAGTTGCTGGAGTTGGAAAAACAGAAAAAGAACTTCAAGCACAAGGTGAAGAGTATCATGTAGGTCAATTCGATTTTAGAGCTTTAGGAAAAGCTCAAGCCATAGGACATTTCCAAGGATTCATTAAAATTTTAGCAGACAATAACGACAAAATAATAGGGGCTTCGATAGTAGGACCTCATGCAACAGATTTATTAACAGAATTATCTTTAGCTGTTCATCTAGGATTAACAGTAGAGCAAGTTGGTGATTGCATACATGCTCATCCAAGTTTATCTGAAGGACTAATGGAAGCTCTTCATGATGTTCATGGAGAATGTGTTCATGCAGCTCCAAAACTAGCAAAAGCATAAGCTTGACAGAGAGAAATTAGATTATAGCTCTGTCTTGACAAAATAAGGGGGAAATCTTATGGGATATACTATAGCTGTAGCAGGAAAAGGTGGAACTGGTAAAACAAGTCTAACAGGGCTTATAATTAATCAATTAGTTCAAGATGACAAAGGTCCAGTATTAGTTGTAGATGCAGATGCAAATGCAAATATAAATGAAGTACTAGGAGCAGAGGTAGAAGCTACTATAGGGGAAATTAGAGAAGAAGTAAATCAAAGAGAAAAACAAGGAAATTCATTCCCAGGTGGGATGACAAAAGCTCAATACTTACAATATAGATTGAATTCTATAATTGAAGAAGGAGATGGATATGATTTATTAGTAATGGGAAGATCTGAAGGTGAAGGTTGCTATTGTTTCGTTAACGGAATAATGAGAGAACAAGTAAATAAAATTTCAGGTCAATACAATTACTTAGTAATAGATAATGAAGCAGGAATGGAACATTTAAGTAGAAAGACTACTAAACATGTTGATTCACTATTATTAGTTAGTGACTGCTCAAGACGTAGTATTCAAGCAGTTGCAAGAATAAGAGATTTAGCATTAGAACTTAATTTAAATGTAGGGAAGACGTTCCTTATAGTAAATAAGGTTCCAAATGGAGTATTAAATGATGGAGTTAAGGAAGAAATAGCTAAACATAATTTAGATCTTTTAGGTGTTGTGCCTTTAGATGAATTGATATATGAATATGATTCTTCAGGAATACCACTAGTAAAGCTACCTGAAGATGCAAAAGCTAAAATGGCAATAAAAGAATTAATGGCCAAATTAGAACTAAAATAGGCTTAAGGGGGAGAAAACTATGGCATTTAAGATGTCTGTTCAAAAATATTCTGGTAAGATATCAGAAGTAGAAATAGGGACAGGAGATAAAGCGATAAAATTAGGTGGAGAAAGCGTATTACCATTTTATAGTTTTGATGGAGAAACTGGAAATTCACCAAAGGTAGGAATACAAATATTAGATGTTTACCCAGAAGCATGGGCTGATTCATACAAAGAATTGTATAAAGAAGTAGCAGAGTGTCCAGTAAAATGGGCTAAGCATGTGGAGGAAACTTCAGCTGCAGATTTTATCAACTTAAGATTTGAAGGAGCTGATCCAAATGGATTAGACAAAGATCCTGAAGATTGTGCAAAAGTTGCTAAAGAAGTAGCAGAAGCAATTTCACTACCACTTGTAATATCAGGATGTGGAAACCATGAAAAGGATTCAAAATTATTTGAAAAAGTAGCTCAAGCTGTAGATGGATACAACTGTTTATTTATGTCAGCTGTAGAGGAAAACTATAAAGCAGTAGGAGCTGCGGCTTCAATGGCATATAGCCATAAGGTTGGAGCTGAGTCTTCAGTAGATATAAACCTTGCTAAGCAAATGAACGTTTTATTAACTCAATTAGGTGTTAAACCTGAAAATATAGTTATGAATATAGGATGTTCAGCAGTTGGATATGGATATGAGTATGTTGCATCAACTATGGATAGAATTAGACTTGCTGCATTTGGTCAAAATGATAAATCATTACAAATGCCAATAATAACACCAGTATGTGATGAAGTATGGAATGTTAAAGAATCTGTAGCTTCAGTTGAAGATGAACCAACATGGGGATGTGTAGAAAAAAGAGGGATAGCAATGGAGATATCAACAGCAACAAGTGCATTAGCTGGTGGAGCAAACGCAGTTATATTACGTCATCCAAAATCTATAGAAACTATAAAAGAATTAGTTAACGCATTAGCTTAATTAAATTGTAAGGTTAGGGGGATAAAATAATGGCATTAAAAGCTTTAGATATATTTAAATTAACACCAAAGAAAAACTGTAAGGATTGTGGATTCCCAACATGTATGGCTTTCTGTATGAAGGTTGCATCAGGGGCTGTTGAAGTAAGCAAATGTCCACATATGTCAGATGATGCTATAGCTCAATTATCAGAAGCTACAGCACCATTAATGAAGGCTTTAAAAATAGGAACTGGAAAAAGCGAGTATGAATTTGGTGGAGAAACTGTATTATTCAGACATGAAAAAACACTAGTAAATAGAAATAGATTTGCTGTAGCATTTAATGATGCTATGAGTGAAGATGATATAGAAGCAAAACTTACAAATATGAAGATTGTTGATTATGTAAGAATAGGCGAAGAAATGAAGGCTGAAATGGCTGTATTAGAATATATTAACAGCAAAGAAAACTTCATAAATTTAATAAATAAGGTTAAAAATAGTGGATTAGATTTAGCTTACATAATAGTTTGTGAAGATGCAGAAGTAGCAGCAGAGGCTGTAGGAATTTTAAAAGAGTTTAAACCAATGGTTTATGGGGCTAACAAAGAAAACTATCAAGCTATGATAAATGTAGTTAAAGATGCTAAATTACCTTTAGGTGTTAAAGCTAGTTGCTTAGAAGAGTTATATGCTACTATAGAAGCTATTCAAGGCGCTGGATATAAAGAATTAGTATTAGATGTAACTGGAGAAACTGTAAAAGATACATTTACTAATGCTGTTCAAGTTAGAAGAATATCTTTAAAAGAGCAAGATAGAACATTTGGATATCCTTCAATAATATTTGCTAATAAATTAGCTAAAGATAATGAAATGATGGAAGTAGCATTATCATCATTATTCACAGTAAAATATGGATCTATAATAGTTTTAGATGATATAAACTATGCTAAAGCATTACCACTATTTGCTTTAAGACAAAATATATATACAGATCCACAAAGACCAATGAGGGTTGAACCTAAGATTTATCCAATAAATAATCCAGATGAAAATTCACCAGTATTAGTTACTGTTGACTTCGCATTAACTTACTTTATAATAGCAGGTGAAATAGAAAGATCTAAAGTGCCATGCTGGCTTGTAATACCAGATGCAGGTGGATACTCAGTTCTTACTGCATGGGCAGCAGGTAAATTTGGTGGAAATTCTATATCTGCTTTTATCAAAGAAAGTGGTGTAGAAAGTGTAACTAAGAATAGAGATTTAATAATACCAGGTAAAGTTGCAGTACTTAAAGGGGATATAGAAGATAACTTACCAGGATGGAAAGTTGTAATAGGAACTGAGGAATCAATGCAATTACCTAAGTTCTTAAAGGACTACAATACTAAAAAACAAGAAAGTCTTGCAAACGCTTAATAATTATAAATAAACTAAAGGGGGATAATTGTAAATGGAAAAGTTTATGATTATAGGAGAAAGAATACACTGTATTTCGCCAGTAATAAGAAAAGCATTAGCAGAAAGAGATCCTGAGCCAATATTAAAAAGAGCTAAAGAACAATTAGAAGCAGGAGCACATTATATAGATTTTAATATAGGTCCAGCAGAAAGAGATGGAGAAGAATTAATGGCTTGGGGAGTTCAATTACTTCAAAGTGAATTTAATAATGTTCCATTAGCGCTAGATACTGCTAATAGAAAAGCGATAGAAGCTGGTCTTAAAGTTTATGATAGAACTCATGCAAAACCAATAATAAACTCTGCTGATGCAGGTGGAAGAATAGATTTAATAGATTTAGCAGCTGAATATGAATCTAAAGTTATAGGTTTATGTGCTAAAGAAGGTATACCAAGAGATAATGATGAGCGTATGGGTTATTGCCAAGAAATACTAGAAAAAGGGTTAATGTTAGGTATGGATCCAAGTGATATATTATTTGACCCATTATGTTTAGTTATAAAAGGAATGCAAGAAAAACAAGGTGAAGTTCTTGAAGCTATAAGAATGATGACTGAAATGGGACTTTTAACTACAGGAGGATTATCTAACGTATCTAATGGATGTCCTAAACATGTAAGACCAGTTCTAGATAGTGCATTCTTAGCAATGGCTATGGCAAATGGATTTAGCTCTGCAATAATAAATCCATGTGACGCAGAGTTAATGAAGATGATAAAATCTTGCGATATAATAAACAACGCATCATTATATGCTGATTCTTATTTAGAATTAAATGAAGGTGGATTTGCATTTAACGCATAATCTATAAGTTTAAAAGGGGGAAAGTAGAGTGAATTTATATAATATAATTTTTACAGGTTCAGAACAAGCTTTAGCAGCAGCTAAAGGTATGTTAAGTGAAGCAATAGAAAAAAATGGAAGAGAACATAAGGTTGCATTCCCAGATACAGCTTATTCTCTACCTTGCATATATGCAGCTACAGGTCAAAAAATGAATACATTAGCTGATTTAGAAGCAGCTCTTGGAATAATTGAATCTTTAATAAATAGAACTCATTTATTAGAGCATGCATTTAATTCAGGTCTTGCTACAGCACTTGCGGCTGAAGTTATAGAAGCATTAAAATATTCAACAATGGATGCTCCATATAGTGAGCCATGTGCTGGACACATTAGTGATCCAATAATAAGATCACTAGGAGTACCTTTAGTTACTGGGGATATACCTGGAGTTGCAGTTGTTTTAGGTGAATGTCCAGATAATGAAACCGCAGCTAAGGTAATAAAAGATTATCAATCGAAAGGTTTATTAACTTTCTTAGTTGGAAAAGTAATAGATCAAGCAATAGATGCTGGAGTTAAGATGGGTCTTGAGCTAAGGGTTATACCATTGGGATATGATGTAACATCTGTTATCCACGTTGTATCTGTTGCTGTAAGAGCAGCACTGATATTCGGTGGATTAACACCAGGTGACTTAAATGGATTATTAGAATATACAGCTAAGAGAGTACCTGCATTTGTTAATGCATTTGGACCACTTAGTGAGTTAGTTGTATCTGCTGGAGCAGGAGCAATAGCTCTTGGATTCCCTGTTATAACTGATCAAACAGTTTTAGAAGTTCCGATGAACTTATTAACTCAAAAAGATTATGATAAATTTGTAGCTACTTCTTTAGAAGCTAGAAATATAAAAATAAAAATAACTGATATACCAATACCAGTTTCATTTGCAGCAGCATTCGAAGGAGAAAGAATAAGAAAGAACGATATGTTTGCTGAATTTGGTGGAAATAAAACTGAAGCTTGGGAACTTGTTATACACAAAGAAGCAAGTGAAGTTGAAGACCATAAGATAGAAGTGGTTGGACCAAACATAGATCAAGTTGAAACTGATGGCGTAGTTAGATTACCATTAGCTGTTGTAGTTAAAATAGCTGGTAAAAACATGCAAGATGACTTTGAACCAGTTCTAGAAAGACGTTTACACTACTTCTTAAACTATATAGAAGGTGTAATGCACGTTGGTCAAAGAGATATGTCTTGGATAAGAATATCTAAAGATGCATTTGAAAAAGGATTCAGATTAGAGCATATAGGAGAAGTTTTATATGCTAAGATGAGAGATGAATTTGAATCTGTTGTTGATAAATGTGAAGTAACGATAATTACTGATGCTGAAAAAGTTTCAGAATTAAAAGCAGAAGCTGCAGCTAGATATGAATCAAGAGATGAGAGATTAGCATCTCTAGTTGATGAAAGTGTTGAAGAATTCTATTCTTGTAACTTATGTCAATCATTTGCTCCAGCGCACGTTTGTGTTGTTACTCCTGAAAGACTTGGACTTTGTGGTGCAGTTAGCTGGTTAGATGCAAAAGCTACTAAAGAGCTTGACCCAACAGGGCCATGTCAACCAATAGTAAAAGGAGAATGCTTAGATACAAGAACAGGGGTATGGGCATCAGTAAATGATACTGTTGGTCAAATATCTCAAGGTGCAGTTGAAAGCGTTACTCTTTACTCTATACTAGAAGATCCTATGACTTCTTGCGGATGTTTCGAGTGTATATGTGGAATAATGCCAGAAGCAAACGGATTTGTTATAGTAAATAGAGAGCATGGAGGAATAACTCCAGTTGGTATGACATTTGGTGAATTAGCTTCTATGACAGGTGGAGGGGTTCAAACTCCAGGATTCATGGGACACGGAAGACATTTCATATCTTCTAAGAAATTTGCATTTGCAGAAGGTGGACCAGAAAGAATAGTTTGGATGCCAAAAGAATTAAAAGATTATGTTGCTGATAAGTTAAATGCAACAGTTAAAGAGATGACAGGAGTTGAAAACTTCTGTGATATGATATGTGATGAAACAATAGCTACTGATTCTGAGGGAGTACTTGCTTTCTTAGAAGAAAAAGGTCATCCAGCATTATCAATGGAAGCTGTAATGTAAACTTATTAGGAGGAGTGTTATGAAAACTATACCAAGTTTAAAATATACTAGCAAACATGAATGGGTAAAAGTAGAAGGTGAATACGCAATAATAGGTATAACTGATTTTGCTCAAGATCAATTAGGAGAAGTTTTATTTGTTGAAATGCCAGAAGTAGGAGATGCTATAACTAAGGATGAGGATTATGGTGTAGTTGAATCTTCTAAAGTAGCTTCTGATTTAATAGCTCCATTATCAGGAGAAGTAGTAGAAATAAATGAAAAATTAGAAGATGAACCAGAATATATAAATGATGATCCATATGATGCATGGATAATAAAGATTAAGATTGAAAATGAAGAAGAGATTGCTGATTTAATTAGTTCTGAAGAATATGAAAACGGATTAGAATAATATTATTATATAGGAGTATATTTGGTTTGAGTGCACGCAAACCTACTATACTCCTATTCTCAATACAACTTATCTTAAAATCACAGTAAAAAATATATATTTAATATTCAAGCAGGTAATAAAATTGATAAATTTACTTAAGTAAAAATATGAATTTTGTTACTTGTTAGTTAGCGTGTGCTAAAATTATGTTAAAGATACATATTGGGGGGAGAGCATGATAAAAGTAGTTTTCAAATCACATAACAAAGAAGTTTATTGTAATGAAGGGGACAATTTATTAGAAGTAGCAAGAAATAATGATATTTTTATAGATGCTCCATGTAATGGAAATGTATCATGTGGAAAATGTAAAGTTAAGTTATTAAGTGGGCAAGTAAATACAGAAAAAACTTTACACATAAAGGATGAAGAATGGGAACAGGGATATATATTGGCATGTAATACGAAGGTTACATGCGATATTGAAATAGAGGTGCCATCAAAATTATCTTCATCTATGGATAAAATGAAGATTGAAGGCAGTGACAAGAAAAAGGATAAAGAGATATTTGACAGAGCAAAAAATATAATTAAAAAACATAATCTTAAGTTTAGTAGCAATATTAAGAAACTGTATATAGAATTAGAAGAACCAAATTTAGATGATAATATTAGTGATGTCGATAGACTAGAGAGATATGTTAGAAATAACTTAGGATATGAAAAAATAGATTTTAGTTTAGAATTATTAAGAAAAATACCTATTGTTTTAAGAGAAAGCAACTTTAAAATTACATTAACTTATGTAGAAAAAAAGAATAAGCTTACTATATTAAATACTGAACCAGAAAACACAGAAAAAGAATTATATGGCATTGCTATAGATATTGGAACTACATCTGTAGTTGTATGCTTAGTTGATTTACATACTAAAGAAGTAATAGATAAAGCTTCATCAGGAAATGCACAAATAAAATATGGTGCAGATGTAATAAATAGAATAATTTACTCAACAAAAGGTGAAGGGCTAAAAAAATTGAATGAAGCAATAATAGAAGAAACTATAAATCCTTTGTTAGCATCATTATATAAAAAGAACAAAGTAAATAAAGATGATGTGGTAAGTGTTGTTGCGGCAGGAAATACAACAATGAGTTCTTTATTTTTAGGTGTATATTCTGACTTTTTAAGAATGGAACCATATATTCCTCCATTTTTAAAATCACCTAAGTTAATGGCTAAAGATGTTAATATGTATGTTAATGAAAGTGCATATTTATATATAGCTCCTAATGTTGCCTCTTATGTAGGAGGAGATATTACAGCTGGAGTATTATCTTCAGGGATATGGGCTAGCGAAGAAAATGTATTATTTATAGATTTAGGTACTAATGGTGAGATAGTATTTGGAAACCAAGATTACATGATGAGCTGTGCTTGTTCAGCAGGACCTGCATTTGAAGGTGGAGGAATAAGCTGTGGAATGAGAGCATCAAGTGGAGCAATAGAGAAGGTAAATATAGATAAAGAAACTCTAGTACCTGACTTAAAAATAATAGGAGACTGTGAGCCAGTAGGTATATGTGGCTCAGGTATAATCGATTTAATCTGTAAGTTAATGTTATGCGATATAATTGATAGAAGAGGTAAAATACACAAAGATATAGATAATAAAAGAATAAGGTTTAATGAATATGATATAGGAGAGTATGTATTAGCATTTAAAGAAGAGTACAACCTTGAAAATGATATAACAGTAAATGAAGTAGATATTGATAACTTTATCAGAGCGAAAGGTGCAATATATTCTGGGGCTTATACCCTTGTAGAAAGCCTGGGAATGGATTTTAGTGTGCTAGACAGGGTTTATATTGCAGGTGGAATAGGAAACAATTTAGACATAGAAAATTCGATTCTAATTGGACTTTTACCTGATATAGATAGAACAAAATTTACTTATATAGGTAATAGTTCTTTAGTAGGTGCATATCTTACTTTAGTTAGTAAGGATGCTAAGAAAAAACTAGAAGAAATAGGTAATCAAATGACTTATGTGGAGCTAAGCGTATATCCTACATATATGGATGAGTTTATATCTGCATGTTTTTTACCTCATACCAATATTGAGCAATTTCCAACAGTAAAAAATATACTTGAAAACTAAAGCAAAATATAGCAAAAATAGGTAATTTGAATTGACGTAGCAACTTAAAAAGTGATATACTCAACTTATAATAATATATTAAAAAAACGAAATCATGAAGATTTCTTTGGAGTATTGAAATACCTAAAGAAATCTTTTTTTGATATCTAGAAAAAAGGTATAAAAAGGGAGGATTATTATGTGTGAATCAGCAGCTTTTATTTGGAAAGAAGATAAACTAGAGAGAGTTATGGATAACGTTGTAAGTGTTGATCCAATTGAAGGAAAAGTATATTTAACAGACTTACTTGGAGATCAAAAGATAATAGATGGGGAAATAAAAGAAATAAGATTAATGGAGCACAAAATAATAATAAAAGAGAATATATAGTAAAGGGAATTAGTTATGATAATAGCAGTTATAGATGGAATGGGTGGAGGTATAGGTGCCCAAGTGGTATCTGCCTTAAGAGAGGAGTTACCATCGTATATAGAAATATATGCACTTGGTACAAACTCAATAGCAACTAGCTCAATGATGAAGTCACATGCAAATAAAGGTGCAACAGGGGAAAATGCAATAGTGGTATCGTCTAAAAAAGCAAATATAATAGTAGCACCTATTTCTGTTATAATGCCAAATTCTATGATGGGAGAGGTAACAAGTAGAATAAGTGAAGCAGTAGCAGATAGTGAAGCTTTAAAAATATTACTACCGATTATGCCTGAAAACATAGAAGTTGTTGGACTAGAAAATAAACCGCTGGCGCTACTGATAAAAGATTCTATAAAAGTAATAAAGCAGGAGTTTAATATTAAAAAATAGGGGGAGTTACAAATGATATTTAATAATGAAACTTTAAGATACCATCATGGACATGACCATGACCATGATCACGAGCATACTCATGAACATGTACATACACACGGGGAGTCAGCAGAAAATAAAGACGAAAAAACTTTAAAAATATTATTAGTTCACTGGATAAACCACAATGAATCTCATGAAGAAGGATTTAAAGAGTGGGTAGAAAAAGCTAAAGCTATAGGGAAAAATGATACTGCAGACTATATAGAAAAAGCTATAGAATGTATGCAACAAGCTAATCAAATGTTAATGGAAGCTAAAAAATATATGTAATATAAAGCTGTTTCAAAATAATTTTTGAAACAGCTATTTTATATACTAAGGTATTATAACTTATCTGGTTTTTGGATAAGTTATAATACCTACCACTTTCAACCTGAGCAACGGGATGTGAGCTTGCCGAGCAGACGTTGGCGACATGAGCGAAGCGAATTTTTTACGTATAAGAATAAGTTTTTAAATTAGGGAATTATGACGATATAAATGGAGGAAATTTACATGAGAGATGGACATATACACTCACCTTATTGTCCTCATGGAACTAAGGATGCTTTTGAAGAGTATGTAGAAAGAGCAATAGAAATAGGATTAGAAGAAATGACTTTTACAGAGCATTTACCTTTACCAACTGGTTTTAAAGACCCTTCACCTGAAGATGATAGTGCAATGAAAATTGATAAATTAGATTTATATATCAATGATGTAAAAGCTATTAAAGAAAAGTATGCAGGTAAGATAAAGATAAATATAGGGTTAGAAGTTGATTACATAGAAGGTTATGAAGAATACACAAGATATATACTCAATAAAGTAGGAGATGATCTTGATGATGCAATATTATCAGTTCATATTATAAAAGTTGACGACGAATATCACTGTGTAGATTATAATCCTGAAGAGTTTATAAAATTGGCGAAAAGGTTAGGAGGAATAGATAACTTATATTCTAAATACTATCAAAGTGTAAAAAAGGCTATAAAATCTGACCTTGGTAAATTTAAACCTAAACGAATAGGACATTTAAACTTAGTAAGAAAGTTTAATCAAGTTCATCCACATGACTATAGCGAAAATAAAGATTTGCTAGATTTAATTAAATTGATAAAGGATGAAAATTATGAGGTAGATTATAATATATCAGGGCTTAGAAAAGGAGGCTGTAAAGAACCATATTTACATGGTGCTTTATTAGACTTAATAAAAGAGCATAATATAAATATGGTTTTTGGAACAGATTCACATTGTGCTGATGAAATATTATCTCTTAGAGACTTTTTAGGTGAGTAACAATAACATACTAAATATGTTAAAGATGGTATATAAATATATCTATGTTAAGTAATTTATAAATAGTAAGATATAACTTTATAAAAAATATGAAAAGGCTTCTGTGTAGTAATTAATAATTAAATCAGAAGCTTTTTTAGAATAATTTATTAAATGTAGATTGAGTTTATTATTCTTATAAAGCTATATATAATCATAATAAAAAATATATTATATAAAATGGAAAATATATATTGACTATCTATAGAAATTATTATATAATTTATCTTGTAGATGAGCTTGGAGAAGTACTCAAGCGGCTCAAGAGGATCCCCTGCTAAGGGATTAGGCTGGATTAAACCGGTGCGAGGGTTCGAATCCCTCCTTCTCCGCCAGTAAAGACTATCGATTTTCGATAGTCTTTTTTATTGTGTAAAAATATAGATGTACTGTAATATTGAGGTATGAGATATAATTAACATAAAGGGAATATTTTAGTAATGGTCAAAGGGGGAGATTATTATGAAAGAAAAGCTACCTAAGGACTGGAAAAAAATATTACTTTGGTTTGTAGGAGCAGTTCTATTTACAATATTAGTTTTCTTTTACAGTCAAAGTCAATTAGATAATTATGATACTAGTTATGTATCAGCTGATAAAGATAGATTGGAAGTAGGAGATCCTGAATACGTAGAATATGAAAATATCAAAACTAATGATACATATATCAAAACAAAAGGAAACTCTAAGTATTCTCAAATTAAAGTTAAAAATAACTCTAGCGAAACCTTATATGAAATAAGTATTGGGTTAAAAGAGCAAGAGATGAATAATCCATCTGAGTTTATTATTCCGTCCTATAGTATAGAGGTATTAGAGCCTGGAGAAAGTGCTATACTAAGTAACCGTCATGAAAATTTAAAAGATGGTGAAAAACTTGAAATAGATAGATATTCTTATTGTGATGGTAAAGGTAAATCTTATGAAGTAACTAAGAGAATAGAAGATGGTAAAATTAAATTAGGAATTAGTAGTGATAGAGATGATAAGTTTTACAAATACCACGATATTACACCTAAAGTTGATGCTATATCATTTAAATATATAAGCGAAAAAGAAGAAAATAATAAGATATATTATGAATTAGAAATAAAAAATAATTCTAAAATTGATGTTGATAAAATTCACTTAACTTTAAACGAAGAATTTGATGGAAATATTGTTGGGAGCTATTATGTTGGATATAGTGGCAAATTAAAGCCAGGAGAAACTGGCACCTTAAAGTTTAATACAAGTAAGGATATAAAACTAGATATGGTTTATTATGGTTATGTAACGTACAATGAACCTGATAAAGAGGAAACTATATCAGATTATTATATATATGTGAAACAAGGTAAATATAAATTTTATAATTATGAAGACCTTGAAGTAAGTTCACGTAGAACATTATATTTATCTATTAGTAATGTTATTGTTATTTCAGCTTTCTGGATATTAGATGCCTTTTCAAAAAAGATGAAGAATAAAGGTATTTTAGAAAATAATGAAAAATATATAAAAATTTCAATAACTTTAAGTAGAATTAGGATTGCAATATTAATTCTGTATGTAATTTTCGCATTGTTAGTAACGTTTTAAATTAATTTAATTAATAGTAGGGCTTTCATATTTAGAAGGCTCTTTTTTTATCACTAGCAGATGTAAATATATGCTAAAATTAAATAAGATAGATTTTTAAATTTCAAATTATAAGGGGGATTTACTTATGGAAAAACAATTAGAGATGTTTAAAGCATTAACAGAAGCTAAAGGTGTTCCAGGTAATGAAAAAGATGTACGAAATTTAATGAAAAAATATATAAGTCCTTACTGTGAAGAAATAACACAAGATAATTTAGGTAGTATTATTTGTAAGAAGACGGGAAATGAAGGTGGTCCCAAAATAATGATGGCAGGACATATGGATGAAATAGGATTTTTAGTTGCTAATATAGACGATAAAGGGTTTATAACATTCCAAACATTAGGTGGATGGAATGGTAAAGTAATGCTTGCTCAGAAGGTGGTTATTACAACATCTGAAGGAAAAGAATACATAGGCATAATAAATGGTAAACCGAATAAGGATGCAGCAGCTTCTATAGATAAAGATAATATGTTTATAGATATTGGAGTGGATTCTAAAGAAGAGGTTAAAAACTTAGGAATAAGACAAGGAGATATGATTACTCCGTACTTTGAGTTTGAGCAAATGGCAAATCCTAAATATCTTGTAGCTAAGGCATGGGATAATAGAGTAGGTTGTGCTTTATGTATAGACATACTTAGAAAATTAAGAAATAAAGAACATGAAAATGTAGTATATGCAGTAGGCACAGTTCAAGAAGAGGTAGGATGTAGAGGTGCTAAAACTGTTTCTCAAATAGTTAATCCAGATATAGGATTTTCACTAGATGTAAGTATTGCTAACGATACTCCAGGTCAAAATACAAACTATGGTGATGGAAAGCTAGGAAATGGACCTCAGTTACATATATTTGATGGTGGATTAGTAGGTCATGTAGGTCTTAGAAATTACTTAATAGATATAGCTGAAGAATTAGAAATACCTTATCAAGTTAATTCTTTACCATTTGGAGGAACAGATGCTAGCCAAATGCATTTAGCTCACAACGGAGCTCCATGTATGAGTATAGGTATACCAACTAGATATATACACTCACATGCTAGTATAATCCATAAAGATGACTATGATAATACTGTAAAACTTGTTACTGAATTTATAAAGAGATTAAACAGCAAAGAGTACCAAAGAATTATAGAAGAATAGAGTATATATTTTGAAATATAGTCTATAAGTAGATTTGTTTATACAAATCTACTTATAGATTTTTTTAGTTTATAAGATTACATTTTAGGTTGAGACATTATTTTAATTAGAATTGCATAACATTATCATTTTCCATTATTATAGGTTTTGAACCATTTCCTGTTGTGTCTACATCCAATCTATTCATTAAATATGAATATAATTCTTTTCTATTGTTAAATTTAGATACTATATAAGGTGTTAAGAAAGAATATTTTTCTACAAAAGTTAAACCTTCGTTGTCTTCTATTAATACTCCAGCATGACCTACAAAAAGTTCTTTAGTATCATAGTCATGTAAATATCCATTTATCATAGATACTTTACCATTATTCTTGAAAGTTATATTTCTTTTTTCCAACTCTTTTTTAATAGTATCAACGTGAACTTGATAATCCTTAGTATCTTCTGCTTTAATAGATGCAAATAAATTTATAAACTTGTTTCTATCATCCTTATTAAATTTTGATAATGGATAGTTGTCAAAACTATCTAAATCCATAAATAAGTTACTACTATCACCTGTGTATTGACTATTTGAGTTTATAAAATCTTTCATTATCTCGAATGCTGTTAATCTACAGTTAAAGTCCTGGTATAAATACCCTTCTTTTTCCCATTTTTGGCTTGAGTATACATCATCAAAACTTGCCTCTGGTAACTCAGTTGTTATGTATCCACTTTGTAAGCCTTTCATTTCTTTCATAATTTTATTGTATGAGTTAACTTTTTCTATAAAGTAATTTATAGAATCTTCTCTTACTCCAGCATCTTTAAGCTTTTTTATGATTTCTTCTTTAGTTTCATTATCTACCAAATTAGTATATGTTAGTTTGTAATCTTTACTATAATCTGATTGTTGTGTTTGATTTTGATTTTCCTCTTCGTTATTGACTTTATTAGGGGTAGAGCACCCTGTAGTTAGAATTACTGTACATAATAATATTGCTATATATTTTTTAACTTTCATTATGTTTTCTCCTTTGTAGTAAATATTTTATAGTCACATATAATAAGACGCATTATGAGTAGGAAAAGTTTTAGAGATTTTATTTTTTACGCTTAAGGATATTATAATACTTCTAATTATGTGGATAATTTCTTAACCTAAGTAATATCAACAGACTGGTTTTGAGCGTAAAAAAGATTTTGAGCAACGGACGAAGTCGTTGGCGACATGAAGTAGTTCGCAGACGTAGTCGCTCAAGCGAAGCGAATTTTTTATCAAATGAGTAAATTAGCATTAGTTATTCGTGAGAATATTCGATTTATTAAGGGATGACTTATTTATAAAAATATTGACGTATGAAAAAAGAACTAAAAGCCTTATAAGGCTTTTAGTTCTTTTTGAATTAAGTAACTACATAAAGTGTGAATATTTTCTTCTAAGCACGAATCATTAACTTTTAAAGGTATTATCTTAGACATTCTATAAAATAGTATAGAATTATTATTAGAGTCTACACCTTTATCTATGTTAATATTTAAAGTAATGATATCTTTGCCAGAAATTATATTATAATTGTCAGTATAAATACTTATGTCATTGTAGTTTCCTGAGAAAATATTATATTTCATTATTAATCGAGTATTAGAAATTTTATATGATTTAGCTATCAGTTTAACTTTTAGGATATTAGAATTTATAGTTATGAGATCTAGCTTTTTTTCTAAAACTTCTTTTATCTTAAACAAGTGACCTAAGTAATAAATATCCTCATAGTTATGAAGTAATATTATGTCCTTTAATTTTTGAGATTTATTATTAACATAATTTTTATACATATCAACACTTTCTTTACCGGATATAGTATCTTCTCTATGTATTCCCACGTATTTTTCTACTGTTTTTAGTTTACAATCAGATAGAGACAGTTTTTCTTTATAAGGTTTTATTAATCTTAAAATATCAATATCATCAGATTTGTCTAAAGAAAAATCAATATTGTGCTTAGCTAATCTAGAATTTAAAAATGGGATATCGAATGTTATTCCGTTAAATGTAATATGATTTTGAAAATCTGATATCTGATCTATAAAAGTTAATAGTAGTTCTTTCTCTTGATCTTCATTTTCTGCGAAAAACTGTTTAATTACAGTGTTATTACCATAATTAAAAAGAACGCCTATTAAGATAACACTACAGTATTTAGGACTAAGTCCTGTAGTTTCAATATCAAAAACAAAATGATTAGGAGGAATGTCAATATATTCATCTAAAACCTTTGTAATTATATCCATAAAATTTCTCCTTTTTTAAATTATATATTATAATAAAAAAGTCTTTTATTTAATTATTTTTAGAATGACTTTTTTAGTTGTGGATGTAAATTATTTTATACTTAATTTTAAAAGTGTTATAATTTCATTATTCAGTATAAACTTATATATTATTATAAATTAAATAAATAATACTTCAAGGTGGTAAGTTATGATAAGCATAGATAAATTAAATCCCCATCAAATGGATGCGGTTAATCATATAGATGGGCCTTGTATGGTACTAGCAGGTCCTGGATCAGGAAAGACGAGAGTTATTACATATAGAATAGCTAATATGGTGATAAACAATAATATAAAGCCAACTAGTATATTGGCAATAAGCTTTACAAAGGCTTCATCGGTAGAAATGAAAAATAGAGCGCTAAATTTAAGTAATGATCCACGAATGAATAAGGTTACATATGGAACATTCCACTCAGTGTTTTTTAGAATACTAAGACACTTTGAAAAATATAGCTTAGATAGTATTTTTGATGAAAAATCGAAAAGGTTATTATTAAAAGGAATACTAAAAAATCTTAATATAGAAAATGCAGATGACGATGAAACCATTGGACAAGTTATCAATGAAATATCTTATGTTAAAAATGAACTTATGGATAAAAGAGATTTTAAATCTGAGATACTAACTAGTGATGAATTTTCAAAAGTATTTAACTTATATGAAGAACATAAAGAACAAATAAACAAAATAGACTTTGATGATATGTTAATAAAGACATACTATCTATTAAAAAATAATCAAAATGCCTTACAAACTGTTAGAAATGCATACAAATATATACTAGTAGATGAGTTTCAAGATATAAACAAAGTTCAGTTTGAGGTTATGAAGCTCATTTCTAATCCTAGAAACAACATATTTGTTGTAGGAGATGAAGACCAAAGTATATATGGGTTTAGAGGATCTAGACCTGATTTCTTATTGGAGTTTGAAACTTATTTTGAAAATACCAAAAAGATTATGTTAGACATTAACTATAGGTCGAAAAGTGAGATTATAGATGTTGCAAATAGACTTATTCAAAATAATGAAAATAGACATAATAAAGTAATTAAATGCAGCCAAGGAGAAGGAGCGAGAGTAAGTTATATTTCTCCTGAAGACTCCGAAGAAGAAGCTGTATTTATTGGAAAAGAAATTTTAGAAGAAATAAAAAAAGACTATGTGGAGTACACAGACTTTGCAGTAATATATAGAACAAATATACAATCTAGAGCCTTAGTAGATGTATTTATGGATATGAGAATACCATTTGTAGTTAAAGACTCTGTAGTAACTATATACGACCACTGGGCGTCTCAGGACATATTGTCATACTTAAGAATAGGATTAAATCCTCAATCTAATAAAGATTGGGTTAGAATAATAAATAAGCCATTTAGATATATATCAAAAGACAATGTTAATATGATAAAAGATGAAAAAGATTTTATAAATGCATTAATTAACAAATGTGATCTACATCCAAAACAAGTAAAGACAATAAATGACTTAGAAATAGATTTAAGCTATTTAAAAACATTAAATCCTAAAAATGCTATTTCATATATAAGAAGTAGTTTGGATTATGATAGATATATATTAGACTATTGTACAAACAGAAAAATAAAAACAAATGGATTGATAGAAATATTAAACGAACTAGAAAGTTCAGCAACAAACTTTAAAACAATAGAAGAATACTTAGACCATATAGAAAGAGTAAAATCAGAGTTAGTAGAAAATAAAAATAATAAAGAAGCTGATGGTGTAATATTTACAACAATGCACAGTGCAAAAGGCTTAGAATTTAGAAATGTATTTATAATAGGAGCAAACGAAGGAACAATACCGCATGAAAAATCTTATGACATGGTAGATGAAAATAAGAAAAAAGATCAAATAGAAGAAGAAAGAAGACTAATGTATGTAGCAATAACAAGAGCAGAAGAAAATCTATGCATAAGTTCCCCATTAAACAAATACAGTAGAAAAGTATCAAAATCAAGATTCATAGACGACATAAAAGCACCAACAAAAAAAGAACTAGAAAACCTAACAATAGGAGATAAAATCTACCACAAAAAGTTTAAAGAAGGAACAATAATTCAAAAAGACAGAAATTTAATAAAAATAAGATTCAAAGACGGAGACAGAACCTTAGATTCAAAATCTTGTTTATTAAACAACATAATCTACAAGATATAATTAATAAAGAATATATATTAAATTAATATTTAATTATTAAACCTTAAATTAATCTATTAAATATTTAATAGATTAATTTAAGATATAGACGATAATATATAATTATATAAAAATAACAAAACTCAGCTTAATATTAAGCTGAGTTTTGTTATTTTTTATATGTTTTTCCCACACTATTAAGATTATACAAAACAAAAAGATTATGAAGCTAAACCAGCGGAGGTAATATAGATAGATTCGACTGACATTTGCAGGCCTGAACTTGGCCTGCATGGAAGTGAAGCTAGCTATATTGCCGCAGCGGTAGGCAGCATAATCAATTGTTTAAAAAATCTTAATAATATATTCCTTCTTCGAAGAAGTCTTTTATTTGATTTAAGTCATTAGTTTTACCAAGAGCTAACATTAATTTAATTCTAGCTTTTTGTCCAGGTAAATCTCCACCAAATATACATCCTATATTTCTAAGATCTCTACCAGATCCTAAATATCCGTAGCTATCAAATACTCTACCTGAATGACATCTAGAAACAATAACCACAGGTATACCCATTTCACGAGCATATCTAACACCTTCGTACATGTTTGGAGGTATATTTCCTCTACCCATAGCTTCTATAACTATACCTTGATAACCACTATCTGCAGCGAATTTTATGAAGCTATCATCCATTCCTACTCCAGATTTTATTAATGCTACCTTAGGTTCTACAACATCTGTATCAATAGTTGTTCTAGTAGCTATGTTTTTATATAAAACTAGTTCGTTACAATCTATTATACCTATTGGACCACCATTTAAAGCTTTGAAAGTGTTAAGTGAAAGTGTATCTGTTTTAGTAGCTTCAGATGCTAATAAAACCTCGTTGTTTAAAACAACTAAAACACCTTTGTCCATAGCTTCTTCAGATATAGCAGTGCAAACAGAAGATGATAGGTTACTTGAACCATCATACCCTAATTCAGAGCTACTTCTCATAGCACCAGTAACAATAACTGGTTTTGGATTATTTATAGTTAAGTCAAGGAAATATGCAGTTTCTTCTAAGCTGTCAGTTCCGTGAGTAATAACAACTCCACAAATATCTTCTCTAGCAAGTAAGTTATTTACATAATGCTTTAATTCCATCATATGATTAGGTGTCATATGAGGTCCAGGAATTTCGTCAAAGTTAAATACTTCAACATCTGCAACTTTATCGATATTAGTTACCATAGATAATATCTGTTCACCAGATAATGTTGGTATTGCAGCACCAACTTGTTCGTCTACCGTCATAGATATAGTTCCGCCAGTGAATACTATAGCAACCTTCTTTTTATTACTCATAATATCTCCTACCTTTTCAAATATAAAAATTTATATCATTTAATTAAATTATATCAAAAATATTATACATAGGTCTATGGAATAGTAAGGAAAAGATAAAAAAAGATAAAAAAAAAGAGCTCGGGGAAGCTCTTTTTTTGTTTGTTAAGTGGCTTCCGTTGCCAACTTAACAATAATGGATATAAAGTCTATCCGTTCAAAAGGGGTATTGGGAATAGAGATTTTAATTAAGGTTATCAGGGGGATAACCATGAATTAATAATAACAAAATTCGACAAAAAAAGCAATACTTTTTATTAAAAAATTTATAAAAACTAAAAAAATTTGTTTTTAAAATAATATATATTAATAATAGTTTGTAATTGAACTTATTGTTATAAAAAATAAAAAAACCTACCTCATTTGTCCGATCTGAAGTAGGCTATAAATGAATATAAAATATTCATTTATAAGGGGTATTGGGAATAGAGATTTTAATTAAGGTTATCAGGGGGATAACCATAGATAAATAATATCAAAGTTCGACAAAGTAATCAAGTTTTTCTACAAAAAAATATAAAGATATTAGTAAATTAAGACAATATTCGATAAATTAAAACTGGCAAACGGTTACTTAAAGATAAGTATAAATTTCCCTTTACTTAAAAAAGTTAAAAAAGAGAATAATATAAAATATGAATAAAACAGAGACTATATATTGTTGTAAAAAACCAAAAATAAGCACAATTAGCATATATATTGTTAAAAAATGAAAAAAATAATGGTATAATAGAAGGATGTGAAAAAAATAAATTACTTTTGATAATTAACATATAAATTTGGTAAAAATATAAAAACAATAATTTTTGTATATAAAGAAAGTTGGTGCAGTATATGGAGATATATTTAGATAATAGTGCTACAACAAAACCCTATAAAGAAGTTATAGATAAAGTGGTTCAAGCGCTAAGTGTAGAGTACGGAAATCCATCTTCTCTGCATAGAAAAGGCATTGAGGTTGAAAAAAATATAAAAGAAGTTAGACAAAATATAGCTAGATCTATAGGTGCAAAGGATAAAGAAATATTCTTTACATCAGGTGGAACAGAATCTAATAATACAATAATTAGAGGTGTAGCTAATTTACATAAAAAAAGAAAAAATCATATAATATCAACTAATATTGAACATCCTTCTGTTTTAGATACACTTAAAGATTTAGAAAGTGAAGGTTTCGAGGTAACATATTTAAAGGTAGATTCTACTGGAAAGATAAATATGGATAATCTTAAAGCTGCAATAAGACCGACTACAGCTTTAGTTACAATAATGCATGTAAATAATGAAGTAGGAAGTATACAGCCAATAGAAGCTATAGGAAAGTACCTAAAGACATTAGATGATAAAGTATACCTACATGTAGATGCAGTGCAATCTTATGGTAAAATAAGCTTTAGGCCATCTAGATATAATATTGATTTTATGAGTGTAAGTGGTCATAAATTCCACGGGCCTAAAGGTATAGGATTTATGTATGTGAAAGAGAATAATAGACTAAAGCCAATCTTAACAGGAGGCGGTCAAGAAAGTAGCATAAGATCAGGAACAGAGAATGTACCTGGAATTTATGGTTTAGGTGAAGCTGTAAAAATATTAAACAATGATTTGAATAAAAAGATTAAAGATATTACTAGTCTTAAAAATATGCTAAGAGAAGGCATTGTAGAAAATGTTGAGGATATAAAGATAAATTCACCAGAAGATGGTGTATGCCATGTATTAAATATTTCGTTCAGAGGTATAAAAGGAGAGGTATTACTTCATTACTTAGAACAAAAAGGAATATATGTATCAACTGGATCTGCATGTTCATCTAAGAAAAAAGGAAGTCATGTGCTAAATGCAATGAAACTTACTCCTGATGAAATAGAAGGAGCAATAAGATTTAGTTTATCGGACATGAACACAGAAGAAGAAATATTAGAAACTATAAAAGAAGTAAAAGAAAGTGTTAATGATTTAAGGATGATAATAAGAAGAAGATAATTTTAAGGTTAGACTTATTAGAAAAATGACTAAATTAATATAAGAGGTGATAGATTTGTACAATATACTAATAGTTAAGTACGGAGAAATAGGTGTTAAAGGAAAAAATAGATATATATTCGAAAACAAGCTTATAAAAAATGTAAAAAATATATTAAAGCCAATCGGTGACTTTAATGTATATAAAGAGTATGGAAGAATATATGTAGACTTAGAAGATTATGATTATGAAGAAATAATAGAAGAAGTAAAGAAAGTATTCGGTATAGTTGGAGTATGTCCAGCTGTAAGAGCTGAAAAAGATTATGAAAAATTAAAAGAATTAGCTTTAAAAATGTTACAAGAAAAAATAGAAGATGGAGCTAAATCTTTTAAGGTTGAATCAAGAAGAGGAGATAAAACTCTACCTTTAACTTCTCAAGAGATGAGTGTAGATATAGCTGGATTCTTAGTATCTCAAGTTAAAGATGCAATAAAAGTTGATGTTAGAAATCCTGAAATTAAAATAAAATGTGAATATAGACAAAGCCATGTAATGGTATATAGTGATACAGTGCCTGGTTATGGAGGATTGCCTCTTGGAACGAATGGTAGAGCAATGTCTTTATTATCAGGAGGAATAGATAGTCCAGTTGCATCATGGATGGTTGCAAAAAGAGGTATGGAATTAGAATGTATTCATTTCCACAGTTACCCATTCACTAGTGAAAAATCACAAGAAAAGGTTAGAGACTTAGCTCAAATATTAGCTAAATACTGCGGAAGAGTTAGACTTCATAAAGTGAATATATTAGAAATACAAAAAGCTATAGGTTTACAATGTAAAGAAGAAGAAATGACTATAATATCAAGAAGATTCATGATGAAGATAGCAGAAAGAGTTGCTGAAAGCAGATACTGTGAAGCTTTAGTAACTGGAGAAAGCATAGGACAAGTTGCATCTCAAACAATACAAGGTTTAACTTGTACTAATGCATCTGTAAGTATACCTGTATTTAGACCGCTTATAGCTATGGATAAAACAGAAATAATAGAAATAGCACAAAAAATAGGCACATTTGAAACATCTATATTGCCAGAGGAAGATTGTTGTACAGTATTCTCGCCTAAGAAACCTGTAACAAAGCCTAAGTTAGATAGAATAGAGAAGTCAGAAAGTAAATTAGATGTAGAAAAATTAATACAAGATGCTATAGATAATATAGAAATTGAAGATATAGAGTTCTAAATTTTAATATATACTTAAAAACCTATGAAAAACTTATCTTTATATAAAACAAAAAAAGAAGCCATAAGGCTTCTTTTTTGTTTTATATAAACAATCATATTTTATGATTCAAAAGGGCTATAATATTATTTAGACTTGTTAAATACTGTAACTCCGAATTTTTCAACAATTTTAGCTGCTTTATCTACATCTTCTTTTGTAGCATCTTCAACATTTTTTAATTCGTAATCAAATCCCATACTTTCCCACTTATGAACACCCATAGAGTGGTAAGGTAATAATTCTAATCTGTCTACATTGTTTAAAGTAGATACAAATTGACCTAATTTTTCTAAATTTTCAACATCATCAGTAACTCCAGGAACAAGTACATGTCTTATCCATACAGGTATATTTCTTTCATCTAAATGTTTAGCTAGTTTAAGTGTTTTTTCAATTCCTACACCAGTTAAGTCTTTTGATTTTTCTTCAACCATATGTTTTAAATCTAATAATACAAGGTCAGTATTATCAAGAACAGAATCGATTTTTTCGATATCAACAAATCCTGAAGTATCTAAACAAGTGTGAATATCGTTCTTCTTAGCTTTAGCAAAAAGTTCTGTTAAAAATTCTGGTTGTAATGTAGCTTCACCACCTGAAACAGTTATACCTCCACCTGAGAATTTCATGTATGATGAGTATTTTAAAGCCTGGCTTATTATTTCATCTGTAGTGTATTCTGTACCACCTTTAGTGTCCCATGTATCTCTGTTGTGGCAGTATTTACATCTTAGTGGACAACCTTGCATAAATAATATATATCTAATTCCAGGACCATCTACTGTCCCAAATGTTTCTATTGAATGTACTCTTCCTTTAATCATAATGATCACCTCATAAGTTGTTTTGTTATTTGTCAAAGAATATACTGTATACAAAATTTATTTACAAATACATTATATTCTATTATCTATAGTAAGTCTATATTTTTCATATATAGATTAACCTTCATTGTTATATTTATATTATACCCAGATAATAGCTTATAAAACTTAAATCTAAATAAATAGTAAATTATTTGAAATTTTAGTGAATATTTGAAATTATAGTATAAGATTGGGTGATAGAACTTTATATAGTAACGAAAATTAGTTTAATATGTAAAAAAAGAGAGTGTAAGTTGATGAGACTTACACTCTGAAAAAAATATATACTTTGATTGATGATTCTTACTTCTCGGGTGAGGTAAGAAGTTAATATTATTATTAACAGATGTTATAAATTAAGCCATTTTTCCGTGGAATGTTCTGTTTATAACGTCCATTTGTTGTTCTTTAGTTAATTTTATGAAGTTAACTGCGTATCCTGAAACTCTTATAGTTAATTGAGGATAGTTTTCTGGATGTTCCATAGCATCTTCTAAAGTAGCTCTATCAAATACGTTAACGTTTAAGTGATGAGCATCTTGAGCGAAGTATCCATCCATCATTGCTGTTAAGTTGTTTACTCTTTCACTCATATCTTTTCCTAAAGCACCTGGTACTATAGAGAAAGTATTAGATATACCATCTTGAGCATGCTCGTATGGTAATTTAGCAACTGAAGATAATGAAGCTAAAGCTCCGTTAGTATCTCTTCCGTGCATTGGGTTTGCTCCTGGAGCAAATGGTTCACCAGCTTTTCTACCACATGGAGTAGAACCAGTCTTCTTACCATAAACAACGTTTGAAGTTATAGTAAGTATAGATTGAGTGTGGTAAGCATTTCTGTAAGTCTTGTTTTGTCTTACTTTGTTCATGAAGCTTTCAACTAAGTCTACTGCTATAGCATCAACTCTGTCATCGTTGTTTCCGAATTTTGGATAATCTCCTTCTATTACGTAATCAACAGCTATTCCAGCTTCGTTTCTTATAGTTTTAACTTTAGCATGCTTTATAGCAGATAATGAGTCAGCACATACTGATAAACCAGCTATACCACAAGCCATAGTTCTGAATACGTCTCTATCATGTAAAGCCATTTCTAATGCTTCATAAGAATACTTATCATGCATGTAGTGGATGCAGTTTAATGTATTTACATATAAGTTTGCTAACCAATCAGTGAATGGTTCGAATCTTGACATTACTTCATCGTAATCTAAGTACTCAGAAGTTATTGGCTCGAATCTTGGTCCTACTTGAGCACCAGACTTTTCGTCAACTCCACCGTTTATAGCGTATAATAATGTCTTAGCTAAGTTTACTCTAGCTCCGAAGAATTGCATTTGCTTACCTATTCTCATTGCAGATACACAACATGCTATTCCGTAGTCATCTCCCCAGTAAGGTCTCATTAAATCGTCGTTTTCGTATTGTACAGAACTTGTGTCTATAGATACTTTTGAACAGAAGTTTTTGAATCCTACTGGTAATTTTGTAGACCATAAAACTGTTAAGTTTGGTTCTGGAGATGGTCCAAGAGTGTAAAGAGTATTTAAAACTCTGAATGAGTTCTTAGTTACTAATGTTCTACCATCAACACCCATACCAGCTATTGATTCTGTTACCCAAGTTGGGTCACCTGAGAATAAATCATTGTAGTCAGGAGTTCTTAAGAATTTAACCATTCTTAACTTCATAACGAAGTGGTCCATTATTTCTTGAACTTCTTCTTCAGTTATTGTACCAGCAGCTAAATCTCTTTCGAAGTATATGTCTAAGAAAGTAGAAGTTCTACCTAATGACATTGCAGCTCCGTTTTGATCTTTTATAGCAGCTAAGTAAGCGAAGTATAACCATTGTACAGCTTCTCTTGAGTTAGTAGCTGGCTTAGATATATCGAATCCGTAAGTGTTAGCCATAGCTTTTAATTCATTTAAAGCTTTTATTTGATCAGATATCTCTTCTCTTAATCTGATTACATCTTCGTCCATACAAGAAACTTCTAATGTTTCTTTTTGGTGCATTTTATCTTCTATTAATTTATCAACACCGTATAAAGCAACTCTTCTGTAGTCTCCTATTATTCTTCCTCTTCCGTAAGCATCAGGTAATCCAGTTATTATACCAGATTTTCTAGCAGCTCTCATTTCAGAAGTATAAGCATCGAATACACCTTGGTTGTGAGTTTTTCTATACTTAGTGAATATTTCACTTATTTGAGGATCACATTCATATCCGTAAGCCTTACAAGAGTTTTCAACCATTTTTATACCACCGAATGGCATAACAGCTCTCTTTAAAGGAGCATCAGTTTGGAAACCAACAACAGTTTCTAAATCCTTGTTTAAGTATCCTGGTCCGTAAGCATTTATTAAAGATACAGTCTTAGTATCTACATCTAGAGTTCCGCCATTGTCTCTTTCTTGCTTGAAAAGATCCATAGCTTGTTCCCATAATTTTTTAGTGTTTTCTGTAGCTCCAGCTAAGAAAGAGTCATCTCCTTCATATGGAGTGTAGTTTGCTTGGATGAAACCTTTAACATCTATTTCTTTAGTCCATCTACCAGCTTTGAATCCTTGCCATGCGTTCATAGTAAAAGTCCTCCTTGGTTAAGTCAGGTTATTTTATAGTTCTACTTTATTTTAAAATCTAGCTAGATATTTTTTAAACAAGTTAATCATAACATACATTTAGTATTTTGTATACAAAATTAAGCTAGATTTTGTCGATATTTATCATAAAAATTAATTGATTATATGATAAATACTTATGATTACTAATTTTATATTGAATTTATACCCGGCAATATTTACCTTAAACGCAAAAATATAAAATTGTTTAATATTTCTCTTTAGCAAAAAAATAATCATTTTTTGTACTAGCTTAGAATATCAATATATATAAGGGGAGGTGGTTAAATGTTTGTTACAATTTTATTATTCTTATTAGGGTTTATATTAATAACTAAAGGGGCAGACATATTCATTAATAACACTGTAGAAATCGGTAAAAAAACTAACATATCTGAACTAATACTAGGAGCAACAATAGTGAGCTTTGCAACAACACTACCAGAACTTACAGTATCTTTATTTGCATCACTAGATGGACATACAACTATGAGTATGGGAAATGCAGTTGGTTCAATAATATGTAACACAGGCTTAATATTAGGATTAGTAGCTTTTATTAGTCCTTTTAGAGTGGATAAGGATATGTTTTTCTCTAAGTCTTTGTTATTAATTGTTTCTGTAATAGCATTATTACTGCTAGGGGCAGATGGTTTAATAACTAAAGGTGATGCACTAATATTAACTGCTATACTAGTAGTATTTATGGTTAATAACTATCAAAGTGTTATAAAAGGAAATAGATCTAATGTTGATAAAAGAAGCAAAGAGATATTAAAAAAATCAGAAGTATTTAAAATAGGAGTATTCTTCATTTTAGGGCTTGTTATGATGGTTGTTGGATCAAGATTACTAATTGAGAGTGGAGTAGAAATTGCTAGTATTATTGGAATACCGCAAGGGGTAATAAGTTTAACTGTTATTGCTTTAGGAACTTCATTACCGGAGTTGGTGTCATGTTTAACTGCAATAAGAAAAAAACATCATGCCATATCAGTAGGAAATGTACTAGGAGCTAACATATTAAACATAGTTTCTGTTATCTCTCTTTCAGCATTACCAAATGATATACCAGTATTATCTCAAAATATAGGCATTGATTTTCCATTTATGATAGCAATACTATTAATACTGATAGTTCCTACTATCAAAAAGCATAAGTTGTATAGGATTCAAGGTCTATTAATGCTAGGGTCATATGTAGCATATTTAGGAACATTATATTTTATGTATCTTGCTTAAATTTAAGTTAAAATGCTTAAATAAATTTATATAATTTAAAATGATAGATGTACATATTAAAATATTAAAATTATAACTATATTAATGTATATATTGTATACTATACCGTTATTAGGGACAAAATACTAATTGCATATTATACGAATTAAATATATAATAGGTAGGTTAGGATTAATTGATAACGGAAAGGAAGTAATATATGAACATAATAAAGTTTGAAGATTTACCAATAAACGATAATATAAAAAGAGCAATAGCAGATATGGGGTTTGAGGAGCCATCTCCAATACAATCGCAGTCTATACCTGTTATTTTATCAGGGAAAGATGTAATAGGGCAAGCGCAGACAGGTACGGGAAAAACTGCAGCATTTAGTATACCAATATTAGAAATGGTTAATCCAGAGGATAGAAGTTTACAAGCAGTAGTACTTTGTCCTACTAGAGAATTAGCGATACAAGTTTCAAGTGAAATAAGAAAAATAGGAAAGTACATGTCCGGAATAAAAACTTTACCTATATACGGTGGTCAACCAATAGATAGACAAATAAAATCATTAAAGAGTGGAGTTCAAGTAGTAATAGGTACTCCAGGACGTGTTATAGACCATATAAATCGTAAAACATTAAAAATGGATAACGTAAAAATGGTTATATTAGATGAAGCAGATGAAATGCTAGACATGGGGTTCAGAGAAGATATCGAAATGATATTAAGCAAAACTCCAGAAGATAGACAAACTACTTTCTTCTCAGCTACTATGCCAAAAGGAATATTAGATTTAACTAGAAAATACCAAAATGATCCAGAGCATATAAAGGTTGTTAGAAAAGAACTTACAGTTCCAAACATAAAGCAATATTATATAGAAACTAGATCTGCTAATAAGTTAGAAGTATTATGTAGATTAGTAGACGTTTACAACCCAAAATTATCAGTTGTATTCTGTAATACTAAGAGAGGTTCTGATGAATTAGTTAGTGAATTACAAGCAAGAGGATACTTTGCAGATGCTTTACACGGGGACTTAAAGCAAACTCAAAGAGATATAGTAATGGATAAGTTCAGAAACGGAACAATAGATATATTAGTTGCTACAGACGTTGCAGCTAGAGGAATAGATGTTGATGATGTTGAAGCAGTATTCAACTATGACTTACCTCAAGATGAAGAGTACTATGTACACAGAATCGGTAGAACAGGTAGAGCTGGTAGAAATGGTATATCTTTCAGTTTCGTATTCGGTAAAGAAGTAAGAAAAATGAAGGATATAGAAAGATACACTAAGACTAAATTAGTTAAGCATGAAATACCATCTATAGCTGACGTTGAAGAAAAGAAAGTAAGTGCTTTCTTCAAAGAAGTTAAAGGAGCTATGGAAGAAGGTAAGTTAGCTAAGCAAGTACAATGGTTAGAAGCTTTCTGTGCAGAAGAAGATTACTCAACTGCTGATGTAGCTGCTGCTCTATTAAAGTTAGCTTTAGGTGAAGAATTAAAGCAAGAAATAATAGAAGAGAAGCCAAGAGAGCGTAGAGAACGTGGTGAGCGTGGTGAACGTAGAGGTTCTACTGGTGCTCAAGAAGGAATGGTAAGACTATTCATAAACGTTGGTAGAAACCAAAGAGTTCAAGCTAAGGATATAGTTGGTGCTATAGCTGGAGAAGCTGGAATACCAGGTAAATTAGTAGGGACAATAGATATATATGACAAATATACTTTCGTTGAAGTACCTAAGCAAAATGCTAAAAAGGTATTAGAAAAGATGAAAGATATAAAAATAAAAGGAAACAAGATAAACATAGAACAAGCTAATAGAAGAAAAAAATAATAACTTAATAATATAGATTAAAAGGCTAAAGCAGATAATGCTTTAGCCTTTTTTATGTATATATGAAAAAATTGTCAAGAGTAGGATAGGATTTTTATATACAAAACTGTTAAGTAGCTACAAATCCCCTGTAAAAAATATTAGAAATACATATATATACTGAATATATAATATAAAAAAATCTATTAATTAGCATATAAATAATATAGCTTAAATAAAATATACCATGACGACAAATAAAATAAGTCTGCTTGTAATATTATGCTAAAAATTTGGACATGTAATAAGCTGATTAATAAAGTATTAATCATAAAAAATTATAGGGGGGAATCTATTATGGAAAATTTAAAGAATGCTAAATTTGCAACTAAAGCAATACATGGTGGACATAAGAAAGACCATGTATCAGGGGCATTAACAACACCAATTTATCAAACCTCAACATTTATATTTGATAGTGCAGAGCAAGGGGGAAGGAGATTTGCCCTTGAAGAGGAAGGATACATATATACAAGGTTAGGCAATCCTACAAATACACAGCTTGAAGACAAAGTAGCAATATTAGAGGGTGCAGAAGCTTGCATGTCTACATCATCTGGGATGGGGGCAGTAAGCTCAGCTTTATGGACTGTATTAAAATCAGGAGATCATATTGTTGCAGCTAAAACAATTTATGGATGCACTTTTGCTCTACTAAACCATGGATTAACTAGATTTGGAGTAGATGTAACTTTCGTAGACGCGTCTAATTTAGAAGAGGTTAGAGGTGCTATGAGAGAAAATACAAGAGTTGTTTATTTAGAAACACCAGCGAATCCAGACTTAACACTAGTAGATATAGAAGCTGTAAGTCAAATAGCTCATAAAAATGAAAATTGTTTAGTAATGGTGGATAACACTTTCGCTACACCATATTTACAAAGACCATTGGAGTTTGGAGCGGATGTAGTAATTCATTCAGCAACTAAGTATCTAAATGGACATGGGGATGTTATTGCAGGTTTTGTAGTAGGCAAAAAAGAATACATTGATCAAGTGAGATTATTTGGTGTTAAGGATATGACTGGATCAGTATTAGGAGCTTTTGAAGCATATTTAATACTAAGAGGCATGAAAACTCTACAAGTGAGAATGGATAAACATACTGAAAATGCTATGAAAATTGCAAAATACTTAGAAGATCACAACAAAATAATAAAAGTAAATTATCCAGGTTTAGAGAGTTTTTCTCAATATGACTTAGCAAAAAAACAGATGAAATCTCCTGGTGGTATGATAGCATTTGAAGTTGTAGGAGGTGTAGAAGCAGGAAAACAACTTCTAAACTCTTTAGAATTATGTAAGCTTGCAGTAAGCTTGGGTGATTGCGAAACATTAATTCAGCATCCAGCATCAATGACTCATTCGCCATATACTAAAGAAGAGAGAGAAGAGGCAGGAATATCAGATGGGCTTATAAGACTATCTGTTGGATTAGAAGATGTAGAGGATATAATTGCAGATTTAGAGCAAGGATTAAATAGATTATAGTATATAGGATGAGAAGGTAATAGTTTGATTATTACCTTCTTTTTTATAGTATTAATAAGGTTTTTGTTATAACATAATAAATAATAATATTTAGTACTTTATAATGCTATTGAGATGGGATGTGAAAAATTGAGTAATGAGATTAAAATATTAAGTCATGGATGCACCTTAGATTGTTTTGATGCTTGTAAATTTAATGTACATATACAAGATGATAAAGTTATTAAAATAGAGGGAGATAAAAATCATCCATATACAAAGGGAATTATTTGTAAGAAAGGTAGAGCTCACCTAGATAGATTAAACCATCCTGAAAGAATCTATAATCCTATGCTAAAAATTGATGGTAAATGGATTGAGATAACATTTGAAGAAGCTATAGATATAGTTTCGGGGAAACTTAAAGAGTATAAGAGTAAATATTCATCAAAATCAGTTATGTATTATGAACAATATGGAAGTGGATCTATACTAAAAAGTATAGGAGATATATTTTTTGATTTTTATGGTGGAGCTAGCAAACAAAGTGGTGGTCCATGTTGGAGTGCAGGTATTGCAGCTCAAAGGTATGACTTTGGAGATGTAAGAGGACATGCATTAGAAGATATGTTAAATAGCAAGACCATATTTGTATGGGGAAAAAATCCAGCGTACACAACTATACACACAATGCAAACTATAAAAAAGGCAAAAGCTAATGGAACTAAAGTCGTAGTTATTGATCCGATATATACATCTACTGCAAAGATAGCAGATAAATATGTAAGAGTAAATCCTGGATGTGATGGTGCACTAGCTATGGCTATGGCAAAGGTAATAATTAATAAAAGGCTGTATGATGAGGATTATATAAGGTCATATGTAATAGGGTTTGAAGAATATAAACAATATATAGATGCTCTAAGTCTAGATTATTTATCAAAAGAATGTGGAGTAGCAGAGGAGGATATTTTAGAACTTGTGGACTTATATACCAATAAATATTCTACAATACACTTAGGCTATGGAATGCAAAAATACTATAATGGTGGAAATACAATAAGGGCAATAGATTCCATAGGAACGATTACAGGTCAAATTGGATTTAGTGGAGGAGGAATAAACTACGCAAATAGAGTATATCCAGATGTGTTAGATAGTGATCCCTATAATAGCAAAGATTATGCACAAAATAGGTTTTTTTATGTAAGTAATATTTCAAAATTCATAAAAAATCCTAAGGATTTTAGCTTAGAAAAAGAAGATTCATCTCCAATAAAGATGGCTGTCATAGTTAAAAGCAACTTATTAAATCAATTGCCTAACTTATCAGAATTAGAAGTAGCGTTTTCTGGAATAGAGTTTAAGGTGTGTTTTGATATGTTTATGACGGACACTGCTTCTAAATGTGATTTATTTATACCTGCAACAAACACTTTAGAAAGTGAAGACATTGTATATAGTTCTATGACGAATCCTTATATTATTTATAATGAAAAAGCAATAGAGCCAAAAAATAAGCTTATGGATGAGTACTATTTCTTTATGGAAGTAGCCAAAAGACTAGAATTAAATAATTATCCTTTGGTATCAAAACATGAGTATTTAACTAAGGTAATTGAGCCACTAAAAGCATTTGATGAAAGTATAAACATCGATAAGATTAAAGATAGCTATTTTACAATACATAACCCAGTAGCATGGGAAGATAAAAAGTTTGCAACATCATCAGGTAAAATTGAAATATATTCTGAAAAAGCAAAGGTAAATAATATAAGCCCTATTCCAGTATATATAAGCTCAGAAAAGGAAAAAAAATTTAGACTTTTAACTAATCATCACAGTGAATCACTATTTAGTCAACATTTTATGGAAAAAAAAGGTATATCTCAGGCATATATTAATGAAAATATGGCAATAAACTTAAGTATAGGTAATGAAGAGGTTGTAAGTCTTAGAAATAATGATATAAGTATAGAAGTACAAATTAATATTGATGATAGTGTAAGTGATAATGTAGTAATGATGTACGTAGGATGGTGGAAAAAACATGGCAATCCAAATTTTATAGCTAGCAGTGGATTATCTGACATAGGAGGACAAGTAACATACAATGAAACCTTTGTTGACATAATTAAACAAAACTAGTTAAATTTCATCGAAGGAAAAAGCTATAGATTATAGAATTGTTTAGAAGTTATTACTTTTAAGGATTGCGAGGGGGAACGCTAATGATAAAATATTCTTTAGATGAAAAAAACTTATTTGTAGAGTTTACAGCTACAGAGTTAGATCATCATATTGCCAGTGAAGTGAGAGAAGATATCGATGATGTACTTTTAAACAAACAAGTTAAAAATATAATATTTGATTTCAAAAATATTAATTTTATGGATTCTTCAGGAATCGGAGTGATCATTGGTAGATATAAAAAGATATCTAATGAGAATGGTAAAGTATCAGTTATACATACTAGTGAAAGAGTAAAAAAAATATTTGAATTATCTGGTATGAACAAAATAATTGGCATTTACGATACGTATGAAGAAGCAATAAGTTCTTTATAAGGGGGAATATAATATGAGTAATATATTGGAAGTAAAATTTTCTGCCAAATCTGAAAATGAAAGTTTAGCGAGAGTTATAGTTGCGTCATTTGCAGCAAAATTAGATCCAACATTAGATGAAATAGGAGATATAAAAACTGCTGTATCTGAGGCTGTCACTAATGCTATCATACATGCATATGACGAAGATGAATCACAACTAGTATATTTAAGATGCAAAATAGAAGATAATTCAATAAAAATCGTAGTAGAGGACAGAGGAAAAGGAATAGAAGATATATCAATGGCTATGCAACCGCTTTACACATCAAAGCCAGAACTTGAAAGATCAGGAATGGGATTCACTGTGATGGAAAGTTTTATGGATGATGTAGTGGTAAGTTCAATAAAGGATGAGGGTACTAAGGTAGTAATGACAAAAAAAATAAACTTGCCTAAATAAAGTCCAAAGGAATAGAGGTTTTATTATGGGGATAACTGCAAGTAAAGAAGAGAAAAAAGCGTTACTTAGTCATGAAGAAACTCTAGATTTAATTGATAGAGTTCAAAATGGCGATGAAGAAGCCAAAGAAATACTTATAGCTAATAATTTAGGCTTAGTTAGAAGTGTCGTTACAAAGTTTTTAAATATAGGATATGATAGAGATGATTTATTCCAGTTGGGTTCAATAGGGCTTATTAAATCAATATATAAGTTTGACCCTAGCTTTAATGTAAAGTTTTCTACATATGCTGTACCAATGATATTAGGAGAAATAAAAAGATACTTGAGAGATGATGGTATGATAAAAGTATCAAGATCTTTAAAACAAATCGCCATTAAAGCAAAAACGCAAAGTGAAATATTAACTAAAAAATTAGGTAGAGAACCAAGCATTGAGGAATTAGCTACTATATTAGAAGTAGAAAAAGAAGATTTAGTAATGGCTATGGAATCTAATTTTAATGTTGAATATTTACATGGTGTAATTCACGAAGAAGAAGGGTCTCCAATATGTCTTATAGATAAAATAAGTCTAAAAGGGGAAAGTGAAGAAGAAAAAGTAATAGATAATTTACTCTTAAAAGAAATTCTAGGGAAGCTAGAAAAAAGAGAAAGACAAATTATTATGCTTAGATACTTTGAAGATAAAACTCAAAGTGAGATAGGTGATATTTTAAATATATCTCAGGTTCAGGTATCAAGGATAGAAAAGAAAGTATTATCAAAATTAAAATCATACATAAGTTAAATATATAAAATAAACTCTTAGTTTAGATAATCTCAAAATGCAAATTTTTTGGGATAAAACCTAAATTAAGGGTTTATTTTTTTGTATTAAACAAATAATAAGAAAGAGGGAAATATGGATATGGAAGAAATTTACTTGATACCTAAGAAGATTGAGCCTTTCAATGCAAAAAAACAACACATATATTTAAAAGATATTTATTGTATTTATCCTGAAAGATATGAAGAAAAGATATCTAGCATTATTTTAAGAAGTTATGATAACAATTCATTCAAGTATGATGTTATACACTTGGGAGAAGTCATAGAAGCTATAAAGAAGTTAGATTCTTCAACTCACATTAACTTCTTAAAAAAGGATGATATAGTAATATACTTTGACTATGGAAAAAAAGATAGAAGCAAATACTTAAGGGTATTTCTGGTAAGTATTGTTGTACTTATGGGCTCGATTATGGGGATAATGAATTTTCATGCAGATGTAAATATGGATAAATCACAATTAAAGATGGTTACTGCAATAGCTAAAGATCCAGTTAAATATTTGCCATATTTTCAGATACCATATTCTATTGGAATAGGATTAGGAGTAGCTATTTTTTTTAATAAGTTTATACCAACATATGCAAAAGATGAACCTAGCCCTCTTGATTTAAGAATGTGTTCCTTAAACAAAGAAATAGAAAATCAAATAAGAAATAAAGGTAAATAGAATGAAGCTATTTGTAATGTTATTTGGATTTTCATCAGGTATTATGGTAGGTTCTGGAGTAGTAGCTATATTAATATTAGTTGGAATAATTCCTAGATTATCTCAAGTAAGTAATACAAAAAACTATATTAATTTTTATGAGAGTTTATTAGTAATGGGAACTCTTATTGGCAGTATTATATCTCTTCATAATATAAATATTAGTATTGGTCGTATGGGGATTATTGTATGTGGTTTAGCATATGGAATTTTTGTGGGTTTTTTAAGCTCTGGAATTACAGAAGTATTAGACTATATTCCGGTAGTATCAAGAAATCTTAAAATACCAGTAAAATATGTTAAATATGTAATATGGTCATTGTTAATTGGAAAAGTTATTGGTTCGTTTGTTGGATGGAAAATAATTTAGGAGGTATTTATATATGGATAAAGATTATAAGAAGTATGTAGAACAGATAAGTCCAAAGCCAACATATTTAAAGAATAATATTAGTGCATTTATTGTAGGAGGAATTATATGCTGTATAGGTCAGGCTATAAATGATATTTATACTAATTTTGCAAGTTTGGACAAGTTAGCAGCAGGTACAGCAACTTCTATAACATTAATATTTTTAGGTGCATTTCTTACAGGGCTTGGAATTTATGATTTAATAGGTAAAAGAGCTGGAGCAGGTTCTATTATACCTATAACTGGTTTTGCAAACTCTATAGTTTCACCAGCTATGGAGTTCAAAAGAGAAGGATATGTATTAGGTGTTAGTGCAAATTTGTTTAAAATAGCTGGACCAGTATTAGTTTATGGTATTGGATCTTCTATTTTATGTGGATTTGTTTACTATATTTTTACACTTGTTAAATAAGGATGTGGGAATATGAAAAGTAAAAGAATAGGACAAAGAACAGTTAGATTAGAAAATAATCCAACAATTATTGCAACTGCATCAATTGTTGGATCTAAAGAAGGAGAAGGTCCACTGAAGGATTATTTTGATATTGTATTAGAAGATGATTTATTTGGAGAGAAAAGTTGGGAATTAGCAGAAAGTAAGATGGTACAGACTGTTATGGAAAAGACAGTTAAGAAGGCAGGAAAAACATTAGAAGATGTAAACTATATGCTTGGTGGAGATTTAATAAATCAAATTTTACCAGCATCTTTTGCGGCAAGAGAGTTAGGAGTTCCTTTCTTTGGAATATATGGAGCATGCTCTACTATGTCAGAAGGTTTATGTTTAGGAGCAATGATAGTAGATGGTGGATTTGCAGATTTAGTACTAGCAGGAACATCTAGTCACTATTGTACTGCAGAAAGACAATTTAGATTTCCATTAGAGTTAGGTAATCAAAAGCCTATGACAGCCCAGTGGACAGTAACTGGAGCTGGAAGTGTTTTAATTAAGCCAAATGGCAAAGGCCCTAAAATAAAATATTTAACTGTAGGTAAAGTAATAGACAAGGGTATAGAAGATGGAAATAATATGGGTGCAGCAATGGCACCAGCTGCTATAGACACGATATATTCATATTTTACAGATACAAAAGATGACCCTAATAGTTTTGATATTATTGCAACTGGAGATCTAGGAAGCTTAGGAAAACAAATAACAGAAGATTTATTAAAACAAAAAGGTATAGATATATCAAAGGTATACACTGATTGTGGTATTGAGATATTTAACTTAAAAGAACAAGATGTGCATTGTGGTGGAAGTGGTTGTGGATGTTCAGCCTCAGTATTTGCATCATATATTTACGATAAGTTAATGAAAAAAGAGTTTAAAAAGGTAATGCTAGTATCAACAGGTGCATTATTATCTCCGACTAGTACGCTACAAAAGCAGACCATACCATGTGTTGCACATGCAGTAGTAATTGAATGTGAGTAGGAGGAATTAATATGCTTATGGATTATATAAAAGTTTTTATAGTTGGTGGAATCATATGTTTAATAGCCCAAATACTAATGGACTATTTTAAGATGCAAACCCCATATGTTATGGTTACATATGTAACTGCAGGTGTAGTACTAACCTTTTTAGGTGTATATGAGCCTATAGTAAAGTTTGGTGGTGCAGGAGCAACAGTACCATTAATAGGATTTGGATATTCACTAGCAAATGGAGTTAAAACGGCTATCGCAAGTGATGGACTGATAGGTGTATTTACTGGTGGTACAATAGCTACAGCAGGTGGTATTGCAGCAGCTATATTTTTTGGATACATGATGGCTGTAATATTTACACCGAAAGCAAAGCCATAAAATATAACGTATGGAACAGAATAAATTATTATAATCAGAAAGAGGATATCAAATGACTTTGATATCCTCTTTAATAGTTTGTATTTTGTTTTAAAAAGCTATATTTCTAAATTATTTAGAAAGCTTTTTTACTACTGAGGGGGTGTTGAACCTTCCCCAGGTGTTTCTGGTGTTGTAACTGGTGGAATTTCAGGCGTTGTAGGCGGAATTTCCGGAGTTACTGGCGGTGGAGTAGGTGTTGGAGTTTCTGGAGTTACTGGAGGCTCAGGAGTTTCAGTTTCAGGAGTCTCAGTCTCCGGCTTTTCTTCAACTTCTGGTTTTTCTTCCTCTACAGGAGCACTAATTCTATTTGGAGCCGTTCCATTAATAAATGCTGCATTTGAGCCAGAAGATGATTTACCACCATCATTTGGATTTATTTTTGTAAAGTACACATTATCAGGCACTTTAAATTTAGTAACTGTTAAGTTTGCATGTATCTTTGTCATAACCTTAGACCATAATCTAGCAGTAGTGGCACTTCCGCCTTGGACAGATCTACGAGCTATTGTATTGCCGTTAGCATCTTTTCTACCAGCATCATCACCGATATAAGTTGCACCAACATAGTATGGTGTATATCCAACGAACCAAGCATCTAAAGAATTATTAGTAGTACCTGTCTTACCTGCAACTGGCATACCACTAGATATAGAAGCTGAACCACCTATACCTTCAGTAATAACAGCGCTTAGCATATCTGTAATAACATATGCAACTTCAGGAGCTACAACTATATGCTCATCAGGAGTATTATTTAAAATTAACTGACCATCATAAGTTGATATTGTTGTAAATATGATAGGCTCAACATAAACCCCAGCATTTGCTAAAGTACCATAAGCCGCAGCCATTTCAAGTGGAGAAACTCCTCTTGCCATACCTCCAAGAGTTAATGCAGAGAAACTTCTATCACTAGCAGCAGCATCTACCGCTTTTGTATCTTTTAAACTAGTTATACCGAAGTTCTTTAAGTAATCAAGCATTATATCAACGCAATCCTCATAAGTATCTCCAAGCATTTCTGCTGTTTTAACAGCTATTGTATTTGAAGAGTAAGCAAGTGATTTACGTAAACTCATTATACCTGAACCTGCAGTAGTAGTGGATGGGTTCCACCTGTTGTTATCCTTAAACTTGTAAGGACCTCTCGTATCGCTTACAGCATCAGCTTGAGTAATACTTAATGTATCTATAGCTGGAGTATAAACGGATAGTGGCTTTATAGTAGAACCTGGTTGTTGAGGAGTAGTAGCTCTATTTAGAGTTTTTCGTCCTGTAATATTTCTACCACCTACTAAAGCTTTTATGTGACCATTTCTGTAATCTAGTACAACCATTGAAGATTGTGGCTGACTTATACCATCTGGTCCTATAATATTACCAGGGAAGTTATTATTATTTGCATATTCTTTTTCTAATATATCTTGCATTGAAGGATCTATAGTAGTTACTATATCTAATCCTCCGTTGTAGAATAGATTGTAAGCTTCATCTTCAGTATTACCATTTTCTATTAAAGCATCTATTACTTCATATTCTATTAAGTCTTCAACAGAAGATTGTACTGTATCAGATTTTTCTGGTAATCTTATTTTTATTTCAGCTGCAACAGCTTGATCATGTTGTTCTTGAGTTATGTATCCAAGTTCTAGCATTTTTCCTAAAACAATTTCTTGTCTTTCTTTAGCCTTTGGATTGTTTATAGCTTTTCTAACTACCATTGAACCAGACATTAATTGCTTGTAAATATCGTCATTAGGTATTAATTTCCAACTTCTTAATTTTTCAACAATTTCAAAATCTGCTTCAGTAGGATCATCAAAGTTATCATCACTTGTATTAGTATAGAATAATAATATATGATCTAATTGTTCTTTACTTTCAGTTCCATCAAGCTTAGCAGTAATATATGCTGAGTATCTAGATGGGTTTTTAGTCGAACCTGCAAGTAAAGCAGCTTCGTGAAGTTCTAAATCGTTGGCTTTTTTGTCAAAGTATCCTCTTGCACCGGCTTCAGCTCCTGCAAGACCTCTACCTACGAAGAAGTTATTTAAATAAACTTCTAATATCTCGTCTTTAGAAAGAGTTTTACTCATTTCGTAAGCATAGTATATATCTTTAATTTTACGAGGTAAAGTTTGCTCTGAAGTAGTTAACAACATTTTAGATACCTGCATAGGTATTGTACTACCACCTTGCTTATCACCTGTTAATGTTTTTACTACAGATCTTATTAACCCTTTAATATCAACACCGCCATGCTCATAGAAACGTTCATCTTCTATGGCGATAACTGCATTTTGTAAATCTCTTGAAATTTCATCGATAGGAACAGGTTCTTTTTTGTTTATACTTGGGGCATTTGATAAAAGGCTACCATTAGAGTATTTAATTTTTGTCGTTTGGTAAGTCTTTTCATCAAGCATAGCCTTTGTAACTGGTTGTACATCTCTAATAGATGCAAATACTAGACCAGTACCTGTTGCGGCACCAACTACTAATAATACTAAAAAGATTATTCCAGTAACCCTTAGAAATTTAAATTTATCTTTTTTCTTACTAGACCTTGATTTCTTTTTAGTGTTAGTAGAACTACTTTTGTTAGAGCTACTGTTATTAGTAGAGGAGCTGACAGTTTTTCTTCTTATTTTATTGTTATCTTGATTATTATCTTTGCTCATAAGTTTAACCTCCTTACCTAATGCTATATTATATCACATCTATTAATGTTTTTGTAAAATATAGCAAAAATCAATACATTGCTCTAATATGTATTTTTTACATATATCACTAAAAATATGTGAGTATGAAAATGTAAATACTTATTTAATATCATAAAAATAAGTAAAGACTTTTAAATCATGACATAAAATAATAGGGGGGTGATGTTTTTGTATAGAGCAAGGTCACAAAAAAGAAAAGATAGCTTTAGAAAAAATGTAATCATATTTACTTCAATATTTATATTATCCGTATTGATAGGTAGTTTTTTATACATAGATACAAGCCTGAGACCAACTATAACAGTATTAGCAGAAACAAAAGCATTAGAGCTTGCCAATAGATCTATAAATAAATCTGTTGCACAAATGGTAGATGGGAAAATAAACTATGAGGATTTAATGACAGTAAAATTAGATTCTAATGGTAATATTAGTTATATACAAGCTAATACTATAATGATGAATGAGATAGCATCTAAAATAGCTCTTGAAATACAAGATGAACTAAAAAAAGTAAAATCAACAAGTTCTTATATACCTATAGGAACTGCTTTAGGTAGTCCGATACTAGCTAAATATGGACCTAAGTTAAAAATCTCTATAGAGCCAATAGGTACTGTATCTGTAGATTTTAAAACAGAATTTGAATCTTCGGGAATAAATCAAACTAGACATACAATATATCTAAAAGCAAATACTAAAGTGAAAGTAGTGCTTCCTTTAATAACTTCAACAAAAGAAGTTGATACTAAAATACCAATATGTGAAACTATAATTGTTGGGGATGTTCCAGAAAGTTATGTGAATATACCTACGGAATTAGTTCCTAATATCATACCAAAATAATAATATTATATAAATAATAAGTAAGAGATATGAGAATTAAAAATTCTCATATCTCTTTTAAAATTAATAGACTTTATTAAAATAGTTCAATTAAGTTAGATATATTTTAAAGTTAAAAAATTACATACTACTTGTCATTTTCAAGCATCCATTTTATAAATACACCATAACCTAAAGATGGATCATTTTCTACTGCATGTGATATGGCACCTATAATTTTATCATCTTGAACTATTGGAGTACCACTCATACCTTGAACGATACCACCTGTTTTTAACATTAAATCTTTATCTAGAATTCTAATTTTAAAGGTTTTAGCACTTGGACTTTTTTGGTTGTCTATTGATATTATTTCAATATCATATTTCCTACATTCATCATTATCTGATTGCAATATTATTTGAGCTTTGCCAAGTTTAACTTCATCTAATGAAGCAACTTTGTATTTTTTTAAGTTTTTTACATTATAATTTGATATTTTACCTTTGATACCATAACTAGTGTTTAAATTAAACTCTCCTATTAGATCCTTCTTAGTCGCGCTTATAGAACCAACATTTCCTCTATAAGATTTTTCAATATTTAATGAAGTTGTTGAAGATATAGAGCCACTTTTTATAGGAACTTTTTTTGACCCACCTATATTGATAGGATGAGCTACAGCACCAAATTCCATAGTTTCAGGATTCACATAGGTTAAAGTTGCAAAGCCTGAAATTAAGTTATTAAAGCTAATTTTTTCTAAAATATCTCTAGTTGTAGATATTGTTAAGTTACGATCGCCTCTATTAATAACTACAGGTATTTTTTGTTCGTATGGTAAGCTGAGTAAAAGCTTAGAAAAATCACTATAGCTATTAATATTAACGTCATTAACTTTTTCAATATAATCGCCAACTATAAATGGTGAGTTATCACAAATATTTCTAACGATTAAATTGCGCAACTCTGCATCTATCTGTAGAATTTTTCCTGAGGGTATCAAATAGTCGTTAGCAAAAGCTTTTTCAGTTTGTGCATAAATTAGGCTATTTGTGAAAAAATATACTACAAATAGTAAAAGTGAAAGTGTAATGATTTTAAACTTAAAATAAATAATGTTATTTTTATTTGATTTTTTTGAAAACATAAAACACCTTCTTTCTGACTGTCTTTATTGTTTAAATCGGTGCTTTAATATTAGAATGCACAGTAATTGATTTTTGATGCTTGGAAAAGAGACTCAATAAAACCGTAGTTTTCAAAAATAACTAACTAATATTTTAGACTTGTCTAGATTGCAGTAAGTTCATATAAATCAAAAATAAAAACACCCAATTAATTTCTAATTAAGTGTTTTATTTCTTTTTTATTTTTTTACGTACAACCTTTTTTTTACGTTTTTTTACTTTATTTTGGCAAGTGACAGTTTTAGGCTTTTTGCTTGTTCTTGATACAGCAGGAACTGGCGGAACAAAAACTGATTCATCATTATTATTGCTGTCATCATCATTGTTGTTACAAGTCTCCTCTACAGCACTTATCAAGGCTAGCTCATCAGATAATACTGCAAATAAAGTTGCTAAAATATTAAGATCATCTGCACCTAGTTCCTCAGCTAAAGCGACTGCTATAGTAGAAGCTAAAATTATATAGTCTACATAACCAAAGGCACATAGTATAGGTTTCTTATTAGAAGTATTATTTCTTATCATATTAATTTTCACCACAATTTAACGAATATAATATATGTAATAAAATTAGATTCTATTAATAAATGAAGCTATTCAAAATTGATAATAATTACTATTCATTTAGATTCCTCCTTTTATTGTTTTAATACTAGTTTATTTAATAAGTTGTAACTCTATGACAAACTTAAGTTTTTGAAAAATAAAAAAGGTAAGCTACTAAATAAAAATTATTAACATAGGAAATAATATACTAAACATCATAGATTAAATAGAATAAAAACGATAGAAATATGTCAACAATCAATATACATATGAAAGGAGTAAACATATGAAAAATTATAGGCTATTTGTTACAGCGATTATTGCAATAGGAATTATACTTATAGGAACGTCAAGTCCATTTACAAATTTTTATAAGAGTACAAACTTAATAATAAAAGGATTTAATCAAAATGATGATGAAAAGGACTCAGACTCTAAGTCTGATAGTGAACAAAAGTACTTAATATGTATAGACCCTGGTCATCAAGAAAAGGGAGATGGAAAATTGGAACCTGTAGCGCCTGGTTCATCAAGTCAAAAAGCCAGAGTATCATCAGGTACAGCAGGTGTTGCTACAAAAAAACCAGAATATATTCTAAATTTAGAGACATCTATAGTTTTAAAACATATATTAGAAGGTAAGGGATATAACGTAATAATGACAAGGGAAACTAATGATGTAAATATAAGTAATAGTGAGAGAGCTATATTTGCAAATGAAAATAAAGCAGATATGGTAATTAGAATACATGCTGACAGTATAGACAACTCAGGAAAAACAGGAGCATCAATATTAGTACCACAAGAAGGTGGAAAATATACAGCATCAATATTTGAAGAGAGTAATAAATGTGCAACTATAGTGGAAAAGAGCATGAAGGGATCAGGCATAAATGTAAATGGTATTTTCCAAAGGGGAGACTTAACAGGATTTAACTGGTCTAAGGTACCTGTAATATTAGTAGAGATGGGATTTATGAGTAACTACAATGAAGATCTAATGATGTCTAACCCAGACTATCAAAGAAAGCTAATGCAAAGCATAGCTGACGGAGTGGAGGAGTATTTTAAGACAAAATAATTATAGGTGATTTAAATGAAAAAGACATTAGAAAATTGTTATGCAGCAGCATTATCTAGTACATTCAAAGTGGTAAACCCTATAAAGAAAAGTGTAGTAAAGACGGACTGTGAAGTACATCTTTTTATACAAGAGAATGCATTAGAAATACTCAAAAATGAAGGATATATAAAAGAATACAACTTATTTAAATCTTATTTACCTGCTATTAATAGGGGACTAGTATGGGCAGATCAAGATTTTAAAAGCTATCATCATTTTTATAATCCAAGACAACAAAGAGGTAAGTTTGGATATGATGAAAATGCAATGACCGTAGCTAAAAGCTACTATAATAGAGCTTTAAAGTATTATGCAATGAAAAATTATGATAGATCCATGTTTTACTTTGGAGCAGCATGTCATATAGTTCAAGACTTAACTATACCTCAACATGCTAAGGGCAAACTGTTAGATAATCATAGACAGTTTGAAGTATATGTTAAGGATAATTATAGAAAAATAAAAAGATTTAAAGCACATGACACACCAATTATATTTAATTGTATAGAGGAATATGTGGATCATAACGCTATGAGTGCTCTAAATTTAGACTACATGTATTCAAATGTAAATGATACTACAACAAAGTTTTATTTAACTGCTGTAAAAGCTATTACATTAGCTCAAAAAAGTAGTGCAGGGTGCATGATAATGTTTTATGAAAATTTATTATTATCATAAAAGATAAGAATGAGTATAGTTGAAAAACTTGCTCATTTTTTACGTATAAGGAAATTATAATAACTATTAACTTATGTATAACTCATGAAACTAGGTTATATCAATGTACAAATGTAAGTAAAAAAAGGTTTTGAGCAACGGGATGTGAGCTTGCCGAGCAGACGTTGGCGACATGAGCGAAGCGAATTTTTTATGCTTACATACTTGTAATCACTACACTTGATTTAAGTCAAAAAAGAATATATTATAGTATAGAATGTAAAAAAATGATTTTAATATATAAAGAGGTGAAAAAATGCTAGTAGTAGAAAATGTAAGTCACGGATTTGGAGCTAGAGTTATATTAGAAAATGTTTCATTTAGACTTAAAAAAGGTGAACATATAGCATTAGTTGGTGCAAATGGTGAAGGAAAATCTAGTTTTTTAAATATAATAACAAAAAAGCTTATGCCAGACGCTGGTAACATAAAGTGGTCTTCTAGAGCAACTGTTGGATACTTAGATCAACATACAGTACTTTCTAAAGGGAACTCTATAAGAGACATATTAAGAGATGCTTTTAAGCCTATGTTTGACTTAGAGCAAGAAATGATAGCTATGTACGATAAAATGGGAGAAGCTAATGATGATGAGATGGCTAAGCTTCTTGAAGAAACAGCAGACATACAATCTATATTAGAAAACAGTGGTTTCTACATGATAGATGCAAAAATACAAGAGGTTGCAAATGGTTTAGGTCTTGGAGAAATAGGATTAGATAGAGATGTAACGGACTTAAGTGGAGGTCAAAGAACTAAAGTACTTCTAACTAAATTATTACTTGAAAATCCTACAATATTAATATTAGACGAGCCTACTAACTACCTTGATGAAGAGCATATAATTTGGTTAACAAGATACTTACAAGAATATGAAAATAGCTTTATATTAGTATCACACGATATACCATTTATAAATGATACATGTAACGTAATTTATCATTTAGAGAATGGTGAGTTAAACAGATATAAAGGAAACTATGATGAGTTTGAAAGACTAAATGACATCAAGAAGCGTCAAGAAGAAAGTGCTTACGAAAGACAAGTAGAAGAAAGAAAGAAATTAGAAGACTTTGTTGCTAGAAATAAAGCTAGAGTTGCTACTCGTGGTATGGCAAACAGTAGACAAAAGCAATTAGATAAAATGGAAATCTTAGAAAGACCAAAGGAAAAGATAAAACCTACTTTTGGATTTAGGGAAGCTAGAGCGGCAAGTAGAATAATATTTGAAACAAAAGATTTAATATTAGGATATGATGAAGCTTTAACTAAGCCATTAAACTTCCAATTAGAAAGAAATAAAAAAGTTGCATTAAAAGGTATGAACGGTGTTGGTAAGTCTACATTACTTAAGACTTTACTTGGAATAGTTAAGCCTTTTGGCGGAGAAGTTGAATTAGGAGATTATTTAGAAGTAGGATACTTTGAACAAGAAAGTTCAAGAGAAAACTACAATACTCCTATGGAAGAAGTATGGGCTGAATTCCCAGGACTTTCAAACTTTGAAGTAAGACAAAACTTAGCTAAGTGTGGACTTTCTAATGAACATATAACAAGTCAGATGAGAGTTTTAAGTGGGGGAGAAGCTGCTAAGGTAAGATTATGTAAGATAATGTTAAAAGACATAAACTTATTAGTACTTGATGAACCTACAAACCATTTAGATGTGGATGCTAAGGATGAATTAAAGAAGGCTATAAGAGAATTTAAAGGAACAGTTCTTTTAGTATGCCATGAGCCTGAATTCTATATGGACATAGTAGATGACGTATGGAATATAGAGGATTTCACTACTAAGATTGTTTAGTAGTACTGGTGGCTCCGGGGGGAGGTGAAATCACGTTTTGACCCATGCAAGCCAAAGAGCGGCTTGCGAATGGGATCTGCAACGTGATTTTCACCTCCCCCCTTCGCCTTTATACTATTAAACTTTAGTTGTTAAATTGGTAAGAGAAGGATAGAAAAACAAAAGAGCATAAAGAATTAAGAATATAAGGATGTATAGTAAAGAACATAATCAAAGAAATATTAAATTATGTAGTAAAAGAGTATTAGATTATTTAGAGCTCTATAATTGATGTACATAAGGTTAAAGGTGTTTTATAATAAATATAAAATTTGTATTACATATTTAGAATTGGGGTGTTATTGTGAAGAAGTATTGGAATATGATATTTTCCGTTATATTTAGTTTATTTATAATACTTGGTGTTGTGAGATTTACTATTGGTTTTAAGGAACTTTATTATTTTGATATTGGGTATCTGGATATACCAAGTATGATTGATTTACCAGAGGAAGAAATTAAGTTAAATTATGATTATGTAATAGACTATAATTTTAGTAACGAACCATCAGAGTTTAATATGCCGACTATAAAATCATCACCAGAAGGTAAGATACATTTTGAGGAGGTTAGAGAGATATTTAGAAATGTTGATAAGTTCTTTATATTGTGTATGATTGTTTCAATAATAGGATTAGTTATAAACATAAAGAAAAAGCATTTCGAATTTTTAAAAACTACTTCAAAGCTAATAATCACTATACCACTGGTACTATCACTACCTGTGATTATAGATTTTAATAAAAGCTTTGTAATATTCCACAAATTATTATTTGATAACGACTACTGGATATTTGACCCAAATAAAGACCCAGTAATAAAAATGCTACCAGAAGAATTTTTCTTCCACGCAGGTTTAATGATATTAGTATTAATACTATTAGCAAGTATAATAAGCTACGGTACATATAAATTATTGAAAAAGAAAAATGCTTAAGACATGATATAAGTATTGAAAGTATATAAGTTTATAGAATATAGAAATTAAATAAAGATTGAGTAAATAGTGATTTAAAATTAAATACTTAGGTTAGTATAAAAGTAAATAATTATAAATAATAGATAATAAGTATAACTAAAAACTAATAGAGGTCTTAAGGTTTTTACTTCCGACCTCCAAATGACTACATAAAATAAGAGTTTTAAGGATAAAACTAAGCGTAGGGGAGAAAGTGATGTGGCAACGACATTTGCAGGCGTGCTCTTTGCATGCATGGAGTGTAACAGCACTTTCTCCCCGGAGCGAGTATATCCAAAAAACTCTTAAAAAATATGTAGTCTTATTTTTTAGCTATCTTCATAATATCTGGATATCTACTCATAATATAATCATAGTTCTTTTTATTATGAGGTAGCAAACAACCAGAACAGTCTTTAAAATTGTTTTCGTTGTATTTAAAATTTCCACCACAGTCATCGCCTAAAGCATATAGGGGACAGTAGCAAAATAAGCAGTTGAATTCCTCAGGTTTATTAGTTTTGTGACAAGGAAAGTATTCACAATCCTTATGATTAAAAAACTTGTAATTTTCACTCATTATAGTTACCTCCTAAAAGATTTTAATATGTAATATAATTATACTAAAAATTAGCAATAGTGGTATAATATAAAAAAGCCAAAAAGTATTTAAAATGAGGTGTTAGAATGCAAGATAATTTAGAAGTAAAAGAAAAAGCATTGCTTGTAGGACTTAATATAACTTCTACAGCAAGAAGAATTGATGATATAGACATAAATGATTCAATGGAAGAATTAAAAGAATTAGCAAAAGCTGCAGGTGCAGAGGTTGTTGGTAGTTTAACTCAAAATAGACAATCAAGAGATGCAGCATATTACATAGGAAAAGGTAAAGTAGAGGAAATAAAGGCATACTGTGAATCATTAGGTGCAACAATGGTAATTTTCAATGATGAATTATCAGGAGCTCACATAAGAAACATAGAAGAATTAGTTGGAATCAAGATAATAGATAGAACAACTTTAATTCTTGATATATTCGCACAAAGAGCTCTTAGTAAAGAAGGTAAATTACAAGTTGAGCTTGCTCAGTTAAAGTATAGGCTACCTAGACTATATGGAATGGGTGGAGAAATGAGTAGAACTGGTGCAGGTATAGGTACTAGAGGACCAGGGGAACAAAAGCTTGAAGTAGATAAAAGACATATACTTAATAAAGCTGCAGATATAAGACGTGAATTAAGAGAAGTTAAGAAAAACAGAGAAACTCAAAGAGTTCAACGTTTAAAATCTAATATACCAATAGTAGCTCTTGTGGGATATACAAATGCAGGAAAATCTACTTTACTTAACGAATTAATAAAGACGCATAAAGATTATGAGCAAGAAAAAGAAGTTTTTGCTAAAGATATGCTATTTGCAACGCTAGATGTAACTTTAAGAAAAGCTCTTTTACCAAGTAAAAAAGAATTTTTAGTAGTTGATACAGTTGGGTTTGTTAGTAAACTTCCTCATGACTTAGTAGAAGCATTTAAGGCTACTTTAGAAGAAGTTCAATATGCAGATTTAATATTACACGTAATTGATGCTACAAATGATAGCTTTGAATTACAAAAAAATACTACGGAAAGTGTTCTTAAAGAATTAGGTGCAGATGATAAAAAGACCATACTTGTTTACAATAAAATAGACAGACTAGAGTTAGACATTTATCCAAGAAATCAAGAAGATACAATTTATATATCTGCTAAGCAAGGTATAAATATGGATAAACTGCTGAATGTTATAGAAGAAGCTTTAATGGAAAATACTTATCCAGTATGTTTACTTTTACCATATGAAAGAGGAGACATATTTAGTAAAGTTAAAGATAAATATAACGTAGAAAATTTTGAATATGTAGAAAATGGAATAACAGTTAATGTAAATTTAGATGAAGAAGACTATAATATATATAAAGACTATATATTAGAGAAGTAGGTAATAATATGAATATAAGTTGGGATAATATAGAAGAATTGGAAGATCATTTTATTACATATCTTCTATATAAAGAATCTAGAACAGTATCTCAAATCAGTAAAATAAGAAATATATCAACTTCAGAAGTCAATGACCAACTAATTAAGGCTAAACTAGAAATTAGATCTATGCTAAAGGACAAGGTAGAGCTATCAAAGGATGTAATAGATAAATTCTTAGAGCAAAACAAGTCTGAAAGGACAGAATTTATGTCTAGTTTATCAGGAGAAAGGATGGTTGATTTTAAGAGAAAACTTTATAAAAGAATACTAACTGAAAGAAATGCTGATGATTTAATGACATTAATCTGGGCTACAGGAGAGCTTAAGGATGATAGATTTTTAGTTTTATTACATCCCCTTACTACTCATAGACACTCAGATGTAAGAAGAATAACTTATTCAGCACTTCGAAAAATTGAATCGCCTACTAGTAGAGAATATCTACAAAGAGGACTTTATGATTCAAACCCACAAACAAGGCAATATTGCGCCAAGGCTCTTGCAAAAATAGGAAATAAAAATAGCTTAAAAATGTTAAGACAGCTTAGAAATAAACAGTTTGAAAAAGAGTACGTATTAAGGGCTTACAGTGAAGCAATTGATACATTAGAAAATTCAAATAATTAACATAAACTGTAAAAACTTAACATAGAATTAATTAACTTAAATAGTTAATGAAGTGATTATTTACCTATTAGGTATCTCCAGAAGTTAACATAAAAAAAGTAAGTTAATAGGAGGGGTTTAAGATGATAGTAAGACGCTGTGCAGGTGGAGTAGTATTTTACGCTAACAAAGTACTTTTATTAAAAAATGACAGAGGTGAATGGACTTTACCGAAAGGGAAGTTACATGACGATGAACTTCAACATGAAAGTGCAGTTAGAAGAGTGAAGGAAGAAAGTGGAGTAGAAGCTAAAGTATTAGAAATAGCTGGCGACACTATGTATGAATTTTTCTCAAGAAGTAGACAACAAGAAGTTTGCAATGCAATAATGTGGTATATTATGGAGACTGATAACACAGATTACATACTCAAAGATGAATTTAGTGAAGGTGGGTTTTATAGAGTAATTGATGCTCTAGAAATGTTAACACACAGTAAAGAAAAATCCCTAGTTGATATATCCTATAAGAAATATAAAGAACTAAAAAAAGGTTCAGATTTTACAAATATAGCTGTAAATTATAAATAAAATAAATTAGATAAAAACAAAGAAAGGGAAAACACCCTTTCTTTTTTACGTTTAAGGAGATTATAATGCTTCAAACCAGGTGTATAAACTCTGAACCTAATTAATATCAATAAACTGTTTTTGAGTAAGTTATAATTTCATAGCACTATAGATTGTACTAAAAAATATTATTGGATATAATAAAGTCATAAAGACAAATACTTGGGAGGAATTACATGGGAGCGTATAAAACATTACATGAATATGGTGATGATGAAATTATTATAGAGAAATCAACATTTATAGGATATGCAAAACCAATAAAAACAGAGGAAGAAGCAGTTGAATTTATTAATGAAATAAAGAAGAAACACAAAGATGCGACTCATAATGTATGGGCATACACAGTTGGTAAATCAATGAATATACAAAGATATAGTGATGATGGTGAACCTCAAGGTACAGCAGGAATACCAACATTAGAAGTTATAAAAAAAGAAGATTTAAGAGATGTAGTAGTTGTGGTTACTAGATACTTTGGAGGTATAAAGCTTGGAGCAGGAGGACTTGTTAGAGCTTATACTAAAGGGGCTAAAATAGGTATAGATGCGGCGAAAGTCATAGAGAAGGTAATGTATCAAGAAGTAAAAATAAAGATAGACTATACTCAATTAGGCCGAGTGCAAAATGAAATAATGAACATGGGGTATTTTATAAAAGATACAATATATGAGGATAATGTTGAGATAATAGTATATTCTAGATTAGATGAAGTAAAAACTATAACTGATAAGATAATTGATGCAACTAGTGCTACTGCAGAGATAGTTTTAGGTGAGGAGTTTTATCTATCTGAGAAAGATGGTCAAATTATTCTATAATAAAAGAACTGACACCAATATTGGAGTCAGTTTTTTTATATTTAAGGTTAATAATATTTAACTAAGAGATTGTATTATAGTCTGAACATATTGATAACATAATTCTATTAATAAATCTATTGAACCTTTATAGATTCTTGATTTTGCAAGTGATACAGGCTCTTCATAAAGTAGTTCCCAATCAGTATCTGCAATAGAGGAGTAGCTTCCATATACTAACACATCGTTAGTATTAATTTTTGAATAGCTTCCAAATACATCGACACCTTCAATATTTTTATATTTATTAACATCAAAGATGCTGTTACTATACAAGCTGCTGGAATAAAAAATATTTCTTAAGTTAGAATAATCATCTTGAGGAATTTCTGTTAGTGTATATTGGTTAGAGTATAATATTTTTTCTTTATTTAATATTGTGATGATTTTTGAAGAATATATTTCATTAGATAATAATATATTTAGCAAATTATCTACAGAAACAACTCCAATAGAGTTATACCATTTATTTGTCTTATTATCTAATACTCTTCCACTTAAATAAAATACATACTGTCCATAATTATCATCATAGAATATATCTGATATACCTGTATTATTATATAGTTTATTACTATTTTTTATAGCTTGATTTGCATACTCAAGGTTAAAATTATCTTTGCTACTGTTAAAGTAAATATTATTTGAATCATCTAAAAGAAGAATATTTAGTATGTTACTATTAGTTTCTTGAGATCTATTTAAGAAAAACTTTAAATCTAAATCTTTGAATTCGGTGACAGCCCTATTAGAAGAGTAGAAATTCCCTTTTACCTCACTTACATAATAACTTATAAGCCTTTTATTAACTTGATTTGAAAGATCTAAATTGTTTTGAATATCATTATCTGTTTTTATTTTTCCTATAGATATTATTGAAGTGATAGAGATTAAAATTAAAATTATTAAATTAAAAATTGATGCATACTTCTTATAAAATGTAAGTATCGAACAAGACTTAATATATGATTTTGTCTTACAAAAGATACTATTATTTTGGTTTCCTTGCCTAAAACCATTATCTTCATTTTTAGTATTAGATTTTTTATTTTTAAGTCTTAAATTAAGATTATTATAAAGTGGTTCTAGTAATTTTGAAGTAGCTAATATAAGTGTAATAGAACTTATTAAAAATGAATTTATATTACTCGAAGTATTAATAACTTCTTCTTCATTTATCTCAACTATTAATTTCCATCTATTTAAATTTAGAGTAATATGATAGCCATATACATATTCATCTCTATAATCAAGATAGGCTTTCTTTTCAAAACCATCTAATGAATTATCTAGAATTCGATTTTCTTTCAAAGTAACAGGTGATTTGCTAATATCTGCATACTTTAATCCAGTAAGAACCTTACCTGTAGAGTCTATAATATAAGATTCACCAGTTGATAATATAGAAACATTCTTCATAGCTGAATCTATGCGCTCAAATGATTCAACTTGCCACATTAATCCTACTAATTTACTATTATCAAAAACCGGAATTAAGATGTCAATTACATTATCATTATAAAGTTCACTAAATCTAATATTTTGAACGCTAGGTTCAAGTATTGACTCTGGTCTTAAATTACCAAAAACTGATTGGAAGGAGGTGTATCCTTCATAGTTTTCGGTTAGTAAATTACCTTTTAAATCAAAAAATACGACATCATATATTTTAATATTGTTATTAAAAGACAAGATATGCATTAGGTCATCTTTATATAATTTTCCGGTTTCAATAATGTTTGGATAAGTAGATACTCTAGCTGCATTTTCAATACTTTGATTTATTAAAAATTCAAAAATTGATTTTTGTTTTTGAGCAACTTCTTGCAAAGTTACACCAATATTTGCAGTAGATGCTAGTGTGATTATTTGAGTAGAAATATAAATTGATACAGCAATAGCAACTATATAAGGGTAAAATTTACTTTTTGATTTTTTTTCATACAAACATTATCACCACCCTCTAATTTAATATATGACTTTTACGATTAAATGTACCTAATACATATTTTTAAAAATCACAATGAAAAATTAAATTTGAGTATTCAATTATAAAAAAGTACCCATAGATTAACCAGGATAGTATATCTATAGGTACTTTTTTATATTTTAAGGATTTAGGATATTAATTGATTAGAATATCTGATTTTCAGAGTTAACTTAAATTTTATTTTTTTTCACAATCAGTATTTTTTGGATGAGAAATTCCTTTTTTTACTTCTATACTACCAACTATTAATAAGAAAATACCAAATATTTTTCTAAGATGTTCTGATGAAATATAGTTTGCAACAAAAGAACCTGCAATAGCTCCTAATACTCCAAATAAAGCAATAGGAAGAACTAATTCTTTAACTACGCTTTTTGACTTAATATGAATTATTAAAGCAAATATAGTCATAGGTATAGATGAAAGTAAATTTATACTTTGAGCAATTTTAGGGTCAATACTTGTAAATAATATAAGAGCAGGTATTAGTATAGTTCCGCCACCCATACCCATTCCACCAATTATTCCTGAAAAAAATCCAAGTATAACATAAAACATTAAAACACCATCCTTAATGCAGCTATAATCATTATTAATCCAAAGGAAATTCTTAGAAACTTTCCAGTGAGCTTACACAACAGTTTAGCACCAACTATACCACCAACTATGCTACCAGCAGCTACTTTAAGTGTTAAATTAACATCATATGTACCTCTAGAGACATAAACAACTGAACTTGCAGATGTTAAGAATACAATTATTGCAAGAGCCGTTGCATGAGATTTATGTTCCTCAACTTTAAGGATGTTGTTAAGTATGGGAACTAAAAGGGTACCTCCACCAGATCCAAAAACTCCATTGATAAATCCGGTAAAACAACCTATTATTGTATTTTTAAAATTAAGATTTAAATATTTTTTATTCATAGTTATCACCTTCTTACTTTAGTCTTTACACAAAGTAAGAAATATATTTATGTAGTAATTTGTTTAAAGAAATAAATGATTGTATATGATTAGTCTATAGACATAAGATTAGCCAAATTATGATATAATAAATCTATACAAAAAATGTAAAAAGCACGAGAGGAGAAAAATATGACTGATTTTAATCAAAAAATAGATAAGACAGTTGATTGGTTAAGGGAAAAGGTAAAAGAAGCTAATTGTAAAGGTTTAGTAGTAGGGGTTTCTGGTGGAATAGATTCTGCTGTTGTATGTTACCTAATCAAAAAAGCTTTTCCGGATGACTCTATGGGAGTTATTATGAGCATAAAGAGTAACCCAAAAGATAGAGATGATGCACTTAAGGTAATCAATGGTTGTGGGATAGAATATCTTGATTTAGATTTAACTGAACCTCAAGATGCTATATTAAATACAGTAGTAAATGGATTAAAAGAAAAGAACTTATATAAAGAAGACTATTTAAGAATATCTGATGCTAACTTAAGAGCAAGAGTTAGAATGAGTACTGTTTATACTGTTGCAAATAACTTAGGATACTTAGTTGTAGGTACAGATAATGCGGCTGAAATACATACAGGATACTTTACAAAGCACGGAGATGGTGGAGTTGACTTAGTTCCTCTTGCTAACATAACTAAAAGAGAAGTTTATGAATGGGCTAAGGCATTAGGAGTTCATGAAGATGTTATAAATAAAGCTCCTTCAGCAGGTCTTTGGGAAGGACAAACTGATGAAATAGAAATGGGAACTACATATGATATGATAGATGCGGTAGTTGAAGGAAGATTAGATGAAGTTCCACAAAAAGATCAAGAAATAATAGCTAGATTACACAGAATAAGTGAGCATAAAAGACATACTGCAGCAGCACCTCCTAAGTTCTAATTTACTAATTGGATGATTTATGCTAAAATTTACGGGTAATATTAAAACGTTAGATATATAATAATATAATCAATTATACGTATTAAGGAGTGGAATTATGGGACGTATAGGAAACATAATAAACAAAAAAGGTAAACAAGATGCTAAAAGAGCAAAAATATTCACTAAGCATGCTAGAGCAATAGCAGTTGCAGCTAAAGAAGGCGGAGGAAATCCAGAATACAATGCAGCTCTAAAAACAGCTATAGATAAAGCTAAGGCAGACAATATGCCTAATGATAATATAGATAGAGCAGTAGCTAAAGGAGCTGGAGCTGGAGCTAACGAAAACTATGAAACAATAGTTTACGAAGGATACGGACCAGGTGGAGTTGCTGTTATAGTTGAAACATTAACAGATAACAAAAACAGAACTGCTGGTAACGTAAGATACTACTTCGATAAGAATGGTGGTAACTTAGGAACTAGTGGATGTGTATCATTCATGTTCGATAACAAAGGACAAATATTAATAGAAGCTTCTGATGAAGTATCTGAAGATGAATTAATGGAAGTGGCTTTAGAAGCTGGTGCTGAAGACTTCATGGTAGAAGAAGATGGATATGAAGTAGTAACTGATCCTGCTGATTTTGCTGCAGTTAGAGATGAACTTAAAGCTAAAGGATATGAATTCATATCTGCAGACGTTAAGTTAATACCTCAAACTACTACTGAATTAACTGAAGAAGAACAATTAAAGTTCATGAACAGATTAGTTGACATGTTAGAAGATGACGATGATGTTCAAAATGTTTACCATAACTGGGAAATAGCTGAATAATAATTATTCATATACATAAGCCGTATTGATGTAAATCAATATGGCTTTTTTGCGTGTAAGAAAATAATAATAAATTAAAATAGAGTGTATCTAATTTTATGATTAAAAATAAAGAAGTACCAAATAAGAAAAAACTTAATTTCTTATTTGGTACTTTAAATTAATTACTATATGAAAATAGTGAATTATAGACTTCATTATCCATAAGTGCTTTCGCAACTAAAGCAGAAGATGAAGGATATGATTTGATAGGAGGCCATAGTAGGAATAGCTCTTTTTCGTACTCTTCAAAAGTATACTTTTCCCCTGCTAATATTTTTTCTGAAATAGATTTAGTAAAATCTCGTATTTGTAAAAAACATTCTAAGCTTAGCTCTTCAAAAATTGCTGCTTTATGCTGAGGTTGTTTTAAAAAAAGAATGCTTTGCTTAAATTCTAAAAACTCTATTCTATCATAAATTAACCTAATGTATGCACTCATAAAATCCCTCCTTTATATAGAGTATAGAGAATAATCTATAATATGTATAAAAATTGGAAAATGAGATAAAAATATAAGTGTATAAAATTACTAAAAATTACCTTAAATGTATAGAAAGTCCTACAATGGTGAAAATAATATGTAGAAGGAGGTTTTACTATGTTTGAAAAAAAAGAACCATTCCAATGGAAAATACCAGTATTAATCTTAGTAGGAGTACTTGTATTAAGTAGCGGAATGTACATAGGAGTCAAAACTAGAGATTTAGGAAAAGAAAAAAACAAAGCTAACGCAGAGGAAATAGTGAACAAAAATTCAAAAGAAGTATTTGAATTAATGGAGAGCTGTGAAATTTGGGTAGAAAAAAAATCAGAAGATGGAAGTTTAGTTGAAGGACAATCTATGATGATAGGTACAGTTCCAAAAGAACTATTAAATAAAAGTGAAGAAGAGATTAAAGCCTTCCTAACTGATAAATATCCAGAAAGAGATATAGAAAGCATCCAAAAAAGCAAGATAGTTTTATCAGAAAATGCAAAAGTAAATGACCCTTCTAAAGCTAGCAAGTATTCACTTGAAGATTGTGATGGATTTGTAGCCCTTTATAAATATGATGAAAGTGGAAATAAGTCTTTAATAGAAAAGACTCAAATACACGTATATGTTTTACCTAAAGCAGTTCAAAATGAGCTTAAGGAAGGTATATTAGTAGAAAGCGAAGAGGAAGCTTACTCTAAACTAGAGAATTTTGGAAGTTAAAGATATGAGACTATATATCATCAAACCAGGTGATATATAGTCTTTTTATTTCGAAGGTAACAAAAGGTTAAAATACCAATGCTTAATATGATATAATAATACAGAACATAAGTTTTATGGAAGGATAATAAAATTATGATAATATTAGGTATAGACCCAGGAATAGCAATAGTGGGTTACGGTATAGTGGAATATAAGAATAATAAATTTAAAGTAATAGATTATGGAGCAGTAACAACACCAGCTCATATGGATAATTTAAAAAGATTAGAGCTTGTATATAAAGGCATAGATTTATTAATAAAAAATTACAATATAGATGAAGTAGGAATAGAAGAACTATTCTTTAACAAAAATGTTAAGACAGCAATTACTGTTGCACAAGCGAGGGGGGTTACAATGCTTGCATGTGCTCACAATGGAAAACCAGTTTATGAATATACTCCACTTCAAGTTAAACAAGGTGTAGTAGGATATGGTAGAGCTCAAAAAGCCCAAGTACAGCAAATGGTAACTTCATTTTTAAATTTAAAATCAGTGCCAAAACCTGATGACGTGGCAGATGCCTTAGCAATAGCAATATGTCATGCACATGCAAATAAATTAGAAAAAACATTAAAGAATATAGGGGGCAAATATGTATAGTTATATAAAAGGAAGTATAGAAGAAATTCGTTTAGATAGCGTAGTAATAGAAAATAATAATATAGGATATAAAATAAATGTTTCATCAAATACTATAAAAGACTTACAATTAGGTAGTATGGCTAAAATATATACAAAGTTAATTGTAAGAGAAGATGATATGAGTCTTTGTGGCTTTTCAACTAGAGAAGAATTACAAATGTTTGAGCTACTTACATCAGTATCAAAAATAGGACCAAAGGTAGGTCTAGGTATATTATCTTTTGCATCACCAGGACAATTAGGAGCTTATATCTTAAGTGAAGATGTAGTTAAACTTTCTAAAGCACCTGGAGTAGGAAAAAAGACTGCAGAGAGAATAGTTCTTGAGCTAAAAGATAAGGTTGATAAAAATAATGTAGAGTTTGAGCCAACATTACTGTCACACGCTCCTATAGCAGTTTCTAAAGATGAGGCTGTAGATGCCTTAGTTGCACTTGGATATTCAAGTACAGAAGCCAAAGAAGCTGTAGAAGCATGTAAAAAAGATGGACTAAATACTGAAGATATAATAAAGAAATCATTAACTTATATAATGAGTAGATCATTAAGATAAATTTAATACAGTGAGCAAATTGTTAAAAAGATTTAATATAAGGGGGGAACATAAATGTTTGACTTTGAAGATGAAAACAGGATAATAACATCTACAATGCAAAATGAAGATGTTGATATAGAAAATAGTCTAAGACCTAAATCATTAGATGACTATTTAGGACAAGAAAAAGCAAAAGAACAGCTAAGTATATTTATAGAAGCGGCAAAAAGTAGAAATGAGCAGTTAGACCATGTATTATTATATGGACCACCAGGTTTAGGTAAAACTACTTTATCAAGTATAATTGCCAATGAAATGGGTGTTAACTTAAGAATAACTTCAGGTCCTGCGATAGAGAGAGCTGGAGATTTAGCTGCAATACTTACTAACTTAAATGAAAATGATGTTTTATTTATAGATGAAATACACAGAATAAATAGAAGTGTAGAAGAAGTTTTATATCCAGCTATGGAAGATTTTTGTTTGGATATAATAATAGGTAAAGGACCTTCTGCTAGAAGTATAAGACTTGATTTACCTAAATTTACTTTAATAGGAGCAACAACTAGAGCTGGAATGCTGACTAACCCTCTTAGAGATAGATTTGGTGTTATATGTAAGCTTGATTATTATACAGAAGAAGAACTTGCACAAATAGTAATGAGATCTGCTGTTATATTAGGAACTGAAATACAAGCAGGTGGAGCATTACAAATAGCTAAGCGTTCAAGAGGAACACCAAGAATAGCAAATAGACTATTAAAAAGAGTAAGAGACTATGCTCAAGTTAGAGCAGATGGAAATATTACTGATCAGGTAGCAAGTGATGCACTAGAACTTTTAGGTGTAGATAGCTTGGGACTAGATGATGTAGATGAAAAATTATTACGTACTATAATTGAGAAGTTTAGAGGTGGCCCTGTAGGATTAGATACTATAGCTGCATCTACTGGTGAAGATAGAAATACAATAGAAGATGTTTATGAGCCATACTTACTTCAATTAGGTTTTATCAATAGAGGTCCTAGAGGAAGAAGTGCAATGCCTCGTGCATATGAACATTTAAACATACCTTATCCACAAAAATAGACAAATATACACGAAATATGCAACAAGAAATATACTTTTTATAGAAAAGTTGTGTGTTTTTTGCTATTATGGTAGTTGTATAATTTTTGCAGAAAGGAAGTTCCAACATTGAAGACAAGCGACTTTTACTTTGATTTACCAGAAGAATTAATCGCTCAAGTTCCCGTATTAGATAGATCTAGCTCTAAGCTAATGGTTCTTGATAGAGAAACAGGAAATATTGAGCACAAAATATTTAAAAATGTAATTGATTACTTAAATCCAGGAGACTGTTTAGTCCTAAATAATACTAGAGTAATACCTGCTAGATTAATAGGAGAAAAGGTTGATACTGGAGGTAAAATAGAGTTCTTATTACTTAAAAGAACAGAAGAAGATACTTGGCAAGCTTTAGTTAAGCCAGGAAAGAGAGCAAAAATAGGAACCAAATTCTCTTTTGGAAATGGAAAACTTATAGGAGAAGTAGTAGGGTTAGCAGAAGAAGGTTCTAGACTGATCAAATTCCACTATGAAGGAATATTTGAAGAAGTATTAGATGAACTAGGAAATATGCCACTACCTCCATATATAACAGAAAGATTAGAGGAAAGAGAAAGATATCAAACTGTTTACTCTAAACATAGTGGTTCTGCGGCTGCACCTACAGCAGGATTACACTTTACTGAAGAATTACTGAAAGCTATAAAAGATAAAGGTGTAGACATTGCCTTTGTAACTTTACATGTAGGTCTTGGAACATTTAGACCAGTTAAAGTAGATGATGTATTAGAACATGAGATGCATTCAGAATATTATATGGTTAGTAAAGAAGCAGCTGAGAAGATAAACAAAGCTAAGGAAAATGGAAATAGAGTAATATGTGTTGGAACTACAAGTTGTAGAACTGTAGAATCTGCTAGTGATGAAGATGGAAAAATAAAAGAAACTAGTGGATGGACAAATATATTTATATATCCAGGATATAAGTTTAAAATAGTAGATAGACTTATAACTAACTTCCATTTACCAGAATCAACATTAATAATGTTAGTAAGTGCTCTTTCATCAAAAGAAAGTGTACTAAACGCATATAATACAGCGGTAAAAGAGAAATATAGATTCTTCAGTTTTGGAGATGCGATGATAATTAAATAGGGGGGCGTATGAAAAATATAGATAAAAATAACCTATCATTGAGAATTGCTTATGTATTTGAATATATATTAGCGATGGTTGTTTTACTTGCAGTTTTTTTAGGAACAATAGATGTTTTAAGGATGATATGGAGTGCATATATAGTAGACTTCCAAAATCCAGTTCAATATAGTCAATTAAATGATATGTTAGGTCAAATACTACTTTTAGTTATAGGAGTAGAGCTTGTAGTAATGCTTTCGCTTCATATACCAGGAGCATTATTAGAGGTATTACTTTATGCTATAGCTAGAAAAATGTTATTATTACCTAAGAGTGAAGGTATGGGAGATGTGTTACTAGGTGTAATTGCAATAGCAGGATTATTTGCAATAAGAAAATATCTATTAACTAATGATAATAGTAATTTAAATGTAACAAGTATACATTATGATGATTCGGAAGAAATCGAAGAAACATCTAAGATAGAAGAAGAAACAAGTGCGACTAAACATTAAAACTAAGGAGAAATAAAAATGCATGCAGTTAGATATGAACTTATAAAAACTTGTAAGCAAAGTGGTGCTAGATTAGGTAGACTTCATACTCCACATGGAGTTATAGAAACACCTATATTCATGCCTGTTGGAACTCAAGCAACAGTTAAATCTATGACACCAGAAGAGTTAAAAGAAATAGGATCTCAAATAATATTAAGTAATACTTATCACTTATATATGAGACCAGGACATGACCTTGTAAAAGAAGCTGGTGGATTACACAAGTTCATGAATTGGGATAAGCCAATACTTACAGATAGTGGTGGATTCCAAGTGTTCAGTCTTGGACCACTTAGAAAGATAACAGAAGAAGGAGTTCATTTTAGATCTCATATAGATGGTTCTAAGCATTTTATAAGCCCGGAAAAAGCTATGGAAATACAAAATGCTCTAGGTTCAGATATAATGATGGCATTTGATGAATGTGCTCCATACCCAGCAGATAGAGAATACGTTAAAAATTCTTTAGAAAGAACTACAAGATGGTTAAAGAGATGTAAAGAAGCTCACAAAAATACAGAAAACCAAGCATTATTCGGAATAATACAAGGTGGAATGTACAAAGACTTAAGAGAGCAATCTGCTAAAGAAATCCTAGAATTAGATTTACCAGGATATGCAGTAGGTGGACTTAGCGTTGGTGAACCAAAAGACTTAATGTATGAAGTATTAGATTATACAGTACCTTTAATGCCTGAAGATAAGCCAAGATACTTAATGGGTGTTGGTAGCCCTGATGATTTATTAGAAGGTGTTATAAGAGGAATAGATATGTTTGACTGTGTTCTTCCAACTCGTATAGCTAGAAATGGTACAGCTATGACAAGTGTTGGTAAGGTAGTTGTTAGAAATGCAAAATATGCAAGAGATTTTACACCACTTGATCCTGAGTGTGATTGCTACTGCTGTAAGAACTACACAAGAGCATATATAAGACATTTAGTTAAAGCTAATGAAATATTAGCATCAAGACTTATAACTACACATAACTTACATTTCTTATTAAAATTAATGGAACAAGTAAGGGAAGCTATAATGGAAGATAGATTATTAGACTTCAAAGATGAATTCTTTACAAAGTATGGATATAAATTATAGGATTGTACTATTAATTACATTTATTTTAATATATAATAATTGGTGTAAAGAAATTTATTATTAAATTTAACAAAGGAGTGAATAAAATGCCAGGAGGAACATCATTAATAACAGTAATAATAATGTATGCTGCTATATTTGCTGTATTCTATTTCTTATTCATAAGACCACAAAAGAAGAAAGAGCAAAAGCTAAAAGATATGAGAGAATCATTAACAGTTGGTGATAAAGTAACTACTGTTGGTGGAATAATAGCAAATGTTGCTAAAATAGAAGAAGACTTCGTAGTATTAGAGTTAGGTCCTAACAGAACTAAAGTGCCATTTGAAAAGTGGGCTATAGCTACAGTTGAATCTAAAACTGAAGATGTTGAATAATTAGGAATTTTAATACCCCCTTCGGAATATAATTATTTTGAGAGGGGGTATTTTTATGGAAAAAACAAATCATGTTTTAAAAGGTTTAGGATATGCTTACATAATCACATTGGCTATTTTGCTAATCTACAATTTACTACTTACTTTTACGAGTGTTTCGGGACAATCAATCGCAATGGCTACTGCATTTATAACTACACTATCGTCTGCTTTTGGAGGTTTTTATGCAGCGAAGCACATAAAAGAAAAAGGTCTTTTATATGGTCTTTTAGTTGGATTTATTTACATAGTATGCCTTATATTAGTAGTATTTTTAGCAAAGGACACATTCAATTTCGAAGTTGGTGTACTATATAAGGTACTGTTAACATGCCTATCTGGTGGTATCGGTGGAGTGCTAGGTGTGAACTTTAAATAAAGTTCCAAATATGGTAAATATGTGATATAATCAATAGGTATTAATTAGAAATAGGAGGTAGTCAAAATGGAAAAAAAGCATGTAAAAACTTTATCTAAAGCTACTTTAAAAGAGAGTGCTGCTAAAGGTGGATGTGGAGAATGTCAAACATCTTGCCAATCAGCTTGTAAAACTTCTTGCACAGTTGCAAACCAAGAGTGCGAAAGATAGTAAGATACAATTAAGCTTTAACGGCGGCTTCGCTGGGGGTGTGGCTCCGGGAATATATTAAATTGCATATAGACCCATGCAAGCCAAGTTCGGGCTTGCGAATGGGTTCTATATTGCAATTTATTTCGTTCCCTCCGCCTACACCCTGGGCTAAGCCTATCCGTTAGGCTTTAATTTGGACTTACTTTAGAAATGATATATGGGAGATGACACTTTGTGTCATCTCTTTTTGTTTTAGAAATATTTTGATAAGAAAAGATTTATATAATAATGATTAAAGGATTATATAAACAAGATACAGAAGTATATATCTTTGGATTTAGAAATATGTTATATGTGTAGGAGTATAGCTTTGATAAATTCTAGGTATTTTAGTAAGTGAATTTATCAAAGCTATATTTAATAAGAATATAAGAATTGGGGGATTGTATTGGATAGTGTAGGTGTTGATAAGAAAAATAAGCTTTGGAATAAGAATTTTTTCTTGTTATGGCAAGGTCAGTTAGTTTCTTGCTTGGGGGATGCTTTTTATTCTATTGCATTAGGGTTTTGGGTTTTAGATAAGACTGGATCATCTACTGTAATGGGGATATTGATGGCTGCAGTTAGCATTCCGAGGCTTGTTATTGGTCCTTTTGCAGGTGTTATTGTAGATAGGTTTGATAGGAAAAAGCTTATACTTTTAGGGGATTTTATTAGAGGTATAGGGATGTTGTTTGTTGGATATGCCGCATTCAATAATTTCTTAAAAGTGTGGATGGTAATAGTAGTTGGTATTATTTGTGGAGTGTGTTCTGCTTTTTTTAACCCTGCGATGAGTTCGGTTATACCCGATTTGGTTTCTAGTGATAATATTGTAAGGGCTAATTCAGCACAGCAAATATCAACTTCAACAACTAGTATGATAGGAACTATGGGTGGCGGTTTTATTTATTCTGCTATTGGTGCAGGGGCTATGTTTTTATTTAATGGAATAAGTTATATATTATCTACTATAAGTGAGGTATTTATTGATGTACCTAAGGTAGAGAGAAAAAATACAGAGATAACTTTAAGAGAAGATTTTAAAGAAGGGCTAAAATTTACTTTTAGATTTAGAGGATTGGTAATATTATTAGGTATTGCCCTTGGTTTAAACTTTTTCTTTGCTATATTTTCTATTTTGATGAAACCTTGGTTTAATATGGATCCAAACTTAGGTGTAGCTAAGTTTGGTGTTATAACAGCTTTTGAAAGTGTTGGAATAATATTAGCGAGTATTATTCTTACAAATATAAAGATAAAACCAGAAAATAGAGCAAAAACAATGTTATCAGCTCTACTTTTACAAAGTATATTTTTCTTTTTAGGAGTAGTTATTAATAGATTTTATATTATGTGTATATGCTTCTTCATAGCATGCTTCTTTAATACTGTATCTAATACTGTGAGTACATCAGCTATTATGCTTACTGTACCTCAGGATATGAGAGGAAAGGTTATGTCGATAACCATGACATGTTGTATGGCAATACACCCTATAGGAACTTTAATTGGTGGAGTTTTAGGTGATGTATTTTATCCAAGAACTGTCATGATTATATGTTTCGTTATTTGTATTTTAGGTACGATACCTATATTCTTTAGTAGTAGTACCAAAAAGGTTTTAAATTACAATCCCAAAACCCAAAATCTAGAGGATATAATGAGATAATTAAATCGCTGTTAGTATGTTTGATGAGGTTAAGGCATAAAAATCTAGTTATTTAGAGGATTGTATAGCATATATGTATAAATTAGTATGATGTGCATTTGTGAGTTATACTAAGCAAACAAGGGGGATAAAAAGCTTATGATTCATGGAAAGAATATTGTAATTAGGCAGCTTGAGTTAGGTGATGAGGAATATTTATATAAATGGTGGAATAATGAAATTTTGATGGAACATGCTACTCATGTTTTTGGAGTTCTTCAGAGTCAAGATGCTATAAAGATTAATATACTGAAGGATGTTGAAGATACTACCATGTTTCCATCTAGTAAAAGATTTATTATCTGTAAAAAAGATGGATTAAGGCCAGTTGGTGAGATAAATTATAGTGATTGGGATAAGAGGAACCAAAAGGCTGAGTTAGGAATAAAGATATGTGAGCTTGATGATCAAGGGAAGGGATACGGGTTAGATTCACTGTATCATTTTATAGATTTTATGTTTAGATTTTTAAATTTAAATAAAATCGAATTAACTACAATGATTGATAATAAAAGAGCTAAAGAATTGTATAAAAAACTTGGGTTTAAAGAAATAGGTAAAATAAGAGATGCTTATTATGACAGTAGGTATGGTGAATTTTCTGATGCTGTTTATATGGATTTATTAAGAAGAGAATGGGAAGCAGAAAAGCTGAAAATTAACCTGTAAAACTAAATATAAGTATTAAAAATATAAAAGGATATCCTAACATTTTTGTTAAGATATCCTTTTATATTTTTTAGATTGTTATAAGTGTTAAAGAAATCACTATGATATAATTGTTAATTGAGGCATTAAAGGTTTATAATATAAAATTGAGTAATAAAATTAGGAGGGATATTATTGAATAGACAGAGTAATATAGTAATTGCTCTTTGTATTATATTATTTTTTAGTTTTTTAAGAATAGAAAGTCTTTCAAGTGAAATAAGTGATTTAAAAAATGATTTGAATGAAATAAAATCTAATGTAGAGGGAATATATAGCAAAATATCGGAGGAAGAAGAATCTAACAAATTAGTAAGTGCAAGTAGCTTTAGCATAGGAAATATTGATAATTTAAAATTTACAACTACGCTTGATATAAAAATAGAGTTAAACAGATTAGATAAAAATAGCTACCCTGTGCTTGCTTATAAAGATACTAATGCAAAAGAGTGGATAGAGGTAGAACTAGAAGCCAAAGATGGATTGTCATATGAAGGTAGTATGGTACTAGAACAAGCTAAGAGCTATGAGTATAAAATACTAACTAAGGGAGACGTTCAAGAAAGTTCTAATATACAGGTTATAGATGAATTTGAATACACTGGTGCACTTGATAATTGGAGCTGTGAATTTTCTAATGGAGAAGGTTATGCTGTTAGTGTATATGATCCTTATACAAATAATTTTGTTAAAAGTGATGACTTTTTAATAAAAAACTTGTACGTAGAAGTACAATATGAAAATAGTACTAAGAAATATGAGCTAGAAAAAGACTCAAGATTAAATTCTTACAATTTGGAATTGAAGAAAAAAGATTTAATCTTTGATAAATATAAAATACATTTAGTTGCAGAATATAATAATGGATTAGTAAAAAAATACACTATTGATGAAAAAATGTAAATCAGGTGTAGGAAGATAGGTACATTATTATGAGTTTAGAAATTGTGGAATATGTTAATAAATCTATAGATAATAAAAAAGATTTTACAGTTAGGGAAAATAGTGATGGAAAGTTATTTGTACCTACAAGTGGTTATGTGGTAAGTATAACACCATTAATAAATATAGGTATGGATGAAACCCAGATGCTTAAATTTATACTAGAGACTAAGTACATTAAAATCGAAGGGAAAGACTATTATCTATATTTAGGTGGATGGTTTGAAAAAGATAAAGATAAGCTAAATTATGATATATCAGTAGTAATAGAAAGCAAAAAAGAAGCTATAGAAGTAGGGAGATACTGCAATCAAATAGCTATTTATGATTTATTACATAAACAAACTATATTTATATAAAAATTAAGGGGGAAATCATGAGAGTAGATGTATGTCCACTATGTGGAAGTAATGAAATAGGAGAAGGAAAGCAAATGGGTCATGGAAGAGTATATCCAGCAGACAATTTATTAATGACATTTGGTTCAAATGTTATTCACTATATTTGTACAGATTGTGGATATATTATTGCATCAAGAGTAGAAAAACCTGAGAAGTTTAAGTAAATATGTTGATAACTTATAGAGGTATTTTAAGGATAAAATCTTAAAATATCTCTTTTTGTATGTAATGAAATTTTGACGACATGAATTGATATGCAGACATAGTTGCTCAGGCGAATCGAATTTTTAATTTTGTAATTGTAAGAAAATCGTAAGAATTAGATTAATATTTTGTAATAATTGTATTTTATTATATGAGTAAATAAGTAATTAGCTAGATGACAAGTGGTAGATTATGAAAAATCGAGGAGGTATTGTATAATGATTTAGTGCTAAATGATAGGGGAGAGAGGGAACGTAAAAAATGTATAATATATTAGTAGTTGATGATGACAAAGAGATAGTAGAATCTATAGATATATTTCTTAGAAATGAAGGACTTAAGGTTTACAAGGCTTACAATGGTATGGAAGCTTTGGAGGTATTAGTTAAAAATGAAATACACTTAATCTTAATGGACATTATGATGCCAAAACTAGATGGAATAAAAGCAACTATAAAAATTAGGGAAGAAAAAAATATACCGATTATTTTGGTTTCAGCTAAAAGTGAGGACACAGACAAAATAATAGGTTTAAATGTTGGGGCGGATGATTATATTACAAAGCCATTTAATTTATTAGAGCTTATTGCAAGGGTAAAGTCAAACCTTAGAAGATATGTAGATTTAGGTAATTATAAAAATCATGATAATGAAAGTAATAATATTTTAAAAAGTGGGGGACTATCCCTTAACTTATCAACAAAAGAAGTATATGTCGATGGAGAGATTGTGAAAGTAACGCCTATAGAATTTAAAATTCTTAATTTGTTATTAGCAAATAGGGGAAGAGTTTTCTCAATAGATGAAATTTATGAAAAAGTTTGGAAAGAAGATAGCTTTAATGCTGAAAATACAGTGGCAGTACATATAAGAAGAAGAAGAGAGAAAATTGAAATAAATCCAAAGGAACCTAGATACTTGAAGGTGGTATGGGGAATTGGATATAAGATTGAAAAATTATAGGTAGCAAAAGATTATATAAGAGGTGAATATATTTGAAAAATAATAAGGGAATTAAGTTTGTATTTTTAATACTAGCAATAATGAGTTTATCAATAATAATAGCAAGTATCCCAGCCACATTTGGGATGGCAAACCAAAGTAATGGTGTAGTAAGTAGTTATATGCATGAAGATAAAAAGATAATAGAAGATGATTTTTATAAAAGTAAGGCATTTGATGAAGCAACTATAAGACCATTGGTATTTCAATTAACTAAATCAGTTCAAAGTACTGAAGGCTTAGATGAAGAAACTAAAAAAGGTTTTGAAGAAGAAATTGAGACTGTAAAAAGAGATCTTAGCGATTATAAGAATATGAAGTTTATGGTAATAAATAATGAAACTGGAGTATATTACACAAACACTGAAAATAAAGATAAAAATGAGTTCATTAAAAAGGATAAAGGATATTATTTTTTACAAATAAAATCAAAAGATTATTATACTGAGTATACAAAAACAATAAATGATAAGGTTTATGAAAACACTAATGTAAATTCTAATATAGGGGATTTAGTGCAAGTTGGAGATTGTGAAATATACATATCAATACCTTACAAGTTAGTTGGTGGTGATAATATTTATTGGAATAGCAATCAATTTAATAGAGATGTGCAAAAGTTTAAGGCAATAGCTTTATTAGATATTGTTTCTCTAATTGTTTTTGTGATTTCTGTGGTTATATTTAAAAAAATTAATGTTAATTTACTAGATAAAGACAGTAAAATTATGAATCTGTATAACAAAATACCTATAGAAATAGTTTTAGGTTTATTGCTACCAGTAATATATATATATATAATAAGTTTTAGTATTTATTGGTTTGATTTCGAATTGTTAGCTGTAAACTCTATGGCAACATTTATACTAATTTTTATGGCTTATATAATTATAAAACAAATAAAAAACATGGATAAAGGATCAGGCTTAGTAAAAATAATAATAGGATTATGGATAATATGCTTATTATTAAATGTTTTGGTGTTACTATTAGGTATAAATATAATGGCAATATTCATATTAACTATATTTACATTAATTATAATTGCATACCTGATTATAAAACATATGGAAAGCATGGATAAAGCTTCAGATTTAATAAAGTTAAGCATAACTGTAAGATTAATAAAGTTACTTAGTAATGGGATTTTCAAATTAAGAAAATCAACTAAAAAAATTCCTTTAATTAAAAGAATAATATATTTATTAATAATTTGCGTAGGGATAAATTTTGTAGCTTTATTTGGATTGTATATGTATGCTAGAGATTATTGGGGATGGTATTTTAGCCCTGGCTGGGTAATATTTATAGGTGCTGTTTTTACAATTATTTTAACATTATTTGCATATTACATAATAAAAAAATTAGTATACCTAAATGAGATAATGGAAGGTACAAAGCGTATTAAAGATGGAGAACTAGACTATAAAATAGGGATTAAGGGCAATGATAATTTTACAATCTTAGCTGAAGATATCAACAATATAGGTGAAGGTCTTGATAACTCTATAGAAAATCAGTTAAGAAGTGAGAGAATGAAGTCAGAGCTTATTACAAATGTTTCTCACGATTTAAAGACGCCTCTAACTTCTATAATAAATTATGTAGAGCTAATAAAAAAAGAAGACAATATAGAGCCAGAACATGTAAAAGACTATGTAAATGTTCTTGATGCTAAGTCAAAAAGGTTGAAAGTCTTAATAGAAGATTTATTTGAGGCAAGTAAAGTAAGTAGTGGTACTATGGAGTTAAATATGGAAAAAATAGATTTGGGCCAATTAATTAGACAAAGTATTGGAGAGATAGAAGAGAAAATATCAGCATCAAAATTAGACATTAGGCTAAGTTTACCAGAAGAAAAAGTATTCATTAAAGCAGATGGTAAAAGACTATATAGGGTATTAGAAAATGTAATTTCTAATGTTGTTAAGTACTCTTTGGAAAATACAAGGGTATATATTGATTTAATAGTTGAAAATGACAAGGTTAAGCTAACTACTAAAAATATATCATCATATGAGCTAAACTTTAATCCTGAGGAGATTATGGAGAGGTTTAAAAGAGGGGATGAAGCTAGAAATACGGAAGGCAGTGGATTAGGATTAGCTATAGCTAGAGATTTAGTTAGAATTCAAGGCGGTGACTTTAATATTGAAATTGATGGAGATTTATTCAAGTCAATTGTAGAATTTAATATAGAAAAGTAGCCATTACTAAAAATTAAAAAAAACAGGTTATATCGTAACAGCGAATATAGCCTGTTTTTTTACGTGTAAGGAAACTACTATAGCTTAGATAATTATATTTTACACATGTATAAAATTAAAAATATATATTAATTTATTTATACTATGACACTTTTGGAGGAATGTGGATACTATATAGATATACGATATATCGATAGACGATAGATTGTTATTCGATAGATTGTATGGCGATAGAACGCAAGGTGATATAAATAGTATTTAATATAAAAATATTGAAGGAGATTAAAAATGAGTGAAAAGATGATACAAAAATATATACCACTGACAGAGGCAACCTACTATATCCTACTATCTATGATTGAGCCAATTCATGGATATAAGATAATGCAAAATGTAGATGAAATGACGTCGGGAAAGGTTAAGTTAGGACCAGGAACTTTATATGGTGCAACTAGCAAGTTAGTGAAAGATGGGCTAATAGAACAGGTAGTGACAGAAGATGAAAGAAGAAAGAGTTATAAGTTAACGCAATTAGGAAAAGAAATATTGAAGCTAGAATACGAAAGATTAAAGCTGCAAGTTAGAGATGGAAAGTCAATTCTAGAAAATTTGGAGGATTAATATATGAGTGGATATAAGAAGATATTTAAATTTTTCTTAGCAGGTCAAGAAGAGAATGAAACTAATTGGTTATCACAAATGTCTAAGGATGGATATCATTTAGTTAATGTTAAATTTTGTATGTATTATATATTTAAAAAAGGTGATCCGAAAAACTACACTTATTGTATTGATATGAAAGAAGATAGCAATATAGATGAAGAATATAAGTTAATGTACTCGGATGTTGGATTAGAGTATGTAGATACCTCTAATGGATATTATTATTTTAGAGGAGAAGAAGGAGTAGATACCTTAGCTATAATAAGTAATGAACAAGGTAGAACAATGGGAAGATTAGGTGTTCAAAAGCGATTACTAACTATTGTTGGTATTATGAACTTGATAATATTTGGCATAAATTACGCACAGTTTTTACGAATGCATTATCCGTATGCTTGGACCTCATATGTAAACTTAGCTTGTAGTTTATTAACCTTAGGATTAGCTGTTAAGATTCAATTAAAAATTAAAGATATGAGGAAGTCGGGCGTAAAAGAACATTATAAAAGTAAAATTAAAGACTATAGTAGATTTTATACATTGTCAGCAATGTGCGTTATATTAATAGTTTTATACAGTATAATAAGCTTTTTTGATATATTTATGCACTAAAAATATAAATGAAGGAGGCATTGGTTATGAAAAAATTAAAAAATAATAAGTTATTTATGTTGGGGTTAGGTAGTTTTGTAGTAGGTAATGCTTTTAAACATATGAACAGCGCTGTATTAGATCATGTGTCTTGCTTTATGGTAGGTTTTTCTTTTTCTATAATAATTGTAGCAATAATTAAGGAGTATACACTAAAAGAATCAATGTAAAATTTTAGTAGCAAGGACTAGAGTATTAAAAGTAAAGATTATAAATTTAAAAAGTATAAATGAAATACTTGGAAATAATATTGAATATAAATTCATAAATATCAAACAATAAGATAAGTGTATAAAAATAATATTGACCTAGGTGTAGCACACAGGTTTATCATTATTATAAGAATAAAAATATTAATTTAAGAGACTTTCAGATAAATAATTGAATATATAACAATTGTTAAATTTTAAAACAACAGAAGAATAAGAAAGAGAGGCTGCTCAATATGGGTAGAAGAAGACCATTAAAAATGAAAAATGTTGGGTTGGAGCATCTTGAGCAATATAACCAACTATTAAGATATGTTTTTCAAGTGACTGACCAAGAATTACAAGAGGTTGGTTGGGAAGAGAAAGAAATAATTAGGGCGAAACTACCAACCTTAGAACAAGCAGATGTTTGGGGATGGTTTGATGGTGATAAATTAATATCTCAAGTCGCTGTATATCCTATGAAAGTTCGTATATTCAATAAAACATATGATATGGGTGGACTTACTGGAGTGGGTACTTATCCAGAGTATGCAAACCAAGGACTTATGCATAAGCTATTATATCAATCCTTAAAGAATATGAAAGAAAAAGAACAAACTATATCTTATTTATATCCATACTCTATTCCTTATTATCGTAGAAAAGGTTGGGAAATTGTATCTGACAAAATTACATTTGAAATTAATGACTATCAATTGCCTAAGAATAAACGAGTATCTGGAGAAGTAGAGAGAGTAGATGTAGAAAGTGAAGAAGTAAAAAAAGCTTATGAGCGCTTTGCTATTAAAACTCATGGAGCCTTATTACGTGATGAATTAGCCTGGAATGAATATTTACTTTGGGATTCAGATGATTTAATGGCTGCTGTTTACTATAGTGAAGATAATGAGCCGGATGGTTATGTACTTTATGGTATAAAAGATGAGGTTTTTCATATTAAAGACATGATTTTTGTTAATGAAGAAGCTCGTAGTGGTCTATGGAATTTTATAAGTGCTCATTTTTCAATGATAACAAAGGTTATAGGTAATACTTATACTGATGAACCTCTTGCATTTTTATTAGAGGATGCAGACATTAAAGAAACAATTTCTCCTTACTTTATGGCTAGAATTGTTGATTTGGAGAAATTTATAGAGCAATATCCTTTTAAGCCAGATACTATAGATAGAGAATGGACTTTTATAATGGATGATCCTATTCTTTCTTGGAACCAAGGAACTTTTACACTACGCATTTCAAATGAAGGAAAGGGAGAAATTATTCGTGCATCAAGTAAAACTGATGATAAAGTAGATATTCAGACGATGACTACAATGTTGTTAGGGTACAAGCGCCCTGATTATCTTCATAAAATAGGACGTCTTACTTGTAGCCATCAAACTTTAGATATGTTAGAAGATGCAATAGAGCAACAAACTCCGTATTTTTCGGATTATTTTTAGAATTGACCACAGAAAAGAATTCTATCATACTTAATAAGTATAAAAGTTAAATAAAATCCTCACAAATAGATACGACTATTTCTATTTGTGAGGATTTTTTATGCTGAAGGATATTATACATGAGCGAAGCAAATTTTTTATGAAATTTATAAATTTATGATAGGAAATGGTAATTATAATTGTATTTATTAGTGTGAAGGCTTCACAATGAGGAGGAAAAAAATTGAGGGATAAGTTACTTATAAAATATATACGAAAGAAAAAAGAAAAGGGAATTGAGATGCTAGTAGATGATTATGGTGAGTTTATAGCAGCTATCACTAGAAAATATTTAGGAGAGCTTAGAAGTTATGAAGGAGAGTGTATCAATGACGTTTTGTTAGCTATATGGGATAATATTGACAAATTTGATGAAAGTAAAGGTACACTAAGAAACTGGATTGGATGTATATCAAAGTATAAAGCTATAAACTACAAGAAAAAGTACATAAGAGAAAAACAAAACTGTGAAATAGATGAAAATACTGTCGTGTATTTAGATAATAATTTAGTACTTAGAGAGCTAGAAGAAGAAGTTGAGGATTTATTAAGCAATTTAGGGGAACGTGATAAAAAAATCTTTAAACAATATTATATAGATGATATTAGCTTAGAAAATATAGCAAAAGAAGAAAATACAAGCGTAAATAATTTATATAATCGTATATCTCGAGGTAGGAAAAAATTGAGAAATTTATACAAGTCATAAGGAGGTTGGAAGATGAAAGATAAATTTGATATGTTCAATGATATGAGAATAGATGAAGATAAATTTGATGAAGTAATACTAACAAAAGAAGAAAAAGATAATATAAAGTCTAGGATGAGAAAATCAGTTAGTAAGAAAAAAGTAGCTAATAAGAAGCTTGTAGCAATAGCAAGTGTTGGTATTATAGTACTTGGTGGTATAGTATTTAGTAGTGAGACTACTTGGGCATATATAGAGAATATTGGTAGGCAAATCGAAATGTTTTTAAGAAAGGATACTGAAGAATTTAAAGGTTTCAAGGTGTCGGTGAACCAAGACGTAATGAATGGAGGTATGAAACTTACCTTAAAAGAATTAATGCTTGATGATGGACAGATGATTTTAAGTTTAAACCTAGATACAAAGGACTTTGATTATAGCAAATTAGGGAAAGGATTTAATAATAAGAATACAAGTATTGACTTGAATACACCTACAATAATTATAAATAATATGGTGTATCCAGGTACAACAAGTTCATTTGATTATATAAATAATAAAGATGGAAGCCAAGATATATTAATAAAGTCAGCTTTAGACATGATAGATACAAATAATGATGGTCATCCAGATAAAGAACATCCTATTTTAGATAATATAAATACAGAATTAGACTATGACGTGAGAATAATATTTAATGATTTCACATATAGAAAAGTAGGAATTGGGGATAAGGAATTAGTAGGTGATACAAACATAACAAGTCAAGGTATTCAGCTTGAAGAAGATTCTAAGGTATTAGAAGAAAATTTAAATGAAAATAGTAGCAATAAAGACTCCATAATGTGGGAGTTTAGAGCGAATATAAATGGTGCTAAAATAATGGAAAATATAGATGTATATACTCTAAATAAAGAAATCATAGTTGATTATAAAGGCTACGATGGTACTTTAATTATTGAAAGTGTTAGAGTTTCTCCTGTATCTGCAAAAATAAAGTACAGATACAACTCTAATGTGAATATGTATGAAAAAGGACATCAGTCACCTCCAACATTAGAGGTATTTGATGAGAATGGTAACTTTATTGGTGGATCAGGAAGTGGAAGTGGTGATGGCTATAGTATGCAATTTATAAAGGAAGCAGACTTACAGGGAAATGAAAAAGCTATAGTAATGAAGATATCCGTAGATGATAAAGATAAAACAAAGTATATAGAACATAGTGATGTGAGAATAGAATTAAATAGATAAAATATTTTAGTTAAATATATAAAAAGACCTAAGAGTGGTTAGAAATTAATCGTCTCTTAGGTTTTTTAATATATTATAATTTCGGGTTAAAAGTGGTGATGTAATTTAAAAGCAAAGATTAATATTTTATAAGTTTCAATTTCATAATTTATGGTATATAGAACCTAGATAGTAGATATGTTATTAAGCTCTATACAAAAATAATAGCTAAAGATAAAGAAGGCAAAGTATTAGATAAGTCTAAAGATATTGCCTATATTTAGCATAGGAGATATAATGAAGGGTAGAGTTTTAATAAAAATCGGTCAATTGTTCATATAGAAATAATACAAAAACACTAGGAGGTCGGAAAAATATGGGTATGATACATAAGTTTTCAATGAATGGTTATAATATAGCTTTAGACGTTAACGGAGGCGCTGTTCACGTTGTTGATGAAGTTGCATACAGAGTATTAGACTTTTATAAAGAAAATACTAAAGAAGAAATAATAGAAATATTAAAAGATCAATATAGCAAAGAACAAGTAGAAGAAGCATATGAAGAGATGGCATCTTTAGAAAAAGAAGGGTTATTATACTCGCCTGATACTTATCAATTCCATCCAAGCTTTGTAGATAGAAAGCCAGTTGTAAAAGCTTTATGTTTACATGTTGCTCATGACTGTAACTTAAAGTGTAAGTACTGTTTTGCAGCTCAAGGAGATTTTGGTGGAGCTAAAGAAATGATGAGTTATGAAGTAGGTAAGGCAGGGATAGATTACTTAATAGCTAACTCTGGAAGCAGAAGAAACTTAGAAATAGATTTCTTCGGTGGAGAGCCACTAATGAACTTTGATGTAGTTAAGCAATTAGTAGAATACGGAAGAAGTGTAGAAAAAGAAAACAATAAGGTTATAAGATTTACTATAACTACAAATGGAGTTCTATTAGATGATGAAACTATAGAATACATAAATGAAAATATGCACAATGTAGTATTAAGTTTAGATGGTAGAAAAGAAGTAAATGATAATATGAGACCAACTTTAAACGATAAAGGAAGTCATGACATAATATTACCTAAGTTTAAAAAGCTTATAGAAAGCAGACCTAAAGACAAGTACTATTATATAAGAGGTACTTTCACTAGAGATAACTTAGATTTCTCTAAAGACGTTATGCATTTTGCAAATGAAGGATTCAAACTTACTTCTGTTGAGCCAGTTGTAGGAGATGAAAGCAATCCATACGCACTTAGAGAAGAAGATATGGAGCAAGTATTTGCAGAGTACGAAAAGTTAGCTGTAGAATACGCTGATATGAAGGTTAAAGGAGATGACTTTAAGTTCTTCCACTTCATGATAGATTTAAACCAAGGTCCATGTGTAATAAAGAGAATCACAGGATGTGGAGCAGGAAATGAATACCTTGCAATAACGCCAACTGGAGATATTTATCCATGTCACCAATTCGTTGGAAATGAAGAATTCAAAATGGCTAACATATTAGATGAAGAAATAGTACTTCCAGCTGAATTAAGAGCAAGCTTCAAAAATGCTCATGTTTATAGCAAAGAAGATTGTAAAAAATGTTGGAATAAATTCTACTGTTCAGGTGGATGTCATGCAAATGCAATGAACTTTAATAATGATGTAAGCAAGCCATATGAGCTTGGATGCGAAATGCAAAAGAAACGTACTGAATGTTCAATAATGATACAAGCAAAAACAATGTTAGAAGGAGAGTAAAGTCATGATAAAGGGTCATAATGGTATTGAACCTAAAATAGACGATACAGCTTTTATAGCAGAAAGTGCAGATGTTATAGGGAACATAACTATAGGAAGAAATTCAAGTGTATGGTATAGATCAGTACTTAGAGGAGACGATCAACCTATAACTGTTGGTGAAAACACAAACATACAAGATGGTAGTGTTGTACATACAGGATGGGATATACCTACAATAATAGGGAATAATGTTACTATAGGGCACAAAGCGCTGATACATGGATGTAAAATAGCAGATAATACTTTAATAGGTATGGGATCCATAATACTAGATGGCGCAGAAGTAGGCGAATTTACAATAATAGGTGCAGGTAGTTTAGTACCTCCAGGTAAGAAGATACCATCTGGAGTATTAGCACTAGGCTCACCAGCAAAAGTAATAAGAGAGCTTACACAAGAAGAAAAAGACAGCATACAAAAATCAGCAGTGGATTACGTTGAAACTGCTAATCATCATAAATACTAATCTTTAAGAAGCTGTATCAAGTTATTTGATACAGCCTCTTTTCACACTATTGGAGAGTGTATTAATATGAGAATTAGTTACAAAAACCTAAAAAGATACAGACAAATAGCTCAAGTACTAATCAAGTACGGATTTAGTTATGTAGTAGAAAAGCTAAACATAGAAGGTGTAGCCTATAAAATACAGATAACTAATCCTCCTGAAGAAATTAAAAACATGTCAACAGGAGAGCGTATTAGAAAGGCCTTTGAAGAGCTAGGACCTACATATGTAAAGTTAGGTCAAATACTTAGTACGAGAAAAGATTTATTTGACCAAGATATTATTGATGAACTTACAAAACTTAGAGATAATGTGGAAGTTTTTGATACAACAGTAGCAAAAGAAATATTCTTATCAGAAGTAGGATTATCAGTAGATAAAGTATTTAGAGACTTTAATGACAAACCAATGGCAGCAGCATCAATAGGGCAAGTCTATGAGGCTACTTTAAAAAGTGGCGAAGATGTAATAGTGAAGATACAAAGACCTAATATTGAAAATACTATAAAGTCAGATATAGAAATATTACAAAGTATAGCTTCCGTAATAAAAGATTTCAAAAAGGATATAGATGTAGACTTATCCCCAATAATTGAAGAATTCCAAACTCAATTAATTAGAGAGTTAGACTATAATTTTGAAGCTATAAATGCTGCAAAGTTTAAAAGAATGTTTGAAGACAGTGAAAATGTTTATATTCCACAGGTATACTCTGAGTACACTACGACAAAAGTCCTAGTTATGGAAAAGATTATTGGAGTAAAACTTAGTGATACAGAGTATATAAAAGAGCTTGGTTGGGATGTTGAGAGAATAAGTGAAATAGGTGTTCAATCTTTATTTAAGCAAATTTTTGAACATGGATTTTTCCATGCAGACCCACATCCAGGTAATATATTTGTTGTAAGTAGTAATTGTATATCATATATAGATTTTGGAATGGTAGGAATTATAGATAAAAAAACATTAACTTTATTAAATGAAATTGCACTAGCAGCAGTAGAAAAAAATGTAGATAGAATAATATATTTACTAATAGAAATTGATGCAATAGACAGTGATGTTGATACAAGTGGTCTTAGACAAGATTTATTATATTTAATTCACTATTATTATGATGTGCCTGTAGATAAATTAAGTATAGGAGATATACTTAATGAGGTGTTTAGATTCTTTAGAAAGTACAAAGTAACTATGCCATCTCAACTTACTACACTGGCAAAAACAGTAATAACTCTAGAGGGTACAGGTAGAGGTTTAAGTCCTAATTTCTCGGTAAGCTCTATTGGGTCTGAGTTTTTAAAGCATTATTATTTAAGTAAATTTAGTCCGGAAAGAATACTTATAAACTCAAAGCAAAGTCTTGATGAAATCCTTGTAGATGTTAGAACTATTCCAAAACAATTAAAAGTAATATTAAGAAATTTAGAAAAAAACAATATAAAAGTTCAGATAGAAGATGTAAAAATATCTAGATTAGAAGCTTGTATATCAGATTTAGCTACTCAACTTTCTCTGAGTTTAGTGCTAGCATCAATAGTAGTAGGATCTTCTTTAATAATTGCATCGCCTAATATAGAAAATAATATATGGATAAAGCTTATGGCATTTGCTGGCTTTTTCGTATCATTTATAATAGGACTTCTATTAGTGATAAAGATTATTAGATCTAGATACAAGAAGGGGTGATGAGTTTGATATTAAGCAAAAAATGGACATTAAAATACACTGGAAATATAGAAGAGACAGAATTAAGCAAGAATCTTAATATTTCCCCGGAAATAAGTCAGATTTTGAAAAATAGAGGAATAAACAGCGAAAAAGAGTCTGAGATATTTATGAATCCTTCATTAGAATATCTTAGGGACCCATTTTTAATGAAAGATATGGGGAAGGCTGTAGAAAGAATAAAAAAAGCTATAGATAATAATCAAAGAATATGGATTTATGGAGATTATGATGTAGATGGAGTTTCATCTACATCTGTATTGTGTTTATACTTTAAATCTATAGGATATCCTGCTAAATTTTATATACCTAACAGATTAGAAGAAGGATATGGAATAAATGAGGATGCAATAAAAATAATACATGATCAAGGTTGTGACTTACTTATTAGTGTTGACTGTGGTATTACTTCAGTAAAAGAAGTGGGCTTAGCTAATGAGTTAGGTATAGATGTAATAGTAACTGACCATCATGAATGCCAAAGTGAAATACCAAATGCATATGCAGTTATTAATACGAAGCAAGAAGATTGTACATATCCATTTGAAGAACTTTGTGGATGTGGAATTGCATTTAAATTGGTACAAGCCCTAACTCCGCCAGAAGTTTTTAAGACTTCTATGTATGATTATTTAGAAATAGTAACCGTAGCTACTATATGTGATATTGTTCCTTTAGTAGATGAAAATAGAATAATCGTAAAGAATGGTTTAAAATTAATGAAAGAAGGAAAAAATCTAGGATTAAGAGAGCTAATAAAAGTATGTGGTGTGGAAACAGATAAAATTGGTTCTTCACATATTGGATTTTCAATAGGCCCTAGAATAAATGCTTCTGGAAGACTTGGATATTCATATCTTGGTGTAGAGCTATTTACTACTGATTCAAAGGAAGAAGCTATAGAAATAGCAAATATTTTAGAAGAAAAAAACAATGAAAGACAAATGATAGAAGCTAAAATGTATCATGAAGCAGAAGAAATAATTAAGGCTAATGATAGATACATAGATGACAAGGTAATGGTAATAGCTAAAGAAGGTTGGCAACATGGAATAATAGGTATAGTAGCATCTAAGCTTACTGAAAAATATTATAAGCCAACTATACTATTGACAATAGAAGATGGAGAAGCTACAGGCTCAGCGAGATCTATAAAGGGTCTTAGCATATTTGAAGCTCTTGTTAATAGTAAGCATCTTTTAAATAAGTTTGGTGGACATGATCAGGCAGCAGGGCTTGCATTAGATGCTGATAATGTAGAATCACTAGCTAATGAAGTGAATGAATTTGCTAAAGATAATTTAAATGAAGATGATATGATAGAAAATGTTAATGTAGAGTTTGAATTAGAAGAAAACATGATAACTCTAGATTTAGTAGAAGAGCTTCATAAGTTAGAACCTTATGGAATGAAAAACCCAAATCCAAGATTTATTGTTAGGGATGGATTACTTACAGACATACGTAAGATGGGTAAAAATCAAAATCATTTAAAGTTTACTATAGAAAAAGAGAGACCTTACGAGTGTGTAGGATTTAATATGGCATATTTAAAAGATGGCTACACAGTAGGGGATAAAATAGATGTATTATTCCAATTAGATGAAAATAATTATATGGGAAATAGAAAGGTACAGTTTTTACTTAAGGATATGAGATTAGCTCATCCTAAAAATGCAGGTAATGATAAAACATCGCTAGAACTATTTTCACATATAATACCTAAGGATAAAGATAGTTTATATGAAATAAACACTATTAATGAAGAACAAGCATCTAAATACAAAAGTCTTATGGATGGTAACTCAGATATAAATATATTTGATTATTTTGATAATAACACTTTAGTAATAGCAAATACTATAAATGGATTTTATAGAGCAATGAGTGATATTTCACTTATAGATGGAGAGTTTGATGTGAATTATAATATTGTAGAGAAAAATATTGACAAATTACAACTTATATTTTCACCTAATATTGATAAAATAGACTTAAAAAGATATAATAATATTATTCTTTATGATTATTTATATAATACGGGTCAATATTCGTATCTATATGAAAATAAAAATAGCAATGCTAGCGTAATTAACTATTATAGTGAACTAGACTTGTTATATTTAAAAAATACTGTAAACAACTTGGTTCCGGAAAGAGAAGAATTTATTACAGTTTATAAAATGGCACTAACAAAAAAAGAAATTGAAATAGATATGAAGGAAATTAGAAAGGTATTTAATATAATACCTATAAAGCTGTTTACAATATTAAATGTATTTAAGGAATTATCATTACTTGATTTTAACTTAAATAATGAAAAAAATTCGATTTTTATAAGTTTACTACCAAAGCCAGACAAAAAATTAGACTTAAACGAGAGCTTGATATTAAACAACCTAAAAAGGTTAGCTCAAGAATACTCAAATAGCTATTAGGAGGAGTCCAAATGGATTTAAAAAAAGTAATAAGAGAAGTAAAAGATTTCCCACAACCAGGTATAGGATTTAAAGATATCACAACTTTAATGCAAGATGGAGAAGCATTTAAGTACACAATAGACCAATTTATAAAAGATTTAAAAGATAAAGAGGTTGATGTTATAGTAGGACCAGAGGCAAGAGGATTCTTAATGGGTACACCAGTTGCTTATGGACTAGGAATAGGATTTGTTCCAGTTAGAAAACCAGGAAAGTTACCTCATGAAACTGAGAGATATGAGTATGGATTAGAGTACGGAACTGATGTATTAGAAATACATAAAGATGCTATAAAACCAGGTCAAAGAGTAGCAATAGTTGATGATTTACTAGCTACTGGAGGTACTATGGAAGCAGCAGCCAAGCTTATAGAAAAATTAGGCGGAGAAGTAGTTTCTATGCAATTTTTAATAGAGCTAGAGTTCTTAAAGGGAAGAGAAAAATTATCACAATATGATATAAATTCTCTTATAAAATACTAGTCATTTTTCAATAGTTGGTATATTGCCAACTATTTTAATATATATAACCGCTTTTAACTTGAGCAACGGGATGCGAGCTTGCCGAGCAGACGTTGGCGACATGAAGTGACTCGCAGACATAGTCGCTCAAGCGAAGCGAATTTCATACTTAAAAATAGGTGGTATTATGCATGATAAGGAATTACAAGAACTAATAGATAAAATAAAAGGTTATGCTCAAAATGCAGATTTGAGCACAATAGAGAAAGCTTATTACTTTGGGAAAAAAGCACATGAGGGTCAGTATAGAAAGTCTGGTGAGCCATACTTTATTCATCCAATAGCAGTTGCTAATCTTTTAGCTGAAATGGAGCTAGATATAGAAACCATAGCAGCAGGGTTACTTCATGACGTGGTTGAAGATACTGAATATACTTATGAAGATATTCAAAAAGAATTTGGAACAGAAATAGCTGATTTGGTAGATGGAGTAACAAAATTAGGACAAATAAAGTATCAATCAAAGGAAGAAACACAAGCAGAGAACTTAAGAAAAATGTTTCTTGCAATGGCCAAGGATATAAGAGTAATACTTATAAAGCTTGCAGATAGATTACATAATATGAGAACACTGAAGTATATGTCTCCTGAAAAGGCAAAATCTAAGGCTAAGGAAACACTAGAAATATATGGTGGAATAGCTCATAGACTAGGAATTTCCATGATTAAATGGGAACTTGAAGACTTAGCTTTAAGATATATAGATCCAGATGGATACTATGACTTAGTAGACAAGGTATCTATGAAAAGAAGTCAGAGAGAAGCATATATTGAGAAAATAGTGCAATTATTAAATGAAAAGTTTGAAGAAGTAAAGATACCTTGTGAGGTATATGGTAGACCAAAACACTTCTATAGTATATATAGTAAGATGCAAAATAAGCATAAAGGCTTTGATGAAATATTCGATTTAACAGCTGTAAGAATACTTGTAGATAATGTTAAAGATTGTTATGCAGTTCTTGGTATGGTACATACATTATGGACACCAATACCAGGTCGTTTTAAAGACTATATAGCAATGCCAAAGCCAAACTTATATCAATCTCTTCATACGACAGTTATAGGTCCTGATGGAGAGCCTGTAGAAATACAAATAAGAACAAAAGAGATGCATAATATTGCAGAATACGGAATTGCAGCTCACTGGAAATATAAAGAAGGTAAGAGCAGTGTTAAAGGTAATATTGAAGAAAAACTTCAATGGCTAAGACAAATGATGGAGTGGGAAAAAGATTTAAAAGACCCACAAGAATTTATGGATGCTCTTAAGGATGATGTATTTAACAGTCAGGTTTATGTATTTACGCCAAAAGGAGATGTAGTTGAACTTCCAGCAGGTTCTACACCTATAGACTTTGCATATAGAGTACACACGAATGTAGGGAATAAATGTGTAGGTGCAAAAATAGATGGGAGAATAGTACCTATTGATTACAAACTTCAAAATGGAACTATAGTAGAAATCTTAACTTCAACAAATTCACAAGGTCCAAGTAGAGACTGGTTAAACATTGTTAAAACTCCAAACGCAAAGAGTAGAATTAGACAGTGGTTTAGAAAAGAAAGAAGAGAAGAAAATCTAGATAGAGGTAATGAATTATTAGAAAAAGAATTTAAAAAATATAATTTGCCTCAAAAAGATCCAGCGATAGATAAATACATGGTACAAATGGCTAAGAAATTTAACCAACCTTCAGTTGAAGATTTAGTTGCAACTATTGGTTATGGTGGAATAATGGTATCGCAGGTTGTTCCTAAGGTAAGAGATTACTATGAAAAAGAAGTTAAAAAGGTTCAAAAAGATAAACATGAATTAGAAGAGCTTAGCAAGCATAATGTTAGTGATACTGAATACAGTAAAAAGAGAAAGAAAAATGCACCACAAGGTATTATTGTAAAAGGTCTAGATAATATACTAGTCAGATTCGCAAAATGTTGTAATCCACTACCTGGAGATGAGATAGTAGGATATATAACTAAGGGAAGAGGAGTTGCTGTTCATAGAACGGATTGCCCAAATGCAAATGTTGATGGGGACTTTTTCCAAAATAGATTAGTAGAAGTATCATGGGCGGCAACATCAAAATCAAAATTTGAAGCTGAAGTTCAAGTAAAGTGCAATGATAGAAAAGGCATAATAAATGATATAACACATATTGTAGCTATGGAGAAGGTCAGTTTAAATGGTATAAATGCTAGAAAAGGTAAAGAAAGCGTAGTAACGGTAAATTTACTTTTAGAAGTTGATGATATACAAGAGCTAAACTTAGTTATGAAAAAAATTAGAGCAATACCGGGTGTTGAAGATATTTATAGAGTTGTAAACTAGGAGGAATTATGAGAGCAGTAGTACAAAGAGTATCTTCTTCTAAAGTTACTGTAGATGAGGCTGTGACAGGTCAAATTAACAAGGGATTACTTGTTTTATTAGGGGTAACTCATGAAGACAACAGTAGTGATGTTGATTATATGATAGATAAAGTATTAAATCTAAGAATCTTCGAAGATGAAAATGATAAGATGAACTTATCTTTAAAAGATGTAGGAGGAGAACTTTTAGTAGTTTCTCAATTTACACTATATGGAGATTGTAGAAAAGGAAGAAGACCAAGTTTCTCAAATGCAGCTAAACCTGATATGGCAAATCAATTATACGAAGAATTTGTTAGAAGGGTAAAAGCAGAAGGTATAACTGTAGGAACTGGACAATTTGGAGCACATATGATGGTAGACTTAACTAATGACGGTCCTGTAACTATGTTATTAGATTCTAGCAAGATATTATAAGGGGGATAAATTTATGATATTAGAAAAAGTAGTTGAACCATACTTCGGAGTGAATACTTATATAGTTGGTGATGAAAAAACTAAAAAGTGTGCAGTTATAGATCCAGGTGGAGACTATAAAGATATTTTAAGAGTTTTAGAAAAAAACTCATTAGAAATAGAGTATATATTATTAACTCATGGTCATGGAGACCATATTGGTGGAGTTAAAGAGCTTAAAGCTAAGACTGGTGCAAAGGTAGTTGCTCATACTGACGAAGCTGAATTACTAATGGATCATAAGAAAAATTTAAGTTCAAGTATGCGTTGCGGAGCACAACAGTTTGAAGCCGATATGTACGTTAATGATAAAGATAGATTAGAAGTTGGAGATTTAAAGGTTAGATTTATCCACACACCAGGACATACTAAAGGTGGTATGTGTATAAGAATTGGTGATGATATGTTTACTGGAGATACTTTATTTAAAGGAAGTATGGGTAGAACAGATCTTTATGGAGGAGACTATAAGCAGATAGATAAATCTCTTAAAAAACTAGCCAAATTTGAAGATAATGTGAGGGTATACCCAGGTCATGGTCCTAGTACTACACTAGGGATAGAAAAGGCTACTAACCCTTATATGTAGGTTTACCCTAACGGGGGCTTCGTGGCACTCGAGATAAATCAAAGTTCGACCTCAATCATAGCTGAAAAGCGCTCTGAAAATGAGGCTTAACTTTGATTTATCTCTTCGTGCCACTTCGCCGTTAGGCTATGCTACATGAAGGGCGTAGCTTTTATACCTTGTGTACTTGGGACATGATGGGTATTCTTCTTACTAGATAGAAGGAGTAGTGTAGATGATAAGTGTAGTTTTAAATGGACATGATTTTAAGTACGAGGTTGCTGAGTTATTAAAATTATTTACTACTCAATTTGAGTTTGTTACTGAGAAAAATTTTGCAAGATGTTTGGAGAATACTGTTATTTCGCATAAAAATATTATAATTTCAAAGACTCAGTGCTTTGAGAATTTTAATGTGAGATATGAGCATAAAGAACATGTAGATATTAGTAATTTATCGGAACAAGAAGTTAAGAAGGTTACTAAGGAAGTTATTAAAAGAAGTATGTACCATGTGCTTATGAAGCTTTATAATTCATATGTGCCATGGGGAATTCTTACTGGAATAAGACCTGTTAAGATTGTTCATACTTTACTTGATAAGGGTATGGATGAAGAGTCTATAAGAGAAAATTTAAAGTCAAATTATTTAATTAGAGATGAGAAGATAGATTTAGCTCTTGATATAGCGAAAAGAGAAAGGCTGTTTATTTATCCAATAGATAAAAATAAAATTTCTTTATATGTAAGTATACCGTTTTGTCCAACAAGATGCTATTACTGTTCATTCCCTGCAAATCCACTAAAGCAATTTGGACATTTAAGAAGAGAATATGTTTATAAGTTAATTGAAGAAATTAAAGGTCTAGCTAAATTACTTGAGGAAACTAATAAAGAGATAGAAACACTTTATATAGGTGGAGGTACTCCGACTGCTCTAGAAGCGGAAGAATTAGATATTCTTATAACAGCTTTATATAAAGAGTTAGACTTAAGTAAGATTAAAGAATTTACAGTGGAAGCTGGTAGACCAGATTCTATTACTAGAGAAAAGTTAGAGACTTTAAAGAAACATGACGTAAGCAGAATTAGTATAAATCCTCAAACTATGAATGATGAAACTTTAGTAAAGATTGGTAGAGATCACAAGGTATCTGATATTATAGACTGCTTTAATATGGCAAGAGAATTAGGCTTTGATAATATTAATATGGATTTAATACTAGGCCTAGAAGGTGAAGATTTAGACATGGTTAGAAATACTCTTGAAGAAATCAAGAAGCTTTCTCCAGAAAGTTTAACTGTTCATACTTTAGCTATAAAAAGAGCTTCTAAGCTAAAGGAAAATCTTGATAAGTATGAGCTTACAAGATATGAAGAAATGATAAAGATGATAGATTTATCAATGGAATATGCAAAGGATATGGGACTTAATCCATATTATATGTATCGTCAAAAGCACATGTTAGGTAACTTAGAAAACATAGGATATGCTAAAGAAGGATACGAGTGTATATACAATATACAAATCATGGAAGAAAAGCAAAGTAACTATGCATTAGGTGCTGGAGCTATTTCTAAATTTGTATATGTTGATGAAGATAGAATCGAAAGAGTAGAAAATGTAAAAAACGTCGAGCAATATATAGATAGAGTAGACGAAATGATAGATAGAAAGAAAGAGGAGGTATACAAAAATGTTAACTAAAGCTCCTAGAGGAACAAAAGACATAACTCCAAAAGATGCATACAAATGGAATTATGTAGAGAACAAATTTAGAGAAATATGTTCATTATTTGGATACGAAGAAATGAGAACTCCAGTATTTGAACATACGGAACTTTTCAAAAGAAGTGTTGGAGATACAACAGATATAGTTCAAAAGGAAATGTATTCATTTACAGATAAAGGTGATAGAGATATAACTTTAAAGCCTGAAGGAACTGCTGGCGTAGTTAGAGCATTTATAGAAAATAAATTATATGCAGACACTCAACCAACAAAGTTATTTTACATAACACCATGCTTTAGATACGAAAGACCTCAAGCTGGTAGACAAAGACAATTCCATCAATTTGGTATAGAAGCATTAGGAAGTGATAATCCATCACTAGATGCTGAAGTAATAGCATTAGCTTACCAATTCTTTAATGAAGTTGGATTAAAAGATTTAGCAGTAAGTATAAACTCTGTTGGATGTCCAACTTGTAGAGCTGAGTACAACGCTAAATTAAAAGAATATCTTGATGCAAAAGTAGATGTTTTATGTGAGACATGCTTAGACAGAAAAGATAAAAATCCAATGAGAGTTATAGATTGTAAAAACCCTAAGTGTCAAGAAAACTTAACAGATATACCTTTCATGATAGATCATATATGTGAAGATTGTAAAACTCACTTTGATAAATTACAAGAATATCTAAGAGAAATGGATATAAACTTCGTAGTTGATAAAACTATAGTTAGAGGACTGGACTACTACAAGAAAACTGCATTTGAAATAATATCTAACGATATAGGATCTCAAAGTACAGTTTGTGGTGGAGGAAGATACGACGGACTAGTAGAACAACTAGGAGGACCTAAAGGCGTAAGCGGAATAGGATTTGGACTTGGAGCAGAAAGACTATTACTAACGTTAGAAAATAACAACATAGAAATAGAAAATCCAAAGTCAACAGATATATTCATAGCAACATTAGGAGACGCAGCAAAAATAAAGAGTTTTAAATTACTTAAAGATTTAAGATATAATCATATAAGTGCAGACAACGACCACTTAGACAGAAGTATGAAAGCGCAATTTAAATACTCAGACAAAATAAACGCTAAATTTACAGTAGTAATAGGTGATACAGAGTTAGAAAATGACAGTGTAACTTTAAAGAACATGTCAACTTCAGAACAAACTACAGTAAAATTAAGCGAGCTTGTTGAAGAGTTAAAGCAAAGATTATAAAGGACCGTAGGAGGGAGAATATAGATGGAAACTCTAAATGGATTAAAGAGAACTCACTATTGTGGAGATCTTAGAGCAAACAACATAGATGAAGAAGTTGTACTTATGGGATGGGTGCAAAAGAAAAGAAACTTAGGTGGACTAGTATTCGTTGACTTAAGAGATAGAAGTGGATTATGCCAAATAATATTCGATACTGAAGTAAATGCAGAAGCTTTTGCTAAAGCAGAAAAATTAGGATCAGAATTTGTAATAGCTGTAAAAGGAAAGGTAGCTGAGAGATCTTCTAAAAACCCTAACATGCCAACAGGGGATATAGAAATATTCGCTACAGAATTAAGATTATTAAATTCATCAGAAACACCACCAATATACATAAAAGATAATGACAATGTTTCTGAAGAATTAAGATTAAAGTATAGATACTTAGACTTAAGAAAGCCTTCTATGCAAAAGACATTAATGTTAAGAAGTAGAGTAGCAAACATAGTTAGAAACTACTTATCTGAAAACAACTTCTTTGAAATAGAAACACCTTTCTTAATAAAACCTACTCCAGAAGGAGCTAGAGACTACTTAGTACCAAGTAGAGTTAATGAAGGTAAATTCTATGCTTTACCACAATCACCACAATTATTTAAGCAATTATTAATGGTAAGTGGTATGGATAGATACTTCCAAATAGTTAAGTGTTTCAGAGATGAAGACTTAAGAGCTGACAGACAACCAGAGTTTACTCAAATAGACTGTGAGATGTCATTTGTTGAGCAACAAGATGTTATGAACATAATGGAAAAAATGGTTCAAAGAGTATTCAAAGAAACTTTAAACGTTGAGGTTCAATTACCACTGCCAGTTATGACTTATGCTGAAGCTATGGAAAGATACGGATCAGATAAGCCTGATACTAGATTTGGATTTGAGTTAACTAACATATCTGATTTAGTTAAAGACTGTGGATTCGGAGTATTTGCTAATGCTACTGTAGATGGTATGAGTGTTAGAGGTATAAACGTTAAAGGTCAATCTGAAGCAATAAGCAAAAAGCAATTAAGTAAGATAGAAGATCATGCTAAGACTTACAAGGCTAAAGGTCTTGCTTGGATGAGAATAGGTGAAAACAGAGAAGTTACTTCTCCTATAGCTAAGTTCTTCAGTGAAGAAGAAATGACTGCTATATTAGATAGAATGAACGCTGAAGCTGGCGACTTATTATTATTCGTTGCTGATAAGAATACTGTAGTATTTGATGCCTTAGGACAAGTTAGACTTGAGGTTGCTAGAAGACTTGATATGTTAGATAACAGTGTTTATAACATGTTATGGGTAACTGAATTCCCTGTATTTGAAGAAGATGAAGAAACAGGAAGAAAGGTTGCTAAACATCACCCATTCACATCACCACTTGATGAAGACATAGACAAGCTTGAAGGAGATGACAAAGCATCTTTAAGAGCTAAGGCTTATGATATAGTAATAAACGGATATGAAGTTGGTGGAGGAAGTGTTAGAATATTTAACGCAGACGTACAACAAAAAATGTTCAAGGCTCTAGGATTCTCTGAAGAAGAAGCTAGGGAGAAATTTGGATTCTTATTAGATGCATTTAAATATGGAACACCACCACATGCAGGTATAGCATTTGGTCTTGATAGACTTGTAATGATACTTGCTGGAACTACGAACATCAAAGATGTTATAGCATTCCCTAAAAACCAAAGTGCTGTTTGTCCTATGACAAATGCACCAGCTGTAGCTGAAGAAGGTCAATTAGACGAGTTAAGTATAAAAGTAAACATAGCTGATAAAGAGTAGATAAAGAGGCTGTATCAAAGTATTTTGATACAGCCCTTTTTTATATTTTAATGAATTATATATTTGAAGTATATTAATAAAAATATAAAAAGTGAGTAGTATTTGGTATTTATGAAATACTAGTTGGTATAAATAAAATAGCGGAACAATTAGGATTATTTAATATATATCTAGTTTAGAAGAAATACGTTAAAATATTATTGTGGATAGGAGTGTTAAATATAAATGGAAAATTTAATAAAAAATCAAAAAACATTAATAATAAGCTCACTAAATAAAAATAAATTCCCAGAATCAAGCTATGCACCTTTTGTTATTGTTGAAAATTATATATATGTATACTTAAGTAAAGCAGCGAATCACTATTATAATTTAAGTGAAAATAAAGATTGCTCAGTAATGATTATAGAAGATGAAAAAGATGCAAAAACTATATTTGCAAGGGAAAGAGTAACTTTTGAAGGCGAAGCTTTTAAATTAGAAAATGTAGAAGAAAAAATATTTGATAAATTTAATGAAGTACATGACCCTTCTATGGTATCAGTATTAAGAACTATGGACTTTAATATGTTTAAGATAGTGCCTAAAAAGGGAAGATATGTAAAAGGTTTTGGGCAAGCCTTTGATGTAAGAATAGAAAATGGTAAATATGAGCTATCACATGTAAGTGATGTAGGACATAAATCTAAATAACATTAAAATAGCTATTGAAAACTAAGTTAGTTATCGATAGCTATTTTAGTATATAAAAACAATATAATGTATTAAACAATTAAATAATACCTTAAATAATTGATTAATATAAATAAATCTCTTGGATTTATTTATAAAGTATAGATTAAGAGCGATTTATTAAATTATTTTTAGCATATAGCTCTATAAGGGCTTCTTCACCTCTAGAAACAAGGTTTTTAGTCATTTGACCTCCAACTTGCTCACCTGCAAGTACATTTTTAGCAGCGCCTTCAAGAGTGCCTTGAGGAGCATTACTTTCGATTTTATCGCTTACAGGGTTATAATTATATCCAAGCTCATTTGCTATTTCCATCTTAAGCATATTTAATGCTGCTTTTGCATTTGGGTTTACTACTTGATTAGTCATATATAACATCCTTTTCTATTTAAGATTTTAGTATTATAATTTACCTAATGTAAAAAAATATAACAAATAGTCTTATTAAAATTAACATACATATATATGAAGGAGGTGTATTATGTATTTATTATTAAGTGGGATTTGTGTTTTATATTACATATATTTAAAGGTTGTGTATGGAGGACTAGCTTTTAGCGGTTCATTTTTAGTAATTGCAGCTGTTTTAGCAGTATTTCAGTTTACAAAAAATAATATTAAAGAAAATAAAAATATATATAAGGCTTTAAAAATAGTTATGATTATAGTGGGTATAATTTTTATTATTATTGAAAGTTTGATAGTTTTATATCCAAAACATAATTATAAGGAACAAAGTGAGTATATGATAATATTAGGAGCATCGGTCAAACAAAATACACCAAGTTTGACTCTAAGGGGTAGATTGGATACAGCTATTGAATATATAGATAGAACTAATGATGATTTATACATAGTAGTATCAGGAGGAAAGGGAAGCGGAGAAAATATATCAGAAGCTTTGGCTATGAAAAATTATTTAATAGAAGATGGTGTAAGTGAAGATAAAATAATAATGGAAGATAAATCTACAAATACATATGAAAACTTTAAATACTCTAGAGAAAAAATAGAAGAGCATAGTGGTAAAAGTATAGAAGATCTAAATATAAAAGTTGTGACTACTGATTTTCATGCTTATAGAAGTAGTATTCTTGCCAAAAGAAATGGATTTGAGGAGGTAACATTCTATACAAGCAATTCATTAACTCAATTTAAGCCAGTTTATTATTTGAGAGAATGTTTTGCCTTAACTAAGTCAATAATATTAGATAGATAGCAGATATTTTAAATATTTTAGATACATATATAGTTACTAAGTTAGATTACTATTATTACAAAATCTAAAATTATAAAAGTATATAGAGATAAATAATTATATATAATCTGAATATTTAGAAAAATATCTTGATAATATTATGATATATTGTTACAATGATATTATTAAATTATGAGAGGAGTGGATCAATATGATGAAAATGAATATAACAAAGAAAACTCAAACTTTATATTGTGCTACTCCAAAATACGGATTTTAAATGTAATTCAATATTTACTATGTAAATTATTTCCTTGGAGTAGTTAGCTGTAATCTATTCTAGGGCTATTTTTATGCCCAAAATTAAAAATGTGGAGGCATAACTTGATGAGAGAAGAAAAACAAGAACTAAAAGAATTAATAAAAAAAGCAAGAATAATTGAAAGTAAAGAATTAAGAAGAGAAGTAAAAGTAAGAAAAGGTGAAGAAGTAATAAAATATGAAAAAGATGATAAGGAATTAGAATATAAAAAAGAAAATGAAAAATTAATAGAAGATAAATATATTATAGAAAATAAAAATATAAATGTTGATATTCTCTATAGGTTAGGGCTAAGTAAAGAACAGGAAGAGTATTGGAAAGAAAATTACAGTAAATGCGATTTGGGAAGAATTAGTTCTCAGCATAGGGATTTGTATAAAATAATAACAATTAAAGGTGAATTATTAGGAAACATTAGCGGAAGTTTAAGACATAGTCTAGAAGAAAAAAATGAGTATCCAGCTGTTGGTGATTGGGTTGCGATAGAAAGTATTGATGTTGATAGGGTAATAATTAAAGGTATATTACCAAGAAAGACTACAATTGCAAGAAAAGTGGCAGGATTTAAGATGGAAGACCAAATTATTGCTACCAATATAGATAAAATATTTATAACAATGTCCTTAAATAATGATTTTAATTTGAGAAGAATTGAAAGATATATAAATATAGCTTGGGATAGTGGTGCAACTCCAATAATAATATTAACTAAAATTGATGTATGTAAGGATATAAAGGCTAGGTTAAAAGAGTTAGAAGAAGTTTCAATTGGAATTAATATTTTACTAGTTAGTTCACTAACTGGAGAGGGAATAGAAAATGTAAAAAATAATATAAGTAACAATGATAGTGTGGTATTCATTGGTTCATCAGGTGTTGGAAAATCAACATTGATTAATAAGTTAATGGGTATGGAAATACAGGATACTAGTGAAATAGGAAATAATGATAAAGGAAGACACACTACTACTTATAGAGAACTTATGATATTACCTGAAGGAGGAGTAATAATAGATACTCCAGGTATGAGAGAAATTCAATTAAGCCAAGGTGATATAGAGAGTACTTTTTCGGATATAGAAGAGATAGCAAAAGAATGTTATTTTTCAGATTGTAAACATAACACAGAGCCCAAGTGTGCAATAAAAGATGCTATAAAAAAAGGAATTATATCTATAGAAAGGCTTAAAAGCTATGAAAAACAAAAAAGAGAATTGTATTATGCAAATGAAAGAAGAAAGAGTAAAGAAAGAAGTAGGTTAAAGAAAATTTATGGGAAAAATAATTAGGAGGAAATGATAATTAAAGGTCTTAGATATGTTAATAAAGATAACTTTTAGAAGGTGTTTAATTATAAAAGGATGTATTATGGAATTTATTTATAAAAAGAATGTATTATGATATTTGATTATTAAAGATAGTTTATTAACGATAGTTTAAGAAATATACAAAATAGGTTATAATGGACATATAGAACTTAGTATGAGGTGCGATATGGAAGAAAAAAAGCTAGCAGAAACTAATAATAAAGATGCTCTTCAAAAAAGATTAAAGCGTATAGAAGGGCAAGTTAAAGGAATACAAAAGATGGTAGATGAAGATCGTTACTGTGTAGATATATTAGTTCAAATATCTGCTATAAGATCTGCCATAAATAAAGTAGGTACTATTATTTTAGAAAATCATGTAAAAGGTTGTGTATCAAATAGTATAAGAAATGATGATGAAGATGTAGAAAGTACTATCAATGAGATGATGGACATTATAAATAAATTTACTAAATAAGGGGGAGCTTTTGTGAATCAACAGGGATATATTATTGAGATAGTTGATGAAAAAACAGCAAAATTAAAAATGCAACGCCACTCGGCTTGTGCATCGTGTGGTAAGTGTGTGACTAGTTCTGAAAAGAAAGATATTATAGTGGAAGTAGATAACTCTATTGGGGCAAAAATTGGAGATCATGTAGAAGTAAATATGGAAACTGTAAATGTACTAAAGGCTACAGCAATAGCATATCTTGTACCTTTAGTGGCACTTCTTGTAGGAACAATAGGAACATATTATGCATTAGATGCTATGGGGATAGGTGCAAACATTGAAGCAATAAGTGGTGCAGTTGGTATATCATTAACATTAATAACATTCTTTATGTTAAAGAAAAATGATAAAAAGTTTAGAGACAGTAAGGAGTATATACCAATAGTAACAAAAGTAATAGGGAAAGAAATAATTTTATAAATGGTATAGATTAAAAATAGTCAGTTATACAATTGGTATATGCCTGTTAAATAAAGACATACAGATCAATAAGTATACCAATATAAAAGGTTATTATATTAAGAACATAATATATAAAAGAATAGAGTTATAAAGACATGAATTTACTATTAGATTCATGTCTTTTTTGTTGGAAAAACATATATTTAAGGGTTATATGATAAATAATACCCATGTAACCTATAAGAATTGTATAGAAATCTATAAAGTATATAGAAATATAGAAATCTACAAATAATAATAATAAATTTATAAAACTGAAAAATAATAGTAACAAAATACTTGAAATTGGTATATACCTATATTATAATTGGTATATACCAAAAAATAATAAAGGTATGGTGAATAAATGGAAAAAGTAAATAAGGATAGTAGCATACCTTTACACACTCAACTTAGCTCAATACTTAGGAAAATGATTGAAAGTGGAGAGTTAAAAGAAGGAGATTCAATAATACCAGAAAGAGAGCTTTGTTCTCAGCAAGATGTAAGTCGTATGACTGTTAATAAAGCCATAATGGGATTAGTATCAGAAGGACTTCTTTATAGAGTACAAGGAAAAGGAACTTTTGTAGCTAAGAATAAACAAAAATACCAATTTTCTAGTGTAAAAGGATTTACTGATGTTATGAAGGCAAAAGGTTTCAACATAAGAACAGATATACTTTCTTTCGAAATGGAGATACCTAGTGAGTTAATAAAAAGAAAATTGCATATTAATAATGATGAAACAAATGTTTATAAAGTAATAAGAATTAGATATATAGATGGTGAACCCTTTGGTATAGAGACTGTGTATCTTTCAGAAGATATGTGCAAAGGTTTTACCAAAAGAATGTTAGATAATAACTCTTTGTATAGAATGCTAAGAGAAAATTATAATTACACTATAGAAAAGGCAGAGCAAAGTTTTGAGCCAATAATGTTATCTGAAGATGATTGTAAAATCTTAGATGCAGAGGAAGGTACTTTAGCTCTTAAACTTCAGAGAAATTCATACGACACTGAAGGTCAACCTATAGAGTTTACTATATCCATATTTAGATGCGACAAGTATCAATATGAGTTAATACTAAAGCAATAGGAGGGGATAAATATGAAATGCATAATAAATGGAAAGATACTACTAGAAAATCAAATAATTGAAAATAAAATATTAGTATTTGATAAGAAAATAGTAGATATTACTGATACACTACCTACGGATTGTGAAGTAATAGATGCAGAAGGTAGATTTGTTTGTCCTGGCTTAATAGATATACACATACATGGTAACATGGGAAAAGATACTATGGATGGTACAGAAGAAGCTGTAACAACAATAGCTGAGTCTATTAAAAGACATGGAGTAACATCTTTCTTACCTACTACTATGACAATGGGAGAAGAAGAGATATACAAGGCTTTAGATGTAATAGAAAGCTTAATGAATAAAGAGTTAGATGGAGCAGAAGTTCTAGGAGCTCATTTAGAAGGACCTTTTATAAACGAAAGCTACAAAGGTGCTCAAAATGGAAAGTTCATAATAGAACCAAGCTATGATTTTATAGAAAAATATAAGGACGTAATAAAAGTAATAACTTACGCTCCAGAAAAAGATAAAAACTTAGAGTTTACTAAAAAAGTAAAAGCTAATACTGATATAGCTCTTTCAATAGGTCATAGTAAGGCTAAATTTGAAGAAGCAATAGATGCTATAAACATGGGAGCTCAAAATATAACTCATACTTTTAATGGTATGACAGGATTAAATCATAGAGATCCAGGTGTTGTAGGAGCAGCTTTAACAAGTAATGCATTTTGTGAGATAATAGCTGACGAAATACATATTACAAAAGGCTTATTCCAATTTATCTTAGACAACAAAGGCGAAGATAAAATAATTCTAGTTACAGATTCTATAGAAGCTGGAGGATTAGAAGATGGTGAATACTCACTTGGAGGACAAAAGGTTATAGTTAAGGATAACCAAGCAAGACTTGAAAGTGGCAACTTAGCAGGAAGTGTAATGCCAATGAACAAGATGGTATTTAACTTTATGAACAGCACAAACTTAGATATAAATAAAGCTATTAAACTTGCATCTTTAAATCCTGCAAAATCATTAAAAATTGATGATAAAAAGGGAAGTATAGAAATAGGAAAAGATGCTGACATAGCTATATTTGATGAAAGCTTAAACTGCTACATGACAATAAATAATGGAAATATAATTTATAAAAAGTAATTAAGTAATTAAATAAAATAAGCAATTACTTAAATAAAAAAAGAGTAAAAGAGTTTAATAGGAAGAATAGAAACTAATTGTTTTTAAAAATATTACAAAAAATAATGACGGGGGTCGTAAAAATGAGAATAATAATATGCAAAAACTACGAAGAAATGAGCCAAAAAGCTGCTCAAATGATAGCTGGACAAATAAACTTAAAGCCTAATTCAATATTAGGATTAGCTACTGGAAGTACTCCAGAAGGAATGTACAAAGAATTAAGAGATATGTATGATAGAAACTTAGTTGATTTCTCTCAAGTATCAAGCTTTAACTTAGATGAATACTATCAATTACCAAAAGAAAATGATCAAAGTTATGATTACTTCATGAGACAACACTTATTTGATCATGTAAATATAAAAAGAGAAAATGTAAACTTACCAAACGGAATGGCTACAAATGTAGAAGAAGAATGTGCTAACTACGATAAGAGAATAGCTCAAGCTGGAGGTATAGATATACAAGTATTAGGTATAGGACACAATGCTCATATAGGATTTAATGAGCCATCTTCAAACTTCGAAGCAGGAACTAACTTAGTAGACTTAAAGGAAAGTACAATAGAAGCAAACTCTAGATACTTTGCAAGTGCAGAAGAAGTACCTAAAAAAGCTTTAACAATGGGAATAGGATCAATAATGAAATCTAAGAAAATATTATTATTAGCTTCTGGGGAAGGTAAAGCAGATGCTATATACAAAACAGTTTGTGGAGAAGTTACACCAGAAGTACCAGGTTCAATATTACAATTCCACAGCGATGTAGTATTAATAATAGATGAAGCTGCAGCTAGCAAGCTAAAAAATGGAGAATGTAAAGCAGTTTAAGAATGTACAAAATCAGTAAAATAAAATAGATAACCAACCTATAAAGAAATAACACCTTAATTTAAGGTGTTATTTTTTTATATAGAAGATAAGCACTTATATATAAGTGGATCTGATATATGCATAATAAGAGACTATATAGTGTGATGATTTATAGATAAAAGAAGATTAGAGATTGGAAAAGTGAAATTAAATTGAAATTTTGTATTTTTGGAAAATGAAGTTATAAAAGATAAAAATTAAAATAAAAGACAAAATGAAAATTTATATCATAAAAATGAAATAAAGTTTCCTTATGTGTGGATTTTGAACTGATAAAACCTAATTTAAAGGTTGAAAATGAAATTAAATAAAAAAATAAAAAAAAATTTTGAAAATATATTGCAAGGAAATTGATTTCATGATAATATACAAATATAGCAAAAAGAAAACAAATTTCAAAAATGAAATGACAAAAGTAATAAATATAATATTTAAGAAATAATAAAGAAGAAAAGTAAAAGGCGGGGGAAATACATGCTAGATATAGTAAAAGGAAAACTAATAGTATCTTGCCAAGCACTTGAGGATGAACCGCTACACAGCTCTTTCATAATGGGCAGAATGGCAAAAGCTGCTAAAGAAGGTGGGGCTACAGCTATTAGAGCTCAAGGGGTAGATGATATTATTGAAATTAAAAAGGTTACAAACTTACCAGTAATAGGAATAATCAAAAGAAATTATGATGATTCAGATATATATATTACACCAACTAAAAAAGAAGTAGATGAACTTTTAACTACTGGTTGTGAAATGATAGCACTAGATGCTACAAAGAGAACAAGACCAAATGGTGAGAGCTTAGAAGAAATAATAAAGTATATAAAAGAAAATAATGTACTAGTTATGGCAGATATATCGAACTATGAAGAGGCTGTAGTCGCTTGTGAATATGGCGCAGATTGTATCTCAACAACATTAGCAGGATATACTCCGTATACTGAATGTTATGATGGTCCAGATTTTGAATTAACTGAAAGGCTAGTAAAAAATCTTGAAATACCAGTAATAGCAGAAGGAAAGATTAATACACCTCAGGATTTAGAAGATGTGTTAAAATTAGGTGTACACTCAGCAGTAGTTGGGTCAGCGATAACAAGACCACAACTTATAACAGAAAAATTTGCAAAAGTAGCAAATATGTAAATCATTCGCTTAAATAAAAATATTTTTTTTACTATCGGGCAAGCGTTAGCAATGATAAAGATTGATAACATAAATTGCTTAAAACAAGCGAATTTTAATAAATATTTAATCAAAAAATTACTTATGTAGGGGGACGCGAAAATGAAAGGAATTTACTCAGCATTATTAGTATCATTTGATAAGGAAGGTAACATAAACGAAAAAGGATTAAGACAAATAGTAAGACATAATATAGATGTAAATAAAGTAGATGGATTATACGTTGGTGGAAGTACAGGAGAAAACTTCATGCTATCAACTGACGAAAAGAAAAGAATTTTTGAAATAGCTAAAGATGAAGCTAAAGATGAAATAAAGTTAATAGCTCAAGTTGGATCAGTTAATTTAAAAGAAGCTTGCGAGTTAGCTAAGTTTGCAACAGATTTAGGATACGATGCATTAAGTGCAGTAACACCATTCTACTACAAGTTTGATTTCGCTGAAATAAAGCATTACTATGAAACAATAATAAATGCAGCAGATAACAAGATGATAATATACTCTATACCATTCTTAACAGGTGTAAATATGAGTTTAGATCAATTTGCTGAGTTATTCGAAAATGAAAAGATAATAGGTGTTAAGTTTACAGCTGCAGACTTCTACTTATTAGAAAGAATGAGAAAGAGATTCCCAGATAAGTTAATATACGCAGGATTTGATGAAATGATGTTACCAGCTACTGTTTTAGGAGTAGATGGAGCTATAGGTTCAACATTCAACGTAAACGGTGTAAGAGCTAAGCAAATATTTGAATTAGCAAAAGCAAATAAAATAGAAGAAGCTAGAGAAGTACAACATATAACAAATGATTTAATAACTGATATATTAAACAACGGATTATATCAATCAATCAAGTTAATACTTGAAGAGCAAGGTGTAGAAGCAGGATACTGCAGAAAACCAATGAAAGAAGCTACAGAAGAAATGAGAGTTAAAGCTAAAGAAATGAATGAAAAATACTTTAAGTAAGTAGAAACAGTATTAGCATAGTTTATACTAAGAACTAATAATACTTATGCAATCTCTTAAAAATAGAGATTGCATAAGTGAATTTTAAGGAAATAATATTTGGGGTTTTAAATTAAAAAAATTAGCATCTTAGAGAAATGTTTTGACAAACGTTTTTTTAGGCATTTTAGGAGGAGCATAAATGGGATTTACGATGATTGACTTTGCAGTCTTAGTAGTTTATTTATTAGCAGTATTAGTTGCAGGATTAATGTTCTCTAAAAAAGAAATGAAAGGTAAAGAGTTCTTCAAAGGTGATGGAACTATACCATGGTGGGTTACTTCAGTTTCAATATTTGCTACACTTTTAAGTCCGATATCATTCTTATCATTAGCTGGTAACTCATATGGTGGAACTTGGGTTTTATGGTTTGCACAACTTGGTATGTTTATAGCAATACCTTTAACAATAAGATTCTTCTTACCTTTATATAGTAGATTAAAATTAGATACAGCATATGAATATTTACAAATAAGATATGATAGTAAGGGCCTTAGAATACTTGGAGCTTTAATGTTTATCGTATATCAAATAGGACGTATGTCTATAATAATGTACTTACCGTCAGTAGTATTAGCAAATTTAACAGGAATATCAGTAAATGTATTAATAGTAGTAATGGGTGTAATAGCAATAATTTACTCTTATACAGGTGGTTTAAAATCAGTATTATGGACAGATTTTATACAAGGGGTAGTATTAATAGTAGGAGTTACTGGAACATTATTCTTCTTATTAACTAAGATAAATGGTGGATTTGGAGAAGTAATGAGTAGCCTTACAGAAGGTGGAAAGTTCTTAGCTTCAAATGAGGTAATATTTGATTCAAATATATTAAAGTCAAGCGTATTTATAATAGTAGTTGGGGCTGGACTTAATACATTCTCATCTTATGTATCAAGTCAAGATATAGTACAAAGATTTACTACTACAACAGACATGAAACAATTAAAGAAGATGACTTACGGAAACGGAGTTTTATCAATAGGATTAGCAACAGTATTCTACTTAATAGGAACTTGTTTATTCGTATTCTACGGACAAAATCCAGAGCTTGCTCAAACTGTACAACAAGACCAAATATTTGCTTCATATATAGCATATGAATTACCAGTAGGTATATCAGGATTATTACTAGCAGCAATATATGCAGCATCTCAATCAACTTTATCAACTGGACTTAACTCAGTTGCAACAAGCTGGACATTAGATATACAAAACTTTATAACTAAGGATTTAAGTTTTGAAAAGCAAACAAAAATAGCTCAATATATATCATTAGGTGTTGGTATAGTTGCTATAGGAGTTTCTATAGTATTAGCTAACGGAGAAATAAAATCAGCTTACGAATGGTTTAACAGCTTCATGGGATTAGTTTTAGGAGTTCTTGCAGGTATATTCGTACTTGGAGCATTCAGTAAGAGAGCTACTAAGTTAGGAGCTTACTGTGGATTCTTTGTATCAGCTGCACTAGTTGTATTCTTAAAATATAAAATGCCACAAGTTACATCTTGGGCTTACTCACTAATAACAATAGTTACTTCAGTAACAGTTGGACAAATAGTAAGTACAATAGAGTTAAAAGTAGCTGGTAAGAAAAATAACATAAATCCAGAATCAACAGTTCACTTTGAAACAACTAACGTATAGGGGGAGTTTTAGAATGATATTTGGAAATATAAAGCATGAAAAAACATATTCTAACCTTGATAAAGATATATTAAAATGCTTAGAATATGCTAAAGAAAATTCTTTAATGGATCTTGAAAAAGGAAGTTATGAAATAGATGGACAAGATATATTTGTAAATATAGTTGGATATGAGACTTGTGAAAAAGAAGATAGATTCTGGGAAGCTCATAGAAAATATATAGATGTTCATCTTATGTTAGATGGGTGTGAAAGAATAGATGTTAACTTTATAGAAAATTTAGAGCAAAAAGAATATGAAGAAGAAGGTGATTTCCTTCCTCTTGATGGAGAAGCTAATGGATATGTTGAGTTAAGAAAAGGTGATTTCTTAGTTTGTTATCCTGAGGATGCTCATATGACTGCTATAAAAGTTAATGATAAAGAGGAAATAAAGAAAGCAATTTTCAAAGTAATAGTAAGATAATAAAAGCTGTCTCGATATGGTATTTTAGTGGTAACCGCTCGGTCAGAATATATAAGTTTTCTTCCATGCAGGCTAAAGAGCGTGCCTGCAAATGTCAGGGAAACTTATATATTCTGTCCATCGCTTAGGTGAACCGCAAAATACTATATATTGAGACAGCTATTTGCGTATCCAGGAGTGGAAAACAAAAGAACAAAAAATAAGAAATTAATAAATTTAGGTGTTTAGTATACGGAAATAATTGACTATATGTGAGGGTGATTAGTATGGATAAGATGGATGTGTTTTTATTAATTGGTCAGAGTAATGCTAGAGGTGTTGGAAATGTGGCTGAGAGTGTTATTCCTAATGAGAATTGTTTTGAGTATTTAAGTAGTGGAGAGATTATTAATATGAGGACTGTCCTTGAGACTTCTGAGGGTGATGGTACTATTGCTCCTAGTTTTGCTAATGGGTGGAATGAGCTTAGTGGTAATAAGGTTTGTTTTATTCATGAGGCTAAGGATGGTTCTAGAATAAAAAATTGGAATCATGATGCTAATAAGTTTTTAGATGATGCTATAGATAAATTTAATAATGGATGTCTGGAGATAGAAAAGAAGTACGAAATAGGAAATAAGTATGTGATTTGGATTCAAGGTGAAAGTGATGCAAAGTACGGAAGCGATGTTATATATTATAAGGAAAATTTAAAATCTATTGCTTATAGACTTAAAGAAGAATGTAATATAGATAAGATGTTTGTAAGTATGACAGGATACTGGTTAGGTGAAGATGAGTATTTTGTTAGAACTAGGAGAATAGCTTCAGCTCAAGAGATTGCTTGTAATGAGTGTGAAGTTTTATCCTTAGGAAGTAAGAGGGCTATGACTTTCCATGATGAAAAACTTACTATAGATGATGTTCATTATTCTCAAGAAGGTCTTAATATATTAGGTAAGGATTTATGTAATAATATATATAAATATCATACTACAGGAAAAGACTTACAATTAGAAGATACTGTAAATTTAGATAAAGAAAGAAATTATGTTAATGAATTAATTAAAATGCAAGAAATATATGCATAGGGGGAGAGGATAAATAATATGAGAAATTTTATTTGTATAGATGTAGGCGGAACTTCAATAAAATATTCTGTTGCTAAGGAAAATGGAGAGATAATAGAAAAATCTAGTATGGATACTGAAGCTCTAGAAAAAGGTGGCTCTGGGATATTAGAAAAGATAAAACTAATTACAAGAAATTATTTAGAAAAATATAAGGCAAGTGGTGTTTGTATATCTACTGCTGGTATGGTTGACCCTGTAGAAGGGAAGATTATATTTTCACTAGAACATTTAATACCTGGATACATAGGTATGGAAATAAAAAAGGAAGTAGAAAAAGAATTTAACATAAGATGTGAAGTAGAGAATGATGTAAACTGTGCTGGTTTAGGTGAAATGTGGCTGGGAGCAGGTAAAGGAGCTAGTTCATCTGTGTGTATGACTATAGGTACTGGAATTGGTGGATGTGTAATAATTGATAATAAGTTATTGCCAGGTTTTGGTAACAGTGCGGGAGAAATAGGTTACTTACATGTAAATGGAGAAAGCTTCCAAGACTTAGCTTCTACTACTAGTTTAGTTAAGAGAGTTGCAAAAAGAAAAGGCAAGTCTGAAAATGAGATTAATGGTAAAATTATATTTGATTTAGCTAAAAACAATGATATAGATTGTTTAACAGAAATTGATAATATGATAAAATCATTATCAATAGGTATTGCAAATGTTTGTTATGTTGTAAATCCAGAGGTTGTTATTCTTGGTGGAGGAATAATGGCGCAAGAGGAATTTTTAAAACCTAGAATAGAAGAAGAACTTAAAAATACATTAATAGAAAGTGTATATAAAAATACGAGGGTAGAATTTGCGAAAAGACAAAATGATGCAGGTATGTTAGGTGCTTTATTTAATTATCTGCAAAAAAATAATTAAGTAAGAAGGTTATATTATGAGTATTTTAGGAAAATTAGAAATACCTGATTTTAAGGCTACAAAATCAGATAAAGTGCTTATTGAATATATAAAGAAAAATCTAAAGGATATTGCTTATAAGCCTATTTCTCAAATAGCAAAGGAAAGTAATATTGGAGAAGCTACTATTACTAGATTTGCTAGAAAAATGGGATTCTCAAGTCTTCAAGATTTTAAGGTTACATTGGCACAAGAGGTTTCATTAAGCAACACAAACAATATTATAAATAGTAATATTGAAAATAACGAGTCAGCTACAGAAACAGCAAGAAAGCTTTTAAATAGTAATATTAATATATTAAAAAATACTGTGGACTTAATAAATGATGAAGATGTTAGAAGATGTGCAGATATGATAATGAATGCAAGAAGAATATACTTTATTGGTATAGGTTATTCAGGAATAATTGCACAAGACTCTAATTATAAGTTTATGCGTATAGGGCTTAATACTACAAGTTTTGATAGCAGTCATAACATGATAATGATGGCTTCTATAATGGAAAAAGATGATTTGATTGTGGCTATTTCTCATACTGGAGAGACTAAGGAAATTATAAAGACTGTTCAGGTGGCTAAGGAGAATGATGTTAAGGTTATTACTATAACTGAAAATGTGGAATCTAGTTTAGCTGAGATGGCTGATGTTAGTTTGGGATATGTATCTGGTGAGACTATTTTAGAATCTGGATCTATTTCTTCTAAGGTTGCTCAGTTCTTTATTATTGATTTGGTTTATACTCAGGTGGTTAAAGAGAAGTTTAATGAATCTATTGAAAGAAAAGTAAAAACAACCAACGCGATAAAGTTGTTTGAGACAAAGTAGTTGTTGGCGGGTAAAATTTAGGACTAGACGTCGCTCCGGGAATGAAGCTATGTTCTCCTCCATGCAGACCAAGGGCGGGTCTGCAAATGTCGGGGGAACATAGCATTCATTCACTTCGCTAGCCCAGTCCTAAATTTTTTTACCCGCTAGCAACTTTTTTTATTTCAAGGGGATAAAGAAGAGTATAGCTAAATGAGCTGATATGATGATTAATTTTTTTGATTCGTAGAATTTTTGTTTTAGGGTAAGGGAATGCGGAGGATAAAATAAATTGTTATGGTGATATATAAAATATGAATGATAAAGTTATTGGTATTTAAGGTAAAATTAAGGTATTAGGATAAACTATTTTATATACTAAGGGATTATAACTTATCTGGTTTGTGGATAAGTTATAATCCCCACCGCTTTTCAACTTGAGCAACGGGATGTGAGCTTGCCGAGCAGACGTTGGCGATATGAGCGAAGCGAATTTTTTATAAGGAGGTGTTTTTATGAGGGTTCTTGTTGTTGAGGATAATGTGGTTTTGGCTAAGACTATTGAGGAGGGGCTTTCTGAGCATTTTCAGGTTAGTGTTTGTGGAAATGGTGAGGAGGCTATTTTTAATATAGAGAAAAGTATTTATGATGTTATTATACTTGATATTATGTTGCCGGATATTAGTGGTGTTGAGGTTTTAAAAAATATTAGAGGGCGTCATATTAAGACTCCTGTTATTATGCTTACTGCTAAGGAAGCTTTAGACGATAAGGTTGGAGCATTTTCTTTGGGGGCTAATGATTATATTACTAAACCTTTTTATATGGAGGAACTTGTAGCTAGGATTTATGCTATTCTTAGGACTAATGGATCTATTTCAGAGGAAAATTTGATTACGTTCAAGGATTTGAAATTAAACCTTGATACTAGAGAGGTATTTATTAACGATGAAAAGATTGAGCTTGTTAATAAGGAGTTTAATATTTTAGAGTATTTTTTAATCAATAAGGATTTGGTCTTAATGAAGGAACAAATTTATGATAGGATTTGGGGAATTGATTCTGATATTCCTCTTGAGATAGTGGAGGTACACATTAGTAATCTTAGGAAGAAGCTTTCAGGTTATGGTTATAATAAGTACATAAAAACTAAAAGAGGGATAGGGTATACTTTTGATGATAAATAAAAATATATTATCTAAAACAAAAAATAAACTAATTGTATTTAATACTGTAGTAGTAGGCGTTCTTTTTTTAGTATTTTCAGTGTTTATTTATATGTACTTTAGCGATTTGACATATAAAAATATTGATGATAGTTTATCTTATCAGTACGAACATTTAAGAAGTGGAAATAGTGGAAATAGTAATGGTATGGGTGGACTTGGTGGTAAAAACAGACATAAGTCTATGGATAAAGGGTTCATAATGTATGTATGGCAGAATGGTGAAGTAATAAAATCCTATCGTAATGATATGTTAGATTATATAAGACCTTATGATTATATGCCTAAAGTTGAAGAAGGAATATCTTCTTATAGCTATGATGGATATAATTTTAGAGAATACAAAATAACAGAAGAAGAATACGTTGTAGAAATAATTAAAGTGATAGATACAGAATTAGTAATGTTAAGCCAGTTAAAAGAGGTACTTATTATATCTGTGTTAATGGCTTTGATAACAACATATTTTGTAAGTCAATTTATTACTAAAAAGTCCATGGAGCCTGTTGAAGCATCTTGGAAAAATCAAATACAATTTGTACAAGATGCATCTCATGAACTTAGAACTCCTTTAACTATAATCTCATCAAAACTGGAAGGCATTATGAAAAAGCCTAGCCATAGTGTAGAAGAAGAGATGACAAATATAACTATAGCAATGAAGGAAGTAAGAAGACTTAGAAAGCTGGTATCTGATTTGTTGAGACTTACAAAGGAAGATGCAATAGTTCAAATTAATAATGAACAGTTCAATCTGGGGGTTCTTTTAGAAGAGATTTTGATTTCCTATAAGGATATTTGTGAGTTACAAGGTAAGGAACTTATTTATAATAATAAGCTTAAAAATAATGCTATTTATAATGACAAAGAAAAAATAAAGCAAGTAATTATAATACTTTTAGATAATGCAATAAAATACACCAAAGAAAAAGATATTATAGAAATAGATATAAAAGAAGAAAACCAAAATATTAATATAGAAATAAAAGACAGTGGAATAGGTATAAAAGAAGAGGACTTAGCATTTATATTCAATAGGTTTTATAGAAGTGGTAATGTAAGAGAACAAAATATTGATGGATCAGGTGTAGGATTAGCTATAGCAAAGACTATATTATCTAACATAAATGGAGAAATATACGTTAGCTCTAAATTTAAAGAAGGCTCAAAATTTAATATAATAATTCCTAAAAAATAATTATAAGCATTTAAGGTTTATTTAAGGTAAAAATACGATTATATGTTTAACAGGAGAAATCCTTGTTAAAAAATCAAGGGATTATAATTATTAGGAGGTAAATTATGAAATTAAAAGGAAAGTTAATGAGTACAATAGCTTTAGTAGCAGCAATAGGAATGGGAAGTTTAGGAGTAGTAAGCGCAGATGATTCATCTACAGTAGTAACAGACACAAAAGAAACAACAGCAATAGAATGTCCACAAGATGGAACAGGTCCTAAAGATGGTACTGGAATAGGTGCTCAAAATAAACAAGGACAAAAAAATGGTCAAGGTAAAGGTCAAGGACAACATAAAGGTGAAGGAAGACAAGGTAGAGGTGGAATCTTCATGAAAAGTGTAGAAGAACTACAACAAAATGGAGTTCTAAGTGAAGATGACGTGAAAAACATACAAGATTACCATGTAAAGAATAGAGAAGAAAGACAAAAAAGAATGTACAATGAAACATGTACTAAAATAGATGAAATGGTAGAACAAAAAATAATAACTGCAGAGCAAGGTCAAAAACTTAAAGAAGCAGTAGAAAAGAACATGAATAACATCAAGGAGCAACAATAGATATATAAAGTCTGTGATAAATTATAAAAAAAATTAACTAAAAGTGCTAAAAGCTCTTAATCGCTTTACACCAACCAAAAAAAGATGGGTCACACTTAAAATAAACATTAGAGATTAAACTAGCGTAGGGGTTGATATATGATTTCACTCGACATTTGCAGGCACGCTCTTGGACTGCATGGAGACGAAATCATATATCAATCCCGGAACGGATCTAATCCCTAATAAATTTTAAGGAAACCCATCTTATTTTAATAATACATCTTATTTTGCTGCATTTCTTATTTTTATTAAACTAAAAGTTCTTGATAGAGATGTCATTACAAGTACCCCTAATGAAATGGCAACTCCAACAAACATTGTATCTACACCAGTAGATATTCCAAGCTCAAAATCCTTTTGAACCATATATAACATAGTATTATACATACCAAGCCCTGGAACTAAAGGTATAATGCCAGGAATTACAAATAATATAGCAGGATGCTTCAATCTTCTAGCTAAAATCTCACTAATCATTGAAACTACAGCTGCGGCAACAAAGTTAGCAACAATAGAGTTAGCAGAAAATGAGAATATATATACATAAATAGCCCAACCGATTCCACCTGTTAAACCTGAAGGAATTAATGCATTAACTGGTACATTTAAAAATACAGAAAACCCTACAGTAGTTATCGTAGCAAGTATAAAGTGCATAAAAATAGGCATATCACTCATTAGAAAACACCTCCCACTCTAAACCAAACATCAAGTACAAATCCAACACCAGCAGCAATTGTAATAGCAGTAAGACCGGCATCAAAGGCACGTGCAACACCAGACAACAAGTCTCCGGAAATTAAATCTCTTATACCTTTGATAAAGGATACCCCTGGAAGTAGCGGCATAATAGAACCTACAATTAGCATCTTAGGTGTTTGAAGTATTCCTATTTCAGTAAGTAAAACTCCAGCAATTGCAATAAAGAATGATGCAACCAATGTTGAAAAAGCAGGGGTTGAACTAAGTTTCATTATTTTATCAAAGACTATTACAGCACATATAGTTGTGAAGAAAGTAAAAATAAAGTTAATTATTTGAGTTCCACCAAGTAAGCATGCAAATGTGGCAGAACCAAGTGCAGTACTTAAGTATACAACTTTTTTAGTATAAGGCTTAACATTTGACAATTCTTTAAGCTCTATCATAGCCTCTTTTATAGACATTTCTTCATTATTAACAAATTCTCTAGAGAAATTATTAAGTAAAGAAATTTTATTTAAGTTTATTGACCTACATTTGATGGTCTTCATAAAAGATAAACCGTCAAATCTTTCGTCTGAAATTATTATTACAGTTGGTGACGTAAAAACATTTATATGCTTAAATCCCCTAGAACGACAGATTCTGAGAACGCTATCTTCTACCCTATAAGTTTCGGCACCGTTTGTAAGCATAAGCTCACCGATGAATAAAGCAAGTCTTAGAATATCTTTTTTATATTCCTGATCCATAGAGCACCTCCAATTAAAATTAATATAACGATTATACCAAAAATTTACTATGTATGTTGCGTATATATGATAAATTTTACAAAGATATAAATAAATATTTTCTATAATTATAAATAAATATTATTATAAAGCTTGCACCAAATATTATATATGTATAGAAACATAATATAAATATAAAATATTTATTATATAAACAGGAATTTACCGATTATTGGTCAAATATAATAGTAAGGTACAAGTTGGATACTTTAAATATTAAGCAAGCTATTTAAAAATATTTAATATGCTTGTATTTTTCAAGTTATTAAATTCTTATACCTTAGTTTGCCTAAATATTAAACTTTTATTATTGAAAGGGGATTGCTATGTTTGAAAATTTAAAAAAAGCTGACCCAGAAATTTACATCAGTATGCAAAGAGAATTAAAAAGACAACAAAGGAATATTGAGTTAATAGCATCAGAAAATATTGTTTCAGTACCAGTCATGGAGACTATGGGAAGTCACTTGACTAACAAATATGCAGAAGGATATTCAGGAAGAAGATACTATGGTGGTTGTGAGTACATAGACGAAATAGAAACATTAGCAATAGAAAGAGTTAAGAAAATATTTAATGCAGAACACGCAAATGTTCAACCTCACTCAGGTGCTAATGCTAACATGGGTGTATATTTTGCAATGATAAAGCCAGGGGACACCGTAATGGGGATGAATTTATCTCAAGGTGGTCACTTAACACATGGTTCTCCAGTAAATATATCAGGTCAATACTTTGATTTCCATGAATATGGAGTAACTAAAGATGATGGATTAATAGATTATGATAATGTAAGAAAAATTGCACACGAAGTAAAGCCTAAGCTAATAGTAGCAGGAGCAAGTGCATATCCAAGAGAAATAGATTTTAGAAAGTTTAGAGAAATAGCAGATGAAGTAGGTGCTTTATTAATGGTAGATATGGCACATATAGCAGGTTTAGTTGCTGCAGGACTTCATCAAAATCCATGTGAAGTAGCAGACTTTGTAACAAGTACTACTCACAAAACATTAAGAGGGCCTCGTGGAGGAATAATCTTATGTAAAAAAGAATATGCAGCTAAAATAGACAAAGCAATATTCCCTGGAACACAAGGTGGACCATTAGAGCACATAATAGCATCTAAAGCAGTTTGTTTTAAAGAAGCTTTAAGTGAAGAATTTAAAGAATATCAACAACAAGTAGTAAAAAATAGCAAAGCATTAGCAGAAGAGTTATTAAATAGAGATTTTAAACTAGTAAGTGGAGGAAGCGACAACCACCTAATATTACTAGACTTAACAAATAAAAACGTAACAGGAAAAGAAGCAGAAAAAAGACTAGATGAAGCATATCTAACAGCAAACAAAAACACAATACCATTTGATCCAAACGGAGCACTAATAACAAGTGGAATAAGAATAGGAACTCCAGCAGTAACAACAAGAGGTATGAAAGAAGAAGACATGAAAGTAATAGCAGAAGCTATAGATCTATGCTTAACACACAACAACGAAGAAAAAGCAAGAGAACTAGTAACAAGTCTTACTGAAAAATATCCATTATATCAAGAATACAACCTAATGGATGAAGAATTAGTAACTATATAAATTAAAGAAATTTGATTTAAAGAAGTTAAACAAAAATATTGAACTAAGTTTGAAGTAAATTTGAACTAAAAAGGTTTGAGCCAAAATGTTTTAAGTACTCAAAAAGGTTTTAAAATTCTCAAACCCACATATGTTAATGACAAAACTATCCTTATGTCTTTTGCGGAAAAACCAGCGAAGGTGAGATAGTTAGTTTCCAACGACATTTGCAGTCCCGATTTTGGACTGCATGGAGTAGAAACTAACTACCTCACCAAAGCGGCGTTTACCCACAAAACAAACATAGGGATAGTTTTTTAAGTAACCATATATCCTGTCCCTCATATAATGTTATTATCTTATTTTAAAGGGGTAGATGCATATGGTACTGACAGGAGCGCACTACATTTATATTATTTTCATGGTTTTAATTTTAATAACTATGATTATGAAAAAAGAAAGTGTAATACCATGTGTAATAGGAATATTTTTATTAGGACTATATTACACAAAGAGTTTATCAGGAGCACTAGGGGGCATATTTGATTCACTGATAGTATCATTAAATGAACTTGGACCAGTAATATTAATAATAGGAATAATGGTAGCCTTATGCAAAGCACTAGAAGAAAATCATGCAATTGACTTTATGGTTAGGCCATTTGCAAGATATATTAAAAACTCAACTACAGCATTTTTTGTAGCTGGTTTAGCAATGTTTATTATGTCTTCGTTTTTCTGGCCATCACCAGCATCTGCATTAGTAGGAGCTGTATTTTTACCAATAGCTCTTCAGGCAGGTCTTCCGGCTATGGGTTTAGCAGTAGCTATGAACTTATTTGGTCATGGTTTAGCTTTATCAACAGATTTTATTATACAAGGAGCTCCAGCAATAACTGCAGGTGCAGCTGGAATACCTATAGCAGATGTTATGCATGAAGGTATGATTTTGTATTTTGTAATGGGGATAGTAACAATAAGTACAGCATTTTATATGCTAAAGAGAGATTTAAAAAAAGGTATGTTTGCTGAGGAGTTAGCAACTACAAGAGATTACGAAGTTAAGGAAGTAAGTAAAACAGCTAAGATATCAGTTTTTTTGGTAGCAATAGCATTTGCACTAGACATAGTAGCTATGTACAAGTTTGATCTTAGAGGTGGAGAGGCATCAGCACTATTAGGAGGAACAGCTATAGCATTACTTATGATAATTAATACTATGGAAAATCCTAAAACAACTTTAGATAAGGTTGCAGAGCACATTATAGAAGGATTTACATTTGCAATAAAAGTATTTGCGGTAATTATACCAATAGCAGCATTTTTCTATTTAGGAGATATGGCAATAACAAAAGTGTTTGGTGAAGTTTTACAACAGGGCTCACAAGGCTTATTATCTGATATAGGCTTGGCCTTATCAAATGCAGTTCCTTTTAATAAATTCGCTGCAGCTAGTATAGAAACAGTAGTTGGAGCAATTACAGGTCTTGATGGATCTGGTTTTTCAGGTATGTCACTTGCAGGTTCTTTAGCGGCTGTATTTGGAAGTGCAGTAGGAGCAAATGTAGGTGCATTAGGTGCTCTTGGCCAAATTGCAGCAATATGGGTAGGTGGAGGGTGTTTAGTACCATGGTCACTTATTGCAGCAGCAGCTATATGTGGAGTAAACCCTATAGAATTAGGAAAAAGAAATGCAATTCCAGTTATTACAGGGTTGGTAGTTACCACAATAGTAGCAATGTTTATTATTTAATTTATGTTAGTAATTAGTATTTAATATATATTATTGAGAGATTATTAAGAGCTACTTTATTACTTTTGTTATAGCAGAAGTATAAGTGGCTCTTTTTACATATGGCTTTAATATAATTTGCACAAATAGTATTTTTCTAAAAAATATAATGCAAAAGTACGCACTTGATTAATTTACTTAAGACTGATAAACTTGCTTAACATAAGATGGAGGATTTGATACAATTAAATCCATGAGGAGGTTTGAGTAATGAGCAATATAAAAGTAATAAGTGACAGTTTATCAGATATACCAAAAGAATTAATTGAAAAATATGATATAGGAATAGTTCCTTTAACTATAAGATTAGATGAAGTAGATTATAAAGATGGGGTAGATATAACTACTGGAGAATTTTATAAGAAGTTAAGAAGCTCTAAAGAAATGCCAAAAACATCTCAAGCAACTTATATTCAATTTAAGGAGACCTTTGAAAAATATATTGGAGAAGGCAAAAGTATACTTTATATCTCAGGATCATCAAAAGCTACAGGTACATACCAATCTGCTTTGATGGCTAAAAATGAGATAGAAGGAGATATTACTTTATTTGATAGTTTAAATTTATGTTATGGATGTGGGGCTCAAGTTATAAAAGCTTGTGAAATGTTAGAAGAGGGAAGTTCGATAGAAGATATTATAAAACAATTAGAAGTGATGAGAGAAAGTTTATATGTAGTATTTGCAGTAGATACTTTGGAATATTTAAGAAAAGGTGGAAGGATTTCAACTACTAAGGCTGTAGTTGGAAGTGTATTAAGTATAAAACCTTTGATTCATATAAAAGATGGAGCTTTAGATAATGTAGCTCAAGTAAGAGGTAAGAAACATGTAATAGCAAAGATTATTGAAATGATAAAAGAAAATTGTGGGGACGATTTATCTAATAAGAGATTTGCTATTGCGGATGGAGATAATAAAGTTGATGTGGTTAAATTAAGGGAAGCTATACAAAAAGAGTTTAATCCGAGAGAGATTGTTGAGATTGAAGTTGGACCAACAATCGGCTCACACGCCGGCCCTGGAACAATAGGTGTTGGAGTATATGATGCTTAAGTGCTGAAAATTTTTGCGAGTGATTGGCGCTCCGGTGTGGATATAATAGTTCTATGTCATGCAGGCTAAGGGCGTGCCTGCAAATGACATTGGAACTATTATATCCACACCTTCGCTAAATCACCCCAAAAAATTTTTTGATTTATTTCCTCATAAAGGGGAGAAATAAATAAGGTTATAATAAACTTTGATAGCATGCACGTAGATTAATAGTAGGTATATAGTTTGACTAGATGTATAGATTAAATGATTGTAGAGGTTTTCTACTGATATAGATTCTATTAAAGCTAAGAATTTTTATTATACAATGTAATGTGACATATTCTTATATTAAAATAAAGGATTTTAAGTTAAAAATAACAGAGATATGCACTGATAATAAATTGGTAAAAAGAATTTTATAATAATAAATATGCAATTCTTATAAATTGTGAATCTTTGTTACTTTTGAAATTTATAAATAAATATTACTGACACAGGAGAGCAAAAATGAAAACTTATACACACAAAAGAAATGATGGAAGTATTGTAGTAACAAGGTTTGAAAAAAATAGAAGCTATACAAAAGAATATGCAAATATTAACGAATATAACAAAACTATAATGAGAGATGCGGGTTCTATAGGGAAAGTACTGTTAGCTCCAATATATTATCCAGTAAAGTTTGTATTTAAAATATTATATATCTTAATAAAGGGAATTTATTGGGATCTACCTAGATTTATATATGCAAAAATAAAAGGATAAGTTAGATTCATGACCGAAATACACAATTATTAAAATTGAGAATATAAATATTTACACTTTTAATATAATACGAACAAAAGGTAGGAGTTATATCAATTAGATATACCCCCTACCTTTTTATTATTAAAATTGTTTCTAAAATTAACAATGTATTAAAACATAGCAAAAAAAATAAATAAGAAATATAAAAAGAAAAATGTTGAAATTCAAATGGATGTATGGAAATTATTGTGTTGGAAAAAGTATGTTTATATATAAAAATATAATAAAACAAGAAAAAAATGTTTAAAAAAGTGTTGACCGGATAAAATATAGGTGTTAAGATTATACATGTGCCAAAGAGCACAGCAAAAACAAAAAATGAACTTTGAAAATTAAACAGTAGGTTAATTTATAGAATTTGAAACAACCAAACAAAGCCAGATATATAACAGTATCTGAGCCCGTTAAACTTTTATTTCAGCAACGGGACGTGAGCG
>NZ_JBKFGI010000011.1:0-226709 GCF_056171995.1 Romboutsia sp. LXY-2 | reverse complement strand
TTTAATTATAATTACTAAATTCAAATTGTTGGAACGCCGTATGAGGGGAAACTCTCACGTACGGTGTGAAGGAGGGGAAAAGATGGAGATAACTTCAAAGTCTTACCTATTCCTATACCGTTCAGTAGAACTAGAACTTGAACTTTCTCAAAAAGGGAAAGACGAGATGCTAAAAATGGTTCAAGATATATCTAACATGGTAAACATCCACTATATAAGACAAAAAGAACCAAAAGGATTAGGACATGCTATCCACTGTGCAAAGAGCTTCATCGGAAACGAGCCTTTTGTAGTACTTCTTGGAGATGATATAGTAGATGCAGATACTCCATGCCTAAAGCAACTTATAAACTGCTACGACGAATATAAAACATCTGTACTTGGTGTTCAACAAGTTAAAACAGAAGATACATGTAAGTACGGTATACTAGATGTAAAACACATAGAAGATAGAGTATACAAAGTAAAAGACATGGTCGAAAAGCCAAACGTAGAAGAAGCACCATCAAATATAGCTATACTAGGTAGATATATAATAACTCCAGCTATCTTTGATATACTAGAAAATCAAGAGCCTGGTAAAGGTGGAGAGATACAATTAACAGATGCTCTTCAAACTTTAGCAGATCAAGAAGCAATCTATGCATACGACTTTGAAGGAAGAAGATATGATGTAGGTGACAAATTAGGCTTCTTAGAAGCTACAATAGATTTTGCACTTAAGAGACCAGAACTTAGAGATGATTTAGTAGCATTCCTAAACAGTAAGTTTGAACCAAATAAAACAGCAAATAATGAAGATAGTGCAATAAAAGAAGTTGCAATAGATTCAGAATAAGAAATATATTATAGCTAAAGATCATATCTTTAGCTATAATATATTTTAAGGAAATTTATATTTCGATAATTTTTGATATAATACTAAAAAATATTTTTAAGTTATATCAGAACAAACTAATGTAAAGAGGGAGAAAAGATGAAGTCATTTAAAAAGATAGCTATAGCCCTAATCTGCACAATATTTGTCATAGGTCTTACTGGATTTGGGTATGTATACTACAAGTTAAACTCAATATATGTAAAAGAAGAAGCTATTAAATTAGAGAAAAAAGAGAAAGAAGAAGCTAAAATAGTTGATGGTGTAACTAACATATTACTTGTAGGTACAGATGGAGAAAAGGTAGAAAAAGGGAATAGATCAGACTCTGTAATGCTTGTAACTATAGATAGTGTTAAGAAAGATATAAAGATATCTTCTATAGCAAGAGATACATATGTAGATATACCTGGATATTCAACTGAGAAACTTACACATGCATATGGATATGAGGGGATAGATTTACTTAAAGAAGTATTTAAAGTAAACTTTGATCTGGATATAGACAAGTATATAGCAGTTAACTTTGTGTCATTTATGGATATAATAGATGAGCTTGGTGGAGTAGAAGTAACTGTTGAAGAAAAAGATATAAATGAAGTAAACAAATATATTGATGGATGTTTTGATTACTACTACAGTAGAAAAGATAAAATGGAAAAAGAATATATAACAGAAGCTGGCACTCAGAGATTAAATGGATATCAAGCTCTTGCTTTTAGTAGAATAAGATACACTGATAGTGCTTATGCAAGAGACAATAGACATAGAGAAGTAGCCGAAAGTGTATATGAAGAATTTTTAACAAAAGGTCCTAATGAATATAAAAGATGTGCTGATATTTTATTAGCTAATACTAAGACTAATATAAGCCCTATGGAAATGATGAACTTAGGATATACTGTATTAAAGATAAATGACAAAGAGATAGAACAGTTCCAATTCCCTATGGAAGAACACAGAAATGGACATATAATAAGCAAGGAAAAAGGCTGGGTACTAGAGTGGGATAAGGAACCTAACTTAGAAGCTTGGCACAAGTTTATATATGGTGAAGATAATAAATAATAATATAATTTTTAAAATAAGTCACTTAACATGTGTTTTGCTAAGTTCGTAGAAAAATATCTACGAACTTTTTTTATCATTTATTAAAGTATCAATATAAATATTAGATGAAGGAGCTAGAATATGAATAAAAAAATATTAATTACAGGAGGAGCTGGCTTTATAGGTTCTAACTTGATTAAGTATATGGTTAATAAATACCCTGAATATAGCATAGTAAATTTAGATTTATTGACTTATGCAGGAAATCTAGATAATTTATTAGATATTGAAGATAAGGTAAATTATAAGTTTATAAAAGGAGATATTTCTGATAAAAGTTTTGTATTTAACTTATTTGAGGAAGAGAGATTTGATATAGTAATAAATTGTGCAGCAGAGTCACATGTTGATAATTCTATAAAAGATCCTGGTATATTTATTATGACAAATGTTATTGGAACACAGGTATTATTAGATGCGAGTAGAGAGTATGGAGTTAAGAGATTTCATCAAATATCAACAGATGAAGTGTATGGAGATTTACCACTAGATAGACCAGATTTATTATTTACAGAGGATAGTATTATTAACCCTAGCTCACCCTATTCAGCATCAAAAGCTAGTGCTGATCTATTGGTTTTATCATATTTTAGAACTTATGGTATGGATGTTACTATATCTAGATGCTCTAATAATTATGGACCTAATCAACATAATGAAAAGTTAATACCTCTTATGATTAAGAAGATTATTAACGATGAAAAGTTACCTATATATGGTGATGGAAGAAATGTTCGAGATTGGTTACATGTTTATGATCATTGTAGCGCTGTTGACTTAATAATTCATAAAGGTAAGGCAGGAGAGGTTTATAATGTTGGTGGAAATAATGAAAAGACTAATTTAGAGATAGTAAAGATCTTGCTAAATGTGCTTGGAAAGTCTGAAGATTTAATTAGTTTTGTCAAAGATAGACCTGGTCATGATATGAGATATGCAATAGATGCTAATAAGATTAAAGAAAAACTTGGATGGAATCAAGTTTATGATTTTGATAAGGGTATACGTGAGACTGTAAAGTACAAATTAATCTAAACTAATTAAAGGACCCCTTATGAGTCGTTTTTTATTTACATCTATAAAGGTAGGCTTGGATTAGATACAGATGCTAAGGTGTTGTATACGTTTATTGATGGGAACTTGGTGTATAAAGCATTGTCAAAATATTAGTTATTAATATATCATTTGTGCCTTATTAAGACATAGGGGATTAATAATAGAAGATAAATAATTTTTTGTAGGAAAATATATACATCTAATAAATGTATATATTTTCATTTTATGATAAAATAATACTAAGGAAATGATTATAAATATATAGTAGTTGAGGGGTAAGATATGAAAAAACAAGAACAAAAGATAATAGTAGGAGGGGTACTAGTAACGGCTTTAGCTACAGCAGGATTTTGTACAAGCCAGGGTAGCTTAGCATCAGCGGATAACTACAAGAGTCCTCCAGCTCATGTATTAGAGGAAGAACCTAAAGTAGAAGAAGAAAAAGAAGAAGTAGAGGTAACTGAGGAAGAAGCGACACCGGAGGAAGAAGTAGAAGTAGATACAGAATCAGTAAATGATGACGATGAGAGCAATGAAGTGGTAAGGCCAGAGCAAAATGAGAGACCGAATCAAAGACCAACGCCAAACCCTACACCGACGCCAAATCCATCACCAAACCCTACACCAAATCCAACTCCGACACCGGATCCAGAGCCGACACCAACACCAACACCGGATCCAACACCAGATCCTACACCAACACCGGATCCAACACCAGATCCTACACCTACTCCGGATCCAACACCAACACCAGACCCTACACCAACGCCGGATCCAGTACCAACACCAGAGCCGACTCCACAACAATAAAGGTAAAAAATATAAATAGGGACTATGTTTTAACAGTTGACTCTTATAGAATAGAGTCGGCTGTTTTATTTTGTCGTATTTTAGGTTTAAAATGTATTATAATATTAAATTTATGCTATAATAAAATCATTATTATTAGACAGGGGGAGTAAAGACATGATAGATATACATTGTCATATAGTGCCAGGTGTAGATGATGGAGCGAAGACTTTAGAGGATGCACTTTCAATGTTAAAAATAGCAGAAAGCGAAGGAATAAAAAAGATAGTAAATACTTCGCATTATCATCCTCAATTTAAATATACTAAAGGGGAGGAGCTATTAGTAGAAGTAGAAAATTTTAATAAAATCATTAAAGAAAATGGAATAGATGTCGAAGTTATAATAGGTAACGAATTATATTTTGATGATAGTTTTTTAGAGTGTATTGAGAAAAAAGAGTTTTATACTTTAAACAACAGTAGATATGTCCTTGTAGAGTTTTCACCTACTAATTTTCCTAAGAAATTAAGCGAAGTGGTCTATGAGTTTAAGATAAGAGGTTATGTGCCTATACTTGCTCATGTAGAAAGATATAATGATATTCAACAAAATCCAAGCTTATTAACTGAGGCAATAAAAGAAGGGGCACTTATACAAATAAATGCTTCTAGTGTGCTAGGTAAAGGTAGTAGTGAAGCTCATAGAATAACTGAGCTTTTATTAAAAAATAGTATAGTACACTTTGTAGGTACAGATGCACATGGGCCTGAAAGAAGAAGACCTATGATAAGAGAGGCATATGATTATGTATGTGAAGAGTATGGAGAGAAAAAAGCACAAAGATTATTTATAGAAAATCCAAGTAGAGTCATAAATAACGAAGAAGTAGAAATAGTGGTAGAAGAAGAAGACATTAAAAAGAAGAAGTCCTTTTTCTCAAAGTTTTTTAAGAAAAGTAGTTAATTATTTTAGTATTTAATATTAAATATAATTTTATTCTACATTTTTCTACAAAAGCTGCAAAAACATATATACTTTTAAACAGTTTTAATATATAATTAATTTGTTATAAAATTAAATAGGCAAACTTAGAGAAATCCAAGGACGCAAAGCTAAAGGGGCTAAGGTAATATACTATGCTAGCCAGCTGCCGATAAGAGATAATCTTATTGAAGTAACACTTATTTGATAAGTGTTTGTTTTGATGGCAGCTACCTTTATATAAGGTAGTTTTTTTACGCTTAAAAACATGTTATAGGATTATAGACTTCTAAAGGGAGAGCCTATAAAAATATTAAGGAGAATAGTGTGAAAGATAATATTAAAAACATTAAAGCAATTATAATTAGTATAACTTTAACAATAGTACTAGTGCTGACTTTTGCTGCTATATTATTCAAATTGGAAGTGTTAAATCCAACAACATATACAAAAGCATTTGAAGAGAATAAGATATACAGTGAAATCTATGAGGATATAGAAATAGAAATTAATAAGTACGTAGCTGACAATAACTTACCTAAGGGTATTTTTGATGATGTTATTAGTAAAAGTGATGTAGAAGAGGTAGTAAATAATGATATATTCTCTGCTGTGGGATACATAAAAAACGAAATGAAAAAAGTGCCTCCAATAAATATGTCAGTTTATGAATCTAGAGTAGAAGAAAGTTTAAATGAGTATGTAGAATCTGATGAATATAAAGATATTGTAAGAGCAAATTATTATAACAATGATTTTGAAAAATTAGATGTAACTGTGGTAAAACAAGAGATATTAAATGATATTGAAGATAAATTAGCAATTATAGATAACAAAACTTTAGCTGATTCACTAGGAATAATAAAGATGTCTAAGTATGCAAATATATTGGATAGTGGATTAGTGATAATAGCATTAATAGTGGCTGTATTTGTTCTTTGTGGATTATACTTCCCTATTTGGAAGAGAAGAAAGAAAAGAAAGTTTGCATGGATGGGAGCAGCTATGATAGCTTCAGGACTTCTTATGATTATAATAGGTACTGTGGGCTCTATAACTGGAGTGTATGAAAATGTAGCTGTAAATGTGCCTTACTTAGGTACGGTTATAGGAGTTGTAATAAAGGGATTAATAGGTAAGTTTAGATTAACTGGAGCAGTGTTATTAGTAGTTGGGTTATTAACAGCTAGTGTTTATGTAAAGTCTAAGCTTAAGAGAAAAGAAGATCTTTCATTAAAATTTGGATAATATATAAATAAACTCTAGAAATAGAGTTTATTTTTTTTACTTATTAATGGTTAGAAAATTAACATTCAAAAAAATACAATTCAAACATAATATTACAAATATCGACAAATAAAAGTGGTAGAATAGACAAAGAAAATTACTTTTACATTATCAACAATTAGAATTATCAGCAAAAAGGGAGAAAGAAATGATTATAAAAAGAAACAAATTTGCAAAAGTAATCGGTGCAATTTCATTATGTTTAATAATGAACATCTCAGTAGTAGATGCACACTCAGGGAGAACCGATTCTAATGGAGGCCACAGAGATAATAAAAATGTATCCGGTCTTGGAAGTTACCATTATCACCATGGCTATGGTCCACATTTACACACAAATGGTTGCCCATATGGAGGTGGTACAACTAATGGTAGTGGAGGAGTAAGCGGCTTATCAACAGTAAATACAGAAGAAAAAGAAAAAGAATCAGCTAGAACAAAGGGATATAATGATGGTTATAACGCAGGTTATGCAGGGCAGTTAAGCAACAACTCTTACTCAGGGAATTATAGTGATTTATATTCATCAAAATACAGTGAAGGTTATACAGAAGGAACAAAAAAGCTAGAATCAGAAAAAGATGAAGCAAATTCGAAAGGCTTTGAAATAGGGGTTACAGGAGCAACTATAGATACTAGTATATATAGTAATGAGGAATTAAAAAAAGCATATCATGAAGGGTATAATAAGGGAATCAAAGAGTACAAAGATAATAAAATAAAAGAATATAGCGCTATTGGTCTAAAGGATGGTAAAGAGGATAAGCCAAGTATAAATTTAGAAAATATAGATGTAGCGTTTAAAAGAGCATATCAAGAAGCTTATGATAAGGGACAAGTCATATTATCAGAAACTTACATGGAACAAGGATATAAGGATGCATTTAAAAGTACCGAGTACAAATCTCCAGCTTATGAAAATAATAAATATAATAATTGGTACAAAGAAGGTTTTGATAAAGGGATTAAGGATATAGAGCATTTAAAAGAGGTTGGATATAGTGATGGTTATAATAGAAATGAACAGAGAGTACCTGAAGGATTAGGTTATGGAAAAGGCTTATATAATCATTATTATGCTAAAGGAGAAGAAGTAGCAGATAAAGAAGCTAAAGAGGCAACAATGACTTTTAGTGGTGTTGCAGTAGCTGGTTGGTTATTAAGAAGATTTTTAGTAGCTAAGAAAAGTATTATGTAAGTAGAGGTGAATAGTATGTCAATATATAGAAATGTATGTTATAAGGTTGAAAATTTCTTTATAAAGAGAATGAGTAAGAGTGAAAGTGATTTGAAGGAGAATATGAAAAAAGCTCAGCTTTTTAGAGAAAATAAAGAGCGGGATAAGATAGAGAAGAAAAATAGTAAGAGAAAAAATAAGAGATTAGCAGAAGAAGCTATTTAAATAGTAGGCATATTTGCCTACTATTTTTTTACAATCCTTACTCATACACCCTTCTTGCGAAAGTAGTAAACTTAAATCGATCAGGTCTATGCCTAGACTCAGTATACTCAAACAAACTCCCATTATCCAAATACACAAAATTACTAATCACAGCAACCAAATTATTATTCTTCAAATCCAGATATTTCTTATCCAAAACACTACAAGGAACCACAGACACTATCTTCTGAGCACCGCTTATTTTAAGCCCTAACTTGTTTTCTACATACTCATAAATAGAGTTCATAGCATCAGCCTTAGTAATATCTTTTACAATATTAGAATTTAAATAATTAATATCGAGTATAACGTTCTCTGTATCAATATTTCTCACCCTTACCATATATATCACTTTAGTACCAACAGTAAACCCCGATTTATTGCTAAAAGACTCATCTACAATCATCTCTTCAAATATAGGAATATCAGTACTATAATTCAAAGAATTATTAGATGAAACCTCTTTGAAACTTTGTAATCCACCTACTAAAAACTTAAGAGGTTGTTTTTCCATTACAAACACCCCTTTGCCATGTACACTAGTCACATATCCATCTAGTGATAGCATTCCAATAGCTCTCCTAATAGTATTTCTACTTACTGAAAACATATCTTTTAAGTCATTTTCAGAAGGGAGCTTTTGACCGGGCTCATATTCATTAGAGATTATTTTATATTTTAAATCATTATATATATCTATGTATTTACCTACAGCCATTAAACTTTTATTCCTTTCTATATATTTATAAAAGTAATTAATCTATTTTTTATAAAACTAATTAATCTATTATTTATAAACTAACTATTGAGCATTATAGACTTATTATAACAATTTTATGTAAAATAGTCATCAAAGGATGTAAAAAGGCTAAATATATAAACACAAAGCATTAGATAATAGAAAAAGTAGAAAAAAATAAAACTTGTTTAAACAAGTTGTTGACATACTTGTTTAAACAAGTTAATATAATAGTACAAAGAAAACGTTAACAAGGAGGTTTTGAGATGGGAAAATACAAAAATGATGCAATAGAAATCGTAAAACTAATTGGGGGCAAGGAAAACATAGTTAGTGGCTCCCATTGTGTAACAAGATTAAGACTAGTACTAAAAGATGAATCAAAAGCAGACACCAAAGAATTAGAAAAATTACCTATAGTAAAAGGAACATTTACAAATGCAGGTCAGTTCCAGATAGTAATAGGTACAGAGGTAAGTGATTTATATAAAGACTTCGTAGAAGTAGCAGGCATAGAAATAGTAAGTAAAGAAGAAGTAAAAAAAGCAGCGCAAGAAAATATGAACATAGTGCAAAGAGTTATCAGTGGACTAGCTGAAATATTTATACCAATATTACCAGCTATCATCACAGGAGGTCTAATATTAGGATTTAGAAATGTTATAGGTGACTTAGCGGTATTTGGAGATGGAACACAAACACTTACAGCACTGTACCCAACATTAGCAGAAATACACAGTTTCCTATGGATACTAGGAGAAGCGATATTCCACTTCCTGCCAGTAGCAGTAACGTGGTCAACAGTTAAAAAGTTTGGTGGTTCAGAAATATTAGGTATTATATTAGGTATTACATTAGTATCACCACAATTATTAAATGCTTATGGATATGCATCAGCTGCAGCAGAAGGTACTATACCATTTTGGGATTTTGGATTATTCACTATACAAAAAGTAGGATACCAAGCACAAGTTATACCAGCAATAGTATCAGGAATACTATTATCTAAAATAGAAACAAACATGCGTAAAGTAGTACCAGATGTACTAAAAATGATAATAATACCATTCGTAGCGCTATTAGTAACAGTATTACTTTCATACATTATAATAGGACCTATATCTCGTACAATAGGTGATGGAATAGCAATATTCTTCAACAGGTTATTAACAGGACCATTCAAGATAGTAGGAGCAATAATATTTGGTTTAACATATGCACCACTTGTAATCACAGGATTACACCACACATTCATAGCAGTAGACTTACAATTAATAGCAAACGGTGGAACAATGATATGGCCACTAATAGCACTTAGTAACATAGCACAAGGAGCTGCAGCATTTGCAATATACACAGTATGTAAAAATGATCCTAAGATGAAATCAATGTCACTATCAGCTACACTATCAGCTTGGTTAGGAGTTACAGAACCAGCAATGTTTGGGGTAAACTTAAAATATAAATATGCATTCTATGCAGCATTGATAGGATCTGCATCAGCGGCTACAGTGTCTATACTTACAGGAGTATTAGCAAACTCAATCGGTATAGGTGGATTACCAGGATTCTTAGCAATCCAACCGCAATACTGGGTATCATTTATAATAGCAATGGCAGTAGCAGTAGTGGTTTCATTTGTATTAACACTAGCTTTTCACAAAAAGCAACAACTATCAAATAAAAAAAACAAAGCAACAGTTTAATAAATAAAAAATAAATCAATAAATTAATATTAATAAAGATGCTACTATTTAATATTAAAAATATATGAATATATAGAAAAGATAATATAAGGGAACTATTGATATTACATCATTAGTTTCCGTATATTTGTTAATGGAGGACATAAATTATGAACAACAAAGAATGGTACAAAAATAGCGTAGTATATCAAATATATCCAAAAAGTTTTAAAGATAGTAATAATGATGGTTTTGGAGATATCAAAGGAATAATATCCAAATTAGAGTATATAAAAAACTTAGGAGTAGATGTAATATGGCTTACACCGATATATATCTCTCCTCAAAATGACAATGGATATGATATAGCAGACTACTACAACATAGACCCGTTATTTGGATCAATGGAAGACTTTGAACAGCTACTAAAAGAAGTACACAATCGTGACATGAAACTGATACTAGACATGGTAGTCAACCATACATCGATATATCACGAGTGGTTTAAAGAAGCGTTAAAAGGAGAAGATAACCCATATCATGATTTTTATATATGGAAAAAAGGTAAGAACAACTGTCCACCAAACAACTGGGCATCTAAATTTGGTGGCTCAGCATGGAAATACGTAGAATCATTGGATAAGTACTATCTACATTTATTTGATGTGACACAGGCAGACTTAAACTGGGAAAACCCAGAACTAAGAAAGAAAATATACGAAATGATGAACTTCTGGTTAGAAAAAGGAGTAGATGGATTTAGACTAGACGTAATAAACCTATTATCTAAAAACAAAAACTTCCCAGATGACACATTTGAAAGTCCAATGCATGACGGTAGAAGATTCTACACAGATGGACCCAAAATACACGAGTATCTACACGATATAAACAAAAACGTATTTGGAATGCATCCAGGAACAATGACAGTAGGAGAAATGTCATCTACTACAATAGACCACTGCATCAACTACACAAAACCAGAAAACGAAGAAATAAGTATGACATTTAACTTCCATCATCTTAAAGTGGACTACCCAAACGGAGAAAAATGGGCACTAGCACCAGTTGATTTTGACAAACTAAAGGACATCATATTCGACTGGCAAATAGGAATGGAAGAAGGAAATGGATGGAATGCAGTATTCTGGTGCAACCACGATCAACCTAGAATACTATCTAGATTTGGAGATGATGTAAACTATCCACTAGAAAGCGCAAAAATGCTAGCAACATCAATTCACATGCTAAGGGGAACACCGTATATATTCCAAGGTGAAGAAATAGGAATGACAAACCCATACTTTGAAAGCATAGATGAATATAAAGACATAGAAGCAATAAATGCATACCAGAACTTAATAAATAAAGGATGCACAGAAACAGAAGCACTAGAAATACTAAAAAGTAAATCAAGAGATAACTCTCGTACACCAATGCAGTGGGATGATACGAAAAATGCAGGCTTCACAACAGCAAAACCATGGATTAACCTAGCTAAAAACTACGACACAGTAAATGCAGCATCACAAATAAAGGATGAAGAGTCAGTGTATAACTATTACAAAAAACTTATACAACTACGAAAAGACTATGAAGCAATATCAGACGGAACAATAAGGTCAGTATTAAGAAATCATAAAAAAGTATTAGCATATACGAGAGAGTTAGAAGACACAAAATTACTAGTAGTATGCAACTTCTTCTCAGAAGAAGTAGAAGTAGAATTGGACGAAGTAAACATATCACAGAATAGTAAAATATTAATAAATAACTATAAAAATATAATACCAAACAAAAACATGAAGCTAAGACCGTACGAAACATTTGTAATACAAATATAAAAATATATAGCGTCAAAAGGGGCCTCTTGTTTTTAAGTGAAAATATAATAATCCACATATAGTTTGAATTTTATATTGTTAGAAATATAGACAATCTAAGCGGAAAAATGGTAAGATATAGGAGCATATTTTTTGCGGGCGGGCGAGGGAAAAGAAACAAGAAGGAAAGAGGATGGAACAACAATTAAAAATCAACAATCTTAACAAAGAACAAATCAAAACAGAAGTATTAGCAGGAGTTACTACATTTATTGCAAGCGTATACATAATAATAACGAATGCACTAATACTTTCTGATGCAGGGATAAGCCAAGATGCAGCTATGATTGCCACAATATTTACTTGCGCTATATCTACTGTACTTATGGGAGTCATTTCAAACAAGCCCTTTATACTTGTACCAGGAATGGGGATTAACTCTCTATTTACTTATACAATTGTAAATTCTATGGGGCTATCTTGGCAGGAGGCACTTGGTGCTGTAGTTATAAGTGGAATTATATTTACTATTATAGCTAGTACTAAGCTGACACCTATACTTATGAAATCTATACCAAATAGCTTAAAGCATGCTATTACTGTTGGTGTAGGATTTTTTATTCTATTTATTGGTCTTCAAAAAAGTGGATTAGTAGCAGTTAGTGAAAGTACTATGGTAGGGCTTGGTAGTCTAGGAAACAAAGAAACCTTATTAAGTGTAATTACTTTGGTGATTATTTTGACACTAAGTATTAGAAAGGTAAATGGTGGCTTACTTTTAAGTATTATTATTGGTACTGTAATATCTTTAGTTATGGGTGTTACAAGCTTTAGTAATTTGGATTTTGGAAGTTTTAATATGGGAGCTTTTAAGGAAGTGTTTTTAGCTATGTCTTTTGAAAACGCTATTAGCGTACCTTTTGTTATGGCTGTGTTTTCTATTACTATTGTTATAGTTTTTGAAAATATGGGAATTTTATATGGTCAATTAGGTGCTTTAGATGCTGAAGAAGATTTCCAAAAGAGCTTTAGTGTGGCAGGACTTTCAAACATTATTGCAGGTATATTTGGAACTAGTCCGACTATTGTTGCTGCTGAAAATTATTCTGGAATAAGTGCTGGAGCTAAGGGTAAGATTGCAGCTTTTACTTCTGCGGTGTTATTTTTACTGGCTTTATTTTTTATTCCTGTGCTTAAGTTAATTCCTGATGGGGTTATTAGTGCAGTGCTTATATATATTGGTATTTTAATGATTGAGACTTTCTTTGATTTAGAAAAAGGTGATATTGTTGACACTATTGGTGTTGTAATAATCATTAGTATGATACCTTTTACTTATAATATTGTAAATGGTATTAGCTTTGGATTTATTACTTACACAGTCCTTAAGGTATTAAGCGGTAAGTATAAGGAAGTATCACTTCCTATGTATGTGCTTACAGGGCTCTTTACTTTAAGTTTTGCACTTAATATTGTTATGGGTATTACTCATTAAATATATAGCTATGATAAAGAGCTGACCAAAAAAATGGTAGCTCTTTTTTATATATATAAATAAAGTATTATGCAAAATAAAAATATTATTATGCAACTATTAGTTAAATATATATCAAATATTTAAATATGTTCAAGTTTTAAAAATACATTATATATACTTTTGAAAATGTTTATATAATAGCATGTAATTGTTTAAATTGTATAAATAAGGTTAAAAATCTAAATATTTCGTGAAAACGTTTTTGTATTGTCAATCCTCGATTCTGATGATATTCTGTTAATAAATATACAAATTATAACATTTGTGTCTATTAATGACAAAGGAGTGGGGAGTATGTCGCAAAATAACAGCAACACAAAAAAACTTACGTTAGTTCCATTAATACTAATGATATTCACATCAGTATTTGGGTTCTCTAACATGCCAAGAGCATTCTATTTAATGGGGTATTCAGCAATACCTTGGTACGTATTTAGTGCAATATTTTTCTTTATACCATATGCTTTTATGATGGCAGAGTATGGATCTGCTTTTAAAAAAGAAAAGGGTGGAATGTACTCATGGATGGAAAAGTCAGTAGGTCCTAAATATGCATTTATAGGAACATTCATGTGGTATGCTTCTTATTTAATATGGATGGTAAGTGTATCTTCAAGTATATGGATACCTTTATCAAATGCAATAATGGGGTCAGATGTAACTTCAACATGGTCTTTATTTGGATTAAATTCTGTTAAAACATTAGGTATTTTAGGTGTTATTTGGATAGCTATAGTTACATTTGTATCAACAAAAGGGGTAGATAAGATAAGTAAAATAACTTCAATAGGTGGTACAGCTGTAACATTACTTAATGTAGTATTATTAGGTGGTGGTATTTTAGTAGTTGCTTTAAATGGAGGACTAGCAGAACCGATAACTGATATGGTAACTTCATTTACTGTTTCACCAAGTCCATTATACCAAACACCTGTAGCGGTATTATCTTTCTTAACATTTGCAGTATTTGCATTTGGAGGATTAGAGGTATTAGGTGGTTTAGTTGACCAAACTGAAAATGCTGAAAAGACTTTCCCAAAAGGATTAGCAATCTCAGCAATAGTAATATCATTAGGATATGCATTAGGAATATTTGCTTGTGGTATGTTCACTAACTGGGGTGAAGTACTAGGCGGAGATAATGTAAACATGGCAAATGCGACTTACTTATTAATGAGTAACTTAGGACTTCAAATAGGACAAGGCTTAGGATTAAGTGAAGCAGTATCTTTATCAATGGGTGCTTGGGTAGCTAGATTCGTAGGTTTATCGATGTTCTTAGCTTTAACAGGAGCATTCTTCACATTAACTTACTCACCACTTAAAACATTAATACAAGGTGCACCAAAAGAAGTTTGGCCTGGTAAATTAGGTGAAGTTAAAGATGGTATGCCGATAAATGCTATGAAGGTTCAAGCAACTATAGTTATAGTTATGATTCTTATAGTATCATTTGGTGGAGAAAATGCAGCAGAATTCTTTGCTATATTAACACTTATGACTAACGTAGCAATGACAATACCTTATATGTTCTTATCTGCAGCTTTCCCTGCATTCAAGAAAAAGCAATTAGCTGGTAAGTTAGATAAGCCATTTGTTGTTTATAAGTCTCATGGTTTAGCTGTTATTGTATCAGTAGTTGTAACTGCTGTTATAGGATTTGCAAATTTATTTACAATAATAGAGCCAGTATTATCATCATCTAAAGGACTGTCTAAGACATTAACAATGGTAGGTGGACCGTTAGTGTTCTCTATAGTTGGATTTATCTTATATACAGTTTACGAAAGAAGACATGGTAAGAATGATAATAATCCTAAGGTAGATAAGGCAAGTTAATAAATATAAAAATAATTAAATATATATAAAGCGAGAATAGGTAGTCAAAATTGGCTACCTGTTTTTTATTTCTTAATAAAAGTCAGTATACAAAACATGAATTCAAGAGAAAATAAATAAGAAATACATTTGATAATTTGATAAGGAGTTTCTCATATGGTCTTTTATATATCTGTGGTATTAATAGGATTATTCGTATTATGGGGGCTTGTATCCCCAACATCTTTAGCAAGCACAGCAACACTTGCTTTAGCTTTTACAACAAGTAAATTTGGATGGTTGTTTCTTATAGTAACATTTTTAATCTTAGTGTTCATGATATTTTTAGCTTTTAGTAAATATGGACATTTAAGACTTGGGCATGAAGATGATAGACCAGAGTTTAGTAATATAACTTGGTTTGGAATGTTATTTAGTGCTGGTATGGGGATTGGCCTTGTATTTTGGGGTGTAGCAGAACCTCTTGATCACTATTTGTATCCACCAGCAGGAATAGCGTCATTAACACCAGATGCTGCCAATGCTGCTATAACATTCTCCTTTTTCCACTGGGGTTTTCATGCCTGGGCCATATATTCTTTAGTTGGTCTTACTATAGCTTACTTTAGATTTAGAAAGGACAAAAAGTTACTTATAAGTCAGACCTTATCACCAATTATAGGGCAAAAGATAGATTCCATACAGGCTAGATTTATAGATATACTTGCAATAATCGCAACTGCATTTGGTGTAGCCACATCACTAGGTCTTGGAGCTATGCAGATTAATGGTGGTCTTAACAACTTATTTGGACTAAATATAAATATATTAAGTCAAATAGTAATAATAATAATAGCAACTATATTATTTTTACTATCTTCAGCGACAGGACTTGAAAAAGGTATAAAAATACTTAGTAATATAAATGTTGGTATAGCTATGCTTTTGTTAGTATTTGTATTCTTACTTGGACCAACAGCAAATATACTAGAGATTTTTACTAATAATTTAGGGAACTATCTTCAAAATATTGTATCTATGAGTTTAAGATTAACACCATTTAGAGATTCGACTTGGATTGCTGACTGGACATTATTTTACTGGGCTTGGTGGATAGCTTGGTCACCTTTTGTTGGAGTGTTTATAGCAAGAGTATCTAAAGGAAGAACCATAAGGGAGTTTATAGTGGGAGTATTATTAGTACCATCTCTATTTAGTTTTATATGGTTTGCTGTATTTGGCGGAACTGCCTTAAATTTAGAGATGAATACAAATCTTGCACTACTTGAAGCCTTAAAGGTAGATATGAGTTCAACTCTATTTGTAATGTTAAACAGTCTTCCTTTTGGATATATTTTAAGTATAGTAGCAACTGCTTTAATACTCACTTTTTTTGTATCCTCAGCAGATTCAGCTACATTTGTATTAGGAATGTTTAGTACTAAAGGTTCGATGGAGCCATCAACTAAAGTAAAATTAACTTGGGGAATACTTCAAGCATTAGTTGCAGTAGCACTACTTATTAGTGGAGGTCTGCAAGGGCTTCAGACCATGTCAATCGTTACCGCATTACCTTTTAGTATAATACTATTTCTTATGATGGTGTCTTTTGTAATGGAACTTAGAAAAGAGAAAATACATATTGTTCCAAAGCATCATAAAAAACATTAGTATTAATTTAAGTGATAATTTTTATAATTGAAAGTATTTTAATGGAGATAAGTTTGCATTAGAGTTATAGAAAAGTTAAATTTAGTCAGAGTATAGTTAGATATAGTATAAATACATGACAATATACGTGGTGGTATATTGTCATGGTAAGTTAGCGTATAATCAATCTTAAAATGAAGGTTTGTTCGATAGCATTTTAGCTGAATTATCTATGGTATAATATCATCATACCCAGTAAGCTTAGACATGTCATAATTAGCTAACTTTAGTTTAACTAATTCCACAGGAACCCCTAAATATCCAGCCACATTTTTTTCTGACCAGTACTTATATTCCTCAATAAAACTATCAGAAATAAAATACTCAGCACAAACGCTATTAGCCTCTCTCTCGTATTTACCAATATTAAACAAAGAGCGATTATCTAAAAAATGTATAGTTAGGAGATTTGGAGTATTAAATGGATAATAGAATTATAATTGCTTATTTGGATAAGTAAGTTATAGCTATGTATGATATAATTATTATAATATAACGGCAAGGAGTTGAAGATATGAGTGAATTGATATCAAAAGATAGTATACACAGGTCATCAATAAAGTCAAATATATTAAATAGTATAATAATAACATTTGAATATAAGGGACTAAATGATTTAGAAAATAATATTACTAAAATAATAAAAGGCATAGAGAATGAATTTGACTCTTATGATATTATGGAATTACAAGATACTAATATAGATATTAATGAATTTTTAGATAGGGGAAATGAAAATTTTTATAGGAGTAATTGTTTTATAATAAAAACTGAAGATGAAAATGAAGAATTAATAGTGAATAAATATTTCATACAATACAATATAAGTTGTAATAAGTATAAAAAATTCACACATTATAGAGATATAATAAATACAGTAATCTCAAATCTTGTAGAAATAACTCAGTTTTATAAGCCTCTTAGACTTTCACATAGAAAAATAAACTCATGTATAGTAAAAGATGTAAAGAGATTATATAATTACTTTGAAGAAGAATATTTTTATAGTCCGCATTTCAATAAGCAAATTTTAAATAATGATAAATTAGAAGATTTTATAAGTTGGGAGAGTTCTACAAAGGTTTATAAAGATGATCTTGAATTTGAGTTGATAAGTAGGGCTGGGATAGGTGAATACAAAGATAATTTAGCCGTTAGGGTTATTGCAGATATAAAAGGTAGCGCTGATTCTGAATTATTGATCAATGAGAGCGAGTACACAGATTTACTTGATAAAATAAATGAAAATATATTTAATATATTTAAAAATGTATTAACAACAGAATTTTTAAAATCAATGATAGATGAAAGTTGGAATAAAAATATTGTGGAAGGGGTGAATAGTAATGAGTGATTTTAAAGCTAAATCTATAAGCAAATATGATCGCATCATAGAAAAAAATAAAGCTAAAAGTAATACAATAGAGCCCCGAATGCAGAGTTTTAATCTTAACGAGGTGGTATCATACTCTGTAGGTCGTGTAGTACAGCCAAAATATAGAAAAAGAAATATTAAGGCAAGTATCAAGTTGAATAATGGGTAGAATTCAAAAAAAAATTTTAATTAAGGAAAAACTTTATATAGATATATATTTAGTAGGATATAGTGTAGAGGGCGAAAGTATTATATTTATAATATATACAGATGATGAAGTTGACTACGTTGGTGTTATTGATAGTTATGAAGTTGACGGTAAAAATGTAACTATAGATATACTAGAAAAATTAAATATTCAGAAGTTAGACTTATTATGTTGGACACATCCGGATAAGGATCATTCAATAGGTATAGACAAATTACTTAATTTAGTAGACAAAAATTCTAATATAGTAATACCCTATGGCCTTGATAGGATTAAAGGACAATTAAAAGATAATATATTAGATTGTTATAATAAGATAAATCAAATATCTATGGTAAATCAAAATTACTCTGTGATTGAGGTTATGCAAGATACAAAGATGGATAAGAAAAGGGTATATGAGTATATCAATGTAAAACCAACCGATTATGAATTTGATATTATTGCTCTATCTCCACATTCAACAATAAATAAAAAAAGATCACTTAGTAATGCTAAGAAAATAAAGGTAAATGATTATTCAATAGCTTTTTATATTAAATTAGGTGTATGTAATTTTTTATTCGCTGGAGATATAGAGAATCAGTCTCTTAATAGAATATATTTTGAGGAGATGCCAGAAAGCTATGAGTATGTAAAAATACCACATCATGCATCTAAAACATCAGAAGCAATATTTAATACTATATTCACAAGCAATACAATAAATGAAGTAGCATGTACTACTACAGCTACAGTAGGGGCGACTCGTTTACCTAATGAAGATATTATAAAAAAGTACATGGAATGCACTAATGAAGTATATTGTACAGATAATAATATGAGCTTTATTAATAAGAATGTTAGAGATAAATATAATAATGGAGTAGTATATTGTAGATTTGATATACTTAGTGGTGGAAAAAAGGTGGATACAAAGTTATTTGGAAGTGCAATAAAAATATAAATCTAAATATTATATAAAATAAAACCTATATAGTAGACTAAATAAATATATGTTTAGCTATATAGGTTTTTTATATATGAGATTATTGGTAAATTTTGCTGTAATGTAGCTATATATAGTATAATAGTTTTAGTATTTAATGATTAGGTTTAAAGATAGGGATACTATATAAGGGGTGAGTCAATTTAAATGATATTAAAAGAATTTATAGATGAAATATCTACGGATGTCTTAGTTAATAAAAAAAGGGTGACTTTATTTATAGGATCAGGTTTTTCTAGATGGTTTGGTTATCCGCTGTGGAATGGTTTATTAAAAAGCTACTGTAATAGCTTAATGTTGAAATATCCTAAAAAGTCAGAATTTATCTTAGGTATAAGAGATCATACAAAGGCAGGCGTTGGTAACGAACCAGAAGCATTTAAGAGCCTAATAAAAGACTTGGAACTAGATGCTTTAGACGTAAAAAAATTCATAAAATACAAATTTGAAGATATTAAAAATATTAATAAGGATATTAAGTTAAAGGATACAAACATAGATCTTATAAAATATAATAAGTTGTATAAATTATCCGAATATTGCAAGATAATAACAACAAATTATGATACTCTTATAGAAGATATTTTTAAAGAAAAATATAATATTAAAACAAACGTATATTATTCAGATGACATTATGTTAAATAGAGATTTTTTTAATAGTGGAAGCAAAACTGGTTTATTAAAAATGCATGGTTGTGTGAATCGAGAAGATCTTATGATAGTGTTAGAGGACGATTACACAGAAATACGATTTGATGATAAATTTAAGATCTTGAGACAATCACTAAAAAATGATTTTTCGAGTAATATAACAATATTTTTAGGATATAGCATAACTGATGAAAATATAAGGGAACTTTTGATAGAGAATAAAGAGATATTTGGTGATGATAAAGAGAAGAGTTATGTCTTTAATACTAAAACATTAGAAGAATTAAAATACATTATGGATAATCCTGAAAAATTAGAGAGTATATATAAAGATATAGGGGTAGAAGAAATAGTTATAAATGATCATGATGAACTTATAACAGTATTAGACACTTTAAGTAATTTATATAATATTACTAATAGTAATAAAATAGAAAACAACAATAACACTGTATGTGAAAAAGATGAAAGTGTAGATGTAGAAAAGGTTGGACTTGTAATTTACTGCTATAACAATAAGTTATATAATCAGGCGCGAATTTTAGCTGAAGAAATATTGGAATATGCGGGCAATATTACTAATAAATATATGAAAAGTACTGTGTATATGTATATCGGAGCTATATTAGCTATTACTTATCAAATGTCGACAGATCAGGATCTAAAAAATAAAGGTAATATAATAATACGTAGTTTATGTGAATTTAATAGTAACAATGATTTTATATTAGAATTGATCGGTAATTTATATCTATGTACATCTGCAGTTATAAAATATGATAGTACTATTTATAATACCTTTGGAGTAGAATCAAGACATGATATTAATGCTATTAATGAAGGATTAAAGTATTTGGAGCAAGTAAAATCCAAAAGTGATGAGATAAATTTTAATATAATGAGAGCTTATTGTATCAAAGGGGATTTATCAAAAGCAAATAAATTTAGTAAACAAATAAAAAATACTTCGAAATATTATATAGAAAAAGACTTAATACTTGGTCACTGTTATTTCCAAAAATATCGTAGTGTGTATACTTTAGATGGAAAAAATAAAAAATTAAGCAATCAGTATATTAGTACATGCATAAAATATTATAGTAGGTACTTGGATAATATAGAGCTAGAAAAATACGATAGACTTAGTATTGCAGACATTTTTTCAAAACTTATAGAGTGTAATATTAAAATCAATAATTATATTGAGGCAAGAAAGTACTGTAATATATTAATTGACTTCAATCCTCAAGACAGATCTATATATAAAAGCATAATACTAATATCTGCTAAAGAGGGAAAATATGAAGAAGCTATAGAGGCCTGTAATTATGAACTTAATCATTTGAAAAATGAGGATATACAAAAACATAGGATTAATTATATTAAAGCTCAATGCATTTTTGCCAAAGCTAAGTATAAACATGAAGTAGAAGAAAGTATTCAAATATGTAAATATATACAGTCTAGATTTAGGTATTTTGATGTGGCTGTAAGTATGTCTAATATGTATAAAAGCATAGGGTACTTGGAAGAAATGAGAAATGCTTGTATAGATGCATATAAAATATATCCACTGAATAAAAATATTTATAATGCTACGAAAGAGTATATGTTGGGTCACTTTGCAGGAGAAGAAGGAAATTATACTCTTGAAAAATCTTTTGATGGTATTATGTGGATGGAAAAATATAAGTCAGATTTTCTAAAAAGTAATAATAGTAAGAAAGAGATTGACTATATACTAGAAGGGGACAAATTATATACAAAAGTGAGTTCAAGTATAGGCAATAAGACAATTGAGGAAGAGATAAATATTGATGATTTAATTATGTCTTTAGGACATCAATTATCAGAGGATGATATACAAATATATACTCATATAATAGGAGACTATAATAATTGTAAGTACAATATGGTCTTGATGAAAATAAATGAAAATGGAATTGACGTAAATAATTTTATAATTAAATTTATTTACGCTAATTCTTTAGTTCACGAGAAAAATTATGAAAAGGGACTAAAAATATATAAAGAAATTAGTAAAAATTATATGCACCTATTTAAAAATGATAAAAAGAAAGTTATTTATTTGTATCAAGGTCATTGTTATCTTGAGTTAGGCAGATATATAGAAGCAAATAATTCATATTTTGAGTCATATAATTTGGATAAAGAGTTTTCAAGTGCTATATTTGGTATAGCTGTATCCAAATTACAACTTTTTAAAACTATGGTGGAACCTGGTAGAATTAAACAACTTCAAATGAGTAAAGATTTATTTCAAGAGTATTTAAGTATTGAAAATTATAATCCTACTGTATATATTTATTTGAGAGATATATGTTATATGCTAGGGGATTTAGATGGAAGTATATCTGCTGCAATAAGGTCTCAAATGTTTAACATTAACAATAATCAATTATTAAAAAGTTATATTATGATCATTTCAGGATATTTATTTAAGGAAGATAAAGAAAAAATACAATACTATGTAGATCTTGCTGAAAGATTAATATCAAATTATGGATATGATAACTTTGATTCTAAAATAAAATCAGATTATTATTGTATAAAGGGAGTATATTATAAAGGTAGTAACAGTGAATTATGCATAGACTCATTTAGATTAGCTTATGCATTAAATCCTGACGATTTTAATAAAAATAATTTAGATAATGAATTAAATGGGTGCAATCATATTGAAATAAAATATAAGGGACACCGCATTATATGTAATTAGAAATATTATGCATATATAATTAAGAAAAATAATATTAGCTATTTCAAAACGTTATTTTATTGTTATATATAAAAAATGGTTATACTTATTAATGTAAAATTTATTTATTAAACATAGTATTTATAAAATATATTTGTTAAGTTGAAAATAATATTTACATATTATTAAAAAGACATGAAATACATAGTAGATATATTATTAATAGTTATCATAAACAGTTTGTTTATGATAACTATTATATTGTTAAATTAAGTTAGCGTATAATCAATTTTAAAACACACCAGTTGGAGGCTGATATTTTTGAAGTAAATACAAGAATGTTTCCTCTTAGAACATCCTTTTCACATCTTACACCTACAACTTCATTTAACATACTAAGTCTCATTTGTGATCCATTATTAAGGTAGAGTATTATATAATTATCTTCAATATGAATTTTTTTGATATCTTCCATATCAATGTAAGTAGCTTGTTTATTATGATGAAGATGACATTTTATACTTGAAATACTTTGACCTAATGAATTTTTTTTCTTATATAGTAGTTTTTTTATATCTTTTGAATAGTTAACTTTTGTAATACTATCGTAATCAAAATATTCTTTATCCTGGATACTAGCAAATAAACTTAGTGGTATTGCATACATTCCCATTCTTTTAAACATTTTAGTTTCTTCAAACTCTTTTAAAATACCGTAGAATTTTTTATCATAATATCGAATTTCCATAGATTGGCCAGGTACACCGGTCCTATTTCCTATATTAAGTGTTGCCTCTGATTTTTCTAATATGTTTTTTAGTAATTCTTTATCTCCCATAATATCCCCCTTTATACTAGAACGTTTGTTCTTTTGAATAGAATATCATAAATTTAATGAGTTGTCTATATCAAAAAAGAATACTTGTTCGATAGGGATTTTAAAAAACTACCTATGGGATAATATCATCATACCCAGTAAGCTTAGACATGTCATAATTAGCTAACTTTAGTTTAACTAATTCCACAGGAACACCTAAATATCCAGCCACATTTTTTTCTGACCAGTACTTATATTCCTCAATAAAACTATCAGAAATAAAATACTCAGCACAAAGGCTATTAGCTTGTCTCTCATATTTACCAACATTAAACAAAGAGCGATTATCTAAAAAGTGAACATTAAGATCTGAATGAAGATTAGCATGTGCAAACTCATGGCACAGTACTACCTTTTGCTCATTCATATCCATATCATTGTTATAGTATATGTATTTTTGATTATCTTTCTTTGTATACATCCCTTTAAAAGTATTATGCAGATCGCCAGTAAGTTCTTTATCAAGGTGTACACCACATAGCACAGTACCAGATCCAATAATAATATCATCTATTTTATCTGTTCCATGAACTGATTTCCATCTTCTCACTAGTTCTTTAATTTTATAATTCCCCATTACATGTACCCCTTAATTTATTATTTTTTTATATCAATTACAGCAGCACCGACTTTGATTGCTGTAAGTAGTCTATTAATATCTTCTTTAGCTATTGGCTCTCCATAATAGAGAAGACCTTCTTGTGATAAGCTTTCGTTAGTATTTTCTAATATTTTAGTTACTTCTTTTTCCTTAAGGTGAGATGGGATTTTTTTAAATGATCCCATGTTATCATTTACTCCCATAAGAAAATCAAAAGAAACATCAAGTACTTCTGCCAGTGAAAAAAGGTTAGAGGCTTTTGGCTCTCTTTCGTTTTTTTCATATCTAGATAAAGTGCTTTCTTTAAGCCCTGATAACTTACATAATTCTTTCTGATTTATTCCCATTCTATTTCTAGCCTGTGTAATTCTGCTTCCGATTGAATCCATAACTTTATCACTCCCTTTTAATCATATTATAGTAACATTTGTTGGAATAAGTAAATGTAAAGTTGAAATTTTGGGACTAAAAGTATGAATATTGATACTTTCTCAAATATAAATTGACAACATATGTTTGGTAGACTACAGTTATATTACATAATTGCAATTAGGGAGGACGTATATGAAAAATATTCATCTAAAGCAGCTAAGGTTAGAGAAAGGACTTAATCAAGATGCTATGGCTAGAGAAATTGGAATGGCTAGAAGCACTTATATCTCAAAGGAAAACGGTAGATGTGATTTCACTGTAGGGGAGATAAAGTGTATTGCATTAAGGTTTGGGTTAGATATAAAAGATGTAAATAGGATTTTTTTCAGTGATATAATCCCATAATGGCAATAACCAAAATGGGACTTAAAATTTAATGTACAGGGGGATGAACAAAATGTCATTTGGATTTTATAAAACAGATAGACATGTTTTAGAATTTGACTGTAAAAATGAGATACATAAGATTGTATTTAATCATTATATTATGAGGAAGGTGAATTATCATAGGATGAAAGGTGATTTGCCAGAAGGTCAATTCAAGATTACAGCTAGAAATACTAGTGCGGATCTTAATCTTTCTAGAACTACGGCATCTAGGCTTATTGAAGAATTTGAAGATAAAAATATTATTGTAGCTATTAAGAAATCTTCTGCTGGAAGATCTCCGTCAATTTATGATTATAGGATTATGTCAGAAAACAAAGTTATGCAAAAAAAAGAGCCATTTGTTGGGACGGTATGTGGGACGGTAGATGGGCAATTAGAAATTAGTGATTTCAAGGAGTTGAGCCTATTCGATATACCACAAGATGGGACGGTAGATGAGACGGTAAGTGGGACATCTAAAATAGAGAATATAAATAGAGAATTAAATAAGAATAATATATATTGTCGAGTTGTTGAATACCTAAACAAAAAAACGGGCAAAAGATTTAAAAGCTCATCAAATAAAACAATGTCTATGATTACAGCTAGACTAAATGACGATTTTGTAGAAGAGGACTTTTACAAGGTTATCGATATTAAGTGTGATGAGTGGAAAGACACAGCAATGGAAATATATCTAAGACCTGAGACCTTATTTAGCAACAAGTTTGAGGGTTACCTAAACCAAATTGGAAATACAAACTTAAGAGAAGATGATAAGGCTGAGTCTTACAAAATAGATTTCAAATATTAATAAAAATAGGGGGGAGGTAATATAAAAATGCTAAGTGCAACAGAGATAGAGCGCTCAATATTAGGTTGTATCATGAATGAAAAATCTTTAGTTTGTAAGTTAGAAGAGCTACAAGAGGAGATGTTTTCTGGTGAAGACAACAAGTATATTTTTAATATTATGATGTATCTCTACAAGAATGACTCAGCATTAGATTTGGCAGGAATAATGAGCGTGGTAAAATCTAGAAAAAATATTGGCGAGGAATCCTGTAGAAAAATATTAGTGTTACTTACTGAAATGACAGCAGTTTATAACAGTGTTTATATAGATGAGCACATAAGTACTTTAAAGGAATTTTATAGAAAAAATAGTCTTGCAAAACTTGCAAACTCAGTACTTTTTAATATTGGCAATGGAAAAGATGTAGCAACTACACTAAGCATATTTGACAAAGGTGCTAAAAAGATCATGGAAGATGAAAGTGTTGAAAATGATGATATTTTCCATATTGCAAACGACATGTTGGATTTGTTAGAGAGTGATAGAGAAAAAGGCTTTAAGTTTGGAATTCCATTATTAGATGATGTAATAGGCGGGTTATATGAATGTGAGCTTATTACTATAGCGGGTAGAAGTGGATCTGGTAAGTCAGCACTTGCCCAACAAATTATGCTAAATGTAGTAGCTCAAGGAAAGAAGGTTTTGTTTGTTAGTAGGGAGATGAGTGCACTTCAGGTGCTAATGAGAAATATTACGAAGAAAACGGGGATAAGTAGTAAGAAGATGAAGTATAAAGACCTAGAAGTTGAAGACTGGGAAAATATTGTTGATTATATAAATGATGTTACCAAGGATAAGCTTATATATATTAATGACAGTATTTCTACTGTTGGTGGAATAAGAAATAGGATAAGACAGATTAAGCCTGATTTGGTTATTGTGGATTATGTCCAGCTTTTGAATCCTGAGGAAAGGTTACAAAGTAGGGAAAGAGAGGTGGCTACTTTGTCTAGGGAGCTTAAGAATATTACTTTGGATTTTGAGATTCCTGTTATTCAGTTAAGTCAGCTAAATGATGAGATGAAGGATTATAGACCTAGTGGAGAAAGACCTATGCGTGATAGCAAGGCGATTTTCCATGACTCAAATTCTGTGGTTTATGTTCATGAGCCTGTGGGCAATGATTTTGAAAAGGCTGTTGAAGCTTGTGAGCTTGATAGGTATAGGGTGAAGCAGATGAAGAAGGAGGGGATTAAGCTTATGGATTTGATTGTTGCTAAGTGTAGGGATGGGGAAACTACCTTTAGGAACTACTGGTTCAACGGCCCTCGCCTCCACTTCGAAGAGATATTGGTGTAGTGGGTTCGACACCCTGCGCTGGGTTTGTCCTTACTACCCCGGAGGGGCATATGGCGAGAAAAGAGTAAAAAGATAAAATGAAAGAAACAAAAAGTAAAAAGAAAGTAAGTAAGAAAAGAATAAAATGACAGAATAACAGAATGATAAAAGTGTATTTAGAATCTAGACGGTAGCCTATAACATAGTGTAGCAATATTTATATAGAAAAAATATTGCGAACTTTGGTTAGGTGGATAGGTTTATTCTTATGTATTAATCTTATAATATAAATATTTTTTAGGAGGATTGGTTATGAGAGTAGAGATTTGTGATTTACCGGATAATTTACATAGTTTGTTTGAGATTGTTGGTGAGAATGGGATTATTGAGATTTGTAGGCTTTATGGTGGGGATGTGCTTTATTTACCTACTTATAAGAGTATTGTTAGGGCTAGTAGAAATAGGGAGATTAATAAAAGATTTAATGGTGTGAATGCATCTCAGTTGGCTAGAGAATATGGTGTTACTAGTAATCATATAAGACGAATAGTGAATTAGGATAAGGCTAAGAACTTTTTAAGGTTCTTAGCTTTATTTTTTATGATAAATTAATTAGTAAAAAAACTCTTCCAAGTCATATCTCCAACAATTCCATCAGAAGTTAATTTTTTATTTGATTGCCATGTTTTTACTAGTTTAAGGGTGTTGTCATCAAAAGTTCCAGTGATTTTTCCTCCAACCTTATACTGAATATATCTCACCGCAATACCTGTAGAACCTTTTTTACACAAAGGTTTATTTAGAATTTCCAAAATAGCTGAATTAGTTTTAGGTCCTAATATTCCATCTGGTTTCAGACCAACGGTTTGTTGGAATACTTTAACATCTTTGATTCCAATTTTTAATAACTGTTTTAGATCTTGAGATTTAGGAGCGTCTGATTGACTGTTATTGAAGTTTTGTGGAGGAGAAGGAGATTTTCCTCTTTGTAAATCACTTATACTTAGTCCTCCAGACCATTGAAAATGAGGTGTATCCTTGAAAGATGTCCAGCTTCCACCCCACTCTAATCCAACTGACTGTCCAATTTTACCCATCTTATTAAATAGGGCTTCATTATCCCAATCGATATCACCATTGACTATAGGGGCTGCGTCAAAAGCGAGACGATAGTTATGATAAGACTGTCCGCCTCTTGCATTAGTTACTATTTTACCTGGCTTTGTTCTACCTTGTGCGTATAGGTCATTTTGTTCAGCGATAGTTCTATAAGTAAAATATATTTTAACAGGGAAGTTTTGCTTATTACATTCTTCTAAAAATCTATTTGCTAGATACTTTACATATGGATTTAAATCATTTAAACTACTACTCATTTAAGTTACCTCCATAAAAATATACTTCGTTATAATATATGGAAATTGGTGAAATAGGTGATAGAATCGATGAATATAAAGAAAAAAGTCATATAAATACTTTAAATACAATGTGAGTTATGAGGCAATTGGAACAATAAAGCCACCAGCTTATATATGTGAAAATTGAAGTGAAAAAATAATATATGCTATAATTAAATAAATAATAAGAAATATGGAGTGTAAAATGAGGAGATTAAGAGATGTATTTTATATCAATGCATTCCCAGAAAATAATGAGTTAGTATATTATGGAATGCAGTTAAATGAATTTATTAAATCTGCTCCTGTGGAGATTAATAAATTATTAATTATTGAAGGGGAATATTTTGGCAGAGGTTTTAGTTCAAAAAGTAAATTGCAAGCAGTTGATAAAGATGAAATGGACGATTTCTTAGGCGAAGATATATATGGCTATGGCGATTTTGCATGGGTAGATTTTGATGAAAGAGATAATGTAGAAAATCTTGAACCCACTGAACTTGCAGAATTGCTATATCTTGGACATATGTTTGAACCAGTTAAAAGTCCTTTTTTTGATAAAATTCAAAATAGATATGCTTATCTAGCACATGATGATGGATGGTTCTGTAAGTTATATTGTAGAGAATATTTAGATTTTCAAGAGATAATAGCTAATAAAATAGTTGATACAGTATCAACCTCAAAGAGAAGAAAGATATATCCTTTTTCTGAAGAAGTAAAAGAAGAATTGCTAAATCTTGCTAAGGATGGGTTATTAATTGATTTTAATAATTTTCTTAAACTGGAGAAATCAATTGAAGTTCCAATTTATTGCATAGGTAAATTTCTTAATATGGATGAAATGTATAATAATTTACAACGTCATATTAGTCAGGCGAAATATTCAGCTTACCTAGTTCATAAAAATAAAAAGTGGGTTATTGATTATATTTCTGAGAAGTAGGCTTATTCTATTAATACAGTATAGCTAATTCCTACTTTTAGTGTTCAAAAAATAAACTTGATGCTTTTGAACAGAATAATATATGAACAATATTAATATATTGCAAAACATAATGGTAGGAGCATAGCTCCTACTTTTTTTACGATTAAGGATATTGATATTATAATACTTCGAATTATGTGAAGCATGGCACATATCTTGAGGAAGAAATGTGTACATGTGAGGAAATGAACATAGGAAGTATGAGATTATTCCCAGGTAATTTAGGAATATTAGATATAGGTGTATATAACGAGAATGTTACCTTAGGACATAAGGTAAGGCAAAGCGGGGCTGAATTATTTTTTATTGAATCAAAGACTGATGAAAATGATTTTTTAGAGATAAAAATAGAGATAACAGTAGACCTTAAGTGATTTTTAAAATGATATTATTTAATTTAATGAAAAAAATAAAATATACAATACTTTACAAATTTAAACACTTATATTGATGTATAATGTTAATATCATATTGGCGAAATATCTATAAATATAGGGAGAAGTTATATAATGAGTATAGACAATATATTTTTTAATCAGTTTGAAGCAAATAATAGATTTATAGATGCAGCAATTTCTGATATTAGAAATAATATAGAAATATCTGATATAAATAGTTTAACAGTATGTTGTGAAGTTATATCTAGAAATGAAGATTCATTTAAGAGAAATACAACGATATTAAATGATGTTAAGGAAAAAATGGAGCTTATGAATTCAAGGTTTAATAAGTTAGACGTACAATTCTACATATTTGATACAGAACAAGTATTTAGGTTATTAGTTGGTTATTCTAAAGCTGTAATAAATGGGGATTCAGAAGAAAGAATAAATGCCATATATAAAAATCTAATGTATATGTATGATAAATATCTAATGTATAAGAGTAAATTTATATAATTAGGAGCAAATTTAAAATATGAGAACGATAGAACAAATAGGAGATGAATTTTTTTATGCAGTAGATGAGAGTTTGACAGGAGCAGTTGTTGGTTTACATACACAATTAGCACAAGGTAATGCAGAAGAACTTGTTAACTTATGCAATGCAATAAAGGATACTGAAGAAGATTTATATAACATGGCAAATAAATTAAGTGAACTATCAGATAGATTAATGATGTCTGAGTACTTAGATAGAGTAGTTGCATACAAAAGTCTATCATTTAGAATAGAATCTTTAATTGATAAATTAATAGATTTTGTTGATGTAGCACAATTAGAGTTTATTAGTAATGATATTAAAGCGAATGCATTAGATGATTTAAATGAACAATATAAGAAGTATGTAGAAACTAAAAATGAATATAACTTATAAAGTTTAGCACCTTGAAATAGAGGTGCTTATGTTTTAAATTAAAGATTATAATGTGTTAATTTTTTTATGCTTAATATACTAAAATATTTGTTAGATAGAAAAGCTAAGTTTATGACTTACTATATAAATTAGTAATAAAAATTAAAAAATATAGGAGGTTCATATGAGTAGTGAAATACAAAGTCTTATAGCCAATGTTGGTTTTCCTATTGCTATATCAATGTATCTGTTGATTAGAATAGAAGGAAAGTTATCGCAACTTACAGATAGTATAAATGAACTATCTAAAAATATTGTTAGTATGAAGTAGCTAACTTGATTTAAAGCTAGGAACATTATATCCAATACTAAAGTCAATGGTAGGGGAAGAATAGGTAAAAAAGTAGATAATAATAGATTAGAAATTGACAAAATAAAAAATACTAGTTAATATATAAACTTAAGTTAAAATTTGATAACGGAAAAATTTAATAAAGAAAGAAGAACATCTATGAGGCAAAGTAAAAAAGAATGGTTAGGAAATATTAAAGGAGACTTATTAGCAGGTATAGTTGTTTGTATGGCACTTATACCAGAAGCAATAGGATTCTCTATAGTAGCAGGTGTTGACCCTATGGTTGGAGTATATGCTTCATTTTGCATATCATTAATCACATCAATATTTGGAGGAAGACCTGGACTTATATCAGCAGCAGCAGGAGCTACGGCATTAGTACTTGCTAGTTTAGTAAGAGATCATGGTGTTGAATACCTATTTGCAGCAACAATACTTACGGGAATTATACAAGTGGTTCTTGGATATCTAAAAATAGGTAATTTAATGAAGTTTATACCAAAACCAGTTATGATCGGATTTGTAAATGCTCTTGGTATATTAATGCTTCAATCTCAATTAGGCCATTTTAAAGGTCCAACTATATTATTAGTATTAGGAGCTATAGGAGTAGCTATTATTTACTTATTACCTAAGATAACGAAGGCCATACCATCTCCAATAGTAGCAATAATTACTATTACAATAATAGTTAGTATATTTAATATAGATATTAAGACTTTAGGAGATATGGGAAGAATAACTAGTGAATTACCAAAATTCTTAATACCTAATGTTGAATTTAATATGGAAACTTTAATGATAATATTACCTTATTCAATATCTGTAGCATTAGTAGGAATTGTTGAATCACTACTAACAGCTCAATTAGTGGATGATTTAACAGACACTCCTAGTGATAAGAATAGAGAATGTGTAGGACAAGGATTAGGAAACGTAGTTGCGGGATTCTTTGGAGGAATCGCAGGTTGTGGAATGATAGGGCAAACTATAATTAACAATAATTATGGTGGTAGAGGACGATTATCTACTCTTACAGCAGGTACGGCAATGTTATTTTCTGTAATTATATTAAATAAGTTTGTTGTTCAAATTCCAGTAGTATCACTTGCAGCAGTTATGGTTGTTGTATCTATATCAACATTTAACTGGGGTTCTTTAAAGAGAATTGCAAAAGTTCCAAAATCAGATACAGTAGTAATGTTATCAACTGTTATAGTAGTTTTACTAACTCATAACTTAGCTTATGGAGTTATTGTTGGAATAATAATAAGTGCTATAGCATTTGCATCTAAAATATCTGAAATAAGTGTTGAAAAACACGAAGTTCATGGATATGTTAAGTATGAAGTTAAAGGTCAGTTATTCTTTGCATCTACTACTAAATTTATGAATAGTTTTGATTATAATGAGAGTTGCGATTCTATAGATATAGATTTTACAAATGTAAAAATTTGGGATGAATCAGCAGTTGATGTTATAGACAAAGTAGTTATTAAGTATCATAAAAATGGTATAGAAACTAATTTAATAGGATTAAGTGATAACTGTTTAGACTTAATAGATAATATGGCAGTTCACAACAAACCAGGCGGATTAGAAATGGTTAGTGGACACTAAACAAACAAAAACTCTAAAGTATATGTAAATATATTTTAGAGTTTTTATTTATATAAAGTATATTAAACATTAAATCTTAATTATAAATACGTGTAGAATGTTTGAAAATTAAGTTGTGAATTGTTATATTTTGTAACAATACTATTTTATAAACATATATATATCAATATGGAGGTGATTGTATGGAAAGACTATTTTTCTTTAAAAAAAGATTTATTCGTTGTAACAGATGTAGAAGATGGTTTCGTAGAAATTGCATATGTACTAGATGTAGATGTTGTTCCTCATGTTGCAGATGTAAGCAAAAGTGTAGGTGATAGTTTATTTTTTACTAGTATTTTTAAGCAGATCACGAATTTCTTCTAATAGTGCAATATCATCAGGTTTAGAAGGCTCACCCTTTAAGCTAATTGCTTGCCCTTCTCTTAGTCTATTTACCATCTTTACAAATAAAAATAGTACAACAACTACTAAAAGCAGATTGATTAAGTTATCTATAAAATTACCTATAGCAATAGAAGCGCCATTATTGCCAATAGATATTGTATAATTTTTATAATCATTAAATTTAAAAATCATACTAATTATAGGCATGATTAAATCAGAAACTACAGATGAAATTACTTTAGAAAAAGTATTACCAATAACAACACCTACTGCTAAATCAATGACTTTACCTCTCATAGCAAAATTTTTAAATTCTGTAATAAATTTATTCAAAATTAAAACCTCCAAAGTTAAGCATTTAATATTGATTATATACAAAAATATAATTATTATTCATGAGAAAAGACCATAGAAATTGTGCCAGCAATGAACTTATTAAGAATAAAATGTTTTTGAATAATAGGAAATTTATATAAATTTTTTAAAAACATAGAGTTGCAAAATCATGAATAGAAATAATAATCCAGTGGGAGTTTAAATAGTGGTATATAGCTAAAAATGGAATTATTCATGTAATCGATACAGTATTAATTCCAAAGTAGTAAAATAAAGAGTAAGTAAAATAGTAAAATTATTTTACTTACTCTTAGTTAAGAAATGTACATATTTACAATTGATTACATTAAACCAATCCTAAATAAGGAGCAAAAGATAATATAACAGCTCCTATTAAAAGAAGTGGTAAAAGGTGCTTCATCATAAACTTAAGGTATCTATCATAAGGAACATTTACAAGTTCTAAAGTACCCATAGTTGTTGCACCTGGATATATACCTGACATAAAGTTAAGTCCTAAAGTAAAGGCAGATATAAGAATAATTTGTCCACCTTCTGCACCTATAGCTGATGATGTAAATAGTCCCATAGCCACAGAACCGAGTATTGGCATTGTGATACCAGATACACCACTAGTAGACTGTAAGAATAACCCGATTCCCATATAAGCAAGTATGCAAGCTATTGCAAAGGCAAAGGTAGGAACCCCTTGTAAGGCTCCTTGAATCCAGTAAACAAAAGTAACACTCATACCTGAAGTACTTGTTCCCATTAATACAGATATACCTTTAGCTATACTTAAAACTAATACCACACCTAATAAATCTGCAGCTCCTTTAGTAAATTCTGATACAAATTCATCAGTTGAAAGCTTGTTTATCCATGCTATTATTACGCCACCAACTAAGAACAGTATAGAGAATTCATCAAAGTACCAATCCCAAAATCTAGTTAAATTACTAGCTCCTAAGAAATCTCCTAAAATAGGAACATTTGCTAATAAGTCAAATGGATAGTTTACTATTTCGTACATTGTAACATCACCAACTGGTAACGAATGCCATGGAACATATCCAAATACTAAGGCAATAACCATTATAATGAATACTACAAGAGACCACATTCTCTTTTTAGTTAATTGTTTTAATTCAGAGTTTCCATCTGTTAATGTTTTTATATCATTTAAATCGTGTAATACTGATTGTGATTTATCGTGTTTAACTTTTGTTGCATATTTTAATATTTGAAGAGTTCCTACTATATATAGAATTACAAATATTACTAATCTCAATGTTATACCAGAACCTAAAGATAGTGCATCGTTACCTATTGCAGCTACAGCAGCTCCAGTAGAGTAAGGATTTACAACACTTGCCATGTTACCTATACTAGCCCCAACAAATAGTACCGCAAGACCTGTCATAACATCATAGCCGGCTGTTACAAAGAGTGGAACTATTACCAGTGCACCTGCATCCAATGCCCCCACATATCCTAATACTGCAAGGAATCCTCAACTACGGCAGATGTTGGAACTAACCATGTTAGCCCTGCAACTATAATTAAGCAAATAAATACTATAATCATGGCACCGGGAAGTTTAAATTTTTTTAACATAATCATTATCCCCCCTTATGATAAATAATTAAGCTAGAATAGTAAGATTATAAGTGTTAAAAATAATACTCATAGTAGTAATTTTAGTATTATAAAGTAATAAATCTTACTATATGTACAATTGTAGTGACATATATAACAAATGTAAAGAATTATCCAAATTATGGATTTTATATTACTTTATATATATAATTGTTTTTGTAGAGAGAATTAACTAGGAGGTGGCAACATATGAAACTAAGGATTTTCGACAGTATTAGTAACATAGAAGAATCAATGATTAAATCAATTTCTGAAAGTGTGTCTATTGCAAGTGTAATAAGTGAAGAGGTAGATAACTGTCCTTTTGGTAAAGAAATTGATGATGTTTTAACTCATACTCTTAATTTATGTGAAAGTCTAGGATTTAAGACTTTCAAGGATAAGGAAGGTTATTATGGCTATGCTGAAATAGGTGAAGGGGAAGAGTTAGTTGGTATTTTAGGGCACTTAGATGTAGTTCCAGCAGGAGACCTTAATGCTTGGAATACTGATCCATTTAAAGCTACTATTATAGATGAAAAATTATATGGTAGAGGAACTCAAGATGATAAAGGTCCTACGATTTCAGCTATATATGCAGTAAAAGCCTTACTAGATGCTGGAATAAAATTAGATAAAAGAGTAAGATTTATATTTGGTACAGATGAAGAAACTCTATGGAGAGATATGGCTAAGTATAATGAAAATAAAGAAGAAATTCCTAGCTTTGGATTTACACCAGATAGCCAATTCCCTTGTATCAATGCGGAAAAAGGGCTGCTACAGTGTTTAATAAAATCCGATAAAGCTAGTCCTATAAGACTTAAAGGTGGAGATGCTTTCAATGCAGTTCCAAGTAAAATAGAATACACTGGTGAGAAGAAAGAAGAAGTTAAGGCAGAGCTTACTAGACTAGGATTTGAGTATACTTGTGATGAAAAATCTATAACTGTTATAGGTAAAAGTGTTCATTCTCAAAAATGTAATGAAGGTGTTAATGCAATAATTCGTTTATGTATAGCGCTAAATAATATTGGTATTACCTCTGATGCTATAAAATTTGTGACTGAGGTTATTGGTGAGGATGCACATGCAAATAATATTTTATCTAATTGTGAGGATGTATCAGGTAAGTTAACTTGTAATGTTGGTAAAATAGATCTTAGTGAAGAGGGACAAGTAATAAGCTTGGATGTTAGAATACCTGTTACTGTTGAAAAAGAAGCTTTTACTAATAATTTAGTCAATGTAGCGAGTAAGTATGACTTAACATATACTGAGTATGATTGGGCAAAATCAATATATTTACCAGCAGATCATTTTTTAATAAAGACTTTAAGAAAGGTTTATGAAGAAGAGACAGGTCTAGATTCTACTCCATTAGCTTCAGGTGGTGCTACTTATGCTAGAGCAATAGACAACTGTGTTGCTTTTGGTATGATATTCCCTTGGGGGAAAAAGACTGAGCATCAGCCAAATGAATATATAGAAATTAAGGACCTTATAAAAGCTACTCAAATATATGCACTTGCTATATATGAGTTAACTCGTTAGATGCTAGGGGTAAATTTAAAGAAGAATAGCTTTTATGTAAAATATTGAAAATGGTAATATAAAAAGTAATCAGATAAGTTAATTAATAAAAATTAAATTAAGTCTGAGTAGGGAAATTAATACTACTCAGACTTTTTATATACTAAGGCATTATAACTTATCTTGTTTGTAGGTTGATTATAATACCCACATCTTTCAACGTGTGCAGATAGATGTGAAGTAGTTTGCAGACGTATTCGCTCAAGTAAAGCGAATTTTTTACGTATAAGTAAACTATGATGGTCATAATCTGTGTATTAAGCGAAATAAATATATTGAAAAAAGTGCAACAAATTAGCAACCTAAATCGTTATATATTATGAGAGAAAAATGGATATATAAGAGGTGAGATGGATTGATTATTTTATGAATTTTTATTTGTTTATTTATTAATATTTTAGCAGTTATGTTATTCTTATATTTATATACAACCTACATAAAGAAAAGAGGTAATTGATTTTTTATTTTAAGGTTTTAACTAAATTATGGAAATATTCTTAGTTATAATTAAGGATTTATATAGTTGATTAACTGATAATTAATTGATAGAATTTTATATATATGTATAGTATAATTATTTTTTACTAGCATTTTTAATAAGAGGAGGTGGAATAGGTGTATGTATTAAATTTTGTTAGAGGATTTTGTATGGCACTAGCAGATAGTGTACCAGGTGTATCAGGTGGTACAGTTGCGTTTATTTTAGGTTTTTATGATGATTTTGTAAACTCACTTAATAATATAATATCTGGAGATAAGTTAGGGAGATTAAATGCCTTAAAGTTTTTATCTAAAATAGGAATTGGTTGGGTTGTAGGATTTATATTATCTGTATTATTTATTACATCTATATTTGAAAAAAATATATATGAAATAAGTTCTTTGTTTTTAGGATTCATAATAGTGTCTATTCCATTAATAATTAAATCAGAAAGAAAAACATTGATAGGGGATAAGAAAAGTATATTACTTTTAGTATTAGGTATAATTATTGTTTGTGCAATGACTTATTTAAATCCAGTTAAAGGTAGCGGGAATAGTTTATCAGTTAGGTTTGATAATTTATCTATAGCATTTGTAGGATATATATTTGTATCTGGAATGATAGCAATATCAGCAATGGTTCTACCTGGTATATCAGGTTCGACTATACTTTTAATATTTGGACTTTATGTACCTATACTTAATGCTATAAAACAAGTACTTAAGTTAAACTTTGAATATTTGCCGGCAATAATAATATTTGGGTGTGGAGTGTTAGTTGGAATTTTTGCAACGGTAAGGACAGTAAGATACTTACTTAGAAAATACAGATCACAAACTATATATTGTATTATAGGTCTTATGATTGGTTCTATATATGCTGTTATAATGGGTCCTACTTCTCTTGAAGTTCCTAAAGAGCCTATGAATTTATCTAGGTTTAGTATAGTATTTTTTGTTATTGGTTGTACGTTGGTTCCAGCTTTAGAGAAGCTTAAGGATGTTTTAAAGCACAGAAGTAAAGAACCAGATATGTTGTTGGATAAATAGTTAAGATATTAATTAGTAGAAAATACATTTTTACAGAAATGAATTTTTATAGTAAAATATAAGAGGATTTAAGAATTATAAATCTAGTTGTGAAGTGATATTTTTAAACAAAATTAATATATATAGGAGTTGAGCACCATGGCAGATACTAAAGTAGAAGATAGAGATGTATACATTGATGAGGATGCAAATAATATAGAGGAAACATTATTTGTGAATAATCACAATGAGTACTTTTTAAAGCAAGCTTTAAAGTTTATAAAAGTAAGTGATGAAGAAGAAAAGTAAATATTTAATGCTATTTAGATAGTTAAGAAGCTAGTCGTTATGACTAGCTTTTTTTACATACACTTCTTTTGAAATAGACTTTAATTATCTATACTTACGTCTAGAAGACCTTTCATCAGCTTTAGATTGATGTACTGTATTATAAGGATGCTCAGGTGGAGCATATATAGCATATAACTTGAGAGGTCTATCTCCCATATTGATTACATTGTGCCATTTGCCAGCAGGTATCATTATAGCAGATCCATCAGTTATGACTTTTTGATAATCTAAGTTGTCTTTGTTATCCCCTATTTGTACAAGACCTTGACCATCTTCAATACGAATGAATTGATCTCCTGTTTCATGAACTTCCAAACCTATATCATCTCCAACATCTATACTCATTATGGTTACTTGTAGATTCTCTCCTGTCCATAACACGGTACGGAATGTATTGTTTTGTTCTGTTGCATCTTCAATATCAATAACAAATGGATATGGACCATAGTCTTTTAGTTGTATACGTGGTTTGTCAAAATTTTGATTGTACATTGGTGGTACAGGCCAAAAAAAATATGGATTAATAAAGAAAGGGTACTGTGGCATATTATACATATTCGGATTTATACCAAAAGAGTATGGGTAGGGTTTAGGTAATTTAGCCAATCTAATCACTCCTTTTTAGACTTTATGATAGAATATGATATGATTCTAAATAAGGTGCATGGCCTATATATGGGCATATGTTTATAAATTATGTTTTAGCTGTAGTTCTTTCAGCCCATGTATTATTTAAGTATAAGCAAGAGAAATCCTTGCTAATAAATACTAAGGGGGAATGAACTATGGCTGTTACTGCTGTAAAAAATCCATCTGGATTAAGATTAAAATTTGACTGTGGAAAAGATGAAAATGGTAAGGCAATAAGAAAAACTAAGACTTTTTCAAGCTTAAGACATGATGCAAATGCAGAAGATGTATATGGAGTTGCTACAATGATAGCATCATTACAAGATCATATCTTAATAGATATAGCAAAAATGGATAATACAACTATCGCTCAATAATTAACTGTATTTAAGTAAAATATTAAAAGGGGGTATTTTAGAATGGAAACTAAAATAAAATTATTAATGACTTTTAAAGACTCTGAAGGTAAGAGAGTATCTATAAGCGTGGATTCACCAAGAGAAGGTTTGACTGAGGAAGAAATACATGAGGTTATGAACTTTATAATAGAGAAAGATGTATTTTCTCCTAATGGTGGAAAGTTTGAGTCTTTACTTGAAGCTAAGGTTGTTGAGACAAGTACTACAGTACATGATTTAGTGATTTAATAAAAGTAATCCGAAGGTAAATAATTGCCTTCGGATTATTTTTATTTATTTTTATACTTATAGTGTCATTTTTTTACAAATTTCATATATTAATATTGGGATAACCAAATCTCAATATTAATTAACTAGGAGTGCTGTGTTTTGGAAAATAAAAAGTTTATAAATGGATTGCAAGAATGCTCGCAAGACCTTATGAGTATGGTAGATATAGTAAGCTCAGAAAAACTTTACGGACAATATGATTTAACACCTTGCGATATATTTAATTTTATTAAATACATTTTAGTAGGAGGTTCTTCTCACCCTCATTGGATGCCAACTTCTGAGGAACAACTTGATGAAATGGGTATTAAACACGGGAATGGTGATGGAGGAATACTTGGTCATATTTGTGAAGAACTAAAAGAAATAATATGTTATGTAGATAATAATAAACTAAGAAAACAATTAGTAAGAGCTTTAGAGCTATGTAAATGTTTATCTCAAACATTAGAAACAATTAGCTGTATAGACTGTGCTTTCCATTTAGTAGGTAAATTATTCTGTCTATTATTAGAAATAATACTTGTTATAGTATCAATTATAGCAAAAATACTTTTACTAATAATTATATGTGATGAAAAATGTACAAGTGATAAGGTAAGAGGTTCATTCTGTGACTGTGTAATTTGTGAATTAGAAAAAGAATTAGACGACATTGAAGAATTGATTGAAGAATTAACAAATTTAGCTATAGCATTTATTAGATTTGCTAGTAAAGAATGTAAATGTAAAGATAGCTGGGAATGTAAAGACCATTGTGAATGTAAACATGACTGGGAAGACAAAGACGATTGCAAATGTGAATGCGATTGCAAATGCAAATGTGAATGCGATTGCAAATGCAAATGTGAATGGGAATGTAAACATGAATGGGAATGCGAAGATGATTGGGAGCATAAATGCAATTGGAAAAAGCAACATGGACCTAAGTGTAAAAAAGATTAAGGATAAAAGTATAAAACATTCAAATAGATAAAAATAAATATTAAGTTTAAAGAACAGAAGTATAAAGCTAGTCATAATGACTAGCTTCTTTTTATATAATTTAATATAAAGTATTTTACGATTTTCACACAAAAGAGGTGATATATATGAGATACAAACTGAAAGAAGGATACACACTTGTATCTACTAAGACGAGATACTTAACAAAGAAATACAAGTTAAACCAAAAGGAAGCAAGGCATTTATATAGAATATTGTTAGATATAGCAAAAGCTCATGGTGAGAAGTATAGCAAGAAATCAAGAATATGGCTTTTGAAAAAGAGCCTTATAGATGAAGACAAAATAATTGGACAAGTGCAAAATAGTAATAATCAACAAGTATGTTTCTTTAGAAAAAGTGAGGCAGAGTCACTTTAATAGAAATGTAGTAGTTAAAGTGGCAATAAAAAGAAGAAGAAATAAAGTAATAGATGCAAAAAGAACATGTAACTTGTGATGGTTTAGATGTTCTTTTTTGTATAGATTAAAGTATTAATAGTATTCAAAATGATTATATAGTTAAAAATTGGCTAAAATATCAATAGTATAAAATAACAAGAGGTATATATATGAAATTAACAGGAACATTAATAAACTACTACTTTCATTGTAGAAGACAGTGTTGGTTATTAGGAAATAGAATAAATTTAGAGGATAATAGTGAAGATGTCAGGATAGGTCGGGTATTGCATGAAATAAGAGCTGAAGGTGATAAAAGCAGAGAATTAGCTATAGGGAATATTAAAATAGACAAGTTAACCAAGGAGTACTTAGTAGAAATTAAAAAATCAGATGCAGATGTTGAAGCAACAAAATGGCAAGTATTATTATATTTAAAGATCTTAAAGGAAAAGGGGATAGCTAGAAAAGGGAAGATTGAATTTATAGAAAAAAATAAAACTAATAAAAAAATTATTATTATAGAGTTAGATGAGGAAGCTGAAAAAGAATTAAATAATATAGAAATAAAAATTAACGACCTTATAAATAATAGTATAGCACCAATGCCTGACTTAAAAAGAGGTTGTAAGAAGTGCGCATACTATGAATATTGTTTTATATAAGTAGGAGGATATAATTTGGGAAAAACAAAATATATTAGCTCGATGGGAGAGTTAAGTAGATAAGATAACTCCATATGTTTTAGAAAAAATGGTAAAAATGTATATATACCAGTAGAAAACACTACAGAAATATTCTGCTTGAATGAAGTTTCATTAAATTCAAAACTACTAGATTTCTTATCAAAATCAAATATAGTAGTACATTTTTTTAACTACTATGGAGGATATAGTGGAACATTTTATCCAAAAGAATACTTAGTTAGTGGAAAAGTAACTATAAAGCAAGCTAAGTTATTTGAAGAAAATAGAGAGATAGTAGCTAAAAGTATTGTAAATGGAATAAGAGAAAATATGATAGAAGTACTAATGCATTACTATAAACATGGAAAATCAGAAATAAAGCCAATCTTAACACATCTAAAAAAAGATTCCGTAGATAAATTAGAAAAAGCAACTAATATAAAAGAAATACTTTCAGTAGAAGGAGATATATGGCAAACCTTCTATTCATCATTTAATCACATCTTAAGAGAAGATTTTGTATTCAACAAAAGGGTAAAAAGGCCACCAGACAATCCTTTAAATGCAATGATATCTTTTGGAAACAGCATATTATATGCAAAGACTGTAACAGCTATATATAATACTCATTTAAATCAAAGCATTAGTTTTTTACATGAGCCTAGTGAAGGTAGGTTTTCATTAAGTTTAGATTTAAGTGAAGTTTTTAAGCCTGTTATTGTCTATAAAACTATATTTGATTTAGTTAATAATAGAAAAGTAAATGTTAATAAGCATTTCGAAAAAAATGTAAACTACTGCATGCTCAATGAGGAAGGTAGAAAACTTTATATAGAAGCATTAGAAGAAAGGTTAGAGTCAGTTAAGGAACATAAGAAACTTAAAAGAAGGGTAAGTATGAAAACATGTATCAAATTAGATGGGTATAAGCTTTTAAAGTTAATAATGGAAGATAAAGAATTTAAACCATACAGTATAAAGGATGGTATGTAGATGGCTAATAAAAATAAAAAAATTAATTATAATTATGCATTTGTATTTTATGATATAGGAGAAAAAAGGGTGAATAAGGTATTTAAGGTATGTAAAAAGTACCTTACACACTTTCAAAAGTCAGTTTTTAGAGGAGAGATAACACCATCTAATATTATAAGTCTTAGAAATGAGTTAAATAAAATAATAGATAAGGAAGAAGATTTTATTTGTATTATAAAAACCTTGAATGGAAGTGTTTTTGGAGAAGAAGTGATTGGGAAATGCGTAAGTAATGGTGAAGATTTAATAATATAAAATGATTAAAAATTATGAAAATATCTAATATAAAAGGTATTTATCAAAATATGTCGTATTCATTTTATAATCAAATAAACAAAAAGGAGAAAAATAGCTTGGAAAACACTATAGAACTACAAGTAAAAGTATTTTTACTTAAAGATATAAAGTTAGAAGATACATCAGATAAAATATGTAAGTTAATAGACAAAGTACTTGTTAAAGATGATAAATATAGCAGATTTCATAATGAAAATAAATTCAAGAATTACTCTTTTAATATGTTATATCCATTAGAGAATAATAGAATTTACAAAAAAGAAAATATGTATACATTTTTATTAAGAACAGTAGATGATGATTTAGTAAACTACTTTATGAAAGAGCTATTAAATGAATATACCGATGAAATAAAAGTGTTAACTATAAATAAAAAAGTAATACCTATAAAGCATATAGAAAGTATACACGCAATAACACCTATAGTTGCTAAGTTTGATAATGGATATTGGAAACAACATTCAAGTATTGAAGTATTAGAGAAAAGAATAAAAGAAAATCTAATAAAAAAATATAATGTTTTTTATGGGGAAAAAATTGATGAAGATTTTGAACTATTCACAACTATAAGTCTTATAAATAAAAAGCCTATAGCTACTAAATATAAAGATATTAGTATATTAGGGGATAAAATAAAGTTTATGGTTTCAGATAATGAACAAGCTCAAAAAATTGTAAACTTTGCACTAGGAACAGGACTTGGGGAGATGAACTCAAGAGGATTAGGGTTTATTAATTATAGATGGTAATAAAGGGGTGAGATAGTGCTAAAAGACTGTTTAGAAGTTTTTAAGAATATGTATGAAGAACATGGAGAAAGGCTTATTATAGATAGTTATATTTTAGGAGAAGGATCATATGTATTAGTAAAAAAAGATGGTAGTGTGGAAGTATTGGAAGTATCTAAAAAGGATACGGATAAAACTGATAGGTTGTATAAATATTTTGCACAAAGAGATTACTTATCTAAGCTTATAGATATGAATAAGCCTATTGATTCGAAAAAAGCTATACACAGTAATAACTATTTAACTTTTTTCGTTAAAAAAGAAACTATTCAAATCGATGAAAAAGGTAATAGAAAACTAACAGAAGAAATAATCGACAATTACTATGAAATTCTTATTAATCCAAGATTAAAGTATAAAGATAAAGAAAAGAAATCTATGTACGAAGAATGTGAAGTTAAGTATGGGCAAGTAGATAATGAGTGTGTAAATAAAAATAAAGATTGGATGAAAGAAAATTTATTTGAAATAATTGAAAAGCATTCGTTTAAACAAGATAAAAACTATCTAAAAATATTCTTTGAAGAAGATATAGAGCAATATTTAAATGAGAGCAACAAATATATAATTCCCAATATATACAATAGTACGGATTTTAATGTAAAAGTTAATAATGATACTTTTGGTTTACCAAACGATAATATGGGTCTAAATGCTAAAAAACCATATCTAGAGCAAAAAGGAAGAAAAAATACTATTCCTTATTTGATAAGTAGTGAGGAAGTATTATTACAAAAAAAGTTTTTTGACTACTTAATGAATAATGTAGCTATAGGTAAAAGACTAGTATACATAGATGATGAAATAAAATGCTATGAAAATGGTGATAGACCGAGAGGTAAATTCACTGGATATTTTATGAGGCTTCAAAAAGGCAAAGAAGTAGAAATTCATGACTTTGATAGTGTAGTAAACATGAACTCACAAATAAAAGAATTTAAAGTGCTAAAGCCTATTGAGATAGACTACAGTAAACATAGTCAAATCTTAGAATATAGTAATACAAATCAAATAAAAGATGTAGAGATGAATATAAGCAATGTATTCTTTAATAAATTCTTACATACAAATTACTTTACGGAACCTAAAGAGATAAAACTAAATGAAGGAAGATTAAAAGAAATATTAATACAGAATAGAGAAAGTTTATTTAGCTGGTTCTATAAAGGAAATATAACTTGTGCTAAGACAAACTTTAGTAAGTACTCACTAGATATAATAAAGAACACTATAATAAATTCAAATAAAAGCTTAAGAAAAGCACAAGAGCAATACAATCTAAGATACAGCTTATTAAACTATTTTAATGGAGGTAGTAATATGGGAGATATACTAAATGATACGAAAGTATCTTTAAGAGAAAAAATAAACTCTAAAGAAACGCAGAGCATACAAAATGATCAAGAATATTACTTTGCAATAGGGCAAATAGCAAACTACTTAATATCACTTAACAAATCAGGAAATAAGAATCATTCCTTATTAAATCCAATACTAAATACTAAAAGTGAAGCTAGATTAAAGGAAGAAATAATGAAGCTGTTTAAAAAATATAACTATACAATAAAAAAGGACAGTAAAAGATTTAATAATCTATACTCAATGATATTAGCATATCAATCAGAAGGAAAAATAAATGAAGATTTATTATTAGCGGGATATTTAAATTCGAGTTTAATATATGAAAAGGTGGAGGAAAAAATAGATGAATAAAAGAGTATACGGGGTAGTAGGAATAAAGTCTATAATGGCTAATTGGAATGCAGATTTTAGTGGATATCCAAAATCAATTTCAACAGGAGAAGTATTTGGGAGTGACAAAGCTTTAAAATATCCAATGAAAAAAATGTGGGAGAATCATGGAGAAAAGGTATTATATATAAAATCATTAAAAATAGATGAAGGAAAAAAAGGCGAAACAAAAGTAAGACCTAAGTCACTAAAAGAAAGATATGAAGAAATATTTGAAGTAGATGACCTAAAGAAAGAAAAAGATAACAAAAATGTATTAACAAATTTATTTAGAGCAATAGATGTTAAAAACTTTGGAGCTACATTTGCAGAAGAAGGAAATAACATAGGAATAACAGGAGCTGTTCAAATATCTCAAGGATTTAATAAATATGAATTTACAGAAGCTCAAGAACAACAAATACTATCTCCATTTAGAGATGGTAAAGCAAAAGAAAAAAGTAAAGATGGTGAAGATGCAAGCTCTACAACACTTGGAACTAAAATAGTAAGTAACGAAGCACACTACTTCTATCCATTCTCAATAAATCCACTAGCATATAAACAATTCATAGAAATGGGTGTTACAGAAGGATATACAGAAGAAGACTATAAGAAGTTTAAAGAAGTTGCATTAGTAAGTGCAACAGCATTTAATACAAACTCTAAAGTTGGATGTGAAAATGAACTAGCTATATTTGTTGAAACAGAAGAAGAGCTATACTTACCAGACTTAGCTCAATATATAACTTTTGAAAAAGAAGACAAAGATATAATAACACTTGGGTTTGATGAATTATTAAACTCTTTAGGAGATTCAATATCAAATATAGAAATATACTATAATCCATACAAAACTACTATTAAAGCTAATATAGAAAAAGCTAAATACTTGAACATATTCACTAGAAAAGAGGTATAAGATGAAAGCACTAAAGTTTAACCTAAGTGGTAAAACAGCTTTCTTCAAAAAGCCAGATGTAAACTCATATATGTATTTTACATATGGGAATATTCACAAAATATCTCTGATGGGCATTGTAGGTAGTTGCTTGGGATTTGGAGGATACAATCAACAAACCAAGGAAGATGACTATCCTGAGTTCTATAAAAAACTACATAGTTTAAGACTAGCCATAGTACCGAAAAATGAAGGTGGATATATAAATAAAAAAGTGCAAGTATTTAATAACTCAGTAGGATACGCATCAAAAGAAGAAGGTGGAAACTTAATAGTAAAAGAGCAATGGCTAGAAAATCCATCTTGGGATATATATATTCTATTAGAAGATAATGAACTATGTAAAAATATTGAGGAAAGATTTTCAAAAAGGAAATTTACATACATACCATACTTAGGTAAAAATGACCACGTAGCAACTATAAATGATATTAAAATAATAGAAAACATAAAAGAAGTAAATGATGTAGAACAAATAGATAGTATGTTTATAAAAGATGAGTTCGAATTTGTAACAGACTTTGGATTTAGTTTTGAAGACTTAGAAAAAGAAGCTGAATTTAAATATCAAGAAAAATTACCATATAAATTAGAATTAACAACAAACCAATACATACTAGAAACTTTTGTATATACAAATATGAAAATAAATAAACTATCAGATACTAAAGTATACAATATAGATAATTTAAACTTATATTTTATATAGGAGATAAACAATGTACTTCAAAAATATAGAACTGTTTGATATAGAAAAAAATATATCTGAAAATCAACATATATATGCACATATGATAAGTGAAAACAAAAAAGAAACTTTAAAAGAGCACTTAGATTTAGTTTATAAATACTTAATTAAATTATGTAATAAAAAAGACTTAAATAATGTATTTACAAGAATAGAAAATAGACTATTTAACAGCACATCTACAGAATGTAAGAACATTGTTAGAGAACTTATTGCTAATGCCATATATATGCATGATATAGGAAAAATAAATAGTGATTTTCAGTTTATAAAAATGAATAATGATAAATTTAAAAATACACCTAATGTAGATTCAAAACACTCTATGTTATCTTCTGTATTGTACTTTGATTATTACTTTGACAAAATAAGAAAATCAAAACTAAAAGGAGAAGAAAATATGCTTCTTCTTTTAATTTTGACTATAAACTCATATATAATATCAAAACATCATGGAATGTTAACAAGTTTTTATGACTATATTGAAAAATTACCGAGTGAATTTAATAATTATATTTCTTATAAAGAACTATATGAAAGTTATAATTTAGATATAAAGCTTAATCAAAAATCAGTAGAAAATCTAATGGATAAGTTAAAAGGTTATTTAAAAGAATTTTATAGCAAAAAAGGTTTAGATATAGAGATATACATATACTCAAGATTACTATTTTCATTAATAACAGCTTGTGATTTCTATGCGACTAGTGATTATCAAAATAGTTCTAACATAGATGACTTTGGGACAATAGATGATGTTTCAAAATACTATGATGTATATAAATCATCTAAAATATATAAAGGATTAGAAAAACATAAAAGCTATTTAAATGGAGATGGAGAAAAAGTATTTGAAGACAATGATATAAATAGACTTAGAACAGAAATGAATATAGAAGCTGAAGAAAATCTAGTAAAAGGATTTACTAAAAATATTTTCTATCTAGAAGCTCCAACAGGTAGTGGAAAAACTATTACTTCTATAAACCTAGCATTAAAATCATTAGAAATAGATAAATCCTTAAATAAGATTTTTTATATATTTCCTTTTAATACATTGGTAGAACAAACATATTCAACTTTTACCGAAGATTTATTTAAAAGTGTAGAAAATATAAAATCAGATATATCAATAATAAACTCTATAACTCCCATAGCTACTATAGATAAAGACGAAGATAATAAAGAAGTCAAAGATAATTACTCTAGTCAAGATATTGATTATGAAAAATCGCTGCTAAACAGACAATTTTTACACTATCCCATAGTATTAACTACTCATATTGGATTTTTCAACTATTTATTTGGAACAAGTAGAGAAGAAAGTTTTCCTCTAATACACTTAGCTAACAGTGTGGTTATACTAGACGAAATACAAAGTTACAAAAACTCTTTATGGAAAGAAATAATATTGTTTTTAGAAAAGTATGCTGAAATTTTAAATATAAAAATAATAATTATGTCAGCTACATTACCAAGACTAGATAAGTTAGGATTTGAAAATGGAAACTGTGCTTATTTAATAAAAGACAGAAAAAAATATTTTAATAATAAATTATTCAAAGATAGAGTAGAAGTTAACTTTGAAATGTTAGATGAAACTATCAATATTGAAGATTTATTAGAGAAGGTTATAGAAGCAAGTAAAACCAATAACAAAATTTTAATTGAGTTTATAAAAAAGACAACGGCAGTGGAATTCTTTAATCTTTTAAATGATGAACTTGAAGATGTTATGCTTATGAGTGGTGATGATAATAAGCTTGAGAGAAAAAAGATTATAAATAAGGTTAAAAATCAAGAAAATGTAATATTAGTGGCCACTCAAGTCGTTGAAGCTGGTGTGGATATAGATATGGATGTTGGGTTTAAAGATATATCTATATTAGATTCAGAGGAACAGTTTTTAGGTAGGATTAATAGATCATGTAAGAAACATGGGTCAAAAGTATATTTTTTTAATATAGATGATGCCAGTGGTATTTATAAGAATGACTTTAGGAAACAAAAACATTTGACTTTGATAGATCAAAATATACAAGGGTTACTTAAAGATAAAGACTTTGAAGCTTACTATGGAAAGGTTATAAATGATATTGAAGAAAGTAAAAGAGAATGTAATGATAATAATATAGATACTTTTTTTAAGGATAAGGTTGGAAGATTAGAGTTTGAAATTGTTAAAGAAAAAATGAAGTTAATAGATAAGGTGAAAGATTACACTATATTTTTAAATACAGATGTTGAATTAGATAATGCTAAGGTTATAAATGGGAATGAAGTTTGGGAATCTTATAAAAATATTTTGAAAAATAATGATATGAGTTATGCGCAAAAAAGGATAGAACTTTCTAGGATCATGGAAAATGTAGATTGTTTTACATATAAATTAAGGAAATTTACTAATTCTTACAGTGATTGTATTGGAGATATTTTTTATATTGATGATGGTGAAAAGTATTTTACTAATGGGAAATTTGACAGAAGTAAGCTTGGAGAAGATGTGAATTCTGAATGGATATAATATAAAAATTATCCCAGGTAAAGATAGGTTAATAAGTCATGAAGGTATTGATTTTACTATTATTGTCATAAAAAATATGATAGTATGTATAGAGAGCATTTTTAATTGGGATAAAGCTTTGTAATTAAGTAAAATACAAGTGTTTAAGTATCATGAGTATTTAAATATAGGTATTTTACAGTAGATTAACATTAACATAAGATGTATTTAAATGTCTTATTAGAATCCTTATTTTTAAAATCAAACATAGATTAACATTAACATAAGATGTATTTAAATAAGAGTACAGAATTTGTTAATGATTTGCTTTATCCTAATGATTAACATTAACATAAGATGTATTTAAATAGTTACTATTAGATTCTGCTCTATGCCTAATAACTCGATTAACATTAACATAAGATGTATTTAAATACTACAGAAGGTAATGATTCACCACTCTTAATTTTTGATTAACATTAACATAAGATGTATTTAAATGGTTTCCAACTTATACAAAGCCTTTCCCATGATAAGGATTAACATTAACATAAGATGTATTTAAATACTCCAATAATACCACCGCTTACTGGAAGTACCTTTGATTAACATTAACATAAGATGTATTTAAATTATATTCTTCGATTAATTTATGATATTCTGACAATTGATTAACATTAACATAAGATGTATTTAAATTATTGAGAATATTTATATCTGCACCATATTGCCCCGATTAACATTAACATAAGATGTATTTAAATGACAGTTTATTTATTTCTCCTGCTAATAACATTTTGATTAACATTAACATAAGATGTATTTAAATATGAAACCTTTGAGACAGTTATTAAAAAGCAATTAAGATTAACATTAACATAAGATGTATTTAAATTTAGTAACAACCAAATCTTCTGTATTAAGATTTCAAGATTAACATTAACATAAGATGTATTTAAATCTGTAAGTACCTTATTCATAATAACCTCCTAAATAAGATTAACATTAACATAAGATGTATTTAAATTGTATCTATAAAAGAGAAGGTACTTCCAGTAAGCGCGATTAACATTAACATAAGATGTATTTAAATCAATAAAGGCTTACGCTCAACCTACCGCACCAACGATTAACATTAACATAAGATGTATTTAAATTCAGTAACATTGTTACCAGTAAGTTGTTTGAGTTCTGATTAACATTAACATAAGATGTATTTAAATGTAGGTGGAGGTGGTAAAGGTTTATTAGGATCTAAAGATTAACATTAACATAAGATGTATTTAAATACATTATTTTGAAGACAAGTATAACCTCCAACTTCGATTAACATTAACATAAGATGTATTTAAATACATCAAAAATAGATAAAATACCTTTTATATCACGATTAACATTAACATAAGATGTATTTAAATAAGAAATACAAAGCATATGATAAATTATCCATAGATTAACATTAACATAAGATGTATTTAAATAGTAACAGCCAAAAAGGTAATAATAAAATTTCTAAGATTAACATTAACATAAGATGTATTTAAATGAGCTAGAAGTACCATTGAAATCCGAAGAAGTAATAGATTAACATTAACATAAGATGTATTTAAATATTGTTTTAACTAACACCTGGCATCTTTTATATATGATTAACATTAACATAAGATGTATTTAAATCCATATTTACGACGCAAACCCATTAATTCATAAGTCGATTAACATTAACATAAGATGTATTTAAATTTTAATAATTTAAGTTCTGTATATATATCATTAAGGATTAACATTAACATAAGATGTATTTAAATCTTTTTACCTTTATATTTATCTTGACCAAAACTATTGATTAACATTAACATAAGATGTATTTAAATTAAATTAATTATTGAACACCCGGTATCTTTTTGTATGATTAACATTAACATAAGATGTATTTAAATCCAAAAAAGCCACCGAAAATACCTATTACGAAATTAGATTAACATTAACATAAGATGTATTTAAATTAACATTATCCTTTCTTAGCAACATAATCCAATATTGATTAACATTAACATAAGATGTATTTAAATCCAATGAAAAAGTACTTGCTCCCATAAAATAAACCCGATTAACATTAACATAAGATGTATTTAAATAAATTACCTTTCTTCTTTTTATTATTATAGATATCTGATTAACATTAACATAAGATGTATTTAAATTGCTATCGAGAACCTAATACATGCGCTTAAAGATGAGATTAACATTAACATAAGATGTATTTAAATTCTCTTATTTGCTTTAATGTTAATTCCGCTTTTGGTGATTAACATTAACATAAGATGTATTTAAATTAATGATAATTATAATTTATTAAATTTTTATTAAATGATTAACATTAACATAAGATGTATTTAAATCGACTTCATGATATTCCCCGCACTCCTCACAATACTGATTAACATTAACATAAGATGTATTTAAATCTTTAAAAGTAGGTTAAACCATTGGAAAAACGAAGTGATTAACATTAACATAAGATGTATTTAAATTCCATAATTTGGTCGAAGAAGCCTGTCATAGTAATTGATTAACATTAACATAAGATGTATTTAAATTAACCATAAAAGCGATTATAAGGATAACAAGAAAGGATTAACATTAACATAAGATGTATTTAAATCCATATGCAACTCTAATATAACCAGCGCTTTCAAATAGATTAACATTAACATAAGATGTATTTAAATATACGTGTCGAGTGTTGCGCTTGCATATATATTTCAGATTAACATTAACATAAGATGTATTTAAATCCATGAAGAATGGGAGATATTCCGCACTAAATGTTCAGATTAACATTAACATAAGATGTATTTAAATCTCGTATTTGCTTAATTGTTAATTCTGCTTTTGGGATTAACATTAACATAAGATGTATTTAAATGAGCCACCACCCAAACCAATCAAATTATTAAAAGGATTAACATTAACATAAGATGTATTTAAATATTATAGATATGACAATAAAAAAGCAATGATTATAAGATTAACATTAACATAAGATGTATTTAAATATATACATAATAAAACAAACTATAGTATTCCTAGACGATTAACATTAACATAAGATGTATTTAAATCGAAGATAGTATATCTGATTATGATAGTAAGTTAGAGATTAACATTAACATAAGATGTATTTAAATGATGCGGATATACTAGATGAATTCGGTCAACCGATAGATTAACATTAACATAAGATGTATTTAAATATTAGCAATGATGATAAAGGATGAAAACTACGACAGGATTAACATTAACATAAGATGTATTTAAATTACTTCCCCCCTTTTATAACTTATCAATAAAACTTAGATTAACATTAACATAAGATGTATTTAAATATGTAATCTATATGCTCGATACAATACTCACATAAGATTAACATTAACATAAGATGTATTTAAATTCTGACATATGATACTTTATAGTGTCTAGTGATTTTGATTAACATTAACATAAGATGTATTTAAATTAACATACCACTTTTTCCATGCGGTCGTTTATGTCCGATTAACATTAACATAAGATGTATTTAAATTCAACAATACTATCATCATCTTTGAAATTATAAAAGATTAACATTAACATAAGATGTATTTAAATTCGGAAAAGCATTACCAAAATTTGAACTAAAATCATGATTAACATTAACATAAGATGTATTTAAATTAAGAATAATCATGCAAGTCATAAGTTTTTAATTCGATTAACATTAACATAAGATGTATTTAAATGGGTCATTATATTGATAACCAATAGTGTTATCGCAGATTAACATTAACATAAGATGTATTTAAATGTTATTTATAAAGAACTTTGTTTATGGTATGCAAGGATTAACATTAACATAAGATGTATTTAAATCGATGTATCTTTGAGCTAATATTCTTAAATTAACCTGATTAACATTAACATAAGATGTATTTAAATTAGTAAACAATAAGCTCATTTTACGGTTTTTGTAAGATTAACATTAACATAAGATGTATTTAAATCCATACTTAGGAGACCAAAGAGAAACAACAGAATTAGATTAACATTAACATAAGATGTATTTAAATAAGCAATACCAGTAGCAACAGCCAAAGTAGCAACAAGATTAACATTAACATAAGATGTATTTAAATCCCTAAGGAGGAACTATGTTTAGATTTATAACAGAGATTAACATTAACATAAGATGTATTTAAATAAAGGTATCTCCCTTAGTTGGAGAGCAACTATAAAAGATTAACATTAACATAAGATGTATTTAAATTAAATATCTCTATTAATATCAAAATTAGCTATAACAGATTAACATTAACATAAGATGTATTTAAATGATGCTCCTCCGCCTTGCAATATCTATTTATTACTTGATTAACATTAACATAAGATGTATTTAAATTGAGCCATAGTTCCAATGATAGGTCTTTTCTTGCTTAGATTAACATTAACATAAGATGTATTTAAATTTAGCTTTATTTACATCAAGTAAGCTATTTTCAATAGGATTAACATTAACATAAGATGTATTTAAATGTCCAAAGATAAAAACTTCTAATCTGAACCATAATTCGATTAACATTAACATAAGATGTATTTAAATCTGTCATAACCTTTTAGCGTCTTCGGACTTTTCCCAGATTAACATTAACATAAGATGTATTTAAATTATAAAGAAAAATAAAGGAATGTATTTTAGATTGGTGATTAACATTAACATAAGATGTATTTAAATCAGTTTTCACAATAACCAAAACTCCCGTAATCGTAGATTAACATTAACATAAGATGTATTTAAATTACAATCCTCTCCTCCTAGTAAAAGAGGGAGGTATTTGATTAACATTAACATAAGATGTATTTAAATATAGTAACAATCTCATTGAAAGAAATATTTGAATAAGATTAACATTAACATAAGATGTATTTAAATTAACATAGTATTCTTTATTAGATACCATCTCATTATGATTAACATTAACATAAGATGTATTTAAATTTATTTAAAGCTATATAATCATTACTACAAATATCGATTAACATTAACATAAGATGTATTTAAATTTACAAAATGCATTCAACGCAGTAAATAGATTTGCTGGATTAACATTAACATAAGATGTATTTAAATGTTTATGCTGGAGCTATAAGTCCTCATGCAGAGTTGATTAACATTAACATAAGATGTATTTAAATAAAGATAAATGATCCATATATGGATATGGAAAAATGGGATTAACATTAACATAAGATGTATTTAAATACATATCCACAATTAATGCACTGGTTGCATCAGAGATTAACATTAACATAAGATGTATTTAAATTACTCTCCCGAATCACTAACTTCAATTCCTTCATTTGATTAACATTAACATAAGATGTATTTAAATCGTTGAACTTAGCATTACTAGTCATATTAATGAATTGATTAACATTAACATAAGATGTATTTAAATTGTTTAATTCTACTCTTGTAGATAAATATGGAAATGGATTAACATTAACATAAGATGTATTTAAATCCATCAAAACGTCTTAAACCTGTAACTAATATTTTAGATTAACATTAACATAAGATGTATTTAAATTTGTTAGTTGATCATAGTATACCTTGCTTTTTACTTCGATTAACATTAACATAAGATGTATTTAAATCCTCTAGCATCGATTACTTCTGCATTAGATGTTTGGATTAACATTAACATAAGATGTATTTAAATACTGTATAATAAGGCATATCAGAAAGCAAAGTCTTTGATTAACATTAACATAAGATGTATTTAAATTTTAACCATGCATTATTTATTGTAACTCTTTCACTTGATTAACATTAACATAAGATGTATTTAAATTTTAGTTATCATTATCAGTATATCGACCTAGCTATACGATTAACATTAACATAAGATGTATTTAAATTTAGGATATAATATAGATATATCAATGTTTCGGAGGTTATAGTATGCCAAGTATAAAGTCTATATTAACAGATATACAAACATTACCATTAGGTCAAGTAGAGGAATTATTAGCTTATTTAGAAGCAGATGAAGTATTTTTTGCCGAGAGTTTCAAAGGTACAAGAACTAATAATATGCCAAGAAAATCTCGTAAAAGAGGTAAAGAGATTAAAAAGAGAGGTATATCTAAAGAACAGATTTGTGTTGCAACAGCTTTAGATAGACAAGGTAATTTAATAATAGAGCCTTTATGTAAAGGTAGAATGACACATAAAGAACTTGAAATCCTATACAAAGGTCATATAGGAGAAAACTCTATATTATGTACAGATAGCCATAAATCATACATTAAATTTGCTACTGACTTTAATTTAGACCATAAACGCATAAAGACAGGTAAACATAAAGAAGGTATTTACCACATCCAACACATCAATAGTTTACATAGTAATTTGAAGAAATGGATGGGTAGATTTAATGGTGTTGCAAGTAAGTATATATCGAATTATATGCAATGGTTTAAGTGGTTAAGGATATTCGAAAGTGATAGGGATTCTATTAAAACTAAGAATTTTATTGTACAAAGTAATGTGGCTTATTCATACACTAAGATAAAGGATTTCAAATTAAGGACACCACAGTTTATATAATTGGTAATAAATTGGTGAAAGTAATGCTATAATAAAAATAAGTACGCAATTGTTATAAATTGTGAACGTATAATAATACGCATAAGTTTAGGGGAGATTTTAATGAAGAAAAATAACATTTTAATAATTTTAGTAGTATCTTGTATAGTTATTTTAGGATTTTATATTTGGAGATTCTCTCCATTTTTACCACATATAAATAGAAATAATGATGGTAGTTTTACTTATGAAAACATTACTTACTCACAGTATAGTGGAGAAGATTTTATGGAGAAATTTAGCCACTTAGAAAGAGGTAAAAAGGTAGCTATAATAAATAAACAAGGTGATTTACCAAAATGTAGTATTTATGAGGCAAAGGGAGACAATTCTAAGGACATACTTATTGTGTATGAGGAGATTATTATGTCAATAGATACATACTATCATCGATTAAAATAGTATTAGTTTAAGTTTTCAAACAAATTTAATGAACAATATTAATATAATGCGAACAAAAATGTAGGGGTATGTCAGTCGATATACCCCTACATTTTTGTTATTTAAATTGCCTCTAATATCAACACTATATTAAAACATAGCCTAAATTTAAAATATTTAAATGTATTGTACATATTAGAATATGATTAACATTAACATAAGATGTATTTAAATTTATTTTTGTTCTTATTATCTAAGAATTGAACTCTAGATTAACATTAACATAAGATGTATTTAAATCTAGATGGAATATTGGAAGGGGATGCAGCAAGCGATTAACATTAACATAAGATGTATTTAAATGACGGAATAAGAATATTTGTAATAATTATTTTCTAGTTTTTATACAAAAGCATATTGTTATTTACAGATGGCGTAAAAACATCAAGCTATTCCTCTAGTTTCTATAACTGGTTTTAGTATCATATTATTTACAACAAGTAACTATGAAGAAGATAAAATCAAAGAACTTGGTAAATGATAAGCCCTCATTTATGTTATACAGTTACAGTAGCAAAACTGATTTCATAAAGGGGGCATATTTTTATAAGTCACCAAATAAAAATGATTTAATTGGTAATGAGAAAATAGTAAAATGCGAGAATCAGAAAAACTAATTGAGACAGTTGTATTATCTGCAGGGCTGTGTTTAATCTTTATGGTAATAAACACAGTAGACTAATACGCCATTTTCATGGAAGTTGATATAGGTAAAGCTGGAATAGATATATACTCCAGTTTTTTACACCGAATTAAAATAAGTTTTAACTAATAGTAAAATTCCTGCCTTGACAATTATACTTGTCATACATTACAATTGATAATGACAAGGAAGATTGTCAAAGTGACAATAAAAATAGTCAGGAGGTATTAAATGCCATTAAATAATCGCTTGAAAGAATATAGAGCTAAAATTAATGTGAATCAAACTGAAATGGGACTATTGGTTGGAGTATCTAGACAAACAATAAGTCAAATTGAGCGAGGGGATTACTCTCCTTCAGTTACTTTAGCATTAAAGATAGCAAAAATTTTTGGGGTAAGTGTGGAAGATATTTTTAGTTATGAGGAGGATGAGTGTAATGAGTGATAACCGTATAAGTGAAATTAAAAAGGAAGATAAAAAAGCTTTTAAAGGATACTTAGCTATAATGGTATTAGGTGGGATAGCAGGGGCTCTGTTTAGCCAAGTATCTGGTAACCTAAAGGAAGTTTTAGGAACTAATTTAGTACATTTCTTAATGAATATCCTTGAACAAATTGCACCATATGCAACTATTGTTCTTTCTATAGTTGTAATAATAGTAAGCAGGGTAGTATACGCTAAATCACGAAAAGGATATGACTTATGGAAGGATACAATGGAAGACGATGATACTATAGATAAAATCGAAGAAAATTTATCTTACGTACTATTAGCTGTATCTGTAAATATGATACTTGGCTTCTTCTTCTTAGGGGCAGGATTTAAATTAATAATATTTGACGATATAAATAGTGACCTTGATATTGTAAAAACTATTGTTTTACTTATAGGATTTATATTATGTGTAGCATCTAGTACTTTAATCCAAAAGAAAATAGTAAATCTAGAAAAAGAAATTAATCCATTGTTAAAAGGTAGTGTATATGATACTAAATTTGCAAAGAAATGGATTGATAGTTGTGATGAATCTATAAAGCTAGATATATACAAAAGTTCTTACAAATCATACACTTCTGTATCTGCAACATGTGCGATACTTTGGATACTTTGTATTGTAGGATTTGAATTATGGAATTTTGGAATAATGCCTTTAGTAATGGTAACTATTATATGGCTAGTTTTAACAGTTTCTTATTGTTTAGAATCGATTAAGCTTTCAAAAGTAAAATAAAACCCTGTTAATGCCAAAAAGTAGCTATCTAAAAAATAGTTACTTTTTTTATTATATAAAATGATATAATAAATATACTTGTATTTAAATAAAATGGGAATAGTTAACATTAGAAATAAATAAGAAGAGATTAAACTAAGGAGAATATAATGAAGGTAACGATAAAGGACGTAGCAAAAGAAGCAAACGTAGCTACTTCAACAGTATCAAGAGTATTATCTAATAGTTCTAGAATAAGTGAAGAAACTAAAAAGAGGGTACACGAAGCCATAAAAAAGCTAAATTATAATCCAAATGTCATAGCAAGAAGCTTAGCCAACAACAAAACAAAAATAATAGGAGTTGTAATTCCTAGTGAGTCTCAAGACATACTTTCAAATCATTTCTTTATAAAATCAATGAAAGGCATGAGTAAATGTGCACAAGAAAAAAATTATTATATAACATATGTATTTAGTGATGAAAATAAAAGTGAAATTGACCATATAAAAGACATTACTAAAAGTAAATTGGTAGAAGGAGTAATCTTATTAAGAGCAAAAGAAAGCGATGAAATTATAGAGCATTTAATTTCAACAGACTTTCCTTTTTCAATTATAGGAAGACCGCAAAGCTTAAAAAATATATTATGGGTAGACAATGATAACTTTAAAGCAATGTATGATTTAATAAATAAACTTGTACAAAAAGGGCACAAAAACATTGGATTTATAGGTGCTGTTAAGGATTGGAATATGTCTAAAGACAGACTGGAAGGATACAAAATAGCAATCAAAGAAAATGGCTTAAAATACAATGAAAACATAGTAAAGCATGAAAATGAATTTACAGAAGAAAATGGATACAATGCAGCAAAAAGCATAATAAATGAAGAGGTAAGCGCGGTAGTAACAACAGATGATTTATTAGCTTTTGGAGTGTTAAAGTATTTAAAAGAAAAAAATATAGAAAACATATCAGTAGCTGGATTTAACAATACGCCACTTAGTGAATATCAAAATCCAAAGCTAGCTTCAATAGACATTAACGCCGATATATTAGGTTATAGTGCAACAAACATATTAATAAACCATCTAGAAAATAAAGAAGATATGCAAAAATTTTGTATAATAGATACTGAATTTGTAGAAAGAGAATCTTTTTTAGATACTAAGGGATTATAACTTATCTGTTTGTGGATAAGTTATAATCCCCACCGCCTATAATTTATACTCAAGAACACAATCCTCTCCAGCAGTAACCGTAGAGCCAATCAATGTATTTAATGATTTTAACTTATCATGATTAGTAATCAATAGAGGTGTAATTAAAGAGATATTATTAGATGTAAAAACATCTCTATCCAACTTCAATATAGGAGTACCACATTTGACTTTATCCTTTTCAGATACCAAAACTTCAAAGCCCCTACCCTTAAGTTCTACAGTATTGATACCGACATGAACTAATAGTTCAACACCGTCATTTGTAGACATAGCAAAAGCATGCTTAGTGTCCATAATAAATTCAATAGTACCATCACAAGGAGCAACTACAACATCACCAGTACTATCTATAGCAATTCCATCACCAATCATTTTCTTTGCAAATGCATCATCGGGAACATGACACAAATCAATTACTTTTCCTGTGATTGGAGCATTAAATACCTGAGCTTTTTTAAATATATTAAACATATAAGAGTCCCTAAAAGGGAACTTCACCATCCCTTCAAAATATAGTTTGTATTTATTCTAGCAGTATAAAATTTTAGAATCAATAGTAATAAAACTTAAGGGAAAATTACCACAAAATGAGAAAAATACGCAAATTTAAGAATAATATCTCTTTACTGTGGAAATATTGCAAACGTTTCCGTTAGTAATGTATAACTTAATTAAGACATGAGAACTCATAAAAAAATAAAAGGGGAAGTGATTTATATGATGCAAAAAATTCAAAGATTTGGATCTGCAATGTTTACACCGGTATTATTATTTGCTTTTGCAGGGATTATGGTAGGGATTTCTACAGTATGTAAGAATCAAGAAATAGTAGGAAGTATAGCAAATCCTGATGGACTTTGGTATCAAATGTGGTACGTAATAGAAGAAGGTGCATGGATGTGCTTTAGGCAGCTACCACTTCTATTTGTTATAGGCCTTCCTATAGCCTTAGCTAAAAAAGCACAAGCTCGTGCATGTTTAGAAGCATTAGCAACATACTTGACTTTTAATTATTTTATAAGTGCAATACTTTTGCAATGGGGTCCTACTTTTGGAGTAGACTTCACTGCTGAGGTAGGGGGAAGTAGTGGGCTAACTATGATAGCAGGAATCAAAACATTAGATACTGGTATGGTAGGATCTATATTAATAGCAAGTATAGTAGTTTACGTACATAATAAATACTTTGATAAAAGACTGCCTGAGTTTCTAGGGGTATTCCAAGGATCTTCGTTAGTTGTAATGATATCATTTTTTATTATGATTCCCGTTGCATTTTTAACTTCGTGGATATGGCCAATGGTACAAGGGGTAATTGGATCAGTACAAACTTTTTTAATAGCATCAGGAAATATAGGGGTCTGGTTATATACATTCTTAGAACGTATATTAATACCCACAGGACTACATCACTTTATATATAGTCCATTTGTATTTGACCAAGCAGTAGTGGAAGGTGGCCTAAATGTATACTGGGCAACACATCTATCAGATTTTGCAACAAATGCCCAATCATTAAAGGCGATGTTCCCTGAAGGTGGATTTGCTCTTCATGGTTTATCTAAAGTATTTGGTTGTACAGGTATAGGTCTAGCACTTATTGCTACAGCTAAGCCCGAAAAGAAGAAAATTGTTACAGGACTTGTTGTACCAGCTATATTAACAGCAGTATTAGTAGGTATAACAGAACCACTTGAATTCACATTTTTATTTATAGCACCACCACTATTTGTAGTACATGCAATATTAGCAGCAACATTATCAGCAGTATCATTTGCATTTGGTGTAGTTGGAAACTTTGGATCAGGACTTATAGACTGGGCAGCTCTTAACTGGATACCACTGTTTAAGTATCACTGGATGACATACTTGACTCAAATCGGTATAGGATTAGCTTTTACAGGTATATATTTTGTAACATTTAGATATTTAATATTAAAGTTTAACTTCAAAACACCAGGTAGAGAAGATGATGGTGAAGAAGCAAAACTATATACAAAAGCTGACTTTAAAGCTAAGCAAGAAGCAGGTAAAGTAACTTCTTTAAGTAAAGCAGAGCAAACTTTAGAATTATTAGGAGGAGCTTCAAATATTATAGATGTTACAAATTGTGCAACTAGACTACGTTTAAATGTTGTAGATGAAACTTTAATAGAAAGTGATAGTAAATTTAGAGAAATAGGCGCACATGGAGTATCTAGAAATAAAAAAGCAATACAAGTAATAATAGGTCTATCAGTACCACAATTTAGAGAAGAATTTGAAAAAGTATTAGAAGCTAAAAGAGCTCTAACAGATGAAAAAGCAAATTGAGAAATTTCTCACTAAATGAGAAAAAAAACAGGTTTTAAAACAAATACCAAGTTAAATTAGAATTATTGATAAGATAAAATTTAGATGATATAAATTAAGTATAAACAAAAATAATAAAGACATAGGGGGATATAGATATGAAAAGATTTTCAATAGCAATAGCTGGTGGGGGAAGTACATTTACACCAGGAATAGTATTAATGTTACTAGATAACTTAGATAAATTACCATTAAGAAAGATAAAGTTTTATGATAATGATGAAAAAAGACAAGATACAATAGCAAAAGCATGTGAAGTAATACTAAGAGAAAAAGCTCCAGAAATAGAATTTTTAGCTACAGTAGATCCAGAAGAAGCATTTACAGATATAGATTTTGTAATGGCTCATATAAGAGTTGGGAAATATGCAATGCGTGAATTAGATGAAAAAATACCACTAAGACATGGAGTAGTAGGACAAGAGACATGTGGACCAGGAGGAATGGCATATGGTATGCGTTCAATAGGTCCAGTTATAGAAATACTAGACTATATGGAAAAATATTCACCAGATGCGTGGATGTTAAATTACTCAAATCCAGCTGCAATAGTAGCAGAAGCAACTAGAAGACTGAGACCTAATTCAAAAATACTAAATATATGCGATATGCCAGTAGGAACAGAAGAATTTATGGCAAAAATTGCAGGACTTGATTCTCGTAAAGATATGAATGTACGCTACTACGGACTAAATCACTTTGGATGGTGGTCAAGTATTACAGATAAAGAGGGAAATGACTTAATGCCAAAAATAAAAGAGCATGTAAGTAAATACGGATACTGTGTAGATGTAGAGGCACAGCAACATGGAGATGCAAGTTGGAATGATACATTCTTAAAAGCTAGAGATGTATATAAAGTAGACCCAACTCATTTACCAAATACATACTTAAAATACTACTTATTCCAAGATTATGTAGTAGAACACTCTGATAAAGAATACACTCGTGCAAATGAAGTTATGGATGGACGTGAGAAGTTTGTATTTGGAGAATGTCAAAGAGTAATCGATAATCAATCAACAAAAGATTGTGAATTACACATTGATGACCATGCTTCATATATAGTGGATTTAGCTCGTGCAATAGCATACAATACTGGGGAAAGAATGCTATTAATAGTTGAAAATAATGGTTCAATAGAAAACTTTGATTCAAGTGCAATGGTTGAGATACCATGTATAGTAGGAAGTAATGGACCAGAGCCATTAAGAATAGGAAAAATACCACAGTTCCAAAAAGGATTAATGGAACAACAAGTATCAGTTGAAAAGTTAGTAGTAGAAGCATGGGTAGAAAGATCTTATCAAAAGTTATGGCAAGCAATAACACTATCAAAAACAGTACCAAGTGCAACAGTAGCAAAATCGATACTAGATGATTTAATAGAAGCAAACAAAGAATTCTGGCCTGAATTAAATAAAGAAGAGGAATTAGCGCTAGTATAAAATAAAAAGTAAATCCAAAATAATATAGGGAATATTTAGAATAATTACTTTTCTAGATATTCCCTTTTAATGCAGGAATTAAAAGAAATTTGTAGAATTATATATAATAATTGACAATTAAATAGATACTTAGGAGGATAACTAATGAATTTGGCAGAACTAGTAAACAGTAACTATAGCAAACTTAATGAAAATGATTTACATATTGTTAAATATATACTAAATAATAAAACAATATGCTCAAAAATGGGAATAAACGAACTAGCAGACAAATGTAACGTATCTAAGAGTTCGGTATTAAGACTTACACAAAAGCTTGGGTTAAGTGGATATAGCGAATTTAAGGTGTTTTTAAAATGGGAAGAACAGAGTAAATTGGATAGAAAAGAAGATGAAATGGATTATATTGAAAGTCTAAGTAAGTCTGTATGTGACACAATAAAAAATAATAATGAAGATAAAATTAGAGATATATGTAAAGTGATCCATGAAGCGGAACGAATTGTTATATATGGAACAGGAAGAGCGCAACAAATATGTTTAGAAGAACTTAAAAGATTATTCTTGTTTACACATAAATATTTTATAGCAGTAGGTGGGGCATACGAGTTTGAAGCTTTAGCAGATAGCTTAACAAATAAAGATGCAGTGATAATATTATCATACTCAGGTAACACAAATAACCTTGACACATACGTAAGAAAACTAAACATAAGTGGAATAAAAGTAATATCTATAACTAAACTAGAAAACAACAAACTAGCAAGTTTAACACCATACAACTTATATGGAACAAGTATTAGTAGATACTTAAATAGTGGTGAGAAACATAATTGTACTGTATTTTTCTATATAATAGCAGAAATATTATTTTACAACTATGAAAAATACATAAGAGAAATAAACTAGCATAATGTACTATATTAAATATTATAATAATTTATTTAATATGAAAATGATAACTAAAGAAACATGAACTGTAGAAAAATTGACTCATTCGAAAATAGTAACTTTTTTTATAGAATTATGAAAAATAATACTTGAAATTGTTTTCACAAGATGCTAATATGTAAAATATAATATTTCTCCAAAGAGAGATATTTTTTTACAAACTTGCGCAACCGATTGCACAGCAGAGGGGGAAATAAAAGATGAGAAAATTTAAATTAGGATCATTTGATTTTTGGCAAAAATTTGGTAAAGCACTTTTAGTTGTTATAGCTGTTATGCCAGCAGCAGGTCTTATGATTTCCATAGGAAAACTTATAGGTATGTCATCAGATATGGAGTTAGTTATTACTATAGCTAGAGTAGTAGAAGATATAGGTTGGGGGATTATTGGAAATTTACATGTATTATTTGCAGTTGCAATAGGTGGCTCTTGGGCTAAAGAAAGAGCTGGTGGGGCATTTGCAGCAATAATAGCATTTATATTAATAAATAGAATAACAGGTTCAATATTTGGTGTAAATAGTGATATGCTTTTAGATCCAAATGCAACTGTTACTTCATTAACTGGAGCTAATCTTTTAGTTAAAGACTACTTCACATCTATATTAGGTGCACCAGCTCTTAATATGGGAGTATTTGTTGGTATTATATCAGGGTTTATGGGAGCTCTACTTTACAACAAATTCTATAATTTCTCTAAGTTACCACAAGCTTTAGCATTCTTTAATGGAAAACGTTTTGTACCGTTTGTGGTTATAATAGGTTCTGTAGTTTCAGCTTTAGTTTTATCTATAGTATGGCCATTTATACAAGGAGCTCTTAATGCCTTTGGTATGTGGATAGCATCATCAAGAGATAGTGCCCCTATACTTGCGCCATTTGTATATGGAACTCTTGAAAGATTATTATTACCATTTGGACTTCACCATATGTTAACAGTACCTATGAACTATACAGAACTTGGTGGAGTATATGAAATTATGACAGGCTCAGCAGTAGGAACAACTGTAGCTGGACAAGATCCATTATGGCTTGCATGGATAACAGATTTGATAAATTTAAAAGAAGCAGGAAACATAGAAGGATATAATCAATTGCTACAAAGTGTAGTGCCAGCTCGTTTTAAAGCAGGACAAGTTATATTATCAACTGCATCACTTGCAGGTATATCAATGGCAATGTATAAAAATGTTGATAAAGATAAATTAGCTAAATATAAACCAATATTTTTATCAGCACTTCTTGCATGTTTTTTAACTGGCGTAAGTGAACCTATAGAATTTATGTTTATGTTTATATCACCTATATTATATCTTGTATATGCAATACTTACAGGACTTGCATTTGCACTTGCTGACATAATAGATTTAAGAGTACATGCTTTTGGATTTATAGAGTTTTTAACTCGTACACCAATGCTAGTTAAAGCTGGGCTTATTAAGGATTTATTAAACTTTGTAATGTCATGTGCTATATTCTTTGTAGGAAATTATGGAATATTTAACTTCTTAATAAAGAAATTTGATATAGCAACTCCAGGACGTAGAGGCAATTACATAGAAGACTCAGAAAAATCTGACTCTACTTCAAATAATAATGGTGATGAGCTATCAAATACAATAATAGGCCTTCTAGGTGGAAGAGAAAATATAGAAGAGGTAGATGCTTGTATGACTCGTTTAAGAGTAACTGTAAAAGATACAAATTTAGTAGCTAATGATAAAAAATGGAAAGAAGCTGGGGCGCTAGGTCTTATAATAAAGGATAGAGGTGTTCAAGCAATATATGGGCCAAAAGCTGATATATTAAAATCTAACATAATAGATGCACTAGGAGCATAATATGAAACTTTTGACATTAAATTGCCACTCCTGGCAAGAAGAAAATCAGATTGAGAAAATTAAATATATAGCAAAAACTATAAATGAAAAGGACTATGATGTGATAGCTATGCAAGAAGTAAGCCAGCATATTAATAGTGATATAGTTTATGAAAATATAAGAAAAGATAATTTTGCTTTACTACTTCAAGAGGAATTAAAAAGACTTGGAAATGATAAATATGATTTTTATTTTGATATAGTACATTTTGGATATGATGTATATGAAGAGGGGCTTTGTCTTATGACAAAGCTTCCAATTATTAGTAAAGAAAGCTTTTATGTAAGTAAAAATGATAACCTAAGTTACTGGAAAAGTAGAAAAATAGTTAAAATAAAAGCACTATATAAAGATATTGAAATGAGCTTTCTTTCATGTCACTTAGGTTGGTTTAATGATTGTGAAGAACCATTTAAATATCAAGCAGATAAACTTATGGAAAATATTGAAAAAGACAGTCTAACATTTATAATGGGAGACTTTAACAATAATGCGAATATAGTCAATGAAGGTTATGATTATTTAGCAAAAACATTAATAGACACATATAAAATCTCTAAAAATAGGGATGAAGGAATAACTGTAAAAGGTAAGATTGCAGGATGGGATAAAAATAAAGAAGATTTAAGGCTAGATATAATATTTACTAATAAAGAAGTAGAAGTGTTAAAAAGCGAAGTAATATTTAATGGAGAAAACAAAAATATAGTATCAGATCACTACGGTGTTAGTGTAGACATAAATATATAAAAAAGGTGATGTAAAAATGAACAAAAAATGGTGGAAAGAAGCAGTTGTATATCAAGTATATCCAAGAAGCTTTAAGGATTCTAATAATGATGGAATTGGAGATATACAAGGAATAATAGAAAAGTTAGATTATTTAAAAGATTTGGGGATAGATGTTATATGGGTATCTCCTTTTTATAAATCGCCAAATGATGATAATGGATATGATATAAGTGATTACAAAGGTATAATGGAAGAATTCGGTTCTATGGAGGACTTTGATAAATTATTAGAAGAGGTTCACAAAAGAGGTATGAAGCTTATAGCTGACTTAGTAATAAATCATACAAGTGATGAGCATCCTTGGTTTATTGAATCAAAATCTTCTAAAGATAATCCAAAGAGAGATTGGTATATATGGAGAGAAGGAAAAGAAGATAATGAGCCTAACAACTGGGAAAGTATTTTTAGTGGCTCTGCATGGGAGTATGAGGAAAATACAAAGGAGTATTATCTTCACTTATTTTCTAAAAAACAGCCAGACTTAAACTGGGAAAATGAAGATATGAGAAAAGCCATATATGAAATGATGAATTGGTGGCTAGATAAAGGTATAGATGGATTTAGAGTAGATGCAATTAGTCATATAAAGAAAGAAGAAGGACTTACAGACATGGCTAATCCTGATGATTTAAAGTATGTATCAAGTTTTGATAAACATATGAATGTAGATGGGATACATGAACACCTAAAAGAATTAAAAGAAAATACTTTAGATAAATACGATATAATGACTGTTGGAGAAGCTAATGGTGTTGAAGCTAGTGATTCACATCTATGGGTAGGCGAAGAAGAAGGTAAGTTTAATATGGTGTTTCAATTTGAGCATCTACATTTATGGAATGATAAGGTAGATGAAAAGCTTGAATTAAGAGATTATAAAAAAGTACTTACTAAATGGCAAAACGCTCTTGATAGAGATGGATGGAATGCTTTATTTATAGAAAATCATGATATACCAAGGTCTGTATCAGTACTTGGAAATGATCATAAATATTTAAATGAAAGTGCAAAGGCACTAGGTCTTATGTATTTTATGATGAAGGGTACACCATTTATCTATCAAGGTCAAGAGATAGGTATGACTAATGTAGCGTATGAAAATATTGAAGAATATAATGATGTAAAAACTATAAATGAGTATTATAAAGATTTAGACAATGGAATGGATATAGAAGATGCAATGAAAAAGGTATGGAAACTATCAAGAGATAACTCAAGAACTCCGATGCAGTGGGATGATAGTACATATGGAGGATTTAGTGAATTTAGTCCTTGGATTAATGTAAATGACAATTATAAAGATATTAATGTTAAAAATCAGTTAGATGATGGAAATTCTATTTTTAATTTCTACAAAAATATGATTAAAATAAGAAAAGAAAATGAATGTTTAATATATGGAAAATATAATCTTATATTAGAAGATGATGAAAATATATACGCTTATGAAAGAGTTTTAGATAAGGAAAAAATTATAGTAATAACTAACTTAAGTGATAATGAGGTAGTTTATGATTATAACATAAATATTAAGTACGATAACTTAGTTATATCTAATTATGAGGTTGATAATCATAATATTTCTAAAACTATAAATTTAAAACCTTGGGAAGCTAGAATGTATAAAGTATAAAATTAAGGAGCCTGTGAAGGCTCCTTATTTGCAAAATAAGGAAAAATTACAATTTAGTCTTTTTTTTTACATAGGAAGTCAAAACATTGGATTGATGATATACTTAATTTATAATATTTTAACAAATTATGTTAGTTTATAATACTAACTTTTTTGTTATTAAGACAAATTATTAGAATGGTATATTGGAGGAAGAAATGTATGGGGATAAAAAATATTAATCTTACGAAAAAGCAAAAAATTATTGGCTTAGTATTGATAGGGGTTTTAGCAGTTGGAGGATTTGTACTCCTAAATAAAAAAGGTAATAAAAATCAAGAGATATCTGATTCTGGACAGATGGAGACTATGGAAATGTACACTTTGCCTGGGAAAGAAAAAATATTTGTAACTGGAGCAATTCTTCCAACACAAAGTAAAGATTTTCATTATGAAGCAGATAAAGGTAGTTCATATGAAATAAGTGTTAAAAATGGAGATGTAGTAGAAAAAGGTGCAGTTTTAATTAAATACAAAAACACATCAGCTTTAGATGAAATAAAAGGGCTTGAAAGTCAAATAGCAACTCTTAAAAAGCAGAAATCAGAACAAGCAGGAGTAGTGGATGAAGAAGGCAAACCATTATATGACATATCGGCTATTGAATCAGAAATTAAGGCACTGAATAGTAAAGTTGCAGAGCTTAATAAAACAGTGTATAGCAGTGTTACAGCACCATTTAAGGGAAAAATATATATAAATGAAACAAAAAGTGAAAATAGTTCAGAGGGGCAAGTGGCGCAATCACTACTAACTCTTGATAGCTTAGACTATGAAATAAGTGGACAAGTTAATGAACAAAATTTACTTAAGGTTAAGAAAGGTGATAAAGTAGATATATTAATATTATCAACAAAAGAAAATAGAGTAGGATATGTAAAATCCATATCAGATAGACCTTCTGGAAGTTCTTCAGACATGAATGGTGGAATGGGTGGACAGAGTTCATTATCAAACTATGAGGTTAAGATACAATTTGAGAATCAAGAAGGATTATATAATGGATTCCATGCACAAGCTACAATAGTACTTGAAAATCAATCTTATAAAATACCAACTAGTGCAGTATTAGAAGAAGATGGAAAAACTTTTGTATTTAAAAATGTTGATGGTCAACTTGTAAAAGAGCCTGTAGAAGTTGAAGCAGGTGATGATAAAAGTTATGTAACGGTAATTAGTGGATTAAAAGATGAGGAATCTATACTAAGATACCCTGATGAAACAACTCTTGAAGGTAGCGCAGTTATTGAATAAACATTATAATCATTAACACAATAAAAGGAGGGGTTGTTTTGAAGGAAATTATTAGCTTAAATAACATAAATAAGTACTATAAAATAGCAAAAGAAAAACATCAAGTTTTAAAATCTATTAATTTTAATATTAATGAAGGTGATTTTCTAATAATAATGGGGAAATCAGGTAGTGGAAAAACTACTTTATTAAATATCTTAGGCTTTTTAGATAGATTTGATGAAGGAAGTTATATATTTAATGGCAAAGACGTATCAAATTTATCTGAAAGACAACGATCTGTATTTAGAAATGAAAACATAGGATTCGTCTTTCAACAGTTTAACTTAATAAATGGCTTAGATGTGTATAGTAATGTTGAGATGCCTATGGTATATAAGGGAAAAGTGAAAAAACAAGATAGAAAAGCTATAGTAAAGGAAAAGTTAGATCTAGTAGGACTTGGTGATAAAATACAACAGTTTCCACTGCAATTATCAGGAGGTCAACAACAAAGGGTAGCAATAGCTAGAGCTTTAGTTAATGATCCTCAAATAATATTTGCGGATGAACCAACTGGTGCTTTAGATAGTGATACTGGAATAGATATAATGAATTTATTAAAAGAGCTTAATAAGCAAGGAAAAACGATAATTATGGTAACTCATGATGAGGACTTAACAAGATATGCTACAAAAATAGTAAAACTTAGAGATGGAAATCTAGTATGGGAGGCGTCTATATAAATGAATTTAATAAAAAATGCTCTTGCCAACATAAAATCACATAAACTAAGAACTTTTGTAGCTATTATATGGATAATTATAGGTATTACATCTGTAATTGTAATTAGCTCTATAGGTAAGGGACTAGAATATAAAATGAGCCAGTCCGTTGAAAAAGTATCTAATAAACAGTTTACTGTAAACTTTGAGCCAACTAATTATATGAATCAATATTCAAATGGAGTATATTTAAGCCCATTTACAGTAAAAGATATTGAAGAAATATCATTTATGGAGGGTGTGTCAAAAGTTACTAAGGGTAGCGATCAAGATATGTATTGGTCAAATATTATGGGTATGGAAGTTTACTATGATAAAAAAGCTACACAATTAGAAGTAGCAGGTGCAACTATTGATGATAAAAATAAAGAAAAATACCAAGTAGCATTTGGTAGAAATTTTGCCATAGAAGATATGGATAGAGATGTAATATTAATAACTATGCAAGCTGCAACGGAACTCTTTGAAGATCCTATGGAGTCAATAGGTAAACCTATTAATCTGTCTGGTAAGGCATATGAGGTTATAGGTGTTATAGAAGAAAGAATGGATAATGGATCAAATGGTCCTACAGGCTTCTTTGATAGTATGAAAAATAGTTTTGAGTCATTAGAAAATGGTCAATCCCCTATGATGGACTACTGGTATTTGACAGGGCTTATACCACAACCTAAGATGGAAGATATGAAGACTTCTTGGGGAAATACTAATGAAGAGATATACAACATAACGGTACATATATCTAGTGGATATGACTTTTATGATGTATCAAGTAGAGTAACTGAAAAACTATCAACTATTCATGATGATATGGACGGCACATATGTGGCAAGTGACCCTAGTGATATGTTGATGGAGTTTGAGCATATGAAAGAAATGCTTAATAAGTTTGTGCAAGGAATTACATTGATTTCACTGTTTGTTGGTGGTATAGGTATAATGAATGTAATGTATGTTGCTGTTATGGAAAGACAAAGAGAAATAGGTATTAGAAGAGCAATTGGTGCCAAACCATCTACTATAATGTTCCAATTTTTAGTTGAATCTGTATTTATTACTGTTGTAGGAGGTATCATTGGTATTATAATCGGAGTTATAATTACAGTTATAGTATCAGGATATTTACCATTCTCTGCAAAGATAAATCCTTCTATTTTATCTTTTGCACTATTTACTTCTGTTTTAACAGGTGTAGTATTTGGAGTAATACCGGCATTTAAGGCATCTAGATTAGATCCAATAGAGGCAATAACAAGATAATTAAAAATATATAATGGACCATTTAAAAAAGTATGAAATATAACAATTTGCTGTTAAAAGATGACTAGTATGTCTTATAATAAAAAAAAATAAACTCTAGAACATAGAGTTTATTTTTTTATGGAATTTATTATATACTTTTATCATGTATGGTTCACTGCAGCAATTTTTCACATCTTCTATAGGAATCCATTTAACTACGCTAGTCTCGTCTTCATTTATTATAAGTGTATCATTTTTATCAGCTTCAAGAAGATATGCTATAGACAAATGCAGGTGAGAAGAAACATATTCTCCACGTTTAATATGACCATCCACAGTAAGTACATCTAAAGATAATATGTCTTTGCTTACAGGTATTACATTTTTTAATCCTGTTTCCTCAGTAGCTTCTTTAATAGCTACTTTTAATGTAGAAATATATCTATAAGGTTAATAATATATTATAAAAATATACTATGGATTAGATTAATAAATACTACTTAAGATATGAAAATGCTAGGTTGATTATATCGTTTTCCTTCAAGTTGGTATCAAACTTATTAAGGAAGTTGCTCATCATATCATACTTATCAAAAATATTACACGTAATAAATTCATTAATTAAATTGCTTGCATTAGCTTTTAAAAAATCAATATCATCATTAGATAATTTTATGTATTTATCACATGGAGTTTGTCCTATATCTTTAGTTTCTAATAGTTTAATATTTACTTCTTTGTTGCCCATGTCTAGATAAAAAATAGCATTATAAAGCGAAGAAGTAATTAATATTGAATAATCATTACTTACCTGATCATTTCCTTCTACATTATCTAAGTTTTTGCTAGCTAAATCAGAGCTATCTTTTCTTATAGTAGTATTTGGGGATTTATCTTCTATTTTATTGCTATATTGAGTATTTGAATAAGACTTTGTTAAAGCGTTATTTGCAGTTTGCATAGTGCTACTGCTAGCTATTATATAAAATAAAAATACAGCGGATATTATTATAGCTATTGAAAAAATCAACTTGAAATATTTAGACATAAGTTTATTCCTTTCTATTATATTCCTAGTAAATATATTTCCAATTTAAAAGATAATATACAAAAAAATAAACTCTGTAATGTAATACAGAGTTTATTTCCTACTAACATAAAATTTAGTTTTAAAAACTACATTCTTATACTCCAAATATACTATCATAAATCCCTAATTAGCCCTATAATTTCCAGAGTTTATCATATGATCTAACTTGAACTTAGGATAAATAGGTCTCTTAGAATACATCATATTCTTAATAACAAAATCTTTATGGTCCTCAGTATCTGGTAAGAAATATCTGTGAATTCCTAACTCTAATAAATCTTCTTTATCACCAAAATTCATATAACTTAAATAACAATCCTTAAGCTCAGGGTTATTTACAGTTAAATTATAAAATAAATCCTCAACAACCTTTAAATCATTCAATAAATGTCTAGTTCTTTCCTCTAACTCCTGATTCATATAAATAAAATCTCTACAGCAGTTAGCCAAATCAGACATAACTTGGTATTGAGTAGTAGTAATCTTTCTATTTAAAACTAAAGTTAAATAGAATAAGTCTCCCAATTCTTTTTCAACTTCATTTTCGCCTTTTAATAATAATCTTACAGATGGAAGTTCGCTAGGTGAGTGTATTGTTAACTGTGTGCCCTTATCGAATACTAAATTTAGCGGATATTTTATTTCATCATCATTCATTGTACCTATTAGTGTTGAATCTTCAACTATATAAAACTCGCCTCCTTGATATATGGCAAAGTCTTTTCCATAGTTATAGTAAAGTGTTTTTGTCGGAACCTTGTCTCCGAAATTAAATTCTTTTATATTTTCATTAACTCTTATTATTTTGTCAGAATCACTAAGTTGTGGATAGTAAAAACAATCAAATTTCATAATACTTCCCCCAATAGTTTTATATTATATTTCCTATTACTTTTATTATAGTACAAGTGTGAGGAAAATGTGATAAAAATAACAAAATAAAAATAATTTTTTAACAAAGTTACAACTTAGAAAAAAAGAGGGCTTAAAAACTTTGATTATAATATAATTAAAGTTCATAATTGTTATATAATATGAAGTGAAGATATTTTTGATATCATATAGACAAATAAAGACTTTAGGGGGAATTAGTATGAATACAGCAAAACTTTTAGAGATATTAGCAGTAGCAGAAAAGCTAAAATGTAATACTAGACATTCATGGACATCAAACGGACGCCACGAAAGTGTAGCAGAACATAGCTGGCGTATTGCATTAATGGCTTTATTAATGCGTGATGAATTTCCAGATATTGATATGGACAAGGTAATTCGTATGTGTTTGATTCATGATTTAGGGGAAAGCTTTACTGGTGATATTCCTACTTTTGAGAAGAAAGAAGAAGATAGTGAAAAAGAGGATGAGTTATTTTTAAAGTGGATTGAAACTTTCCCTAATCCTTATCGTGAGGAATTCACAGAGCTTTTAAAGGAAATGAATGAACGCAGTACTGAGGAAGCAAAGCTTTACAAAGTATTAGATAATTTAGAAGCAGTTATTCAGCATAATGAGGCGGATATTAGTACTTGGATTCCCCTAGAATATGATTTACAGTTTACTTATGGTGCGGATAAGGTGGAGTTTTCTCCTTATTTAGTAGAGCTAAAGAAAGAAATAGACAAAGTAACAACAGAAAAAATTGCTCAAAAGAGTGAAGCTTAGTTACTCAGCTAGCACTTAATTCTAGCTCTTAATTGAATAAAATCCTATAAATAAGTCTAAAATCCAAATAGATAAAATCTAAAATGAATAATGCTAATTTATCTATTAAAGATTAAAGAATAAAGAAATATAGGAGGATATTTTATGGAGAATAATAAAGTAAAAATAGTAGTGGCAGATCCATCAGCACTAGGATTATTTGGACTAGCTATTATAACATTAGTGGCATCATCTCAAAAGCTAGGGTGGACTAGTGGAGTATCATTAGTTATTCCATGGGCAATATTCTTAGGAGCAACAGCACAGTTATTTGCATGTATCAATGACTTCAAACACAACAATGTATTTGGAGCAACAGCTTTTGGTGCATATGCATTTTTCTGGTATGCAGTAGGTTTTACTTGGCTCATTCAAAACGGAGTATTTGGGCAAGCTTTAGCATCAGCTGTAGATACAAAACAACTTGGATTTGCATATTTAGGATATTTAATATTTACAATATATATGACTATTGGAGCAATGGAAACACATAAGGTATTATTTACAATATTTGTACTTATAGATTTCTTATTTATTGGACTAACATTAACTTCATTTGGAATAATGCCTCATGAGACGCATATGCTGGCAGGATATTCAGAGTTTTTAATAGCAATAGTATCTTTCTATGGTTCAGCAGCTTCTGTTTTAAACAATCACTTTGGAAGAGTATTTTTACCGGTAGGTAAGCCATTTGGAATCTTTAAAAAATAATTACTTTTTCTTTAGGCTATGTTTTAACATAGTGTTGATATTAGGAACAATTTTAATAAGAAAAGTAGGGTATACCGACTGATTGATATACCCATACTTTTTGTTCCCATTATATTAATATTGTGATTTTTTGATTTAATCAACTTTAGAATCATTATATAATATTGTTGATATACTATCATATATTTCATCATATATTTTAACTTCTACTTCATACAAAGTAGTATATTTTCTATCTATAATCAATTTTATATTTTTAGAATCTTTATTGAAACATATTTCTCTACTTTTGCCTTTTGATGATTTATATTCTTCAACAATAGTTATGTCTGAATTAAAGTATGGTTCGGTTCTATTTAATTCCTTCCAATCCTCATATTTAAGCAGATAATTAAAGTTTTCTATCTCTTTTTTATTTGTTATCTCTACTTGTTTTCCTTGAGTGTCTTTAATTATTATTTTATTTGGACCTTCACCAGATAACGCATCTTGACTACACCCTACACTGCATAAAGAGATAAGTAAAATAAGTTTAAAAATAAGTTTTTTAATAGAAACCACACTCCTATATTTGTATATAGTTTTCTATAATAAATTTTTCTTAGTCCCTTTATTTAATATGTTATCATAATCTATAAAATTATAGATATCTTTTTTGAACACATCACTAAATTTTAGAAGCTCATTTATTTCTAAATCTTCGATAGCTTTGTTATTGTCCTCGCAATAAATAACTATACTACCAACAATTCCATGAGCATCTCTAAATGCAACGCCTTCTTTAACCAAGTAATCTGCAACCTCAGTAGCATTTAAAAATCCATGATTAACAGCTTTTTTCATATTTTCTTCATTTACTTTTAAGGTAGCAATCATTCTGTCCATAATAGAAATACACATTTGTATAGTATTTACGCTATCAAAGAAACCTTCTTTATCTTCTTGCATATCCTTGTTGTAAGCAAGTGGTAATCCTTTCATAACAGTAAATAGCCCAAATAAATTGCCATAAACACGACCAGTTTTACCTCTTATTAATTCAGCGCCATCTGGATTTTTCTTTTGTGGCATTATACTGCTACCAGTTGTATATAAATCATCTATTTCTACAAATTTAAATTCTTGGCTGCTCCATAATATAAGTTCCTCACTTAATCTACTTAAATGCATCATTATTATGGAAAAATCACTCATAAGCTCAAGTAGATAATCTCTATCACTTACGCCATCCATATAGTTTTCTACAACTCTACTAAAGCCTAATTTTTCTTTAGTAATTTCTCTGTCAATACTATGAGTAGTACCTGCTAATGCACCACAGCCTAGAGGACATTCATCTAATATTTCTAAAGCATTAGTAAGTCTTTTTTCATCTCTATCGAACATGCTATAATAAGCCATCAAATGATGTTTAAAGGTTACAACTTGAGCTCTTTGTAAATGAGTATATCCTGGCATTATTACACAATTTTTGTAAGCTACTTCTTTTAAAGTTTGCTTGAAGTTTTTTATTAAATCTATTATTTCTATAGTACTTTCCTTAGCAAATAATCTCATGTCTGTTGCTACTTGATCATTACGACTACGAGCTGTGTGTAGTTTTTTACCAACTTCACCAATTCTTTGTATTAAGTTAATTTCTATAAAACTGTGTATATCTTCGTAGTTACCATCTAATAATAATGTGTTATTATCTATATCTTGAGAAATTTTAACTAAACCATCAGTAATAGTCATCCCTTCTGCTTCAGTTAATAGATTACATTTCATTTGCATGAATACATGAGCTATACTTCCTTCGATATCTTTTTTATATAATACTTTATCGTAATCAAATGATCTATTAAACTCTTCCATAAGTTTATTTTCTTCTTTTCTAAAACGCCCACCCCATAGTTTCATTCGCTTCACCTCGTAAAAAATTAAGAGATACTATTTTTTATAGTTAATGTATTCTTCTATCTATATTTATTGTTTTATCAATTATTGTTTTTGTAATGCTTTTATTTTTAAAGGAAGTGTAAATAAATTTATAAATCCACCTGCATCCTTATGATCATAAAATTCACTATCTCCAAATGAAGATATAGACTCGTCATATAGTGCATTTTCTGTAAATATACCAGCTGGTTTTATATTGCCTTTGTATAGCTTTACCTTTACAGTTCCGCATACATTTTCTTGTGTTTCTTCAATAAAAGCATCTATTGATTCTTTTAATTTACTAAACCACATTCCGTTATATATAAGCTCTGAATATTTGTGAGCTACTATTTGCTTATAATGTATAGTGTCTTTATCTAGGGTAGCGCTTTCTAGTATATTATGAGCTTCATATAAGATAGTGCCACCAGGAGTTTCATATATTCCTCTTGATTTCAACCCCACTAATCGATTTTCTAATATGTCTATAACTCCTATACCATGCTTTGCCCCTATATCATTTAGAGTCTTTATTATTTCTACAGGAGAAAGCTCATCATTATTTACTTTCTTTGGTTCTCCATTTTCAAAATAAATCTCTACATATTCTGCTATATCAGATGCCTTCTCAAGTGGCATACATTTTTTATATACTAAATCTTCTTTATGTTCATTCTTTAAATCCTCTATATCTCCACCTTCTGTTGATGTGTGGAATAGATTCGCATCTACAGAGTAAATTTTTTCTTTAGTAACTGCTATTTCAATATTATTTTCATTAGCGTAGTCTATTGCATCTTCTCTAGATTTTATATCCCATAATCTCCAAGGAGCTATAATTTTTATACTTGGGTCAAGGGCTGATATTGAAGCTTCAAATCTTACTTGATCATTTCCTTTTCCAGTACAGCCATGGCATATATATTGTGCATTTTCTTTATGAGCAATTTCAACTAAACTTTTAGCAATTATAGGTCTAGCTAAAGATGTTCCAAGTAAATATTTATTTTCATACTTTACCTCAGCTTTTATAGCTTTAAATATTGCATCAACTACAAATTCTTCACTTAAATCTTCTATGTAAGCTTTACAAGCACCACTTTTTAAAGCTTTTTCATAGATTTCATCCATATTTTCTTCTTGTCCTACATTTGCACAGACTGCGATTACATCTAAATCATAATTTTCCTTTAACCAAGGTATTATTATTGACGTATCTAATCCTCCAGAATATGCTAATACAACTTTTTCTTTAATTTTCATTTTAAATCTCCTCCTAGAATAATTTTAGAAGGTATATTTTATTAGGCCTAAAAATATATATCTCCTGGTAATTTTGGGTATTAAAAAAGCCCCTTAGTATAACACTAAGAGGCGAAATTATCGCGGTACCACTCTAATTAATAAGTAAACTTATTATCTCGGATCTTTAAGGCAGATTAAACCTACTACTTTACTAATAAATAAAATGTTTAAATAGTCTTCTCCAAAGCTCTCTTCATTTAAACTTCTTTGCCAAGCTTCCACCATCCTTAGCTCTCTATAAAATACATTTAAATTACTCTCTTCTTCACTGAATTTTTAAGTATTTAATTTGAGATTAATACTAGCATTGATTTAAATGGATGTCAACACTTTTTTACATGAAATCCATTTGAAATTAATCTCTAATTAATAGATCTTCGTTCTAATTTCTAAACTTCCAACTTTTTTACTTTCCAGGCCATATAAAAACTCAACCCAATTGACAAGCACATCCTTTACTTAACTATATTATAATATATATAGATTATACATTAATAAAAATATTCAAAAACCCACGTAGACATCCGTAGAGATAACATATAGATATACATAGATTTAGTTTGTAAAATTGAAGTTAGGAGGTAGAATTATGGATATGAATCATGTAATACAAATAATATTCACAGTTATAGTGGTATGCACAATTATTATTACGATGATAACAGTGATGAAAAGAAATGACAAGAAAAATTATAAAATTGAGGGTATGATGACTGGGTTTGTAATAGGTTCAATTTCTGGTTGCTATATACTGAATTCACTCATATGTGCTCCTATAGGAATGTTTTTAGGTATTTGGATTGGAAATAATATGAAAAGGAACAATTAAATCGCAATCAAAATCACATCTAAAATCGCATGATTTTTTAGATGTGATTTTTGTTTATATAGATATGAATCTATTTCTAATTAATAAAAAAACGTAACGAGGGTTACGGAAACTTTAAAACATCTTGGATATAATCTAACTATACAAATCAAGAAATTACAAAAATATTTTAAAGCTTAAAAAGAGTAAATAAAATACATGTTTAATAGGAGAGATATAGATGGAAAATAAAATGTTTTGTTTCCAATGTCAAGAGACAGCAGGATGCACAGGATGTACAAAATTTGGAGTATGTGGAAAATCACCAGATTTAGCAAGAATGCAAGATTTATTAATATATACAACAAAAGGATTATCAGAGGTAACAACAAGACTTAGAGCTGAAGGAAAAAAAGTAAGTGGAGAAGTTAATCATTTAATAACTATAAACTTATTTACTACAATAACAAATGCCAACTTTGATGATGCAGTATTCTACGAAAGAGTAAAGGAAACTTTATCTACTAAAGAAAATTTATTATCTAAGTTAAATAACAAAAGAAATTTATCAGAAGCAGCACTATGGAATGCAAGTTCAAATGCTGAAATGGATGATAAAGTAAATTTCTTAAGTAAAATAAAAGATGCAATACTTGGAAGTGGAAAAAAATCAGATGATTTAAACAAAGAATTAGATGAAAAATCAACTAAAGTTGGAGTACTTGCAACTAAGGATGAAGATATAAGAAGTTTAAGAGAACTTATAATATATGGATTAAAAGGAATGTCTGCATATATGAAGCATGCTAATGCATTAGGATACGACAGTGAAGAAGTAAATGCTTTTATGCAAAGTACATTAGCAAAAACTTTAGATGATAGTTTAACTATTGATGAGTTAATAGCTTTAACTTTAGAAACTGGTAAAGTTGGAGTTGATGGAATGGCACTTTTAGATAGCGCGAACACAGGAACTTACGGACATCCAGAAATAACTAAAGTAAATATAGGCGTAAGAAATAATCCGGGTATACTTGTATCAGGACATGATTTAAAAGACTTAGAGTTATTATTAAAGCAAACTGAGGGAACAGGGGTAGATGTATATACTCACTCAGAAATGCTACCAGCACACTATTATCCAGCATTTAAAAAGTATTCTCACTTTGCAGGTAACTACGGAAATGCTTGGTGGAAGCAAAAAGAAGAATTCGAAAGTTTTAACGGGCCAATATTAATGACTACAAACTGTATAGTACCACCAAAAGATAGTTATAAAGACAGAATATATACTACAGGTGCAGCAGGATTTGTTGGAGTTAAGCATATAAAGGGTGAAAGTGAAGATAATAAAGATTTTTCAGAAATAATAGATAAAGCTAAAAAGTGTGCACCACCTAAGCAAATAGAAACTGGAGAAATAATTGGTGGATTTGCACATAACCAAGTATTTGCACTTGCAGATCAAGTAGTAGAAGCAGTAAAAACTGGTGCAATAAAGAAATTCTTTGTAATGGCAGGATGTGACGGAAGAGCTAAATCAAGAAATTACTATACTGATTTTGCAAAAGCCTTACCAAAAGACACTGTAATATTAACAGCAGGTTGTGCAAAATACAAATACAATAAGTTACAATTAGGGGATATAAATGGTATTCCAAGAGTATTAGATGCAGGACAATGTAACGACTCTTACTCATTAGCTTTAATAGCATTAAAACTTAAAGAAGTATTTGAACTTCAAGATATAAATGAGCTACCAATAGCCTTTAACATTGCATGGTATGAGCAAAAAGCCGTAATAGTATTATTATCATTACTATACTTAGGGGTAAAAAACATACACCTAGGACCTACATTACCAGCTTTCTTATCACCAAATGTTGCAAATGTATTAATTGAGAACTTTGGAATAGGTGGAATAACAAACGTAGAAGACGATTTAAAAATGTTTTTAGAATAATATATAAAAATGATATCAATCAGGATCTATATAAATAGGTCCTTTTTGATATTCTGCAAAGTAGAGCTTCCAAAAGATAGTTAAAAAATATATAAATAGTCTTAGGTGCTATAGTTTAGTACCAAAGACTATTTTTGTTATAAAGAAGAGTGACAAAGAATTTCAATCTGTGTAACGTACTCATCTTCACTTGATATAGCGAATTCATTCAGCCCACACTCAAAAGCATAGCCAGTTAAAGTTAAACTATTCTCATCAGCAAAACTAACCATCTTTTCATAAAGTAAAGGAATATTATGCCAATCACCTATACAAAATCCACGTAGATATTGGCCACCAGGCTTAATTACAAGAGAGCTTTTCTTTTTATCAAATCTTGTAAATACACCGTCGTATTCCTCAAATTTTTTATCTTTGATTTTTTCTATAGAAATGTAACTTCCACAACTCTTTTTATAATTGCTAAATTCCCATGAAGCTTTTAAATGTTCCATAATCGCCTTTGAACTACTTAAAAAACTAGAAGATGTCTCAAAGGTTAAGGGTAGATTAGTCATAAGCAAGTATTCTTCCTTTAGGGTAACTAGATCGATTTTACCATCATATATTTCATCACATAAATCAAGCATTTTAGATTTTTCTTTTAAAATACCTTTTAGATGTTTTAGACGAGAGATTGTTTGGTCTATTTCACCTATTTTTAATTTTGATATTTCTTGGAAGCTATCCTTATTAGGATTTTTTATATATAGTTGTATTTCTTCAATGGACATACCTATTTCTCTTAAAGCTAAAATATTTTCAAAATCAATACTTTGATCATAGGTATAGTATCGATAACCATTTTCTCCTTTATACTTTGGTGAAAAAATACCAACACTGTCATAGTAGTGTAAAGTTCTTTTATTAATGTGGTGAAGCTTTGCAAATTCACCGGCTGTAAAGAATGCAAAATTATTTTTCATATTAAAAACTCTCCTATTGACATTACAGTTACTGTATACTTTAGACTTATTGTAGCACAGAAAAACAAGGTTAGAAAGGAGAAACAAATGACAAAAGAAAGTATATATACAAATCCGATTACATTCAAGGGGATTACAGCAATTGTTATACCTACTATGGTTATGACACTTATTCAGGCATCGTATTCTATGATAGATGGTATGTTTATTTCAAATATTTTAGGTGATGTAGCTTTATCAGCATTAACACTTATTTCACCATATTTAAATTTATTTATTGCTATTGGTGCATTATTTGCATCTGGAGGTAGTGCTGTAGTAATGAAAAAAATGGGTGAAGGTAAAAAAGATGAGGCAAGAAGTGATTTTACTACATTAACTTTTATTGGGGCAGCTATTGGTTTAATGTTAAGCATATGCTTTTTAGTTTTTACTAAACCACTTGTTGGGATATTTAATGTATCAGCTAGTGTAGAGGAACTTTGCAGAGAATATTTATTTTCATATAGCTTTTTTATAATTCCTCAAATATTATTTGCAGTATTACAGATATTTACTATTGCTTCAGGTAGACATAAGTTGGCTATGATAAGCTCATCAATAGGAGGAGTAACTAATATTATATTTGACTTTTTTATGATAAAAGTTTTAGGCATGGGAATGACAGGAGCAGCTATCTCAAGTGGACTTGGTATGTTAATACCTAGTATTATCTTGATTTCAAACTTTATAAATAAAAAGACTATTTTATATTTTTCATCATTGAAATTTGATATGAAAGTTGTATTAAAAACCTTTAGCAATGGAGTTTCAGAATTTGCATCAAACTTAGCTAGTGGAATAGTAATAATGCTATTCAATTATAAGATGTTAGCTATTGCAGGACCAAGTGGGGTAGCAGCGAGTACTATTACATTTTATGTCTTTGGATTAATGAGTGCATTATACATGGGATACATGTTAGGAGTATCACCATTACTAAGTTATTTTTATGGTTCAAATGAAACTTCTAAGCTAAGAAAAATAAAAAATATAACCCTTACATTTATAGGTATAGTATCAATAGTAACCACAACTTTAGCAATTATGAGTTCAAATATACTGGTAGGAGCTTTTACAGAACAAGGCTCAGTTGCGTACAATATTGCGGTTAGTGGAAATAAACTGTTTTCATTAGCTTTACTATTAGTTGGATTTAATACATTTTCAAGTATGCTTTTTACAGCATTATCTAATGGTAAGATTTCAGCTATAATTGCTTTTTCAAGAAGCTTTGTATTTTTATCTACAGCAATTATTGTTCTGCCATCAATTTTCGGAATAAATGGATTATGGCTTTCAGTACCTATTTCAGAGCTTTTAGCTCTATTTATTTCTGTATTTTATATAAAAAAATATAAAAAGAAATATGAGTATTAATAAGGAGAAAATAAGATTATGAAAAAAATTATTGTATTAGTGGGTGTTGTAGTAGTATGTGCTATATTAGTTTCAGCTTTTATTTATAGAAATGAGATAAATTTACTTTTCAAATCTTTAAATAGCTTCAAGGAAGAAAACCTTGCAAATACATTTCAAAACATATATAAAATACAACCAACTAAGGAGATAAAAAAAGGAAACAATGTATATGAATTTGGAAGAGAAGAAGATGAATTACCAGTTTGTTTTAAATTTAAGGGAGAAGAGTTTTTAGTAGACGATTTTTTAAAGGAAACAAAAACATCAGGGTTAATAGTTATAAAAGATGACGTAATAAAGCATGAATCATACTATTTAGGTGCAGACGAGAAAACTTTATTTGCATCAAACTCTATGGGGAAATCTTTTGTATCAGCTTTAATGGGAAATTATGCATTGAAACTGGGATTAACCGTAAAGGAAATATAGTTATGGGAGCAGTTTGCAATAGTAGGATTACAACTAATGAAATAGTAGGCTTTTTTTGATAGGAAATTAGGAAAAGATGCTACTTTTGTAATTGATAGCCACAAATCTTACATTGGCATAAAGGAAGACCTAAATGTAGAGTTAAAGCAAGTTCCAAGAGATAAATCTATGTTAGATAGCGTTTATCACCGTCAACATGTAAATGCAATTCACATCGGATTTAAGAGATGGTTAATGCCTTTTAATGGAGTGTCTAGTAAATATATCTCCAATTATTTGGCTTGGTTTAAGTTTTTGAAAATAAACAAGAAGAGTAAAAATAGTGATAGAATCAAAGATATGCTAATTAATGTCGCAACTAAAAAAACTTGCATTACGATAAATAGAATCAGAAATAGATATGTTGAATTAATTTAATATAAGTCTTTATTCTTTAGTTTAATGAAACCACTTTGTAATTGGAAAATAATTGAATATTATGTATAATATAAACAAAGTTCACAATTGTTATATAATACGAAATAAGGATAATTTTAATAAAATATATGAATTTATAAGTTTAATTCATGTTAATAATACGGGCAAATATGTTAAATATAGTTGGTGAAGATTGTTCTTATCAAACATTATAATAAATATATAAGTTGATAAGGAGGAGAAGCAATGAGTTTAGGAAACAATTTATTTCATGCAAGAAAAAAATCTGGATTGTCTCAAGAGCATGTAGCGGAGAAACTCGGCGTAAGTAGACAGACCATTTCAAAGTGGGAAACGGATGAAACGATTCCTGATATTTGTCAATCTAAAAAAATGGCTATACTATACAGTATCTCTTTGGATGAACTGATTGATTTTGATATTGATATAAAAGAAATTCAAGAGATCATTGATAAAACTAGTGAAGAAGTAGAAGATAAAATTGATTGGACAAATACGTGGGGAAAAAAGTACCCAATTCTGGTCAGATACCAAAATGAAGTTAATCATCCAAACTATGCTCGTAAATTGTGTATAATGCTCGAGGAGCTAAAGCAAGAATATCAATACAATGAATTGGATGCCTTTCTGGTTCTAAAGGATATTTTGTACAATATCTGGAAAAGCAGAAAAGATAAATAAGAAAGCTAAATTTCAATTTGTAGAGTAGATTTAGTGAACAATATTAATATAATACGAAGTAAAACTAGAGGGGGATTTATATGAAATGTCCATATTGCAATGAAGATATGAAACTAGGTGTGATACATGGGGATAGATATACTTTAAAGTGGATACCGAATGAAAAGGATAAAGGAGTGTTTCTACAAACCTTTGTTAAAGGTATAAAATTAACTGATAGTTCGGATTTTAATAGTATAGAGTCATATTTATGTGATAAATGTAAAAAAGTAATAATAGATTTGCCTAAGTAATGTATAGTTAATAATTTTATATATTACGAATTAATTGTATGCTGTAATTCAATTTGAGATAATATAGATGAACTCATATTGGTGTTCATAATTTGAGGAAACTGAATAAAGACATAAAAACGGTTAGAAGTTAAATAATTCAATACTTCTAGCCATTTTTATATCCTATTTATCACGAAATTGTTTAACAGAGCCTAGCATTAAAATATCAACTATATCAAGATAGTTGATATTTTAATGCTAGGCTCTCTGACATTTATTTTAAATGTTTTTTAATACTTAGATGTGGTTCAAGTTATTAGTTAATTATTATCAATCTTTTTTAGTTTTAATCTTCCCAAAAGGTACATAAATGCTCCGAAAAAAGTACCTGCACAAGCCCATATAACAACTGAAATTAAATCTATTCTAATTTGTTCACCTTCAAGGGCTGGAAAGATGTAATCCATCATTATTAGCATAGAAAGACCCCATTGTATTCCAGCCGTAACAGCTTGCTTTTTTAATTTTTTTAATTGCATCATATATGTAGTATTATCATAAAATTCTGTTGTATCAACGCCACTTTTTCTTAATTTTATTGTAATGTAATATGCATTAAATTGCTGAATAAAAAATAATGCAATAGTACCAAATGTAAATCTATGATTGATAGAATCAAAGACAAGACTTCCAAGCATTAAAATCGAAATTAAATAAAATGAATACATATTTACTTTTGCAAGAGTCTTATAGATTATACCTTGTTGATACTCATCTCTTTCATCTAAATAGCCTATGTAATGTTTAAAAAGTTTTTCTTCTAGCCTTTTCATAATTTTTAATCACCCTCCATATCAATCCAAAATAATGTATTTAGGTCAGTTCCTAAAGCTTTAGCAATCTTAATACACAGCTCTAGAGACGGATTATATTTTTGATTTTCAATTAAATTTATAGTTTGTCTTGCAACACCAACTTTTTTTGATAACTCTAATTGAGATATTTTAGCTAAAGTTCTATATTTTTTTATATTGTTCATAAGTTCACCTACCAACATGGTCATATATATATGACTATGTTAGCACAGTAAGAGTGAAGATGTCAAATATATATGACACTTATACATTTACTGGATAATATTTTATTAACAAGCCTTAAAATTGATATTAAGTGATTTTAAATTTTTATAGCATAAAAAAATAAATTAAAATAAAAAATACTCTCCCATACACTTTGTATGGAAGAGTATTTTTATTACATTAGTAAAAATCCAAAAGAATTAAATAAGTACCCTGTTATAATAATTCCTATAGTCACAATTCCTATAAATATTGCCAATAATTTAGGCTTAACAACCTTAGCAAGCATTATCATAGAAGGAAGGGATAAGGCAGTAACACCCATCATAAATGCAAGTACAGTTCCTATAGGAACTCCTGCCATAAACAGCGCTTCTGCTATTGGAATAGTTCCAAAAATATCTGCATACATTGGAATACCTATTATAGCAGCTATAATAACTGAGAATGGATTATCATTACCAAGTACTTTAAGTATTACAGCCTGTGGTATCCAGTTGTGTATTAATGCTCCTATACCAACACCGATTAAAACATACTTATAAACGTTCTTTACTATTATCTTAGTATCAGTTAAAGCATAATCAATTCTTTGTTTTTGATTAAAGTTTTCTGATTCATCATATAGATCTCTAGTTTTTTCAGTGTAAGTTCTTATTTCATCTTCTAAATTAAGCTTACTTATAATAGTACCACCAACTATAGCAACTATAAGTCCTAAAACAACATATAAAACAGATATATTCATACCAAAAAATCCTGCTAATAGTAGTAGTGATGCTAAATCAACCATAGGAGAAGAGATTAAGAATGAGAATGTAACACCTAGTGGAAGCCCCGCATTAGAAAAACCTATAAAGATAGGAATACTAGAACAAGAACAGAAAGGAGTAACAGTTCCTAAGAGTGCAGAAACAATAGAACCTGATATACCTTTAAATCTTGTAAGTATTTTCTTTGTTCTTTCTGGTGGAAAATAACTTTGCACATATGATATGAAAAATATTAAAACACCAAGTAATATAAATATTTTAATAGTATCATATAAGAAAAAATGAACACTACCTCCAACTCTAGTGGCTACATCTAGATTTAACACATTTTCAACTAACAATGTTACTAAATCAGATAGCCAATTCATTTTTAAAATCTGATCAGTAAAAAAATTAAATATATTCATAAAACAACCTCCATTTATATATCAAAAAAAATTGATATTAAAAATAAAAAAATATAATAGTTATTGCATAATTAATATATTTTATTAAAAAATTGATATACAAATAACTAAAAACTAAATCTTATAGTATTTATTATATCAATTTTTTTTGATTTGGCAACTTGTTTTATAAAAATAAATTTTGAATAGTTTCGTAAGTTAATATCTTTGATAGAGTGTCTTTATTTACAGAGTAAAAATTCCACTTACCTTCAGATGTCTTATTGATAAGATTAGCTGAAAGTAATAATTTTAAGTGATAAGAAAGTTTGGATTGAGAAATGTCAAATATATCACTTAACTCACAAACACAAACACTTTCAGCAGAATATAGTTTTTTTAATATATTCAATCTTATAGGATCAGATAAAGCCTTAAAAACAAAATCTATATTATTCATATTGATAACCTCCATTACTTTATAATATTATAACAAATTTTTTAATAATAATTAATATTAATATAGGCATTTATGCAAACTATATATTATGAGAAATAAAAAATGTCGATAATAAAATCAAAAAAAATTGATATAATTGTTTACATAAAAGCTATTTTAGAATATCATATGAGTATATATGAATATGATTATATAAGGAGAAAAACTAATGAGAATAGCAGTAATATCAGACATACACAGTAATGTATACGCACTAAATAAGGTTTTAGAGGATTTACAAAAAAGAAATGTAGATATGACAGTTTGTACAGGTGATTTAGTTGGATATGGAACTCGTCCTAATGAAGTTATAGATACATTAAAAAAAGAAAAAATACTTACTATAATGGGTAACTACGATGAAGCAATAGGAAACCTTAAAATAGTGTGTGGATGCGATTATCCAGATCCAAAGGATGCCCAAAAAGCAGGACTTTCAATGCATTTTACAGGTAGTGAAACAACATCAGAAAATAAAGCTTATTTGAGAAACCTACCTAAAGAAGCAACATTTACTTTTAACGACAAAACTATAAGATTTGTACACGGGAGTACTAGAATTATAAATGAGTACTTAAAAGAAAATTCAAAAGAAGCAGAGGAAGTTATGACCGAGTTAGTGGAAGATATATTAGTTTGTGGTCACACTCATATACCATATGCAAAATATTATGGTGAAAAACTGCTTATAAATGCAGGTAGTGTTGGGAAGCCAAAAACTAATAGACCTGATGCAAACTATGTAATCATAGATATAAAAAATGAAGATGAAATATCAAAAACACCATCAAGTGTTGTAGTTGAAATTATAGAAGTAGCTTATGACTTTGAGAAAATGGCAAAGGAAATAGAAGCAAATGACATACTTCCAGATGACTTCGCAAGACTTATAAGACAAGGAAGTTCAAAATAGTTTTATAGCTATAAATAATAGCTACAATAAAATCAGTATTTAAGATAAGATATTTTATCTTAAATATTAATAAACATATTCATATATGCGAATATGATAATACGATTAAGGAGGAATAATAATGAGTAATAACAAGAAAAAAGCTGGAGGACTTGGGTTTTTCGAAAAATATTTAACTATATGGGTCTTCCTATGTATAGTAGCAGGTGTTTTAATAGGTGTATACTTACCACAAATACCTCAAACTCTAGATAAATTTACATATGCTCAAGTATCCATACCTGTAGCCATACTTATATGGCTTATGATTTATCCTATGATGCTTAAGATAGATTTTACATCTATAAAAAGTGCTGCAAAACAAAAGAAAGGTTTAGGCGTTACTTGTGGAACTAACTGGTTAATAAAGCCTTTTACAATGTATGCTATATCTTATTTCTTTTTATTAGTAGTATTCAAAAATATAATACCTGCTGACTTAGCAAAAGAATATTTAGCAGGAGCAGTGTTACTTGGAGCAGCTCCATGTACAGCAATGGTATTTGTATGGAGCCATTTAACAAAAGGAAATGCTGCTTATACATTAGTACAAGTTGCAGTTAATGACCTTATACTTCTAGTAGGATTTGTTCCAATAGTTGCACTTTTATTAGGTGTTACAGATGTTTCTGTACCAATGGATACATTGTTATTATCAGTGGTTTTATTCGTTATAATACCATTTGTTGCAGGATACTTCTCAAGAACTATGATAATAAAGAAAAAAGGCTTAGATTACTTTGAAAATGTATTTTTAGCTAAGTTTAATGGAATAACTGTAGTTGGTTTATTATTAACACTAGTAATATTATTTGCTTTCCAAGGGCAAAAGATAATAGATAACCCAGTGCACATTGTATTAATAGCTATACCACTTACAATACAAACATTCTTTATATTCTTTGTTGCATACTTATGGGCTAAGGCATGGAAGTTACCACATGATATAGCGGCACCTGGTGCTATGATAGGTGCTAGTAATTTCTTTGAACTTGCAGTTGCAGTTGCGATTAGCTTATTTGGACTTAACTCAGGTGCGGCACTTGCTACTGTTGTTGGGGTTTTAGTTGAAGTTCCAGTAATGCTTGCACTTGTTGCAATAGCAAATAAAACTAGACACTGGTTTGCAAAGTAAATATCAAAATATAATTAACTAATCATGGGAAGTCAAAATTTAACATTGTGTTAGGCGAGGCTTCCTATAATTATATAAATTAAACTATAAGGAGAATTATTATGAAAATAGAGATATTTGAACCTACAATGTGTTGTTCTACAGGGATATGTGGTCCTAGTGTAGACGAAAAGTTAGTTAAAGTAAGTGAAGATATAGAAGTTGTAAAAAATGAATTTGAAGGAATAGTTATTGAAAGATATCAACCACAAACTCACTCTATGAAGTTTATGACTAATATGGAAGTAGGAAAACTTGTAAGAGAGCATGGTCAAAAAATACTTCCAATAACAGTATTAGATGGAAAGGTAATAAAAAGTGGAGAATACCCAACATTAGAAGAATTAAAATCAAACTTAAGAGGTGAGTAGATTGACACAGTTCTTATTTTTCTCAGGAAAAGGTGGAGTTGGAAAAACTTCAATGGCATGTACAACAGGAGTATACAATGCTGATAAGGGTTTAAAAACTTTAATAGTAACAACAGATCCAGCAGCTAATTTATCAGATGTTTTTGAGCAAGAAATAGGTCATAAAATAACTAAAATTAATAATATAGATAATCTTTATGCTATGGAAATAGATCCAGATGAAGCAACCAATGAATATAAAGAAAATTTACTAGCTCCTATGAGAGATATATTTGATGAAGAAATGATAAGAATAGCAGATGAACAATTAAGTGGACCTTGTACTGAAGAAATGGCTTCATTTGATAGATTCATTGACTTTATGGAGATAGATGAATATGACATTATAATATTTGACACAGCACCTACAGGTCACACAATAAGACTTTTAGAACTTCCAATAGATTGGTCAAAACATATAGAAGAAAGTGCTCAGGGCAGTGGTCAAACTTGTATGGGACCAGTATCTATGATACAAGATAGCAAAGATAAGTTTGATAGAGCTATAGCAAAACTTAGAGATACATCTCAAACAGATTTTATATTTGTTATGCAACCAGAACAAACTTCACTAGATGAAACTATAAGAGCATCACATGAACTAAAAGAGCTTGGTATAAGTACTACAAAGGTCATCATCAATGGATTTATACCAGAAGGTGAAGCAGTTATACCTTTCTTTAAATCTAGATATGAAATGCAACAAGGATATTTATCTAAGGCTAAAGGTATTTTTGATAAGTTACCTATAGATACTATGGAGTTATTTGATAGCGAACTTAAAGGTGTAGATAGATTTAGAGTAAGTGCTTCTATACTATTTGAAGGTAATAAGCCACAAAAAACTAATAAGGTAGAGTACAAAAATATTGATGATATAAAAATAGAAAAAAATGAAGAAGCCAAAAAATTAATAATACCGAAAGAAAACTCAGTTAGAAATATATTTTTCTCAGGAAAAGGCGGAGTTGGAAAAACTGTAATGGCTTGTATTACAGCTGTCAAAGCAGCTAATGAAGGCTTTAAAACACTTTTACTTACAACAGACCCCGCAGCTCATATAGGAAAAGTATTAGATAAACCTATTAAAGATAATCCAGCACAAGTAGATGGGTGCCCAAATTTATATGCAGCTAAAATAGATCCAAAGGTTGCTTTTGAAGAATATAAAGAAATGGTATTAAAAGATGCAAAATCAAAGTTTAGTGGACCAACAATAGCTACTATGGAAGAAGAATTAAACTCTCCATGTACTGAGGAAATGGCAGCTTTCCAAAAGTTTATATCATATGCATCTGAGGAAGAGTATGATGTAATAGTATTTGATACAGCTCCAACAGGTCATACCTTAAGACTATTAGAACTTCCTATGGATTGGTCTAAACAAATCCAAATGAAGGCAGGAGTTACTGCACAGATAAGTGAAGAAGATAAAAAGCAAAAAGAAAAATTTGATAGAGTTATAGCTACTATGAAGGATAAAAATAAAACTACTTTTAGTTTTGTAATGTATCCTGAAAAAACTCCTATAATAGAAGCATATAGAGCTAGTGAAGAGTTAAAAACTGTAGGAATAGAAACAGGGATGGTTATAGCAAACCTTATAATACCAGAGGAACAAGCAACTACGCCATTCTTTAGGAATAGAAGAAATATGCAGGAAAAATATTTAGGTGAAATAAAAGATGACTTCAAGGAATCTGAGGTTGTTAGAGTGCCTATGTATGATAAAGAGATAAAAGGAATAGACATGCTAACTAAGATTGGAGATAGTCTATTCTAAAGAAAATAAATATAAAAATAAATAATTAATTAGAAAATATAAGATGCCAAGCTTTAATTATGATTAAAACTTAGCATCTTATATTTAAATTTATGAATTGCTCAAAGAATAGCTTTAAATTAATTAAAAATAAACTATTATATAAATAAATTAATTCCAAATAGTAATGCAGCGACAACCAACAACCCTTGGATTATATGTATTTCTATTGAAATTAGTAAATTTAACTTATCTATATTTGATACAAAAGTCCTTTTATGATGAAAGATAGCTCCTAACACATGCCTTATAAAAAATCCGATTATTGCAATAAAAATCAATATCATTATTACTATTGATATAAGTCCAGAAAGATATATAAAAGTATGTAGTATAGAGAAAAATAATCTAAAAGAAATTACTATTAAAAAAATACTTACTAAAAATAAAATAATACTGTAAAGTACAGCTATTGTATAATCTTTTTTATTCCACATTTAAACACCTCCTTATAAAAATATATTTAATATTTATAAATATAATGTACAAAACATTTTTCGATAAAATTTCACATAAAAACTGTTTTTATATAACATAAATTGGTATAATTATGAAATAAGCATAAAACTAAAACGTATAGGGACGATATATATTAAGACACTAATAGAAAGACAAAAAATATAGGCAAAATTAGAGAAATCTAATGACGCAAAGCTACAGGGGCTAAGGTCTTAGGACTATGTCAGCCAGTTGCCAAGAGACGAACTATCTTTTGTTATAAAATCAAAGGGCACTTTTGGCATGTACTAAAGTGTCTTTTATATTGCGTAAAAAACAAAAGGAGAGTAAGTATGAAGAAAAAAATATCAAGGATACTTGCAGTAACGCTTATAGCGGTGCAGATGCAAACTGTAGTATTTGCAGATATGCGTTCTACAAATATATCTGCAGCATTAAAAAATAAAAGTGACACAGTCGGTATTTTTGAGCTTGGAATTGATAATAATTACGGAAATAATGTAGATTATGATAAAATAACAGACTTGCCTACTATAACTAAAGATAACAAGCCTTTAGAAAAAGAAATAACTTTAAATGCAGGTGATGTATATAATCCTTTAGAAAATGTAAAAGCTGTAGATGCAAAAGGTAGAGAACTTGAAGTAAAAGTAGACAGTGATAAGGAGCTTAATTTAGACCCTGATAATGATACTACATATAACTTAACTTATACTGCAATAGATATGTATGGTAATGAAGCGAAAGAAGAAGTAGTAATAAATGTAATAGCAAACAAAGCTCCAGCAATATATGCCAATGATAAAACTATTAAACAAGGAAGAGAATTTAATCCTTTAGATGGAGTGACTGCAAATGATAAGGAAGATGGAAACCTTAATTCGAATATTCTTGTAGAAGAAAACACCGTAAATACTAGTGAAGTAGGAAGCTACAAGGTAACATATAGCGTTAGTGATAGCAAAGGATTAAAAACTACAAAGACTATAGAAGTAAATGTTAGTAGTGATGTAGTACTAGCACAAAATATTAAAATAAGTAATAAATTTGATAAAATATATACTAAAGCTAGTAATGAAGTAACAGCAACAGTAAGCAATGATGCAGACAATAAAGACATAGTTTGGTCATTGAGTGACAATGACATAGCTAAATTAGAAGTAAAAGGAAGCACGGCAAAGATAATAGGAAACAAAGAAGGTAAAATAACTATTACAGCTTCAACTGTAGATGGAAGTGATAAGTCAGATAGCTTTCAAATTGAAATAGTAGATTTTGAAAATGAAAGCTCAATACCGAAAGGATTAAAAGATTTAATAGACCTAAATGTGTTAACTCCTGTTACTGGAGAAGGAAGTGAAGATTTACCTGTTGAGCTAGAAGTAAAAGATGTAGATGTAGAAGACTTTAGATTATTTATCAACGATATTAAAAGTTTAAGTCCTTCTATCTTAAGTTCTTATGAAGAAGATAACTTCACTATTTATAAAATAAAATTAACTACAATATCAAGATTATTTAAAAAATCAACAGATTACTATATAGATATAAAAATAGACAATAGCCTTAAAAATGCTGAGGAGTATAAAATCATATTAAACAAAATATCTAACAATGCACCAGAGATAATAAGTGATGGACTTAAGACAACTGTTAAAGTAGGAGAAAAATTTGACCCACTTTATGGTGTAATAGCAGTGGATAAAGAAGATGGAGACATTACATCAAAGATAAAGGTAGTAGGTAGTGTAGATACTTCAAAGGTAGGCGATTATGAAATAACTTATGAAGTTGAAGATAAAGATGGATCAAAAACTACTAAAATAGTTATTATAAAAGTAATAAAAGACGAAACCACAGTATTACCTGAAGGACCAGAAACCCCTCAAGTGCCAGGTGGAACACAAAAGCCATCTGATCCAAATACTACAGTAGACTCTGAGAATAAAGATGTATCTGGAAAAAGGGAAGATACAACAGAAGTAAGTAATGAAGATTCAGTAGTTAAAGATGAAGAAACTGAAGAAGAAAATAAAGAACTGTTAACATATTTAGGAATAGGTGCCTTATTAATAGGTACTGCATCATTTCTTTTTCAAAAAAATTAATAATAATTAAAAAAATCTGAAGGTATAATTATTACCTTCAGATTTTTTTTGTTGAAGTTAGCATATAGTAAGTTATAATTTTTGCCATAATTAATATAGCTTTTAAAAATTTTATTAATATTAGATGGATAATATTTATTATAGTGGTCAATATATAGCTATAATACAAAATAATTTATATGTATTAATTGTTAAGTATTATAATTAAAATATTCAATAGCAGTGTAGGTTTTATTTTTAGTAATTTATGATTTATTAGCAAAGGTAATCATACTTTTTATTAAAGGAGTGAATCACATGGGATATGATAACAGAGAAAGCGGAAATAATAATGGCAGTATATTAAGATGGATAGGAAGATTCATATTAGTAGCAATTATTCTAATGGTAACATCATTTGTAACTCCTGGTTTTTCGATATACGGAATGTGGTCATTTTTAATAGCTGCTATTGTAATATCAGGACTAGACTATTTTGTGGAAGTATTCATGGGAGTTGATGCATCTCCTTTTGGAAAAGGAGTAAAAGGATTTATAATTGCTGCAATAATAATATACGTAGCTCAGTTTTTAGTTCCTAATATGGGCGTTACTATTATAGGTGCATTATTAGCAGCACTAGTTATAGGTGCTTTAGATGCAATATTCCCTGCTAGGGCAATGTAATTTAAGTAAATAGTTTAATATAAGATAGTTATATAGACATTCACAAGTAATGTATATAAATTAAAAATATAATAATATGTTTGTTAAGTATGTATTGATGTGAAAATCGATACATACTTTTTTATGTATAAGGAATTTTAATGTTCACAATATCTAATCATAATTTCTGCTATAATTAAATTATTAGATATAATTAAAAGGGAGATATTACATATGACTAAATACCGATTTATAACCGGTAGCATAGAGTTATTAGAGGATGTAAAGACATTATGGGAAAAGCTTAATGAACATCATAAAAGTCATTCAAATTATTTTGAAAGTAGATTTACAAAACTTAAATTTGAAGATAGAAAAAGTAAGTTTATAAATAATAATAACATTGAGGTTAGAGTAGATTTAATTAAAGATAAAGAAAGAGAGTTATATATTGGATATTGCATTAGTACAATAAATAAAGATTTAGCTGGTGAGATTGATTCACTTTTTATTGAAGAGGATTATCGTAAATATGGATTAGGCGATCAATTAATGGCTAGAGCTTTAGAGTGGCTAGATACGAATAAAGTAAAATCAAAGATAATAGTTGTAGCAGAAGGAAATGAAAATGCATTAGAGTTTTATAAAAAATATAATTTTTATAAGAAAAGTATAACTTTAGAGCAGAAAAACTAATATATAATAATGTTTAAATTCAAATATATAGCTAGAAAAATATGGAGGTGATCTTTTGTATCTACTTGGTTTATCCCTTCTTTTTAAATAAATAAAAAGAAGGGTGATTAATTATGAAAATAAATAAATTAGCAATACCTCTTATGTTAAATAGTGTTTCATCAACTATTATTAATCTATGCGATCAAGCGATGGTTGGAAGAACATATTTAGAAGGTTTTGCTTCAGTTGGGATAATAGGAAGTAACATATATAGTATAACAGGGGTTTTGGGTGCTATTGCAGTAGGATTTAATATATTAGGTTCTAAAGCAAAGGGAAGAGATGACAATGAAGATTTAAATAATAGTTTATTTTTTAGTATTTTTATTAGTGTGATAATAGGATTTATTTTCTGGGGACTTAGTATATTTTGGGGAGAATATATTTTAGAAAACTATTTTAATATTCATGATAATGCACTTAAAGATGCGACTTTGTATCTTTATATATTTAGTTTATCACTAGGAACAAACTTAGTTTTATTTAATATATCCTCATACTTTAAGATAATTAATAAAACAAAATATATACTTTATGGAAACTTAATATCATGTATATTAAATATATTATTTGACTATATACTTATATTTGGGAAGCTTGGTTTTCCTAAGTTAGGTATAGTAGGTAATGCTATTGGATCGGTTATGTCTTTAGTTATTTGTTTAGTATTTTATATTATTATAATTAAAAAATATAATTTAATAACATTAACTAAACTTAATATATTAAAAAATTCAAAAGAGATTTTAAAAATATCAACACCTATGATTTTGCAAGAGTTAGTAGAATCAAGCATTGTTGTATTTATGATGAACTATATATTATCTCAAATAGGGTTATTAGAAGTTTCCACATATAACTTGATTTTTAGCATAATAAACGTAGCTTTAATGCCAATGTATGCTTATTCTCAAGCAGCTTTAAATATAATAAGTGAAGACATTGGAGCTAAAAACACAAGTGATATTGATAAAATAATTAAGATATGTGTTTTTAGAGCTATAAAATTTTATTTTGTTATATGTATTATAATATTAATCTTCAAAAATCAAATACCTATGATAATAACTAATGATACTGACTTGATTATAAATTCATCAAAATATATGTATTTTATAGTTATAGCAAACATTATGAATATACCTAGCTGTGTACTAAAATCTAGTATGCAAGCTTTAGGAGAAGAAAAAATTGTATTTATATATTCTTCTATATCATCGATTTTGTGTACGGTACTAATATATATATTAGCATGTAAATTAGATGGAGGTCTAGGTAGTGTATATTTAGGGCTTATGATTAATTATTTGATTTTAAGTTTTATCTTAATAAGGAAGTTTTACATTTCAAAGAAGAGATTTTTTGTTGAATTATAAAAAAATTGCCATTAGAGTTATTGATTTAACTTTAATGGCTTTTATATTAATAAAAGTAAGTGTACTATAAATTTGTGATAATATCTAAAAACAAATGCTATGTCAAATTAATTTGCTAATAAAAGAATAGATAAAAAACCTAATAATCCGACTGTAGCAATAGATGCAAGTATGTTAAGTATACTAGTCGTTTTATTTTTAAAAACTTTAATAAATAAATAAAATACTCCAATACCTATTACTCCACCTAATGTATTTCCTATAAGGTCAGTTATATCAGTGGCTCCGATAGCTAGAACAAATTGTAAAACTTCAACAGACAAACTAATAAAAAAAGCTACTGAAACTTTTTTAGGAATAGACCATTCTTGCTTTAACATGTATGTGTAAACTCCAATAGGAATGAATACTAGTATGTTATTAATAATTTCATTAATATATAATTTTCCATTTACGATAACTGAACCTAAAAAAGGAATTATATTAATACTTCTGTTTTGATGAAGTTCATCAAAGGAAAAACTCATCTTAAATAAAAGAATCCATATTAATATACAAAAATATATTGTAAATAAAATCATAGTTAAATTTCGTTGTTTTTTATTTTCCATATAATACCTCCCCTTAAGATTTCATTATATCACAAAAATAATATTTAAATATAAGTAGACCTAAGTAGTAATATTTTTATTTATAACTTATACTTCATCTTAAGCTTTAATAGCTATTTTAGTGGACACTTTTTAAAGTATAATTTCTGCTATAATTAAAATAGTAATGTTTTAACACTGAGTAGTATATTTTCAAATAGACAGGAGGGATACTATGAAACTAGAGACAAATAGGCTTGAGATAGTAGCACTTGATGAGTATTATTTAAGATTAATAACTGAAGACATTAGCAGATTTGAACAAGAGTTAAATTGCAAATATTGCGGAGAAGAAATGGAAGGGATTATATTACAAATATTTAAAGAACAGATTGAAATAGTAAGAAAAAATAGAGACAATTATATTTGGCATACATTTTGGCTTTTTAAATTGAAAAATGAAAATAAATTCATAGGTAGTGCTTGTTTTAAAAATATATCATATAGAGATGCACAAGTAGAAATAGGATATGGAATTAATAAAGAATTTGAAAATAACGGATATACTACAGAGGCTATTAATGCCATGTGCAACTGGGCATTAAGCAAACCTAATATAACTAAGATAATAGCTGAAACTGAAATAGATAATGTTGCATCTCAAAGAATTTTAAAAAAATGTAACATGAGAATATGCAAAGAAATGGAAGGATGCTATTGGTGGGAGCTTACTAGCAAAAGTAAATAGGTAAAAAATGGTTTTATTAAACAGAATTATATTTTTTCAAATCTAGTGCACAGCAAATTAGATTTCATCTAAAAATATTTTATATTTATTTATAAATTCCTCTATATCTCTAGATTTTTCCCAGATATCTACGGCACTAGGATCAAGTAAATAAAGAATACCATCATTTAAAAGCTCAACATATTCTCCGTCTTCAGATCCAAGGGCATTTCGTCTAACTTTAAATCCTTTACTTTTATAGTATTTTTCTGTTTCTTTATACAATTCTTCTCGTTTTTCTATATAATCTTTGACCTCATCATTTGAAAAACTATAGGCATCTATAGTTGTCTCTCCATCTATTAAGGTTTCATTTGTAGCTATTTTATCATTCCAAAGATGAATTTTATTCCAAATAAAATATACATCGCCTTCTTTTGGTAGGAATGAGAATTTTGAAATAACATATAGATAATTATTATAGTTTAACTCATAGTAATCAGGTATATCTTCAAATTTCATAGAGTAATCAATATAATCATTAGAGATAACTTCTTTTTTCACAAAAGGAATGCTATCAATAAATTTATATATTGATTCCTCACTTTCAAAAACACCTATATCATAGCTTTTTTCAAATTGTTCAATTTTTAATAAATACGCAATAATATCTCCTTAATTCTAAATTATTTATTTTTAAATCTCTCTAATTATAACATTAAAGAGATCTAAATTTATTTAGGTTTAAATTTATGCATTTCTGCGAGTTTTGAATTTATCTAGTATGTGTACCTTTGCTATCTCTCATAAAGAATAGCAATTCTATTAAACTTTTATGATAAGGTATAAAAGTTTCTTTATCAATCATAGATAGTATATCTTCTTCTGATGACCATTTAACTGTTTGAACTTCCTCGTATTGCAGATTCAACTTTGATATATCTATGTCTTGTTTAACTATATATATATCATCAAATCCTTTATCAAAATTTATCGTAAGGGCTGGTCTTATTCCATCCAATGATAACTTATAGCCAATTTCCTCATAGACTTCACGCTCTGCTGCTAACTGACTTGTATCCCCAGATATGGCACTACCTCCAACCGTAATATCCCACATATTTGGCCATCCATCTTTAAACGGTTGCCTTTGTTGAATTAGCATTTCGCCTTCTAAATTAAAAATACAAACATGAACTACCATGTGGTAAGTATCTTCTTTAAATTTGCTGCCTCTCACCATTGTTTCTCCAGTTTTAATTCTATCTTTATCATAAATATCCCATATTTCCATGTTTATCCCTCACTTATAATTGTAAGCTCCATTTTATCTATATTGTAATATAACAGACAAATTATTATAGATTTAATAATAAAGAAGAAACTTATTTATTTTTATATTTATTAAATACATAAACAATATCTGAATAACAACAAGTACCTTTTGGATTATTTACAGCACAATTACTATTTTTCATTGCTCCTGTTTTTGTTATAACTTCTTCTACAGTTTCGGCACCTTTTATTATTGCATCTTTAATATCATCTTCTGTTACATTATTACAATAACATACATATTTACCAATTTTAACATCATCATTATTATCATCATTACTACAACAAGAACATTTTTTATTATTCATCATATTAATTCTCCTTAAGCTAGAGCTTTATTTTAATTTATAAACCTTATCAATTTTAAAAGTATATATTAACTAGAGCGTATTATAAAGTTAATAATCATCTTATGATTCTTGAATATATCTTATTTAAATAGTTCACTAAATATAGCTAGTTTCCTTTTTATTATTGATACAATGTACTTGATAATTCAAGTAAAAGTGTATTGATATATGTTATATTATATTTAGTATAAAGTATTACAAAAAACTTTGTTTAAATATTTAGAAAGGAGGTTTTATTTATGATGATATATACAAAACAAAAAGGATTATGGAGGGGAAGTCTTCTATAATATAGGAGGATAAAGATGCAAAAAAAGTATTTTAAAATAGAAAATATACCTGCAATTTTATGGGGAGAAAGTTCTGAAAATATATTTATAGCTATACATGGAAATATGTCAAATAAAGAAGATGATGCACTAGTTATATTTGCAGAACAAGCTGTAAAATTAGGATATCAAGTAATTAGTTTTGACTTACCTGAACATGGCGAAAGAGATAAAGAAGGAAATCCATGTAAAGTACATGACTGTGTAAGAGAACTTACATTAATTATGAGTTATGTAAAAGATAACTGGAATAATATTAGCTTATTTGCATGTAGCATGGGAGCATACTTTAGCTTATTGGCATACAAAGATGAGGTTATAAATCAAACATTGTTCCTTTCGCCTGTTGTTAATATGAAAAGAATTATAACTAATATTATGAAATGGTTTAATATAGATGAAGAACAATTAAAAAATCAGCAAACCGTGGAAACTCCAATAGGACAAAGCTTATATTGGGATTATTATTGTTATGTAAATGATAATCCTATTAATAAATGGGATAAGCCAACAAACATATTATATGGATCAAAAGACGATTTATGTGAATCTGAGATAGTATTTAAGTTTGTAGAAAAATTTAAGTGTAATATTGTTGTAATGAATGAAGGTGAACACTATTTTCATACACCAGAACAATTAAAGTTTTTCAAAGAATGGTTATCAAATAGTATATATAAAATTATATGATTAATAAAATACAAGAAGTTACGGAATAGATGTACTAAGATTTGTAAAAGTAAAATAAAATAGGGGGTATGGATATGAGAAAAAGTATAAAAATAATGATTTCATTAATAATTACAGCTTTATTTGTAGTAGGATGTAGCAGTAGCAATGATATCAAAGGCAATAAGATAGAAGACATAGAGTTGAAAGAAGCAAAAAAAATAGCAACTAAACAAGGGTATTCTCTAAAGTTAGATGAGACTATCGCTTATTCAGATATTTTAATAGGTGATTCTGAAGTATTTAAGTTAATAAAAGATGCAAGTATAAAATGTGGTTATTCTGAAGCTGATTTAAATTCTATGACTGAAAGTAGAAAAGTCGTAGGATATGAGCTAGAAGAAAAATCGAAAGAGGATAAGCCTATTATGCTTTGCCTAGTTATAGACAATGAAAAGGTAATTGGAGCATTTTTATATTATCAAAATGACATATTTAAATAACACACTTCTTAGTCATATATACTTCCTATTTATACCCAACAAATTACGTATTCTGCTACAATTAAAATAACAATAGTTTTATTATGAAATAAAAGTTTGTATATTTGAAAATAGATATAGGAGGGAATATGAGAAAGGGAAGGAGTATTGCAATTTTAATATTTATAATATTAGCAGGGATTTTATTTTTTGTATATAAAAATAAAAATACATATATTACAGGAGATAAAGAATTAGACAAAATTTATAATAAAAAAGAAATTCAAGAAGATAGAGATCAAATGATAAAAACATTAGAGAATGTTCATCCTGTATTTTTAGAGGAAGTTCCTAATAAATACTATGAAGCAAAAGAAAGATACATAGAACAAACAAAAGACAAAATGTCACTAGCACAGTTTCAATTAGCCACAAGTAGATACACATCATCTCTAGAAGATGGTCATACCGGTATAGGGTGGATAGGAGCAAAATTCTTAGATGTTAATTGGAAGTACATAAATGGTGATTTAGTAATACTAGACAAAGATAACAAACCTACATCAAAAATAGTCACATCAATAAACAATATAGAAATAGATAACATTATAAAGAGAATAGACGAAACTTTTCCAATTGAAAATTATGTAGATGAATATATGAGTTACTCCAATCTTTCTAAAGAAAGATTAGTACTAAAAAGTGCAGGGGTAAACACTAATGAAAAAATAATAGCAGGAACTAAAGATGGTGATAAATTATCACAAATGGAAGTGAAATTTAAAGATACTCAATTCTCAAATAAATTTGAAGTATATGCAAAAAACATAGACGAAGATACGATGTATATTAAGCTTGGAATATGTGATATTAATGCAGATTTAGAAAAAGTAAAATATCATATAAAAAATAATCTAGACAAAAGTAAATATGTAATAATAGACGTAAGAGATAATCCTGGAGGAAAATCAGAGGCCAATGATAAAATCTTTGAGGCTTTAAAAATAGAAACTGGGTATTTTGGTGGAGAAGAGAGGTATTCAAAAGAAGTACATGATTTTTATGAGAACAAACCAAAAAAAGGTTCACAGTATTTTGAAAGAAGTAATCATGTAGTTAAAAATGAAAATATAGAATTATACGTTCTTATGAATGAAGATAGTTATAGTTCTGCACAGTGGCTTGCAACCGTAGTGAGTGATGGAGAACTTGGTACGGTTGTTGGAAAGCCAAGTAGAAATACACCTTCATCCTATGGAAATGCAATCCCATTCAAATTAGATAATACAAACATACAAGGTCAATTATCCTTTACAAAATGGCTAAGACCAGATGAAAGTAAAGATAAGGAAAAAGTACTTGAGCCAGATATAAAAGTTGAAGAAGGGGAAGATGCATTAGAAAAAACTTTAGAAATTATTAAAGATAAATAATAAAATTAAGAAATGACTAAACTTATGATAAAAGGAAAAGGGGATTGTATATGAGATTTAAAATAATCGGCAGTGGGGGATGTGTTGCACTTCCTAAACCACTATGTAAATGCAGGGTTTGTAATGAAGCAAGAATTAAAGGGAAGCCTTATTCAAGATATGGTTGTAGTTTATTTTTAGAAGATATTAATCTATTAGTTGATACCCCGGAAGACATAGTACATGCAATTAATGATTCTAATATTGAAAGTATTGATAATGTAATGTTTAGCCATGTTGACCCAGATCATACTCTTGGATTTAGAGTTTTTGAACAGTTAAGATTAAATTGGCTTCAGGTATCAGAAGGCAAAGAATGTGATAATCCAATAAATGTATACGCAATGGATCATGTAATGAGTGATATAAATTCTATAAGATTTAGATTTGGCACATTTTTAGATTACTATGAAAAAACTAGGAATTTAATTAATAGAAATGTTATACATAAATCTATATTTATAGATGATATAAAGATAAGCTGTATAAAAGTTAACCATGCTACTATATTTGTTTTTGAAAAAAATAATAAAAAAGTAATATATGCTCCTTGTGATGTAAAGCCATTTCCTAAGGATGAGATATTCAAAGATGCAGATTTATTGATAGTAGGTAATACTATTGTAGGTGATATCCTTAAGGATGGTTATATTTTGGGAGAGGATAACCCACTTAAAAAAGAGTTATTTAGTTTAGAAGAAATTGAAAATATAAAAAGTGGATATGGTATTAAGATGGTTATAATTACTCATTTAGAAGAAGACTGGGGAAAATCATATAGCGATTATTTAGAATTACAAACTCAATATGTTGATATAGAATTTGCTTATGATGGTATGGAGATTAATATTTTGTAGCGGGCAAATTATCTTATTTAGAATTAGCTATTTAGAATAAATAATAATGAACCGTAACATAATTAAGTGAGGTTTTGCTTTAAAATATTGATATTACTAGGTTTGATGCGATTTTATTTAGTTAAATACCATATCATATGCAAAATAATTTAAAGGATTCTTATATATAGAAGGAGTTATAAATTTTGTTCATATTATGTTGTGTTATAACATTTATATTAATTATAAAGGTTAGATTTTGAGGGGGTTAAAATGAGAATTGGGGTAGTACGACATTTTAAAGTTGATTATAAGGCTAAGAGAATGATGAGTTCTAGTGATTTTGAGGAGTATGTTACTAATTATGATAATTCCTCAGTTATAGAAAATAAAATTGATTTAGAGTATAGTATATGGGATAAATGTTATTGTAGTGATTTAAAGAGAGCTGTAATAACAGCAAAGAGTATTTATGATAAAGAGTTAGAAATAACGGAGTTATTAAGAGAAGTGAAAATGTATCCAGTTAAAAAATCACAGTTAAAGATACCTAGTTTTTTATGGAGCATTTCCTCAAGAATTGCATGGAAGTTAAACCATGTTTCACAATTAGAAACAGTAACATATACGAGAAAAAGAGCAAAGGAATTTTTAAGTAAGCTTGACTTAAATAGTGATGAAAATATATTAATAGTATCCCCTGGATTTTTCTTAATAACATTAATTAATGAATTGAAATCATTAGGTTTTAAAGGGAACATACCTAAGAAAATGAAAAATGGGTATTTGTATGTACTTCAAAATTAGTTGAAATACCGTATCATAAGTAATGGCAATATATAGATATTTTTAATAAGAGGTGTTTTTATAAAAATAAACGGTTAATGAATGAGCGAAATAGTTTAAAAATGAAGATTGGATTATTTTAGCACCAATTACGGCAGCACAAATAGATAATATAATACTACAAAAATATACGCCTAAGAAATATTGGAATGAGCACATTGAATTTACATATTGCTATATAGAGTATGGTAGTTTAATAAAAAAATGTAGAATATTGAGATTATTACCAAAACATGGTATGAATTTATCTGTTAAGTATTCATATTTAACAGATAAATTAGAATTTATAGGGGAGATGAAACTATGGGCTTTTTAGGGTATCAGAAAGGTGAAATACGAAAATATAACGACAAGCGTTGTTGTGGTTTGTGGTTTCTTATTATTGGTATTGTTATAATTATTTCTGCCATTTTTGGTGGAGAGCAAAAAATAAATCCGGTAATTTTTACGGTCGGATTTGCTATCGGTTTCTATATATCTGCAATTAACAAAAAAGTATTAGCCAAACTATCATGGGGAGAGTTATCAAAATTTCAAAACAATATGGCGATTTTTTCTATTGTTATCCTATTCCCTTTGATGTTTATTCTGGCTGGTTCATTTTTCCCAACACAAAACTGGAGAATGATTTGGTTGGGTACGTTTCTTGCAGTGGGATTTCATTTTTTTCCATTTTATTTTGTTCATGGTATCTCCATGATAGGAATTGCAGTTTTGTGTTCAGCCAATGCGATTATAGGAATATTTTTCCCAACAATCCCCTTTATTATTTTCGCTTTTATTGACGGGATTATAAAAGTTGTATTTGGAATTTATCTGCTGTTTTTCTCAAAGCCAACTACAAGCCGTCGAAAAATAGCATAAATGCCAGTTTAACTAATAGATGAATATACCTAACCTCACTTACTACTGATACGGTGAACCGTACCATAAGTAAATGAGGTTTTTAGCCTTAACCATTCATATTACTTAGTTAGGGCTGTTTTTATTACTAAAAATAACGTATCATAAGTAAGGTTAGATTTACAAAATATGTTATAATAAATTAAAAAATATATTTAAAGTGAAAGGTAAATAGTAATTTGAAGGAGTGTTCATTGTATGGAATTTATTGATATTTATGATAATTTAGGTCAAAAACGTGGTGTGACATTTGAGAAAGATGAAGCACATAAAAAAGCACTTATTCATAAAGGTGTTTGTGTATGGATTATTAATTCTAATGATGAGATACTACTTCAAACTCGAAGTAGTCATGTCATGTTCCCTAATATGTTAGATATTTCTTTTTCAGGACATATTCAGGCTGGCGAAACTTCTTTAGAAGCTGCTATCCGAGAAGGACGAGAAGAACTTGGTATTAATCTAGAAATAGAGAAACTTCAATATCTGTTTTCTTGTCGAGAATATGGCGGAATTGATGGATATTTTGAAAATGAAATAGATGATGTATTTCTTTATAGAGCAGATATTCCTATAGAAGAATATACTTTTTGCGATAATGAAGTAAAGGAAGTGTCATATGTTTCGCTTGATGAATTTAAAATGATGGTAGAAGCAAATTCTACTATGCTTCTACCTTATGAAACACATTATCATTTTTTTCTAACTGTTTTAAGTAGTCGCTTAATACAATAAGAGATTATAAGCAATTTATAGCATAAACTTTGAGTTTTGTATTAAATGCACAAATTCCAATTTATATTATTAAGATGAAAAATTTTAAATAAAAAATTATATAGGTTTATTTTTTATAAAGATTTGATATAATATAGATAAGAAATGCAGAAAATAAAAACAGTGTGCTACCAACGCACTATAATATACAATTCTAGTTGCATAGGCAACTGGTATCACTAAAGCTTTTTAACAAAAAACAGTAGCTTCCAAATTGCACGTGGGGCTACTATTTTTTTAATATTTTATCTATAAGTAACACTATAAATGTTAATAATGCTAATAAAAATAATACACCAGTAAATAGTAACATTAAAACGTCATTACTCATTAAGTATTTAAAAGAGGTAAGTGAGCAAGTTTTCAATTAAGTGGTATTTGATTGAATTTCTTTAATTAGACTATAAAAGAACCCTTACAGGTGCTTATGATTTAAATAGTATCTATAAACTATAAAGAGACGATAAATAATTTAATTCATCGTCTCTTTATAGTTTAATTTTTATTTATGATAAGATATATTATCACTTACTATAGAATTAGGATTTGTTCTCATATGAGGGTCAACATATGTTAATCCTCCACTTGGAGTACTTCTGTAATGACCTTTTACATTATGGATATTATCATTAATTCCATCTCCATCTAAATCAATAGTATCATAGCTATCTCTAAATGATACAAAATCATCTCCTATAGAGCTATCTGCACTTACTACATCATCTATTAAATCTCCTACCGCATTAATTATAAATGGTATTATTATTAAAAGTATTATTAATGGAGCAGATCCCATTGTAGATAAGGCAGATTTTGCTGAGTATTCATTCCTATAAAGCCAGTTTAGTGTTATGTGTAATATAAGTCCTGCAAATCCACAAATTATTGAGTAAAGTACTACTGCAATTTTATGATCTAAGGTTTTTGATTGTGTCTTAGCCCATGCTTTATATGGCGATACTTTTCTGTTCATTAATGTATATGTTGACATGACTATCTCCTTATTTATTTTTATTTTGAGATTACCCATAGATTATTTTACCATATATATATATTTTCTATGTCGCAATAAGTCGAATATTTTATTATACTTAATATAAATTTTGTGGCAATAATTGCTGTTTTTACCCATTACAAATTGTACTAGACACTTGTATATTCAAGAACGGTAGTTGATAACATAAATAAGAATAAATCTACTAAATTGAAGACGATATTGGAATAATTATATCAAATAAACTATGATATAGAAAAGATAATAGAAAAGAAGAACAAAAATATAGAAGGATATATTGCGAAAGGAATATATGATAAATGAAAACTAATATTAGAATAAAAGTGTGCTCCGTAGAGTGAGATACGGAGAACCGTATCATAAATAAGGGCCACGGATATTTACTATATTAATAAATAGAATATGCTATAATTTGGATAAAAATCTCTCATATTTGTGCATCAAATGAGAGGTTTTTAGATTTATGATTGATTATACTATTATTTATAAGGGAGATAGCTTAATGGAATGGTTAGTAAAATTAAATGAAGCACTACAATTCTAAAAGCATATCCAACTATAAGCTTCAAAATAACTATAAAGGGAGTGGAAGAAATGGAATATAGAATAGTAAAAAGAGGAGAAGTGAGAATTGTAGGAGTGAAAGCCTTATTAGAGAAAAATATTGAAGATAATTTTAAAACAGTTCCACTATTATGGCAAGAAGTAGCTCAAAATGGTAAGATTATGGAAATTGCATCTCTTATGAAGCCAAGTTCGCAAGGTGTACTAGGGGTTAGTGATTGTATGGACCATTTAGATAAATAGGAATATTATATAGCAGTAGAAACTGATAATGAAGCACCAAAAGGAATGGAAGAATATATAATTCCTGCATGTACTTGGGCAGTATTTCCTGGAGAAGGACAAATGCCAACTGCAATCCAAGATATTGAAAAAAGAGCGATAACAGAATGGTTGCCAACATCAGGATATGAATATGCAGACGCACCAGATATTGAATTATATTTAAATCAAGACCCCATGAATTCAAAGTTTGAAGTTTGGATACCTATTAGAAAAAATCCATCACAAACAAAGTAGCAAATTTTTTATATGTAATATCAAATAATCCAAAGATATATTAAATATCTTTGGATTATTTATTATGCTATAAATTTATGACTTCACTTTGATTGTAATCTAATGTGACTGTGGCTTCTTTAAAGTGAATTTCATAAAGAGATAAATAATCTCCAACCTCATTTATAGTAACTTCATAATCATGTATTTTTTTTATAAATTCATCTTTTAAATCAAAAATAGTTAAGTTACTTTTTTTTACAACTGCACCACTACATCTAATATGTTCAGTAGAATTAGATGGTATAGTAGTAAAAGAAACTAAATTATTCTTTTCAAACTCTTCAACCTTCACATTGTCTGAAAAAGTTGAAAAATATATAATTCCTTTTTGATTAATATTATAGTAAAAATTAATAATCCTAACATTAGGAATATTATTTACACTTGTTGCTAAAGCTAATTCTTTCTGTGATGACATAATTTTATTAAATTCTTTAAAAAAATCCATTTACAATAACCTCCGCATTTTATATATTGTTTGTAACAAGTTAAATATATCAAAGTAAATTTGACAGCAGTATGTCAAGGTTATATATAAATTTTAAATATAGGTTTTAGGGGGATGTATAAGTGAGAATTGATAGAATTATATCTATTATTATGGTATTACTTAACAAAGAAAGAGTTAGTGCTATAAAGTTAGCACAAATGTTTGAGGTTAGCCCTCGAACTATATATAGAGATATAGAGACAATATCTTTAGCAGGTATACCAATAACAACCTATAATGGAGTTAATGGTGGAATTAGTATAATGGAAGAATATAAAGTTGATAAAAAATTCTTTACAACATCAGATATTTCAACGCTTTTAATGGGGATTTCTAGCGTATCCACAACCTTATCAAATAAAGAGATTAAAGGCACTTTAGAAAAAGTTAAAAGTCTAATTCCTAAAGAAGAGATTGAAAATTTAGAATTAAAATCAAATCAAATAACTATTGATCTAACTACATGGATGGGAAATGATCAATTTAAATTTAATATTGAAAAAATCAAGAAAGCTTTAAATGATAACAAACATTTATCTTTTGAATATTATGGCTCAAATAGAAAGAAAGATAAACGTTGTATAGAACCGTATAAATTAATACTAAAAGAAAATAACTGGTATTTACAAGGATATTGTACTTTAAGAGAAGATTTTAGAGTATTTAAATTATCTAGAATATCAAATCTTGAAATACTAGAATCTACATTTACACCTAGGGAGTTTAAATCAAAACCATTAGACGGAAGTGGATGGATAGATAAAAAACTTGTTACTATTAAACTTTTAGTTGATTGGTCTCTTAGGGAATATATGGTTGAAAGATGTGGAGAAAATAATGTGAAATCTTATGGAGAAGATAAATTTATAATAGAATTTCCGTTTGTACCTGATGATTTAGGATATAATATATTAATGGGATTTGGGGATAAATGTGAATGTTTATCACCAGAAGATATACGTGTAGAACTTATTAATCGTATACAAAAACTATTGAAAATATATGGAGAAAATCATGAAGAACAAAATTTTAAATAATTTCATTTTAATGATAAAGTATAATTTTAGTACATTAATTTTATTTCAGCTATTTCACAAATTAATAATTTTACTTATGATTCCGATTTATAAATATATATTAGATATATCATTAGTGAGCTCTAATATAAAATATTTAAATGCAGATAATATTACAAAGTTATTAACCAATCCAATATCAGTAATTTTAATTTTATTAATATTTGTATTACTAGCATTTTACATATTGTTTGAATTTGTTTCAATGATTATATGTTTTAATGAGTCTATCCATTGTAAAAATATTGGAGTGTTTGAACTTATTAAAATATCAATAAATAGATGTATACAAATACTTAAATTAAAAAACATATTATTATTACTATTTGTATTACTTATAATTCCACTAACTAATTTAACTTTAACCTCTACTTTTATAGGAAAATTAAAGTTGCCAGATTATATACTAGATTATATCAGTTCTAATCAAGTATTAAACATAATTTATTTTGCGGTTATGTTGGTTTTATATATATTAGTTATTAGGTGGATTTTTAGTATACATGAAATCGCATTATCAACAACTAACTTTAAAGAAGCTAGAGAGAGTAGTATAAGAATTACTAAGGGTAAATATATTAAGATAATTCTAATTTCTATAGGACTATTTCTATTAACTTCAATTATAGGATACATAATTTATAAAGCCGCAATTATATTAATAGGTTTGTGGACAAAATATTATATTCCAAGACATTATGACTATAATACTGATCTAAAAAGTATATTTATAAATCGATGCTTTATGTTTAATGAATATGCAGTAGTTGGTTCAATGATACTTAATGCTATAATTAGTCTTGGTATTATTTCATCACTGTACTATGAGTATAAAGGGATTAGTGTTAATAAAACTAGTATTAACAAAAATAAAAAGTCAGTACTAAAATCTATTTTTAATTTAATAGTGATATTAATTTTATTTCAAATGGAATCATTAGGGTTTTCATATTTAACTCAAAATGATCAATTCAATACATCATTTTTCTATAACACAACAGCTACAGGTCATAGGATAGCTGCGGCAAGAGCACCGGAAAATACATTAGCAGCACTTGACGAAGCCATTAATAGTGGCGCAAAATATATAGAAATAGATGTTCAAGAGACAAAGGATAAAGAGTTAATTATAATACATGATTCAAACTTTAAAAGAACTACAGGTGTAGATAAAAATACTTGGGAAGTTAATTATGATGAGGTTAAAACCTACGATGCAGGAAGCTATTTTAGTTCAGATTTTGCTGGAGAGAAAATACCAACACTTCAGGAAATAATAGATCATTCTAAAGGAAAAATAAAACTAGTAATAGAGATAAAACTCAATGGTCATGAAAAGGATGATATAAGTCAAAGAGTTTTAGAGTTGATTAAAGCTAATAAGATTGATAATCAGTGTATTATAGCATCCATGGATCAAAATGTATTAAAAAGAGTTAAAGAATTAGATAAGGATATAGTAACATGTTATCTAACAGCAGTAGCTTATGGAAGTCTTTATGATTGGGATTATGTTGATATATATGGTATTGAATCTACGTTTGTAAATAAAGCAACTATTGAAGAGATACACAATAAGGGTAAACAAATATTTGTATGGACTGTTAATAATAGTAAACTAATAGATAAGATGATAGATTTAAACGTTGATAGTATAATTACAGATAACCCATATTTAGTTACGGATTCTATATATTGGAAGAAAAATGGATATATAAATAAAGTGGCTAATACTTTATTTACTAAAAAATAATGATATAAAAGGCAATTAATGGTTATGAATAAATAATATAAATTTTTCTTGTTTTATCTTGTAGATAGAAAAGGCAAATGTAAAGAAGTGTTCGTAAGCATGGGGACTGATTAAGCAAATAAAAATTAATTATGAGAAATTAGCACTAATCTTTGACTGATGAAGTGCTTTTTTTCTTTGCTATCAATTAAATTTGTCAGTAAAGGATATGGTTTATTTATATAAAATTTAAAGGGAGAATAAAAAATGATATATTTAACAATTTATTATTTCGACCCATTCTCCATTTATGCTTGCTATGAAAGATGCTAAAATATATGATCTTGATGAATGTCCAGTTTATATTAAAAAATGGACAGACTTAGAAAATGTGCGTACATACTATGACTTCTTTAAAGAACATGAAAATGAATTTTAATATATTAAAATATTTAAACTGTATCACAAATAAGTGATGCGGTTTTTTTATGTAATAAATATTAATCTACTATGTTTTAGGTATATAGGATCAAAGTTTTAGAAAATATGGCGACAAATTATGTGAATTTAAAACTATTGATTTTTTAAATTAATAATTTCTTTCATTACAAATGAATATAAATATTAAAACATATTATTAACGTAACGAGGTGATTAATATAAAATATGAAGTAGTAATAAAATATAATGGAGATATTTTAAATATAAAGAAAAAATCAGATGTAGATATAGAAATATTAAGCCCATCATATGCAATTATGACATCACCATCTGTAGAAAATATTGAGAGCCTTTTATATCATCCTCAAGTTGAGCAAATAGAAGAGCCATTTATATTGGATATGAAAGAAGAAGAAATATTATTTAATACTGAAATTAATAACTTTAAAAATAGGAATAAACTAAGCGGTAAAGGTACATTATTAGGAATAATAAGCTCAGGTATAGATTATAATCTTCCAGTTTTTAAAGATGCTAATGGTAAATCAAAGATACTTTATTACTATGATCAATCTGTGATTAATACACCACTCTATAAATTAAAAAAAGGCATGATATATAATAATGATGATATAAATAATGCAATTAACCATGTAATAAATAATAAAGATAATACTCCAATTTATTCAACTAGTGACAATGGAACTAGTATAGCTTCAATATGCTCAGAAATAGCAAACGAAGCAAATTTAATATTTGTGAGAGTAGGAAACCAGGAAGATAATAGTGCTAAAAGTACAGAAATTATGAGGGCAATAAAATTTATAATTAATAAGTCTATAGAGCTTAAAATGCCAGTAGCAATAAGTATTAATTATACTATTAATGAAAAGTACCATAGAAATACATCTTTGTTTGAACAATATCTTGAGGATATGTGTTTATTTGGGAAAAATAATATAGTTGTACCATTTTTAGTTTCTCATACTAAATCAAGGGTAATAGCAGGAACTCCACATATAGCAGGAATATGTTCATTACTATTACAATGGGGAGTAATAAATAATAATGATCCAGTTTTATATTCAATAAAGCTAAAAGAGCTCATCCTAAAATCCATAAGAGCCTCAGAAAAAATAATAAATCCAAAAAATCTGGTAAGGTATGAATCTTTAAACTTATCAGAGCTTAACCTAAAAAAATTTTTAGTGATAAATAAACTAAATAGTTATAAACACAGAAAAAAAACTAAAATGACAAAGAAAAGAAAAAGTGAATTGAAAAATTCAAACTATAGTTTATCAAGAAGACCTAAAAATATTAATGGAATTAATATTTTTCATAGGGGAAATTTTGAAGAAGAGATGAAATTAATATCTAAGGAAATAGAGTTTTATAAAATATGTGATAACTTTGGAGTAATATTCATAAATGAAAATAATTATAATACAGTTTTAAAAGCTATATCTTTGCCATCTGTCATCAGTTATGAGCCTACAGTAATGTTAGCCTCACTATCTGAAATATCTCAAGGAACTAATGATGGAGTAAATGCAAATGAAGAAATAGGAGCAAATTATTTGAAAAATAATGCGAATCTGTCCTTAACTGGAAGAGGAGTCTTGATAGCAATAATCGGAAGTGGTATAGATTATTTGCATCCTGATTTTATATATCCTGATGGAACATCAAAAATATTATTCTTGTGGGATCAAACAAAAGAAGGAAATCCTCCAAATAGATATTTTATAGGAACTGAATATACTAGGAATCAGATAAATGAAGCTATATCAAAAAATGATGGTAGTTTATCCTTTGATGAAGATGGAAGTGGAACCATGAATGCAGGTATATGTTCAGGGCTTGGAAACCTAAATAGTCAGTATAAAGGAATAGCAGAAGACTCTGATTTGATAGTAGTTAAAATGGATAAGATTAATGGAAGCTATAATAATGCAATGTATTTTGCAGCTTACCAGTATGCAATCCAAAAATCAATAGAAAATAAAATGCCTATAGTCATAAATGAATCATATGGAAATATCAGCTATTCAGGCTTATACACAAGAGCAATATTTGAGGATACATTTTATATTAGAGGAATTTGTACAGTTACAGCGGCTGGAAATGAAGGAGATACTCAAACCCATACCACAGGACAAATATTATTTAAAGGAGATACAAAAGAAGTGAATTTTGTTTTGACAAATGATGAAGAAGAAATCCAGATTCAGATCTGGATGGATAAGCCAGATATTGTAAAGGCTTCAATTATGACTCCTACTGGCGAACTCACTAGAAAAAATGTTTTATCAAATTATAGCATTATTTCAGGTTTATTAGATATAGAACAAACTAAGTATGAAATAACAAATATTTATCCAACAAGTTATTCGGGACAACAACAGATAAGTATAAAGTTGACCAACCTAAAAAAGGGAATTTGGAAAATACGATTAGAAGGGGAATATATAACAAATGGAATATATAACGTATATTTGCCTAATAGAGCCTTTATAGATGATGGAACTAGATTTTTAAATCCGGATCCAGACCAAACTACAACCTATCCATCAACGATTGAAGATAATATAACAGTTGGAGCCTATAATATTATAAATAATAGCTTATGGCAGGGGACATCAAGAGGTCCGGCTATATCTGGACATCAAAAGCCAGATATACTAGCACCTGGAGTTAATATAGTAGCACCATACCCAGACAATGAATATGCTATGATTACGGGTACAGCTGCGGCGGCATCCTATACATCAGGGTGTGTAGCATTATTATTACAATATTTATTATCAGAAAATATATATCCAGATAAAGGATTTGTTCAAAAGATAAGAACCTATCTTAGGATTGGAGCTACTAGAGATAATGATATTATATACCCAAACAATTTATATGGATTTGGCTATTTAAATGTGCGAAATACATTTGAGCAAATTAGATAGGAGGAGATTATGGAAATATCCTATACTATAATCTATCAAGGTAATATAGTTAATGCTCTAAACCAAGAGGGTATTAGCAAGTTTATGATTTTAAACGAAAAGTTAGCAATAATATATTTACCAGAAGGGTTTGAGGATACTATACTAGATAAAATAAAAGAAATTACCTGGTGGGAGATAGAGATGCCACTAAGCTCTTTAATTGAATTACAAGATGAAATTATAGATGGAGAAAGTGTAACAAATGCAGCCAAAACAGAGTTTATACATAGAAATCCATATATAAATCTTGATGGATCAGGTGTACTTATAGCAATAATAGACTCGGGTATTGACTATTTACATCCAGATTTTATAAGGGAAGATGGGACATCTAGGATAGTAAGTATATGGGATCAAGAAAGTGATAAGAAAAATCCTCCAGAAGGTATGATATATGGGAGTGAATTTACTAGAGACGATATAAATGAAGCAATATTAAAGAATGATTCTAACTTAAGTAAAGATATTATAGGAACTGGAACCATGGCTGCTGGAATAACTTCAGGAAGTGGAAGATTAGATCAAAGATATAAAGGCGTTGCTATTAATAGTGAATTAGTAGTAGTAAAATTGAATCAACACGAGGGCGTTTATAAAGAAGGCAAAATAAGCTATATTGACTCGGATTTTTTAGCAGGTATAAGATATGTTTTAAATGTAGCTAAACGAGAGAATAAAATGATTATTATAAATATTACTGTAGCAGATAGATCAAGGAGTTCAGTAATAACCAATTTATTAGATACATTTTCTGAAACAAGGGAAGTTGGTGTTGTATTAGTAAGTGGTGCAGGAAATGAGGGAAATACAGATATACATTTTGAAGGACGCTTTATAAATAATCAAGAATACCAAGATATATTAATACAAGTTGGAAATCAAAGAGCTCTTGATATTACCATATCGCCATCAGGTCCTGGTAAGATAGGAGCAAATTTAATATCGCCATCTGGAGAAATAAGCTTTACAGCAGAATATGCACCAGACTTGTTTATTTACGAAGGCGAATTTAATTTAGCAAACTCAACATATAGAATTGATATTGATTATCCATGGATTTTTTCGGGAAATCAAGAGCTAAAAATAAGTATAGATAACGTAAAACCAGGAATTTGGACCTTAAGATTGTTTCCGGAGCTTAGCATAACAGGGGATTATAACATATATCTTCCTAATAAAAATATAATAGATGCAAATACAAGGTTTATAGATTCAAGTGCAAACTCAACAATAACATTATATGCACTAACAGAAAGAGTAATAACTATAGGTGCATATAATGATAGAATTAATAGTATGTGGATTGGGTCATCAAAAGGTTCTTTGTTAGGACGTCTTACAAAGCCGAATCTTGTAGCTCCAGGAGTTGATATAATATCAACATATATTGACCAGGGGTACGCTATGGCAACTGGGACAGGTATAAGTGGGTCTTTAGTGGCAGGATTATTGGCGCTTATAATTGAGTATATAAGACAAAAAAAGCCATTACAAACAAGAGAGTTATTCACACATATTTTGAAAACATATTTAATGCTTGGGGCAACGAAGGAGGAGCTTTATAATTATCCAAATACTTATCAAGGATATGGAATTGTAGATTTTGAGGGAACAATAAAGGCTATATCTAAGTATCTTTAGAATATGCTATGTATATATTTATCTTAAAATATTTAATAATATAAGTCTTAGCTTAAATAAATTAGGCTAAGACTTTTTTGTCCATATATTAAAGATTATATTATAATTAGATATTAGCCGGTATATAAACTGACTTGAGCTTTAGAAAGGATAAGAATACTCTAGTATAGAAATTAATACTAATATGTAACATTATTACTAATATTTTGGAGGAGAATTATGGATGAACAATTTATAAATATAACTATTGATAATCTTGAAAGTCAGCACTTGTGCTGTGCTATTTCAGATAAAAAGCATCAACAGGGAGTTAGTACAAAAAAACAGTGGCTAAAAGATCGAATAAAAGAAGGTCATGTATTTCGTAAACTAGATGCTAAAGGGAAAGTGTTTATTGAATATGCTCCTACTGAAACTGCTTGGGTACCTATACATGGGGATAATTACTTATATATTTACTGTATGTGGGTATCAGGTTCATTTAAAGGAAAAGGATATGCAAATTCTCTTCTTAATTATTGTATAAATGATGCAAAAGAAAAAGGCAAGTCTGGGATCTGTATCTTAAGTTCTAAAAAGAAAAAGCCATACTTAAGTGATAAAAAATTTATGACTAAATATGGTTTTAAAGTAGTCGATACAATAGGAGACTATGAACTTTTGGCATTATCTTTTGATGGAACAAGTCCTTATTTTTCTGAAAGTATAAAGGGAGATAACAGAGAAAGTAATAAATTAACTATATATTATGGAATACAATGCCCTTATATTCCAAACTGTATCAAGGAAGTAAAAAATTATTGTGAAGAAAGTAATATATCTGTTGAGCTTATAGAAGTAGATACTTTAGAAAAAGCAAAGTCTCTTCCTTGTATTTTTAACAACTGGGCTGTTTATTATAATGGTAAGTTTGAGACAGTTAGTTTATTAAATGAAGGTAATTTGAAAAAGCTGTTAGGAAATTAAGACTATAAGTCTAAACAGTATAAATTTAAATTTAATAAGGATAATATACTATATCAATACTCCATAACATTTTTATTTATGGAGTATTTTTATATCTTAAGGTATTATAATCCATTTCGTTAAAAAGTAGTATGAAAATATTTATAAACTATACAGAAATATTTTTGGACTAGATAAATATACAGCAATTAGTATAGAATTAAAATATATAATACTGTAAAAATAAAGGAGATATTTTATGATAAATAGCAAGTATGATGATGAAAAATTCTTTGAGAAATATAGTCAAATGTCAAGATCAGTTTATGGTTTACAAGGTGCTGGTGAGTGGGAGACTTTAAAGAAGATGTTACCCGATTTTAAAGATAAAAGAGTATTAGATTTAGGATGTGGGTTTGGATGGCACTGTAAATATGCTATAGAGAATAATGCAAAAGAAGTAGTTGGGGTAGATTCATCAGAAAAAATGTTAGAAAAAGCTAAAAAAATAAATGGAGATAAATCTATAGAATATATAAATTCAACAATAGAGAACCTAGAAACTAAAAATGAATACTTTGATGTTGTAATAAGCTCTCTTGCTTTGCATTATGTAAAAGATTTCTCTGAAGTCTGTGAAAAAATATATGATACCTTAAAAGATGATGGAGATTTTGTATTTTCTGTTGAGCATCCAATATTTACAGCCTATGGAAATCAAAAATGGTATACTGATAAAAATGAAGAAATATTACATTGGCCAGTAGATAACTATTTTTATGAAGGAAAAAGAGAAAGTAATTTTTTAGGTGAAGATGTATTCAAATATCACAAAACATTAACTACATACATAAATGGTTTATTAAAATGTGGATTTATAATAAAAGAAGTTATTGAACCAACTCCACCAAAAAAAATGCTTGAAGAAATTGATGGCATGAAGGATGAGTTGCGTAGACCGATGATGTTATTAATTTCAGCAAGAAAAATAATTAATAATAAATAAATTAATCAATAAGAAACCAAGAAAATATGTAATAGAAAAGAAAGAGATAAGTTAATTAAAAATAGACAAATTAATTAAAAAAGAAAAGTTTACGACTGTGTAAATTCTAACAATATATTCAGATAAGGAAGGTATGTCAATAAAAGATGATCTTCCTTATATTTATGTGCTTAATTGTACTTGTGATAAATTTATAATATAATTAAGAATAGTTATTAATAAAAGGATGGGGGAGTATCAATGAAAATAAATTTTGAAATAACAAAAGATGACTACATAAATTTTAATTTACATCATCTAGAAAATTCTAAATCACAGAAAAATACATTTAATATCCTTAGATATATCTTGCCAATAGTATTTTCTGTACCATTATATTTTATAGGAACAGGTATATTTAATCAGCCTAGTCAGTTTTGGATTATAGTAGCTATAATTTTTATAGTTGTTTGGATTTTTACGTATCCAAAACAACATAGAAATTTAATAGTGAAACAAACTAATAAACTTTTAAGTGAAGGAGATAACTCATCAATATTTGGAAGTAAAAGTTTAGAAATTGTTGATGGAGACATAATAGTAAAAGGCGATTATACCTCAGAAACAATAGCATTAGAAAGTATTAAAGATATAAAAGTTTATGATGATATGATTCTCATATATATAAGTGCTTTTGTAGCTGAAATAATACCAAGAAGACACTTAGATGAAGAAGCGGAAAAAGAACTTATTGAAGCCCTTAAAAATAGTTAATATGTTTAATAAAAACTGATTAGGATGTGATTTTATGATTAACATATTAGGTCAGGTTAGGGTTTATATAAATAGTCTATATTAGAAATACAAAATATTACAAAAGACAAGAAGGCTTAATCTTTATAGATAGGCCTTTTATTTTAAATTATTTTAAAGGGGTTTAAAGATATGGCAAACTATAAAGAAATAACTTGTAATGAAGCCTGTAATAAACTTAAAAGGAAGATGCCTTACTCCTGGGATTTGAACATATATAGGGGGTGTGTACATGGCTGCAAATACTGTTATGCAATGTACTCACATAATTATCTAGGCTCAAATAAATACTTTGATGATATATATGTAAAAACAAACATAGTGGAAAAATTAGAAGAACAGTTAAGTCGTTCATCTTGGAAAAGAGAGGTAGTAAATATAGGAGGGGTTACTGATAGTTATCAAAAAATAGAAGAATACTATAAATTAATGCCAGAAATACTTAAACTAATGATTAAATATAAAACACCATGTATAATTTCTACAAAGTCAGATTTGATTCTAAGGGATTATGATTTAATAGATGAATTATCTAATATTACATATGTAAATATTGCAGCTACAATTACAACTATGGACGAAAATATAAGAAGAAAAATAGAACCTAATGGATTAGAATCTGCAAAAAGATTTGAGATGCTAAAAGAATTTTCAAAAACTAATGCTTCAACAGGTTTACATATTATGCCAATAATTCCTTATATAAATGATAATTATGAAAATCTAGAATGTTTATATAAAAATGCAAAAGAAAGTAATGTAAGCTATGTTTTGCCAGGAACACTTTATTTAAGAGGAAAGACAAGAGAAGAATTCTTTAAGTTTATCAAAGAAGAATTACCTGATTTTTATGAACTATTAAATGAATTATATGAAACGGGGTCAGCAGGTCAAGAATACAAAGATGAGTTATATAAAAATGTAAATGAAATAAAAGATAAGTACGGAATCTGTAATAGTTATTCAAAAATCATGAAAGAAAAATTTGATTATTTTAATGGTACTCAAATATCTTTTTTTACCTAAGAAAAAGAGTTTATTTCTATCCCACTATAATTATACCACAAATAATTATATTTTTTTAGACTTTGATTATATATACATTTCTATATAATTGGTATAGTAGATAAAATTAGTCAATTTATACTATTAAGGAGGAAATACATGAGTCTAAATAATAATGAATGGAAATTAGAAAATGAATGGCTAGAAAAAGTTCTTAAAGAGGCAAAAAAGCAGCTAGAAGAAAAGCGAGACGCTAAAGAACGATTAAAAAAAGAAGCATTAGAAACACAAAGAGAACTTTGGAATGACTTAGGATCTGTTTCTGTAGCAAATGGATTAGATCAACTTTCTGACTTTATGTCTTTTATGGACATTATGAAATATCAAAAAAGAGGCCATGAGTTTACACAAAAACTTGAAGACAAGTATGAAAAAATGCTTAAATCTCCTTATTTTGGTCGAATTGACTTTGTTGAAGATAATGAGGACTTTAATCAAAAATGCTATATTGGATTATCAAACCTTATTGATGAAGATTTTGATTTCCTTATTTATGACTGGAGGTCACCTATTTCAAGCATGTTTTATGACTATGAGACTGGTAAAGGAAGCTATGAGTGTCCAGAAGGCATGATTTCTGGTGAAATAACTGGCAAAAGACAATATAAAATAAGCAACGGAAAAATAGATTATATGTTTGATAGCAATCTAAGTATTGATGATGAAGTACTGCAAGAACTTTTAAGCAAAAACTCTGATGATAAAATGAAAGGCATAGTTACAAGTATTCAGAGAGAACAAAACCAAGTAATTCGTAATGAAAACTATAAAAATTTAATTGTTCAGGGGGCTGCTGGAAGTGGTAAAACTTCTGTTGCACTTCATAGAATAGCATATTTACTATATAAACACAGAGAAACAGTAACCCCTGAAAATATAATAATATTTTCTCCAAACAATATTTTTAATGACTATATTTCAAATGTATTACCTCAACTTGGGGAAGATAACATGTTCCAAACAACCTTTAAAGATTATATGCATAGTGAGTTAGGTAAAGAATTTAATAAAGAAACAGCTATGGAGATGATGGAATATATATTAGATTCTAAAGAAAAGCTAACTTATGAAGATAGAATTAAAAGTATTAAGTTTAAAACATCAGTAGATTTTGTAAAGATTTTAAAAGAATATATTAATTATGTAGAGACAAAAGAAAGAAACTTTAAGGATATAAATGTAAGAGGTAAATTAATAATATCATCAGAAGAAATAAAAAATCTATTCTTTAATGACTACTCAAATTTACCAGTAAAAAGAAGGCTAGAAAAACTAAGATCAAGGCTAGAATTTCTTATTGAACCCTATGAAAAAGCTTGGATTGAAGAATTATATGAAGAACTTTTCGCTTCTGGTGATTTTATAGATAAAGAAGAAATGAGAGAAAAAAGTACAGCAATAGTAAAAGGCAAATTAAGAAGTGAATATAACAAAATTTCTCAAATGACCTATTTTAATTTAGTACATGCTTATAAAGACCTATTTTATAAATTAGGTAAATTTACAAAGAAAATAAATCCTGAATATGATAATAAACTAATAGAAAATATAAAGGATTACACAATAGACAATTTAAATGCAAAAATACTTACTTATGAAGATCAAGTTGCACTTTTATATTTAAAAGGAGCACTTGGAGATACTCCAAATACATCACAAATTAAGTATATAATTATAGATGAAGCACAAGACTACACACCGTTACAATATGAAATATTTTATCAACTTTTTAGTTCAGCAAATATGACAATACTAGGAGATATAAATCAATCAATTAATCCATTTATGAATGTTGGAGATTATAATAATATTTACAACATATCTAAGAATAATACTTGTATAATAAATCTTACAAAAAGTTACCGTTCAACTATGGAAATCACTAAGTTTTCAAGAAATCTTCTTAGAGAGAATATAAATGATGACTATGTTGAAAGACATGGTGATGAGCCTAAGGTTATTAGTTTCAATGATGAAAATAAAATGAAGGCAAAACTAATTGAAGATATAAAAGTCCATAAAGATAATTATAAATCTATCGGTATTATTACTAAGACAGCAAGAGAGACTAAAGAATTATATGATTCCTTAAAAAACAATAATATTGATGTAAAATCTATAACTAAAGATGATGATGCATTTATCAATGGCGTAATAATAATACCTTCTTATTTAGCTAAAGGTCTAGAATTTGATGTGGTTCTTATATATGATGCAAGTAATGATAATTATAGCAGTGATGATGAGAGACTACTTTTATATACTTGTTGTACAAGGGCTCTTCATGTTCTAAACTTATATCATTTAGGGGAAATTACCTCGTTGTTAAAGAGCTAAAAATTAGTAAAGATAAAAATTAGTAAAGATAAAAATAGTATAAAGAAATATAAGTAAAGTCCAGCAATAATTTGCTGGATTTTTTTATTTTAAAAAATTAAACTCAAGAATAAGTAATAATTTATCAATCATTTGAAAAAACTATATACAATGATGTAATGGAGGATAATTAAATGAAAAAAATAAGTATATTATTAGTAATAGTGATGCTTTTCACTACAACTTCATATGCAATAGATAAAGCAAAACCTGAGACAATAAAATCAATTAATGAGCTTTCTGCAATAGATGGTGAATTATATATGGTTATCAATAATATAATAAACTGTAAATATGATAAAGATAATGAAGGTAAGACTTTAACTTTTATTAGAACTAGGCTTGGAGAGATTATGACTATGAACTATGCTTATTATAATATTAAAGACACGGACTTACTTAGCAATAGAGAATCTGCAGTTGTAATATATACAGCTTCATTATATGGACTAGCTATCAATGGTATAGGACTATACCTGGAAGACCCAGAGCGTAATCAAACTTTTTTAATAGATGCAATATCTCAATATAAAAGTGCGAATACATCATTATTAATGACTAAGCAATTAATTAAGTAATGTAAATAATATTTCAAATTAGATAAAATACTTTTGATTTAATATCTAACCACCTAGCAGTTATAAACTATATATAAAGGATTCTTATAACCTGTGAAGAACTATTAAATATAGAATTAATAAGGGGATTAAAATTTGAAAGGAAATAAAAAAGTATTATTATTAGTAATTTCGATATTAATATCTATATTTAGTATAGGTTGTTCAAAAGTAGAAAAATATACTGTAACTAATGAGAAGTCTCTAGAAGTTGGTGCAGATATACCAGAGGGAGTATACCTTGTTTATTCAGAAGATAAATCAGATAAAGATTCTAAAAAAGTTGAGGGGACTATAGGAGTAATAGAGAGTGATGAAGGACCAAGCGCAGTATATATAACAGGCAGCAATTTTACCGGTGCAGAAGTTGAGCTAAAAATAGGTATGACTGTATTTGCAGATGAAAATGTAGAATTAATTAAGAGATAGCATTTAATAAAAGAAGAGTAGATGAATAGAAGTAGCCTATTATAATAAAAATAGTGTGATAATAATTAATAAATATTACAGAAAAAAACTCATGATAAGAAAATATTATGAGTTTTTTGTTTATTTCTATTTTATAATTATTTTAATATTATAGAAATAAGCACTCTAAAACAAAAAAACTATTAAAGCATCATGTGTTAAACTTAACTTAAATATAAAAAGGGGATGGTACTATGAATAAAATCACATGTATATGCTTAGGGGTAAGAAACATGGAGAAAGCTATAAACTTTTACAGAGACAAGCTTGGATTTGAAACAGATGAAAATAGTAATAATCCAGAAGTAATATTTTTTAATACACCAGGAACTAAGTTTGAGCTTTATCCACTAGATTTATTAGCAAAAGATATTAGCGAAGAAAATACGCCGAAGATTTCTAACGGATTTGGTGGAATTACCTTAGCTTATAATGTGGAGCATAAAGAAGATGTAGATAAGGTTATTGAAAAAGCTAGAAGTGCTGGTGCAAAAATAGTTAAAGAACCTCAAGATGTTTTTTGGGGAGGATATCATGGGTATTTTGCAGATTTAGACGGATATTATTGGGAGGTAGCATGGGGACCAAACTTTAAATATGATGATAAAGGGATGCTTGTTTTTTAAGGATAAAAGAGAGGTATAGAAAATGAAGTATATGGGTGATAGTGAATGGTGGAATAATAGATTTAAAACTAGAGAATTGAAAGTTATGAGGCATGAAAAAATATTAGAAGATGACCTTTCATGTTTTCCAAAGGAAGGTAAAATATTGGATATTGCCTGTGGAGATGGAAGAAATGCTATTTATCTATCAAGATTAGGATATGAAGTTATTGCTATTGATTTTTGTGAAGAAGCTCTAAATAGGTTGAATTACTTTGTAAAAAATGAGGAAATCAATATAGATACCAAAATGGTAGATTTATCTAAAGATGATATATTTGCTAATTTAGGAAGTTTTGATGTAGTTATAATCAATCATTATAGATTGAATCCACAGTTATATAGTAATATAATGAATCATATTCAAAAAGATGGGATTTTGTGGGTAAATGGCTTTAGAGAAGTTCCTAATGATAACCCAAATATTACTGAATCAGATATATTAAAAGAAAATGATTTTTTATTTTTAGATAGACATAGATTAGAAAATAAAAAATTATATGAAATAGATCAAAGAAAGTTTATTAGGTATTTATGGAGAAAATAGATATAGTAAACCAAGTTAACTATTTGTATAAAAAGAGGCTCTATGGTATGAGAATAATGATTAGGATTGTATATTGTTAAACAGAACTGAGAGTATCACAATAGTAATACTCTCGGATTTTCATACAGAAAATTGGTAATCTATTATAATTTTTTAGGTAAATCAATAGTTATCTTATTACATTCACTGCAATAGTAGCCTTCTACCTTTGAGTCATACCATTCTAATATAGTGATTCCTTTTATAAAAGTATTTATAAACACGCCCTTATCTTTTTCTTTTGGAACCCATTTGATTGATTCTCTACTACCGCGTATAATTCCTAAAATCATTTCATTATTGCAGTATGGACATTGCATAATTATTCCCCCTAAATTTATATGTAAATATGCATCAATTGTAAATAAAAATGAATATGCTTTGATTTATTATAACATAAGCATAATTTCGCACACTATAAGAACTTAAAGATGAAATCGAATTAGTAGGATTTGAAACTACACAAAAGCACGTTATAGAAGGTATTATTTGGTTAGCTACATGTTTAGAAGAAAAGTGACCTAATAATTTATAGGTCACTTTTACTATTATAAAATATATTAATCAATATCATCTTCTTCTCTATCAAGCTCTTCCTCAATCCTATCCTTCTTCTTTTTACTTACATAATAAATAAGATAAGTACCACCACCAATGAAAACAGTATATATTAAAAAGAAGCTTAAAAGGTTCCATACATCTCTTTCACCAGTTAAAAAAGCATAAATAATAATAGTTCCCACTCCAGAAACTAAAGCATTCTTAAAAAGGCGCTTGCCTGAACCATTATTATCACAGTAAAAATCATCACCAAGGTTTAAATGACGAATCATAAAATAAATCCCAGCACCTATTAAACATAAAAGCTCACCCATAAACTGGCTAGGTGGAGCTTGTAAAAAGAACTGCTGAATTACTATTGATATTAATAATGCATAAACTAATAATTGATATCCATCACTTTGGATTCTTCTTTTTTGAGCTAAAATTCTTTCATCTTGATTTTTAATATTTTTCATAACTATTCCTCCCAAAATAAATCATCTAAGGTTTTCCCTAAAGCCTTACATATTGCAACACAAAGATTTAGAGTAGGATTATAATTTCCTGACTCTATTAATCCTATAGTTTGTCTTGTTACCCCTACTGCTTTGGCTAAATCGTCTTGTTTCATATCACATTCGATACGAGCTATTTTCATTCTTTTATTCTTCATATAAACCTCCTTATATTACATATGATATGATATAAATTACAAAAAGTAAACTATATATTGCATTTTGTTTTATAAAATATTCATTTAACTCTTTTAATGAAGTTGGTTTATATTGAAATTTTCTATATAAATTAATAAATTATTAAGTGAATATTTGAATTTAGAAAATCGAAAATAAATAAATAATAAGCAAAAATATACTTGGTAAAAAAGATTTTTATTTGGGTAATATAATCTTATACGAATCATTTAAGATAGGAGAGACATAAATGAAATACATTGTAAAAAGGGATGGCACAAAAGAAATATTCAACCGTAACAAAGTTTTTAACGCTATTTATAAATCAACTATCAACAGCAAACACGGCATAGATGCTAATCTTGCAGAAGAAATATCATTAAAAATAGAAGACCTTATAAATAGCAAAGATGAAATTACAGTAGAAGAAATTCAAGATACTGTAGAGCTATTACTTATGGAATCAAATAGAAAAGATGTAGCTAAAAAATACATCTTATACAGAGAAAAAAGATCAGATATTAGAAGTACAAAATGGAAAATGGACGAACTTCAAAAATCCATATGGAGCAATAAATATCAATACAACAATGAGTCTTTCAACGAATGGATAGAAAGAATATCTGGAGGCAATAAGAAAATAGCAAAGCTAATAAAAGAGAGAAAGTTCTTATTTGCAGGGCGAATATTAGCAAATAGAGGATTGCCAAAGGAAGGTATAAAAGTAACCTACTCAAATTGCTACGTATTAACACCACCTGAAGATAGTATAGAAAGTATCTTTGACACAGCTAAAAGACTAGCAAGAACCTTTAGCTATGGTGGAGGAGTAGGCTTTGATATTTCAAAACTAAGACCAAAAGGATCAGCTGTGCATAACTCAGCTAAGACAACTACAGGTGCAGTATCCTTTATGGATTTATACAGTATGACAACAGGGCTAATAGGACAAAGAGGAAGACGAGGAGCATTAATGATATCAATGGATGTTAATCATCCTGATATTGGAGAATTTATAGATATAAAGACAGATTTAGAAAGAGTAACTAAGGCAAATATATCAGTTAGAATAAATGATGAGTTTATGAAAGCTGTTGAAAATAAAGAAAAGTATGAGTGTAAATTTGTAGTAGACTCAACGGGTGAAGTTGTAAGTAAGGTAGTAGATGCTTATGAGCTTTTCATGAAGTTAGTAGTAAACAACTGGGACTATGCAGAACCAGGAATACTATTTTGGGACCACATTGAGAAAAATCATTTATTAAGTGAAGATAAAGAATTTAAATATGCAGGAGTTAATCCATGTGCGGAGGAGCCATTACCAGCAGGAGGTAGTTGTTTATTGGGCTCAATAAATTTATCTGAATTTATAGTAGAACCATTTACAGATAACGCAATATTTGATATAGAGAAATTTAAAGACTGTGTCCATGAAAGTGTAGTAGCACTTAATGAAGTATTAGAAGAAGGACTAGATTTACATCCATTAAAAGAGCAAAAAGAAACAGTAGGTAAATACAGACAAATAGGTCTTGGTGTAATGGGAATTGCTGATATGATGATAAAGCTAAACATAAGATATGGCTCAAAAGAAGCTATAGACCTTTGCGAAACTTTATCAAAAACAATGCTAAATGCGGCAGTAAAACAGTCAGCACTGATAGCAAAAGCAAAAGGAACTTATGAAAATTACAACAAAGAAGCCTTATTTAGTTCAGAGTTCTTCAAAAATAACGTAGAGCAAGATGTTAAAGAACTAGTTGAAAAATATGGTCTTAGAAATTCTCAAATACTTACAATACCACCAACAGGTTCAATTTCAACAATGCTTGGAATAAGTGGTGGAATAGAGCCAATGTTTAATACGTCCTACACAAGAAAGACAGAGACACTACATGACAAGGATGTATATTACAAGGTATACACTCCAATAGTTGAACAATACATGGATGTGAAGGATTTAATAGATGAAAAAGATCTACCAGACATCTTTGTAACAGCTATGACTTTAAGCCCTAAAGAAAGAATAGAAATGCAAAATGCTTGGCAAAAATACATTGATGCATCAATTTCATCAACAATAAATCTTCCTTATCAAGCTACTCCTAAAGATGTTTACGATATATATATGTTAGCTTGGAAAAATAATCTTAAGGGAATAACAATATATCGTGATGGATGTAAGAGAAGTGGTGTACTATTAAACGATAAAAATAAGAACAAGAAAAGTGAAGATAAAGAAAGTAGCGAAGAAAAGACAGAAGAGAAAAATGTAAAAGAAGTTAAGAAGGAAAGTAATGCTGAACATAATAAAGATAGTAATAAAGAACATGAAAGTGAAAGATTTGTTTGCCCAGAGTGTGGTAATGAAGCAATAATACCTACAGGTGGTTGCGCTATTTGTATGCAGTGTGGTTATAGTAAGTGCAATTAAGTAGTATTAAAGATAAGAATCCTGATAATACTTAGAGTATATAAAAAGAAGTCTGGGTATTAGTACAAGGAGAAAGAATGGATAATAATGAATTAAATAGTTCGCTAGATAATAATAAAGGTATAATATTTGTGTGTAGATACTGTGGTGAATTGTTTTGGAGCTTTGAAGAAAGAGACAAGCATAAAGCAAACTGTGAGCACAAAAAAGTTATTAAGTTAAGTAGACAAGTAGAGGTATACTAGTAGTGCATATAAGTAATGTTTGAGAAATAATGATTTCTTTACTATTAAGAGGTTATAGTCTATGAAAATAAAGTAGTTTAGCATAAAAGCTAGACTACTTTATTTTATTGTAGAAAAATGTAATAATTAGGAATCTAAATTATTCTAAAGTACCATTAAAATTACTACCCCATTATGATTACAACCATTAAAAATTAATTTAAAATATAATTAAAAAGTATTAAAATTATTAATCTTTTAAGTGAAGAAAAAAATAGTTTTTAGAAGTGAAGAAATATATCTTATATGTGGGCACTTAGAGATATATGGAGCTAGTAGTGCAACCGGCTAAATAACTGGTATATTTTTAAGGGGGAATAAATATGCAAGTTATTGTAATATCAGAATCACTTATAATTAGAAAAGGTATAGAAGGCATATTATCAAAAGAAAACTGTGTAAGAGACATTACAGAAAGTCATATATTTTCAGAAGCATATGAAGGAAATTATGATTTAATACTTATCGATTTAAACAAGAATAATGAACAATATTTAGATTATATTAGAGAAATAAAATGTAAGACTAATGCCAAAATCATGATATTAGATTTTTATGAAAATAAAAGTATATTTTCAAAATGTATGAAGGCAGGAGTAGATGGATACATATTGGCAAATATCGATTCAGAAGATATAGCTTATGCTGTAAAACAATTATCTAAAGGAAAAAAATATTACGATGGAGATTTTATAGAAAATTATATATCAAGAAAAAGTACAGAACAAGTGGATGAACTTACAAAAAGAGAAAGAGAAATACTAATATGCATAGCAAAAGGTAAAAGTAATTTTGAAATATCAAAGGACTTATTTATAACTGAACATACAGTAAAAAAACATACCAGCAATATTTTCTCTAAACTAAATTTAAAAGACCGAATTCAAGCAGCAATATATGCTTACGACAAGGGGCTATTAGTATTATAAAATATAAAAATAAGATTAGACTAGTGAAAAATTTATTTCCACTAGTCTAATTTCAGTAACATTTTTAAGCTCTAGTTAAATTAAATAAATAGTCTAGATATACCTGTTTGATTGAAATCTTTTTATCCTTAGAAATAGGTACCTGGCTTCCATTAGATAAAAGAAAATCACAATCAGAATAATTTTTCACATGCTCCAAGTTTACAATATAGCTTCTATGGCATCTTAAAAATATATCAGAATCTAATAATTTTTCAATCTGAGATAATGTCATATACGTCTTTATTGAATCAGAGGTAGTATGTATCAAACAATATTTATTAAATACTTCAATATATAAGATATTTTTTTGTAGAATCTTTATTAATAATCTATTAGATAAGACTTCAATATACTTTGAAGGCTGTGATAATAGTGAAAAACATCTATTTAAAGTGTTTAGAAGAACTTCAGATTTTATTGGTTTAACCAAGTAATCAAATGCATACACAGAGAATGCATCAAGGGCATGCTCATTACTAACAGTAGTAAAAATTATAATACAGCTTGAATCTATTTCTCTAATTTTTCTTGCAATATCAATACCAGTCATATCACTATTATCATTTAGATAAATATCTAAAAATATAAGGTTGATTTTATTCTCCTCAAAATTATTAAATAGATCATTACTATTACTACATGTAATTATATCAATATAATATTTATTTAAAAAACAATAGTTTTTAATATTATCGTAAAGAGTCATTCTATCGGTTTCTAAGTCATCACATATTATTATTCGCAAGTAAACACCTCTCAAAATATAGTTTTACAATAAAATTATTATATTTATTATAACATTAATTTTCAGAAAAATTATTAGAGTTGATTTCTATTTACACCATAAATTACCAAATTACGAAATGATACTTATATAAATTTCTTATTTTATTACAATTAAGTTATATAAATATAAAGAAGAAACAAATAGCTGTTTACAGAAGTATGGGGGAAATATGAATATACTAGTAGTTTCAAGTTCATTAATTATTAGAAGCGGATTAATAAATATATTAGATGGTGAAAGTATTGTATCAAGTATTGTGCAATGTAACACTTATGAAAAATTAGATTTAGAAGGAATTGATACAATAATTACAGATACAAATAATGGGAATATTAAATATTTAAACTTCTTGAAAAATATTAAAGATAAGAAAAACATTAAAATAATGATACTAGATTTTGAAGAAGATAAATCAATTTTTGGAAAAGCCATAGAACTTGGTTTTGATGCATATATTTTACCTAACATTGATTCGGAAAGTATTCCTTGGGCACTAAATCAAATACAAAAAGGGAAAAAATATCATGATGTAGAGTTATTAGATACAATTGTTCAAGGCCATAATAGTATAGCTACGTTTAAAGACTTAACAGCAAGAGAAAAAGAAATTACAATGTTGGTGTCAAAGGGAAAGTCTAATTTAGAAATTGCAAATGAATTATGTATAAGTACAAATACAGTAAAGAAGCATATTTCAAATATATTATCAAAATTAAGTTTAAAAGATAGGATACAAATAACCTTATATGTTTTTAATAATAGGAAATTTTAAATGGCTAAACCATTATAAAAATAGGACTGTAATTATGCAGTTCTATTTTGTGGTTTAGCCTTAAGTATTTAATTAGTTTATTTAATTTTTATCATTATCGATAGCCTAAATATATTATCAATGGTCTCAATTTTCATTTCACCATTATATTTGGTTACAATGTCACGAACGGAACATAAGCCTATACCTTGATATTGATAAGAACGCTTTGATGAAAGGTATACTTGGTCTTTTATTACTACTCTGCGATTAAAGTTATTATCTATTGCAATTATAAGCATATCATTATGATATCGAGATTTTATTAGTATACTTCGTTTATCTGATGGAATAGCATGGGAAGCTTCCATTGCATTTTCAATACAGTTACCAAATATTACACATAAATCACAATCTTTAATGGACGTATTGTTATCAAGTTGTAATTTTGTATCAATCTTAATATTCTTATCCTGAGCAATCGATAAATATTGTTGAAGAAGAGCATCAATAGCATAATTATTGCAAATACGAGTATCAACCTTAGTTGGTAGAGTATTTGCATAACTATTAACATAAGATGTTAGATTTTCATAGTCCTTCATATTCAAGTAACCGCCAATAACCATTAAGTGGTGTCTCAAATCATGGCGTGCAGCTCTGGTCTCTTTAATATTTTCAGTAATACTAGAATATTGTTCTTGAAGAAGAGTAACAACTCTTGACATATACATAGATTGCTTCTCTAATTTCGAATTTTGTTCAACCTCATTTATTATTTTAATATGTGTATGTATAACATAATACATGACTAGTAAGCTTGAGTATCGGGCAAAGATACGTCTAAATGATAAGTCATCATAAAATTCAAAATAAAACATTAGTATTATTGATACAAAGCATAAGCAAATTAAAAGTTTTGATGTATATTTCCATAGAACATCATTTCCCATATAAAGTGATGGAATAATTTTTTTATCCAAATATAACTTTACAAATGGATAACACATTATAAATTGGGCTATGGCAATAACTATTGTATATATATTAGGATTAAAGGAATTTAGATTATTTAGAAAAAAGAAATCTAAAAAGCTAGTATTCCAAAATATTACGGTGATAAAAATGTCTTGCAATAAAAATATATATAAAAATTTAGCAAACTTAGCTCTAACTAAATAGTATGAAATTCCCATAAAAAAGCAAGAAAATGCTAATTTTAAGCCTATTAAAGAGACTCCATTATAGTAGTTATCTTTTAATATTATTATCCATGAGATTATATTAATTAAAAATATAATAACTAGTGATACAAAAACTTTTTTAAAATCGTATCTTAAATTATGTCTAAAGGGATAATAAATAAATAAAAAAGAAACCATATAATAAACTAACATATATAATGAAAAATAAAATTTTGATGTCATCGTACCACTCCCTGATTAAAAACTCTGATGGATTTTTAGCATATGTTCATATAAAAAATATATTTTCTATATGTCAAAAGCTAACTTTATAGCATAAGAATAATCTAAAATTATTTTAGCATAAAACCAAGTTTCAAATCATTAAAAATAATAATGGTTTACATTAATTATTTTAATGGATATGATAAAAATCTCATTTGAGCCATTTAGATTTTGAAATTAAATAGAAGGAATTAATAGCGTGGTATTAAAATTAAAAGTATGATTCTTTTATATTTTTTGAATTGAATTATTATAACAAAAATGAACAATAATAAACATATAATAATAGTAACAAAAGTAAGGAGTGAAAGCATGAAAAATTTTAGAGACTTAGGTGGTTACAAAACCAGTGATGGAAGAAGTGTAAAAAAAGGAATATTTTACAGATCAGCACATCTAACAAATTTAAGTCAAGAAGATATAGATACACTAAAAAAACTAAATATTAAACATATATTTGACTATAGAAATGATGATGAAGCCGAAAAAAATCCATCAACAGAAATAGAAAACATAAAAAATATAAGAATTCCAGCACTAAAGATGCCAAGTACCGAAAGTGATGAATTTGACTCAGTAGAAGCAATGATTGATGAATTTTTTGAAAAAGGCATGGCATATAATAGAATGAAAGAAAGTTATTATCAGCTTCCTGTAAATAATGAATCTTATAAAAACTTAATAAACCTAGTAAAAGATCCCAATATGCTACCAATACTTAGCCACTGTACAGCAGGAAAAGATAGAACAGGGGTAGGATGCTCAATAATACTTATGCTACTAGGAGTACCTCGTGAAGATATAATTAAAGAATATTTAAAAAGTGAAGATTATGTAAAAGAATTTATAGGAGAGTTTTTATCTTTTAGACCAGACTTAAGTCATATACCTGAAGAAAAACTAAGATACATGTTTGGAGTATATGAAGATTATATTAAAGAGTGCTTTAAAAGAATTGATGAAATGTATAAAAGTCCTGAAGAGTACATTTGTAGCGAATTTAACATAACAGAAAAAGAGCTAGAAGAAATAAGAAATACTTATTTAGAATAATTTATTTTATAAAAACAAGGAATATTAACCATCGAAATAGAAATACTTAAATAAGGGTATATAAAACTATTTACTAGCTTTGTATACCTTCTATTTATATACAAAAATAGATATTATCTCATATACAAAATAAAAGAAATTGCATTTATTTATATTATGAATAAATGTGATTTATTTATTTTGGAGAAAAATATAAATTTTATATGCTATAACTAATAAATTATTAAATAGATAAATAATAGGAGGAGATTATAATGAAAGTGCTATTTTGCAACATAGCATGGATGGAAAACTACAAAGGAATAACTGAGAAAGATCAGCCTGAAAATGGAGGAAAATGGATTAAAGAAAAGCTACAATTAGAAGAGTGCTCTAACTTTTTAGTAAAAGAAGATGGTAGCTATCAAGGATATATTTACACCAAACCATCAAGAGGTAAAGATAGTGCACTAAAAATTGAAAATATAGAAGATATAACAGAAGAAGATGAAACAGCAAACAACGTATTAGTAATATGGGTAGCAAAAGATCCATTCCAAAACAAGCTAAATATAATAGGATGGTATAAAAATGCAACAGTATACAAATATGTAGATTTTGACAAAAATCAAAACAAATTCAATGTAACAGCAAAAGGAGAAGACTGTGTACTATTACCTATAAACAAGAGACATAAAATAGTACCAAAAGCAGGAAGAAGTGAAGACTCATACGGAATGGGCCAATCAAACGTATGGTATGGAAAAAAAGACGACAAAAATGCAGAAAAATATATAAGAAACATGGTAGACTATATAAATAACTATAACGATGAGAATCTATTACTAGAATCAAATTACTGATTCGTTTACAAATGATGTGAATTATTATAAGTGATATGCTGGTAAGCTTAATAAGCTTATCAGCATATTTTTTACGTATAAAAAATTAAAATTACCCACAAAACATGTATACAATATATTTATAAAAAAATGTTGCAAATAAAAATTGGAGTAACTACAATTTAAATATGTAAATATTCAGAAAATTAAATGTAGTACAAATAAACAATGTAGTATTGGGGACAAATATACATAGAGCAAAGGGGGGAGGATAAATAGCTTTAATTCAATACATTAATATAGATTATATGTTTTTTAACAGCAGGATAAGTACTTTCTTTAAAAGAAAAAGTGTAAATCAAAAGTTTGGTATTAACAGTCAGATATTATAAGGGGGAATAATAATGAATACAACTCTAGCAATTATTATTGCAAATATTATCGTTATAGGAGCAACTTTGATACCGACATATATAATAAGTAATAGAAAGAAAACATCAGAAGAAGACTGGGCTGTGGCAAGTAGAAGTCTTCCAATATACGTTGTTATAGGAACACAGTTTGCTAGTGCAATGGGTGGAGGAATATTAGTTGGTCACCTAGGAAACGCTTATGGAAATGGAGTAGCGGTTCTAATATATGGTCTTTTAGCATCACTTCCTTTTATAATCATAATGTACCCAGCAAAATGGCTAAGAGCAAATAACTACACTACTGTTCCAGAAATACTTAGAAACTTTTCAGGGAATAGTAAACTTGTTACAGTTGTAGCTGCATTAATGACAATAATTGTGCCATTTGGATGGGTAACATCACAAATAACAGCATTTGGTAGTATTTATACTACTATTACAGGAATTGATTATAATTTACTATGTATAATTTTCTGCGTAGTAAGCTTATTCTTTGTAATGCCATCTGGGTTAAAAACAGTGGCTTGGACAGATTTTATATTTTCATGTTTTATGATATTAATGTGTGCTATAAGTTTAGTTTTTGTAACAAAGTTAACAGGTGGATTTAGTGAAGTTAAGGAAAGTATAGAACCTGCAATGCTAAGCTTTTCAGGATCTATTGATAAGATAGGAAAGACAACAGTTTTCTTATGGATTTTCTCTATACTGCCAGGTGGTATAACTAATCAACTATATTTCCAAAGAGTATGTGCAATAGATGATGAAAAAAAAGTTAATAAGAGTTTAGGTATTTCTGCACTACTTTCATTCTTAAGTTTTATGTGGGCAGTGTATATGGGAATAAATATAAATGCTCTTAATCCAGCAATAGAAGGAAACGCAGCAACAGGTTGGTTTATGACTCAATTACCAACATTTTTATTAGCAGGGTTTGCAGCTTTAATATTTGCAACAATGATGTCTACGGTAAGTAGTGGAGTTCAATCTGTAGTTGTTAATATTACAAGAGATATTTTACCAATAGTAAAACCAGGTTTAGATTCTGAAAAAACATTAAAGTTGTCTAGAGCTCTTTCATTTGTAGTAATGCTAGTAGCAGTTTTAATGTGTTTAGTATTTACAGATACCTTAACTTGGCTAGTATCAACATATGCTTTCTCAGCAGCTACTCTATTGTGCCCTATATATGTAGGATATGCTTTTAGAAATAAAAAATTTATAACAAAAGTAGGAATAGTAGCAAGTATGATAGCTGGAGCTTTAGGATGTATTATAGGTATGATTTTACAGACAGCTATAAATTATGCTGCTATAGGAATAGTTCTATCATTAATAGCATTACTAGTAGTTAGTAAGATGACAAATAAAGAAAAATTAGAAGCTTAAAATTTTAATATAATTTACCAATATTAAATTAATATTAAGAATCATAATTCAAATGTAGTACATTTAAACAAATTATAGAATAGGGGGATTTTAATATGAGTTACAAATGGGCAATAGTAGGTGGAGGTAATGGTGGTCAATCAATGGCAGGTCATCTTGGAATACTTGGCAAAAGTGTAAAACTATTTGATGTTATGGAAGAAACAGTACAAAAAATAAATGAAAAAGGTGGCGTAGACGTTATAGGTGCAGTAAATGGATTTGGTAAAGTAGAGCTTGCAAGTACAGATATAGGAGAGGTAATAAAGGGGAGTGATGTTGTAGTTGTTGTATTGCCATCATTATACCATGAAAGCATAGCTAGAAAATGTGCACCATACTTAGAGGATGGTCAAGTAGTTGTAATACACCCAAGCTCAACATTTGCTGCCTTTGAGTTTAAGAAGATTTTAGAAGAAGAAGGTTGTAATAAAGAAGTAATAATAGGGGAAACAAGTACTCTTCTTTATGCATGTAGATTAAAAGAAATAAGCTTTGCAGAAATATATGGAGTTAAAAATATGGTAACAGTTGCAGCACTTCCTGCAAAGAAAAATAATATTTTAATTGAAAGACTTAACTCTGCATTTCCACAATTTAAGCTAGCTAAAAATGTATTGCAAACAAGTCTAGAGAATCTAAATGCAATGATGCATCCAGCACCAACAATATTTAACACATCTAAAATAGAAAACGAAGAAGATTTTTTATACTACATAAATGGAATAACACCATCTATAGGCAAATTTATAGAGGAGATGGATAAAGAAAGAGTTGATTTAGGTAAGGCTTTAGGTTTAAAATTAGAATCTATAGATGTTCTATATAAAGAAATGTATGATGCAGAGGGTGAACATTTATATGAAATAGCAAGAAGTGTAAAAGCATATAAAGGGGTAAAAGGTCAAAAAACACTTAGAACAAGATATTTACAAGAAGATATACCTAATTCACTACAACCAATGTCTTCATTAGGTAAAAAGCTTGGAGTAAAAACAGATAGAATGGATTCAATACTAAAGATAGCAAAACTACTTTTAGAAGGAGAATTTGTTGAAGGTAGAACTGTTGAAAGTGTTGGTCTAAATGAATTAAATATAGAAGAATTGCTGACTTATGTAGAAGAAGGTATAAAACCTATAGAAGTAACTGAATAATTAATATTAAAAGAGCATGTTAAATGTAGTACATTTAAACATGCTCTTTGTATGTATTGACAAATAGTGAATATTTTATTATTAACAGAAATAAGTTATAATTAATCTTAGATGGATAAAAAACATGGGGGAGTAAACATGATAAAGCCTATAAGTAAAAATAAATTATTTCAAGATATAACAGATCAGATTATAAATATGGTTAAAGAGGGCATTTGGAACCAAGGTGATAGAATACCTGGAGAAATAGAATTAGCAGAGAATTTTAATGTAAGTAGAAATATATTAAGAGAAGCACTAAAGTCACTTGAATTATCAGGTATATTAGAAGCAAAAGCTGGTAAAGGAACTTTTATAACAAAAGATGCATTAATAAATATTAAAAAGATGGACATGTTTAAGTCTCTTAAAGATAATAATGGAATAAAAGAGTTAATGGAAACTAGACTAGTATTAGAGCCATCATTAGCTAAATTAGCTGCTATAAATGCTACTGATGAAGAAATAGAAGAACTTGCTAAATACTGTATAAAAACAAATGCATATACAGTAAATGATGGAGTAAAATTTCATATGCAAGTAGCAAAACTATCAAAAAATAGAATACTTTATACGTTACTAAGTTCAATAACTGAAGAAATAGAAGCGCAAAGATTTATGTATATTGATAAATACAGAAAAGCAGAGAATCTTGATAAAAGCTTGGAAGAACATAAAAGAATATATGAAGCTCTAAAGAATAGAGATAAAGAGTTAATCTATGAACTTTTATATAACCATATCAGTAAAGAAATAATATGATGTGTCTTAAATTAATTTGAAAATGACTAATTGGAATTGATTTTGTAATATAAAATCAGGAGGTGATAGATTTATGAAATTAGAACATTTTAAAGGAACTCCATTTGATTATAGCGATGATAAATTAACTGTTTATTTTGAAATTGCAGATAAACAAAGTACAAGAAAAATTATGGGAAATATACCTTTTATAGATAACATTGAAGATTTAGAACATGGATTAGAAGTAAAAATTGCAAAACAACAAATACCAGAGGTAATTAGTTATTTATCACAGGAAAGTATTGCTATATATGCTGTAATTCCTCAAAGACAATAATATTGAATATCTTAATTTAACATTTAATTTCAACAAGGTAGTAAAACAGGTTAAATAATAAAATAGAAAGAATTCTAAATTAGTATAAATGTAAAATAAAATTTATCATTTATTATCTACTAATTTAGAATTCTTTTTTTTGCCTAATTAAAAAGAAGATAATATATTTTCTACTTTTTTTGTTGATAGAAGATGTCTCATTTTTTCTCTATGATATAAAAACATAGAGTATAAATCCTCAGAAGGCTTAGGATCACCATAAACCCTCCAGTACTTAGTGTTATGGAAGCTATAATTACCATAGCCCATGAATCCAACAACATCCTTTATAGGATAACCTAAAAATATACCAATCTCATCAGGAAAATTATCACCTTCTAATTTCTCAATCAAATGCTCAAGGCAAGAATCAACAGTAACATCTTTTGGATAGCCTAAATACTTTAAGAAATTTTGACACTTCTTACATTTTAACTTTTCACTTAAAGAATCTCTATTTATAAAAAGCACCTTTGTACCTTTACTTTCCTTGTTAATTACAATATGTTCAATTTTGTTACATCTGCTAAAATACTTATTGATTTCGTCTATTTTACTTTCTCTGTTTACATCATGAAATGGAACACTTATTATTTCAGATGGCTTAGAACCCATTAATACAGGTCCAAGTACCTCAATAAGCCATTTTATATATGATGAGTTTATATTATTTACACAGTGAAGAGAATTACAACATTTCATTTTTAATACACTCCTTTAGTTGATAATGATTATTATTATATTTTATTATAACTTAATTGATAATAATTATCAATAATAAGTTACTATTTACATTTATTACTAGGTTTAAAAAAATTATTTTGAATAAATAAAAATATTATTTTTTGGAATAATAATCTAGAGTAAATAAAAAATTTAAATTATTAATTAAAATATGACCTATATATTAGAGAGGATGACAAATATGAATAGAATTAAAGGGTTAATAATTACATTAACTATAATATTTAGTGTCACAATCATAGGTTGTACACAAAATAATACTAATATTCAACCAGATACAAATAATAATAAAGAAAATACATCAGATAAAAATCAAAATACATCACAAGATGTGCAAGATAAAACTGAGAATACAGTGTCTAGTGAAGATGAATACAGAAACTTCCTAACAAAAAATTATGAAAAATATATAAAGCCGCTAGATTTTGATAAGTACGATGATTTAAAAGAAATATTAACTCATAGAGGTGAAATTGATAATATAGAATTTTTCAATGAGTACAAAACCTATTTAGAAGATAACAAAAGTAACCTAAAATCATTTGAGCAAACTATGGGAAACTTATACCTGAATGATGCAAAATTAAAAGAAATTAACGATAGTTTAGTAAAAGAATGCAAAATATATGTAAATGATTTAGAAATGCAAATAACAGCTTTAGATCAAATAGATAAGGATGTCTTATATAAAACTAATAATGAATTTATTTTATATTTAGATGAACTAATAGATAGAGACGACCTAGAGAAAAATAACTTTGAAGATAAAATTGAAGAAACTGAAAAATTATTAAATTTAAGACTAGAAGAGAATCTTTAAGGGAAAAATAGTAATAGTTACTCAATAATTGATTTGATAGGTTTATTGAGTTTACTTATAAAAAATTATTAGGAGGAAGAAAATGAACAAGAAAAAAATAATTACAGTAGGTTTAGCATTAGCATTAACTTTTAGTGCTGTAGGATGTACAAAAAAATCAACAGTAGCAACACCAGAAAAAAACACAGCAACTACAGAAGATTATTCTAGCTATTATGCTACAGGATATAAAGACTACATAGCTGGATTAGATCAATACGCTATATATTCAAATCCAGCAGATATAACAAAAGTATATGAAAATAAAGAATATCCAGGTAATGAAGCATATTTAACAGATGTTAAAACAGCTTATAAAGAAAGTAGAGATAAAATACAAGGATTTGTTGATAATATGAAAAAACAAGACAACATTTCTGATAGCGAAGTTAAGAAAATGAATGATGATTTAATAGCAGAAGGAGAAAAATTAGTTGCTGAGATAGACACTAAAATGAAGCAATTAGAAGCTATTCCTGCTGAAAGTTATACTAAAACTAAAGAAGAATTCTCTACTGTTGTTAATGAAGCAACAACAGTTAAAAATTCAGTTTCTAACTCTTTTAATTCAATGATAAAGGACATGAATGAATTCTTTGGAATTAATAAAAAATAGTAAATTATAATTTTTAATGATTATAAATTTCAAATACTGTAATCAATTTTAATGATTCTGATTGAAAATTTTACACTAAATATTATTTTTTATATAAAAATAAATATTTATGATTGACATTAAAAACTAATTGATATAATATTTAAACATATCAGAAAACAAAGAAAATATATAAAATTAAATATCTCTTATCGAGAGAGGTGGAGGGACTGGCCCTGTGAAACCCGGCAACCAGTATATGTAAATATACAATGGTGCTAAATCCTGCAACTGTTATCAGTTGGTAGATGAGTATAAATTGCTAATTAAGCCTAAGTTTATACTTAGGCTTTTATTTATTTTAAGAAAAGGGAGATTTTACTTACAAAATATATGAGGGGGAAATGACATGATAAATATTAAAAATGTAGGTAAGTATTATGGTGAGACTCAAGTACTTAAAGACGTAAGTATTGATATAAATAAAGGAGAAATATTTGGAATAATAGGTCATAGTGGAGCAGGAAAATCAACAATACTTAGATGTATAAATGGACTAGAAGATTATAAAGAAGGTAGTATACTCGTTAACAATAAAGAAGTAAAGAAGCTTAATGAAGGGGAGCTAAGGGAATTAAGAAAAGATTTAGGAATGATATTTCAACATTTCTCATTATTAGAAAGAAAAACAGTATATGAAAATATTGCATTACCACTAGAATGTTTTAAATTCTCAAAATCAGATATAAAGAAAAGAGTAACAGAACTTCTCGACCTAGTAGGATTAAGTGATAAGAAAGATGTAAAACCAAGAAATTTAAGTGGAGGTCAAAAACAAAGAGTTGCAATAGCGAGAGCATTGGCACTAAATCCAAAAGTACTTCTATGTGATGAGGCTACATCAGCACTAGATCCAAACACAACAAAATCAATATTATCACTACTTGAAGATATAAATAAAAAACTTGGAATAACTATAATAATGGTTACACATCAAATGGAAGTAATTAAGCAAATATGTACTAGAGTAGCTATTATGGAAGGTGGAGAAGTTTTAGAAATAGGAGATACAGAGGAAATCTTCTTACAAAATACTAAAGCCCTTCAAACTTTACTAGGAGAAGAAAATATAGTATTACCTAAGGGGGTAAACATAAAAATACTTTTCCCTAAAGATATATCTAATGACACAATAATTACTAATATGGCTAGAAGTTTAGATATAGATTTTTCTATAGTGTTTGGTAAGTTAGAGAAATTCAAAGACGATATACTTGGATCATTAATAATAAATATTAAGAAAGAACATAAGAGTAAGGCAATGGCTTATTTAAATAGTCAAAATATTAGATGGGAGGAGATTATAAATGACTAGTTTAAGTACATTTTTAAATGAAATGCTTTTAGACGCACTACTAGAAACCATATATATGGCTGCAATACCAACAGTACTTGCAACACTAATAGGATTTATAATAGCAGTAATCTTAGTCGTAACTGCATCAGATGGACTAAAACCAAATGAACCAATAAATAAAACTTTAGGATTTATAGTAAACACACTAAGAAGTTTTCCATTTATAATCCTTATTGTAGCCCTAATACCACTGACAAGATTAATAGTAGGAACTAGCATAGGAGAAACTGCAGCACTTGTTCCAATAACAATAGGGGCAGCACCTTTTATAGCAAGAATAATCGAAAGTGCACTAAATGAAGTAGATAAAGGGCTTATAGAAGCAGCAAAATCTTTTGGAGCAACTAAAAGACAAATTGTATTTAAAGTAATGGTAAAAGAAGCAATGCCTTCAATTGTATCAGGTATTACATTATCAATAATATCAATACTAGGATATACAGCAATGGCAGGAGCTGTTGGAGCAGGTGGAATTGGTAAAATAGCATTAACTTATGGTCACCAAAGAAATGATACAGCAGTAATGATATATACAGTAGTAACATTAATAATATTAGTTCAAATAATTCAAGGGATAGGAAATCTAGCTTACAAAAAGCTTAAGTAAAGAATCTATACTTATATATTTATAGAAATAAGAATTAATAATATAATCTTTAAGACATTATTTAAAGAATGAGCAAGATAAAAAAGTATCAAAATTATAAAAAATAGTGAGATAAACAATAACAAATAATTACCTAGTTGGAATGAATAATAGTTATTGATTTATATAAAAAATTAAAAAAATAGGGGGAATTAAAAATGAAATTAAAAAGATTATTAACTTTAGGATTAGCATCAGTTGTGGCGGTATCGGTAATAGGATGTTCAAGTGGTGATAGTGAAAGTAAATCAGAGGTAAAGGGAAATGACAATAAAATAGTAATAGGGGCATCAGCTACTCCACATGCAGAAATACTTGAGGTGATAAAACCTCAAATAGAAAAAGCAGGATATGAATTAGATATAAAGGTGTTTGATGATTATGTACTACCAAATACAGGATTAGCTGAAGGATCATTAGATGCAAACTTCTTCCAACACGTGCCATACTTAGAGCAAACAGTAGCAGAAAGAAAGCTAGATTTAACTTACACTGCTAAAATACATTTAGAGCCAATAGGATTCTACTCAGAGAAAATAAAATCATTGGATGAATTAAAGGATGGTGCAGTTATAGCAATACCAAATGATGTAACTAACGGTGCAAGAGCATTAAAGCTTTTAGCAGACAATGGATTAATAGAAGTTAAAGAAGGGGACGATATAACTGTAAAAGATATAACTTCTAATCCTAAGAATTTAGAAATAAAAGAAATGAATGCAGAAATAATTGCTTCTACTTTACAAGATGTTGATGGAGCAGTTATAAATACAAACTATGCTTTAAGTGCTGGATTAAATCCAAGTAATGATTCAATAGTTATAGAATCTAAAGATTCTCCATATGCAAACATATTAGCTTGTAGAGAAGATAATAAAGAGAGTGAAAAGATTAAGGTTTTAACTGAGGCTTTAACTAGTAAAGAAGTAAAAGAATTTATAGAAGAAAAGTACCAAGGAAGTATAATACCATCATTCTAGAAATACGCTAGGCTATCTCGGTAAGAGTTCTGTCGTGTACTCGTCGCTCCGGATTGTATATATAAGTTCTATGTCATGCAGGCCAAAATCATGCCTGCAAATGGCATCTGAACTTATAAATCCAATCCTGCGCTAGAGTACACTGAGAACTCTTACAAACGAGATAGCCTTTTTGTATTCCGAAGAATAATGGACGGGGAGCGTAAAGGGAGAAGTCAAAGTAAATATATGTAATTAATTTAGGCTAGAATATACTAAGAACTTTCGCTTTTAAATAACCTTCTTGACTTTTTGGAAAACATAGAATACACTCATCTTAAATACATAGGAATCCGAGGTGTTATTCTTGAATAAGGAACTTATTAAAGGTAGTACTGTCACATTAATTTTAAATTCACTAAAAAAAGAGCCTACTTATGGATATGGGTTAATTAAAGAAATTGAAAATAAATCAAATGGCGTATTTCAATTTAAGGAAGGTACTTTATATCCTATTTTACATGGTCTTGAAAAAAATAAACTTATCGAATCATATTGGGAAGCTGAAAATGGACGCCGTAGAAAATATTACAGAATTACTAAAAAAGGTATTACAGAATTAGAAAGCCGAGAAAATGAATGGAGATTATTTAGTAAAACAATGAATTTAGTATTAGGAGGTCAATATTAATGTGTGAGAGAAATGTTTCAATAGAGAGGTTTTTACAATCTGTATGTAAATTCATCTCTACAGAAGATAAAGCAAAAGAAATACAAGATGAATTAAAGGATCATATTTATAGTTATATTGAGGAATATACTGAAAAGGGTATGAGTGAAGAAGAAGCTACAACCATAGCTTTAAAGCAAATGGGTGATCCAAATGCTTTAAGTAAAATGTATAAAGATAGGACTTGTAAAATTAGTAGGCTATTGCATATATTTGCAACTTTAACACTTTTATCAATATCAATAATCGCGGCAATTGGACATGGTTACCTTATCAATTTAGACAATCGTAGTTCCTTTTATATCTATTCACTTATAACTATATTTATAGGTGTAACACTAGGAATTCACATCATAGACATAATCAAAACACATAAAAAAGAGCGTAAACTTTCTAATGTAGATCCTCTTTTCTATATTCAATCATATAAATCATCGATCTTAGAAGAAAAACTAATAAAATATGCTCAAATAAGTATTTTAGTTATCTCTTTTGTAATACTAATAATTGTTTGTAGTGGATTTACCAAAATAGAATCAAAGGAAGCGTTGGCAAGTTATTTATCAAGCTTAGATTGTTTTGCATTTACACTATTTATCGTAATTAGTTTATCATTACTTACTCCAAAAGGAAAACACATAGCTGTATATTCTGATGGTATACTTACATTTAATTACTTCATACCTTGGGAAAGCATACAGGGATATATGTGGAGTAAAGAGTCAAAAGATGATAAGGACTTTTATAGTATTGATTTTTCCTTGAAAAAATCATATAAAATTGGAAATGACAGAGCGCCTATAAAAGTAAGTTCATCTCAGATAAATTTGATAAATGAATTATTGAAAAATAACAATATTATTGAGACTAACTGGTAATAACTAAATCTTATAAAGCAAGCTCTATTATAATTAAGCTTATTCATAAAAGCACCTATTTTGGCATATGATTTTGGTAAAATTTGTAGAGAGATTTAAACCTTATAAGTAATTAAGGTATGTTAATATATTACTATAATCATTAAATAATCTTTTATCATAATAATACAAAAAATTAAGGGAGTTGATCATTATGACATATAACACAGTTGAGAAAAATTATTTGAAAAATAGGGGGATAGAAAATAAATAGCCCCCATAAATTAATGGAGGAAGTTAATGAATAAAGAATTAATATTAAAGAAAATTGATGAAAGTAATTTTATAGAATGCTTTAATTTAAAGCTTGGAGAAGATCAAGATAATTTTGTATCACATCCTGTTCGTAGTTTGGCTCAGGCATATGTATATTATAATCAATGCACCCCTTTTGGTATTTTTAAAGAAAATATTATGGTAGGATATGTTATGGTTATTTATGATTATGATGAGGAAACCTATAATATTTGGCACATGATGATTGATGAAAAGTATCAAAATAATGGATATGGAACTAGAGCTTTAAAATTATGTTTAGATTATATAAAATCAAAGCCATTTGGAGAATCAAATGATATTATATTGACTTGTAATATAAAAAATTATAGAGCAATTAATATTTATGAAAAATTAGGGTTTAAAGATACAGGTGATGTTGATGATGACGAGATAGTTATGAAGTTAGTAATTTAACTAGAACATATTGGTATATTTGAAGGCGAGATAATACACTTATTTCGCCTTTTTAATGCAATAAACATGACTATATTTTGGCTCAAATCATTAAGCTCTAAATTCGGCTATCTATATACCTATATAATATAAAAAGTATTGTTACTTCGCATTATATTAAAATTAATTTTAAAATCTAATTATTTAGATATAAAAATAATAACATTATATAAATGAAAATAATGTATAATGCTTATAAAGGGGTGAGTAAATTTATGATTGATTTTTACTTTTTTATAGTGTTAATCATGGTGTTAATTGGGAGCGGAGAATTATACTTTAGCAAATTCTTAAATTTAAAATATAAGAAAATTACTTTATCAGAGGAGTTAAAGAAATATATAAATGATAATGAAGTAAATGAAATTAGCTTAACATATAGCAAGATATTTAAATACACAGGATTATTTAGTTTAATAACTGGAATAGTTTCAATTATATTTGAACCGATTATTAGTAAATACGATTATCTATCAATAATTCTTATATATTTATGCATATCAGTAATATTATTACTACTTCTTATAGTACTAATGTATACAATTGCAAATATTAAAAAATCAACAGCAGACAAACAAAGTAGGTGGATTTTTTTAATAATGATAATAGTATTTGCTATAGGACCATACTTAGATAATATAGCATATAACGCAAAAAACTTATATGGAGCAGTAGTTACAACAAAGATTAATCCTAATGAAGAATTTATATTATTCAAATGCAAAAGTGATAATCACAAAGCAGAGAAGGTCTATATGTCTATAAATGATATTTACAAAAATAAAGATAATGATATAATTCTTGATGTTAATTTAAGATATAAAGGTAAAAATAGCATCAATCTATATGGAAATGATAGTTTTGATGATTTAAGTGGATTTTATGCAGAAGCAGCTAGTATAGAAGATAGAAACGATTCTAAAGGATTTTATGCATCTATCTCAAATAAACTTGTTAAACGATGTAATCCTCAAATAGATAATTTAAATACTACAGTATCAAACGGAGATATTATAAACATCAAAGTACCTATAGAAACTAAAGGAAGTAAAGTAGAGGATTTTGAAATAAAGGATTTAAAATTTAAGATTCATAAGACATATAGTGGTGCTCATTATGGATTAGGAAGTTTTCAATATATAATATTAGAAAAATGATATGGAGAAATATGGAATACATCCAATGGAGATTTAACATTTAGTGATGATATAGGGGATATCTCATCATGGAATATAGATAACAAGGGCAATGTAAGTAGTGAAAGTTTTGGATACTTAGTATGTAATCCAAATTTTATGAAATACTAATACTTGTTTCAAAACAAGAAAAAGATGGATCTTAATGGAGTGGTGGAGATGGACTATACATTAGTGCTCCAGCTAAAAACAAACAAGAAGAAATTAACATGGATAAAAAGCTAAGTAACAAAAATGAATGGCTTTCAAAAACTGCCTGGAATTAATATTAATAAAATATACGAATATAACATAAAAATGGGGGATAAAATGGAACCAGGGCAATTTATTATTATGATTTTCCTACCAATAGCGATGCTAGTAGCAGGAATACATATATATGAAAAAAACTATATGTTTGGCATAGACAATTATGTATATAAACTTAGTATAAAACATAATATAGAGATAGATAAAGCTACATATTGTAGATTTGAGGGTATGCAAAGAATTAAAACAGGAACAAGTTTGTTAGTCTTAGAAGCAATATGCTTTTTATTTGGAATAAAATATCTTAATATAATGATAAAAATAATATTTATATGGGGAATAATTGACATAATTTTTTATTATAAAAATAGAAATAAACTTATAAAAAATCTAAATTTAAAGAATATGTAATCTTAGATATTTACGATAAATAATACCACGAAAACTAGATAGAAATTGTATCTAGTTTTTTATTGCGTAAAAATTTATTGAAAATATGTATAAAATCAGATCATGTTAATAAAGTTTATATATTAAAAAAAATGAAAGAAAAATATACTTACTATCTGTAATTGAAATATGATAATCAAAAAATAGGTTTAAATATTTAAAGAATAAGCCAAAATGCTTAATATTATTGATTAGAAAAACGTTATACCGAATGAATTTTCTGAAAAATAAAGTAGAAAGTAATGAAACTTCTAAAAATGATTTTAAAAAAAATAGCGTGTAGAAAAATGCCGAAAAATGCGTTGAAATTATTGAAAATGCTACTATAATAATAATTGACACAGAAATTATACATTTAAGGAGAATAGCATGGAAAACAAGACGCTTCAAAAAAATCTTGGTATGTCTGCAGCCTTATCTACTGTAGTAGGTATGGTTATAGGTGCAGGTGTATTCTTTAAGCCTCAATCAGTTTATGCATCAACTGGTGGAGCTCCAGGACTTGGAATTATTGCATGGGTAGTAGCAGGTATCATAACAATAACAGCAGGACTTACAGCTGCAGAGGTTTCAGCAGCCATACCTAAGACTGGTGGTATGATGGTATATATAAAAGAAATTTATGGAGAAAAATTAGGATTTTTAACAGGTTGGATGCAAACGGTATTATTTTTCCCTGGAACTATAGCAGCTCTTGGTGTTATATTTGCAGAGCAAGCAACAAGCTTAATGGGAAAACCTTATCTACTACTTCCTATAGCGGTGGGAATTATATTATTAGTGGCAGCATTAAATACTCTAGGTTCAAAAACTGGAGGGGCCATACAAACATTATCTACAGTATGTAAGTTAATACCTTTAGTATTAATTATGATATTTGGATTTATTAAGGGTTCAGGACAAAATGAAATATTAACACCTTTAGTTGGAGATGGAGTTAATGCAGGTAGTGTATTAGGACAAGTTTTAATAGCAATATTATTTGCATATGATGGATGGATAAATGTTGGTGCTTTAGCTGGAGAAATGAAAAATCCAGGTAAAGATTTACCGAAAGCTATAGTAGGTGGACTATCTTTAGTTATGGCAGTTTACTTAGCTATAAACTTAGCTTATCTTTGGGTATTACCAGCTAGTGAATTAGCTACTTACTCAGCGCCAGCGGCAGCAGTTGCAGAAGTAATATTTGGACCAGTAGGTGGAAAGATAATAACTGTAGGTATATTAATATCTGTATTTGGAACTTTAAATGGATTCATATTAACAGGATCTAGAGTTACATATACTTTAGCAGAGCAAAAAACTTTACCAGGATATAAAACATTATCTAAGTTAAACTCAGCTCAAGTACCAGCTAACTCAATAATATTAATAGCAGTATTAGCATCAGTGTATGCATTATCTGGACAATTTAACTTATTAAGTGATTTAGCAGTATTTGCAATATGGATATTCTATGTATTAACATTTGTAGGTGTAATTAAGTTAAGAAAAGATCAACCAAACCTACACAGACCATACAAGGTACCTTTATACCCGATAATACCATTAATAGCAATATTAAGTGGATTATTCGTTATAATTAATCAGTTATTATTCTCAGGAATTACTACTACTTTAATATCTGTAGGTGGACTTGTAGTAACAGCTATAGGTATTCCAGTATATAACTATATGACTAAAAAGACAAAAACTGAAATAAATTCAAAAGTAGCATAATATGCTTAAATAAATTTTATCAAAGGGGATGCCAATGGCATCCTTTTTTTACATACAAGAAATTTATAATTACAGACAATCTGTGGTTAATATTTAGTATCAAAGTAATATTTATATATTATAAAAAGAAAATATACAAAAAAGGTTAAAAATACTTTGTAACGAATTTAGTTATAGGGGGTCTTATATATAAAGGGGGGGAAAACTTGGCTGATAAATGTATGGAGGAGTTTGACAAAATATATAATCAATATTTCAAGGATGTTTATTTATTCATATTAAAACTAAGTAATGATGCCAAACTATCAGAAGAAATAACCCAAGAGACTTTCTTTAAAGCTATGAATAGCATAGAATCTTTCAAAGGTAATTGTAAGGTTAGTGTTTGGTTGTGCCAAATAGCAAAGAATACTTACTTTACTTATTTAAATAAACAAAAGAGATATATAGATAATTCTAGTATTGAAAATGATTATATTTTAAGTTTTGAAGATGAATTATTAAATAAAGAAAATAGATTTTATATTCACAAAATTTTACATGACTTAGAAGAGCCATATAAAGAAGTGTTTACATTAAGGGTGTTTGGAGAATTGTCTTATTTAGACATTGGACGATTATTTGATAAAACAGAAAACTGGGCTAGGGTTATATTTTATAGAGCTAAGAATAAAATTCGTGATAAATTTGAGGAGGTAAATAATGAATAAGATTACTTGTGAAATTATAAAAGATTTATTACCGCTTTATATAGATGACGTTTGTAGTGATGACAGCAAATATATATTAGAAGAACATATTTCTCATTGTGAAAGTTGTAAGAAGGAACTAGAAAATATTAAATCAGAGCTTTCCTTAATTGATAATAGAATTTATAAAGATTGTAATGAGATAAAAGATTTAGAAAGCATATCTAAAAAAATTAAAAAATCAAAGATAAAAAGTGCTTTTGTAGGAATAGGTGTTGCAATTTGTTTTTGTGCAATAATTTTTATAGGATACTTAGGACTATTCTGCTGGAGTATTGTTCCTATAGCTACAGAGGATTTACAGGTGTCAGAGATTAGTAAACTTACAGATGGACGATTTTCTTACAAATACAAGAAAGATTATGCATACCCAAATACTTTGATAAAGCTATCTGTAGATGATGAAGGTAATAAGTATGTAACTCATTATCGTTCTATACTACCTATGCAGGCTAAAAATAAATTAACTAAAGATTTATATTGGGTGTTTGATACAGATAAATTAGACAGTGATATTGAAATAAAAGCTATATATCTAGGAACTGAAAAAGATAAAAAACTTATGTGGGAAGAAGGATTGAGTTTACCAAAGGCAAGTAAAGATGCTGAAGATGTACTGACTTCTAACTAAATATATTACAGAGTATTTAGTATTAATTAAAGGAGATTTGTTATGGGTGCTGCGGTAATTTTTATTTTATAATAATAGTTGTATTGATTATTAGTGTTTTATAAGCGATAGTTTTTTATAAAAAAAGATGATATTTGAATAGTTTGAAAGACTGTAGATAGAATTTAAATATTAAATCTGCAGTTTTTTAGTTTTTATACTAGTAGATACATCTATATTTGAGCATATGATTTAACATATAAGTAATTGGTTAGAATTCATAATGAGTGATTAGTAATCGTACTAGATCATTAGAAAACCTTTATAAAAACTAGAAAAATAATGTCGAAATATAAGATAGGAAAACATAGTCAAGAAGATAGAAAACAATTTCCTTTGCGAAAGAACACTAAAAGAACAACTTATAAAACGTTGAAATATAGCCGTTTGTTATGTTTTCGACAAATGAGAGAAAAAAACATGAATAAATTTTATTGAATTAAAAAATATTTGTCTATATAATAAAAATATACAAGCGGTATACAATAAAAATAAATTGTATCCCGGGATACTATTGAAAGATTGATTGGAGGAATACTAGCTATGGAATTAAAAGTTACTGCTAGTGCTGGAACATTAGAATCAAGTGATATCCAAATCATATTAGAACCAAATGATAATGGAATAGTTGTAGAACTTGAAAGTACAGTAATGGCTCAATTTGGAGAACAAATTGAAAACGTTATAAGGGAAACTTTAAAATCTCTAAACGTAGAAAATGCAAAAGTATTTGCAAATGATAAAGGGGCTATAGATCCTGTAATAAAAAGTAGAGTACAAACTGCCGTATATCGTTCAGCTCAAACGAGCGAATACAAGTGGATGTAAGGGGGAACAACAAATGAAACTAAGACGTTCGATGTTATTCGTTCCTGGAAATAATCCTGGAATAATAAGAGATGTTCATATATATAAGCCAGACTCAGTAATGTTTGACTTAGAAGATGCTATTGCTATGACGGAAAAGGATTCTGCAAGATTCTTAGTACATAATATGTTAAAGAACCTTGGAGATTACTACAAGGAATTAGGAATAGAAACAGTAGTAAGAATAAATGGTCTTGCAACAGAATTCTGGCAAGAAGATATAGCAGCTGTTGTATCTGCTGGTGTTGAAGTGATAAGAATACCAATGACTGAATCAGTAGAAGACGTTATGGCAGTTGATGCTGAAATAGAAAAAATAGAAAAAGCTTGTGGAATGGAAGTTGGAACTACTAAGATAATGGTTGCAATAGAAACTGCTCTTGGTGTTATGAACTCTTTCGCTATAGCTAAGTCACCTACTAAGAGACTTATAGGTATGGCTTTAAGTGGAGAAGACTTCGTAACAAGTATGAAAACTACAAGAACTCCAGAAGGTGATGAATTATACGTAGCTAGAGGAATGATAGCTATGGCGGGTAGAGCTTGTGGACTTGAAGTATTAGATACAGTTTATGCTGATGTAAACAATGATGAAGGATTCTTAAAAGAAGCTAACTTAATAAAGAGAATGGGATTCGGTGGTAAGTCACTTATACATCCAAGACAAGTTGAGTTAATACATGATGTTTACACTCCAAGTGATAAAGAAATAGCTAAAGCGAAGAAAATCGTTGATGCTACTGCAGAAGCTTTAAAGCAAAACTTAGGAGTATTTACAGTAGACGGTAAAATGGTAGATAAGCCAATAATAGAAAGAGCTCAAAGAGTTTTACAACTTGCAGAAGCTGCAGGTGTTTTAGTTGGAGGTGACTGTTAATGCAAGCTAAAAGAGTAAGTACTGATATGTTAAAAAACATAAAAGGATATGAAAATAGATTAGCATACGATGCTCCTTTCACAAATGTTAGCGCTGATAGAAAAGTTGCAACTGACAGTGAAAACATAAAAGAACAAGTAAGAAGAGATAAATTAGTATCTTCTTTAAAAGAAGCAATCGAGAAATGTGAAATAAAAGATGGAATGACAATATCTTTCCACCACCACTTTAGAGCTGGTGATAAATTATTAATGCAAGTTGTTGATACATTAGCAGAAATGGGAATCAAGAACTTAAGAATAGCAGCTAGTTCATTAACTAGTGCTCATAATGGTCTTGTTGCTCACATTGAAAACGGTGTAGTAAACAGATTAGAAACAAGTGGTATAAGAGGTAAATTAGCTACAGCTGTTTCTGAAGGTATACTTGGAGAAAACCCTGCTGTTATACGTTCTCACGGAGGTAGAGCAAGAGCTATAACTTCTGGAGATGTTAAAATAGACGTTGCTTTCTTAGCTGCATCTTCAGCTGACTGTATGGGTAACGCAAACGGTGTAGTAGGAAAATCTATATGTGGAGCTATGGGATACGCTAAAGTTGATGCGGCTCATGCTGAAAAGGTTGTAGTAGTTACTGATACATTAGTACCTTATCCAAACTTCCCACAATCTATACCTCAAACTCAAGTTGACTACGTTGTAGTAGTTGATGAAGTAGGGGATTCTAATGGAATAATGTCTGGTGCTACTAGATTTACAAACAACCCTAAAGAGTTATTAATGGCTAAAAGAGTTTTAGAAGTAATGAAGGCATCTGGATTATTCGTAGATGGATTCTCTATGCAAACAGGTTCTGGTGGAGCATCACTTGCTGTTACTAGATTTGTTAAAGAAGAAATATTAAAGAGAAACATAAAGTTAAGTTATGCATTAGGTGGAATAACTGCACCAATGGTAGACTTATTAGAATCAGGACTAGTTGATCAATTATTCGATACGCAAAGTTTCGATTTAACTGCAGCTGAATCTGTTGGAAGAAATGAAAAGCACGTTGAAGTAAGTGCTGACTTCTACGCTTCTATAGGAAATAAATCTGCAGCAGTTAACAAGTTAGACTTCGTTATACTATCAGCTTTAGAAATAGATACAGACTTCAATGTTAACGTTATAGCTGGTTCTGATGGAGTTATAAGAGCTGCATCTGGTGGACACAGTGACACAGCTGCAATGGCTAAAATGTCAATATTAGTTGCACCACTTACAAGAGGAAGATTAGCAACTATAATAGACAAAGTTACTACAGTTGTTACTCCAGGAAGTACAGTTGACGTAGTAGTTACTGACTACGGTGTAATAGTTAACCCAAGAAGAACTGACTTAATGGAAAAGTTTGCTGAAGCTGGAGTTAAGATGATAACAATGGAAGAAGCAAGAGCAATAGCTACAAGATTACTAGGAACTCCAAAAGAAATAGAGTTTACAGATGAAGTTGTAGCAGTAGTTGAGTACAGAGATGGAAGCATAATAGATACTATTAGAAAAATAAAAAGATAGTGTTTTAGATAAATAGAAATAATTTTAAGTTTTTTAGTCAAACGGGCATGGTATTTCAAATGGATATTGCCATGACCCGTGCGAAATTTTTCTGATTATCAGTTAGGAGAAGGATTTGCTTCTCATGACATGATATATATATTTTAATTTAATGTATTATAATAACATCATAGGAGGAAACGACATGGCAACTTTAAGCGCTAGTCAAGCAACGAAAAAACAAACTTTAAAGTTCTTTGGTATGCCTTGGTACATATTTGCTGCAGTAGCAGGAATAGTATTCATAGCTACATTTGGTGGTTACTTACCAAACAACACAATAGGAGCATTTGCCCTACTTTACACATTAGGAATAATATTTGGATTTATAGGGGATAGAATACCTGTATGGAACACTTACATCGGTGGTGGTTCAATACTTGCATTCCTAGGTTCTGCTTATTTAGTTTATATTGGTTTAATACCAGAAGCTGCAATAGAAACAGTTAAGATATTCATGGATACAACTGACTTCTTAGATTTATTTATAGCAGTTTTAATAACAGGATCTATATTATCAGTAAATAGAAAATTATTATTAAAAGCTTTCGCAGGATACTTACCAGCAATAATAGCTGGGGTTGTAGGAGCTATAGCTTTAGGTATGGTTGGTGGAATGATATTTGGTGTATCTCCAGCTGACATTGCAACAAGATACGTATTACCTATAATGGGTGGTGGTACTGGTGCAGGTGCTATACCGATGGCAGAAATATATGCAAACGCTACTGGAAATGATCCAGCTCAATGGTTATCATTCGGTCTATCAATATTAACAATAGCAAACATAATAGCTATAATGGCGGCTGGTGTACTTAATAAATTAGGTACTACTAAAGCTGGTGCAAAGTTTAACGGAAACGGTGAGTTAATAAGAAATGCAGAAGACTTATCTAAGTTAGAAGATACTGTAGAAATAAAAGTTACTGCTAGAGAAATGGCTGTAGGTTTAATATTATCTTGTACATTCTATGTATTAGGTAACATATTATCAAAAGTTATACAAATACCAGAATTCGTATTATTTGGTTCAACAGTTAAGATAGACATACACAGATTCGCTTGGATGGTTCTTTTAGTTGCAACTGCAAACGTATTAGGAGTAATACCAGCAGAATTAAGAGAAGGTGCTAAGAAGTTACAAGGATTCTTCGCTAAGCAATTCTTATTAGTTATAATGGTTGGTGTTGGTATAGCATTAACTGATTTAGGTGAATTAATAGCTGCATTAACATTAGGAAATGTTGTAATAGCTGCATTCATAGTTGTAGGAGCAATAATAGGTTCTGGATTAGTTGGTTGGTTAGTAGGATTCTACCCAATAGAAACAGCTATAACTGCTGGATTATGTATGGCAAACAGAGGTGGTTCAGGAGACTTAGCAGTTCTTGGAGCAGCAAAGAGAATGGAATTAATATCATTCGCTCAAATATCTTCTCGTTTAGGTGGAGGATTAATGCTTATAATCGCATCTGTAGTATTCGGTATATTCGCATAATAAATATATAAATAAGAGGCGTATGTAGTATAAACTTGTGGCTTGCCGCTTCGGGGCTATATATCAGTTCCCTTCCAAGCAGGCCAAGTTCGGGCCTGCAAATGGAAGATGATCTGATATATTTCCCCTACGCTGGTGCACCGCATGGTATATACTACAACAGCCTCTTTATTTTATATTGTGGAAACAGTAGGTAGGGATAATTTATCTTTGTCGAAGGTTATAATAAGTATTATTTAGACCTATTATAAATTGATAGGTTAAGCTATAGTTTTCAATGTGTTTTGTAGATGTGTAGAATGGGTATTTAATAATTAGAAAGATAAATAAATGATTTTAAATGTTTAATTTATATATTGTGGGTAGAAGTTTTGGTGCCATTTTTAGCAAATTTTTATTGGGAGGTTGTACCATGGCTAAGAAGAATAAACAGACTAATAAGGAACTTATGAAAGAGGCTAGAGAAGAAGGATTATTTAAGGAAGCAGAGGAGTACTCTAAGAAAAAATATGTTGTAGCAAGTATATCAGATGGTGTTTTAATGGCTATTATAGTATTCTTAGGGGTTATAGTATTCACTATAACTAATCACTTCTTTGGTGTATAAAGAGAGGTTTTAAGATGTATTTTAATGTAGAGAGTGTAAATTTAAGATCAAGTTATGAAGTTAAAGAAGTAGAATCTTTTTTAAAGAGATTTGATTTAAAATATGATGATGTTGATTACAGTGTGGTAATAAAAGAAAATGATGAGATAATAGCAACATGCTCTAAAAAGGAAAACATACTTAAGTGTTTTGCTATAGATGAAAACTATCAAGGTCTTGGATTATCAAACAACTTAATATCTAAGGTAACTGAAAAATTATTCTTAGAAAATAGATATCACAGTTTTATATTTACTAAGCCAGAGAATCAATATTTATTTGAAGGTTTAGCATATAAAAATATATTTACTACTGATAAGGTAAGTTTATTAGAAAGTGGTAATAAAAATATAAACAGTAGTTTAGATAAACTAAAAAAAGCTTATGCTATAGAAGATGATAAAAGTTATGCTGCTATAGTAATGAATTGTAATCCATTTACTTTAGGTCATAGATACTTAATAGAAAAAGCAAGTAAAGAAAATGAAAATGTAATAATATTTGTTGTAGAAGAAGATAAGTCAGTGTTTCCATTTAAAGTTAGATATGATTTAATCAAAAAAGGTACATCTGATTTGGAAAATGTTACTGTAATACCTGCAGGAGAATATGTAATTTCATCTGCAACATTCCCAAATTATTTCTTAAAGAAAAACGATAATGTATTAAAAGAATATACAAAGTTAGATGTTAATGTATTTGGAAAGTACTTTGTTCCAAGATTTAATATAGTTAAAAGATATGTAGGAAGTGAACCTCATTGTGAAGTGACAAATATTTATAATGAAGCTATAAAAGAAGTTCTTCCAAAATACAATGTTAGTGTAGAAATAATAGAAAGAAAAGAAATAGAATCTGATGCAATAAGTGCTTCAAGAGTAAGAAGATTATTAAAAGAAGATAATATTAACGCAGTTGAAAACCTAGTACCTAAAACTACATTAGATTTTTTACTTAGTGAGGAAGGTGAAAAGGTAATAAGTACACTTTAAAGATACTTTTGCCGATAGTATGGAAAATAGTATGTTAATAGAAGAATTTTTATTTGATAGAGAAAAAAGAGTAGCACATCAAGAAGAATTAATGAGAAATAACAAAGATAAAACTTTAGTTACTATTAGAGTTAATTACCCTGGAATCGAAAAATCAAATTATATAACTGATGATATAGTAAACATAATATATAGCGATATAATAACTTATCATGATAGATATATAGTTTATAATGATAAATATAAAAATAGAGAAGGATTAGTCTGTCATTTACTATTTGATGTAGATTTTGTAAGAATCAAAAAACTTATGATAGATATAGAAGAAAAGCATCCACTTGGAAGATGTGTAGATATTGATGTATATACTTTTAAAGATGAAAAAGTTATAGGAATATCACGTTCACATTTATATAAAGCTCCAAGAAAGTGTTTTATATGTGATTTAGATGCAAAAATATGCTCTAGAGCACAAAGTCATACAATAGAAGAAATTAAAGAGTACTTTAATGAAGTATATAAAAAATATATAGATTCTCAAAAAAAAAGAGAATCAGTATCATACCAAACTTCTCAGTTATCTCTTAAGGCGCTTATTAGTGAGGTTTCAACTTTTCCCTCATTTGGTCTAGTATCTCCAGTAAGTGCTGGATCACATAAAGATATGGATTATTATACGTTTTTAAATAGTTCTGTGGCGATAGTTCCTCATTTGAAGGAAATGGCAAGTGCAGGATATAGCTACAAAAATCCAGAAGACATTTTTGCTGCAATAAGAAAAATAGGAATAATCTGTGAAGAAGATATGTTTAAGGCTACTAACAATATAAACACCCATAAAGGAATGATATTCTTAATGGGAATTTGTATTAGTGCAGTAGCGAAAAACTTGTATGAAGGCAAAAGCTTCGAAAATATTAAAGAAATCATTATAGATATGGTTAAAGATATTTTAGATGATTTTGAAAATCTTCATGAAAAAGAAAAGTTAACTCATGGAGAAAAACTTTATTTAGAGCATGGCTTTACAGGTATAAGAGGGCAAGTTAAAGATGGATTATCTGTAATATTTGATAATATAATACCTAAATACGAAAATAGTATTTTAAGTGGCAATAATCTGTACATACAAATATTAATTAGCCTTATGGCTGTAGTAGAAGATAGTACAGTGGTTTATAGGAAAGATATTGAGACCTTAAAGAAGGTTCAAAGTGATGCTAAAATACTTTTAGAACTAGGTGAAACTGATATATTAAAACAAGAACAAATGATAATAGATTTAGAAAAAGAATATATAGAAAAAAATATTAGTCCAGGTGGATGTGCTGATTTACTTGCTATAAGCATATTCATGTTGGATATTAAAAATAAATACTATAAAAATAAGCCAAACTTCTAAGTAAGATTGGCTTATTTTTTACATAATAATATAGCAAAATATCCTTTAGTAAATTTAAAACTTTAGAAATATATTTTGAAAACTTTATATAGTTTTATCTAGAATCAAAATGGTAATAAACTAAACAAATATGACATTGGTAAGACAACAATAAGAGAAGGTAGCATATTAATAATATCGTAAGTCTTTATTTTACTAATCTTTATCCCTACAGCAAAAGTAATAATCCCACCTAAAGCTTTAAAATCACCAATCATCGCTTCAGATAAAAATGGAATAAGTGTAGAACCAATGATAAACAACAATGTTCCTATTATAACTTGTGGAACAGCAATAGCACCAATTAAATATCCTACAATAGAACCAAAGATTAATGCTGTAAAGAAGTCTAATATAGATTTGGTAATAAGTACAGAGTGATCTCCGCTTATAGCAGAATCCATTGCTCCCAATATACCTGTACCACTAAAGCAAAAAAGAATTATCATACTTATTGATATATCAATATGCTCTTGAGTCATTTCATTTCCAGGCAATTTGCTTTCGATTTTATAAAGACTTACAGAAAGTAGTTTCTCTAAATCAAGAAATTCTCCAATTATTGTCCCAATTATTAATGCAAGTATTACAGGAGACAAAGAATCAAACTGAATAATTAATGATAAACCTAAAGCCAAAGCAGCAAGACCAAAAACATTAGTCAAAGCTTTAGATATTTTTTCGGGAATCCAGTGTCCAATAAATGCACCTAAAGTACCGCCTAATAAAACTGAAAAACCATTTACTAATACACCAACAGGCATATAGTTTCCCACTTTTTGTTTAATATGTATATATTTACATGTTTATATTACCGTATTAATAATTGTATTACAATATATAATTAAATTTTATAATAGTCATAGCATATAAAATATAATTTTTATTAATAAATAGTTTGATTATGAAAATTATTAGTATTATAATATTATTAATTATTAAATAATAAAAAATATTTTGTTATAAAATAGAGGTGCATATGAGAGTACTAAAACATGCCATATTAGGTTTTTTAGATAAATGCCAGATGTCTGGATATGATATAATGATGGAATTTAAAGAGCGTGAGATAGGACAATTTTGGAGTGCGAAGCATAGTCAAATTTATCCTGAATTGAAGAAATTATTAGACGAAGGTCTTATTGAATATCACATAGAAGTTCAAGGGACGAAACTTGAAAAAAAGGTATATTCTATTACGGAAAAAGGAAGAAATGAACTAAAAATTTGGCTATCTAAATTAGATGAGGATATTATTACACCTAAAGATGATTTTATGTTAAAGGCATATTTTGTGTCTTCGATTTCTAAAGAAGAAGCAAAACTTATTTTTGAAAATAGATTAAATCAGCATAAGGTGAAAAAGTATCATTTAGAGAATACGTTTAATAAGTTAGTAGAAGAAAATAGCCCAATAAAATATGGATCAGAAAACTTTGGACATTATTTAGTTTTAAGTAGAGCAGTAGAACGTGAAAGAACATATGTAAATTGGCTTGAAGAATCTATTAAATTATTCTAATTTTAAAAATATAATACTTAATAAAAAGTCTCTATTATATGATTGCAATAGAGACTTTTTACATATAAGGAATTTATAATGGGTCATAATTGATGTTAATTATTAATAACAAAGTAATTAAATAATTCATTTTTATTTGGGGAAAATAAATTGTAACTTATGCACTAATGTAAATAATTAAAAGGAAGTGAGTAAAATATGAAAACTCCAGATAATAATAAAAATGAATTAAAGTTTTTCAATATGCCATGGTATATATTTGCTACTGTAGTAGCTATAACGATTTATGCAGTTTATGGCGGGTATTTACCAGGAAATAGCTTAGGAGCATTTGCAATGCTTTATACATTAGGAATAATATTTGGATACATAGGGGATAGGATACCCATATGGAATACTTATATAGGTGGAGGATCAATACTTGCTTTTTTAGGGTCAGCATATTTAGTTTATATTGGTCTTATTCCAAACCATGCAATAGAAACAGTAAAAATATTTATGGATACTACAGATTTTTTAGATTTATTTATTGCAGTACTGATAACAGTCTCTATATTATCAGTAAATAGAAAACTACTATTAAAAGCTTTTGCAGGCTATCTGCCAGCAATATTAGCAGGATTAGTTGGAGCAGTAATCTTAGGTATATTAGGAGGATTAATTTTTGGAGTAGCACCAGCAGATATTGCTACAAGATATGTTCTACCAATAATGGGTGGAGGAACAGGTGCAGGAGCGATACCAATGGCAGAAATATATGAAAGTGCAACAGGTAATGATCCAGCAGCCTGGCTATCCTTTGGATTATCTATATTAACCATTGCAAATATTATAGCAATAATTGCAGCAGGTCTATTAAATAGATTTGGAAATTCTAAAAATGGAGAAAAGTATAATGGTCATGGCGGATTAATACGAAATGCAGATGATATTTCTCAGTTAGAAGATAAAGAAGACGTTGTTGTGACACCAAGAGATATGGCTGTTGGGTTAATATTATCCTGTACTTTTTATGTTTTAGGAAATATTTTATCAAATGTAATAAAGATACCAGAATTTATGTTATTTGGCTCATTATTAAAAATAGATATTCATAGATTTGCATGGATGGTAATTATGGTAGCCTTAGCTAATATTTCTGGATGTATACCAATTGAGCTAAGAGAAGGTGCAAAGAAGCTACAAGGATTTTTTACAAAGCAATTTTTACTAGTGATAATGGTTGGTGTAGGTATTGCTTTAACAGATTTAGGAGAGTTAATAGCTGCTCTTACAATCGGTAATGCTGTAATAGCTACCTGTATAGTTTTAGGTGCTATTATTGGTTCTGGTGTGGTCGGATGGATGGTGGGTTTTTATCCAATTGAGACGGCAATTACAGCAGGACTTTGTATGGCAAATAGAGGAGGTTCAGGAGACTTGGCAGTACTTGGAGCAGCTAAGAGGATGGAGTTAATATCTTTTGCCCAGATATCATCTAGATTGGGTGGAGGATTAATGCTTATTATAGCATCTATAGTGTTCGGTATATTCACATAATAAATACACAAATAATAGGAGTAAGAATTTACAAGTGATTGATATAAAATAGCACAATGGTTAAAGATGAAAATACGAATTAAATATATTATGAAACAAAAGTGATAGGAGCATATGCTCCTATTTTTTGATACATGGATAAATATGCTATAATTATCTATATAAAATAAAAAGGGAGTAAGTTAAGAGATGATAAAAGTTAACTTCTATACTTGGGATGAAATAAATGATTGTGATTTACTTTTTGCTGTAATAGTATCAAGATTTGAAAATAAATGGATTTTGTCAAAACATAAAGATAGATCAACTTGGGAAATTCCAGGTGGACATAGAGAAAAAGATGAAGAAATAAATATTACTGCATCAAGAGAACTTCAAGAGGAAACTGGAGGAAGAAAATTTAAACTTCAGCCTGTTTGCATTTATTCAGTTACAAAAGAAGACAAGGATATTACAAAACATCCAGTTTCAACTTTTGGAGGTTTATATTTTGCAGAAGTAACTGAACTTGGAGACTTACCAAATCTTGAAATAGAAAAAATTCAACTCTTTGATGAATTGCCAAGCAATTTAACTTATCCAGAAATACAACCATATTTATTTGATGAAGTACTTAAATATATTAGTAAATAAACTTTATACAATGTCTTATGCTACAATAAAATTAATATAAATAAGATATTAAAAGGAGAGAATTTTATATGGGATGTTTGATTTGTGAAAGAATAGAAATGATTAAACAAGGAACTAATCCATATTTTGTTATAGAACTAGAAACCGGGTATGTAGTAATAGGGGATCATCAACACTTCAAAGGATATACTTTGTTTTTATGTAAAGAACATATTACAGAATTACATAATTTAAGTCACAATGTGAAAATTAAGTACCTTGAAGAGATGAGTATAGTAGCAGAAGCTGTATATAATGTATTTAAACCAGAAAAGATGAATTATGAATTATTAGGAAATGGAGATGCTCATGTTCATTGGCATTTATTCCCAAGAACTGAGGGGGATACACCTCAAAGAGGTCCAGTATGGTGGCTTCCAAAAGATGAAATGTTTGATGATAGCAAGTGCCCTAATAGCAAAGAACTTAAGGAAATGGTAAATAAACTAAAAATAGAAATAAACAATTTATTAGAAAGATAATAATGGGAATTATTAGAGAAGAATAGATTAAGGGCGGTAACTTATAATGGATAAAATTTTAAATAAATCTGATAATATTATTTTAAGATATACTGAAATAAATGATTTAGATTTTGTACTTAATGCAGAACGTGAAGAAGAAAATGCTCAATATGTAGGACAATGGAGTAAAGAACAACATATAAACTCTTTATCAAATAAAGATATTCTTCATATAATCATAGAAGAAGCGAAGTCTAATAATCCGGTAGGGTACTTAATTTTAGCCGGAAAAGAAAATATAAGTAATAATATTGAGTTTAGAAGAATTGTAATATGTGAAAAGGACAAAGGCTATGGAAAGGAAACTTTGAGATTAGTTAAAGAGCTTTCTTTTGAAAAGTTAAATGCCCATAGGTTATGGTTAGATGTGAGATTAAAAAATAAAAAAGCGCAAAATCTTTATAAGTCTGAAGGATTTAAAGAAGAAGGAAATTTAAGAGAGTGTGTACTATATAAAAATAAATATGAATCTTTGATTGTAATGTCAATTTTAGAAAATGAATATTTTAAAAGATAGTAAGAATATAAAAATGTAAATTATTAGAGTAATAGAAAAAATATTACTCTTTTTTACTATTAGGATTATTATAGGAGGGAATAGAATTGGTTGAAATAGGATGTTTAGCAAGATTTTTTAATAGATATAAAGATGAAGTGGAATTTGCAAGAAAGAACAACTTTGATTTTATGCAATTGTGGTACGATAATAGAGGTCTTTGCTTACATAAAGATGACGAAGATTTTATAAATACTATAAAGAATTATAATTTTTCAACTATAATACATGCAGTTTTAAATATAAATGAATTTAATGAACATGTACCAAAGCTATTAGAAATACTTAATAAACTAGAACAAAAAGAATTAATAATCCATCCAATTTGCAAAAATGAAGTTATAGATGAATTCACTTTGGATAAATTAGATGAATGTATCAAATTTGCATTAGAGATACTTAAGCCATATGGAATAAAAGTATTTTTAGAAAATAATAGTAAGTTAGATCCAATATTTACAGATGCTAATGAGATAAAAAAGATTTTTGGCCAAAATAAAGATTTAGAGTTTGTATTAGATATAGCACATATTGATAATATTAATCATTTAAGAGATATGGTAAGCTATAAAAATCCAAAAATCTTACATATAGCTGATAAGCACTTTAATGTAATTCATGAACATTTACCTATTGGGCATGGTGAAATAGACTTTGAATATATATTTAAAGATATATTAAAGAATTATGAAGGTAAAATAATATTAGAAATAGTAAATGTAGATTTAGATATAAAAAATTCAAAAAGAATCATAGAAAATATTATTAAATCTAATTAAATTTATCAATAAATTAAGATAAAGAATTTTAAAATTAAATAACAAATTCATATATAACTACTACTGTTTGGGGTAACATTACTTTTGCAAAAAGGAGATTATAATGAGTGATTATATAAAATGGATAAGAGATAAAGTAGGAAAAGAAACTATAATTCTTAATTTTTCAGGAGCTTGCATTATTAATGAAAATAATGAATTATTACTACAAAAAAGAAGTGAAAAGGATGATATCTGGGGCATTCCAGGTGGTGCGGTAGAAGTAGGAGAATCTATTGAAGAGTCTGCAATTAGAGAAATTAAAGAAGAAACAGGTTTAGATATTAGCTTAGAATATTTAATCGGAGTTTATTCAAAGTATTTTATTGAATATCCAAATGGTGATAAAGCTCAAAGTATATGTTATTTTTTCAAAGGAAATGTAGTAGATGGAGACTTAAATATAGATGAAAAAGAAACCTTTGATTTAAAGTATTTTGCAAAAGATAAGTTACCAAATATATTTGTTCAACAACATATAGATGCAATTGAAGATTTTTATAATGATAAAAAAGGTGTTTTTAAATAGTTCTGCTATAATTACATTATAATGAACATAAAAAGGGGGCGATTATTATTTATTATGAATTTAATAGATTTTATATAGACTTAATTAATGATGAAGACTTAGAGGACATTGTAAACATATATAATTCTAATAAACTTTTTCTAAATAGTCACATTAATAAAGAAAGTATAAATAAAGATTGGGTAAATAGTGAGCTAGATATAATGAAAAATGAAGGTTTTTCGTCATGTAAAATAGTTGAAAAAAACTCCAATAAGATAATAGGTTTTATTGACTTTAAATTAGAAAAAGAAACTTATCTATCACTTTTTATGATAAACAATAATCTTAGAAATCAAGGAATAGGGAAAAAAGTTTATGAATTATTTGAAATGTATATAAAGTCTTGTAATAGCAATAAATTAAGAATAGATGTTGTAACTAATTATGATAAAAATGTACTAGACTTTTGGACTAAAAATGGATTTAAAAGTATAGAAAATATAACTTTAAATTGGAACGAAAAAGTATTACCAGCTGTTGTTATGAAGAAAGACTTACAATAAATCAATAATGGGGGTGAGATAAATGGATTTTCCAATATTAGAAACTAGTAGGCTATATTTAAGAAAAATTACTAATGAAGATGCAATTGATATATTTGAATATTTATCTAATGATATAGTTACAAGATATTTAGGCAAAGAATCATTAAATAACATAATAGAAGCTTATGAATTAATAAATAAAATAAATAATAACTATCTTGAAGGTAGAGGTATTAGATGGGGAATAGTTTATAAAGATAGCCAAAAGTTAATTGGCACTATGGGATACGATGGAATACATATGAAAAATAAAAGAGCAGATATAGGCTATGATCTAAACTCAAGTTATTGGAGATTAGGATATGCTACAGAAGCGATTAATGAAATAATAAAATTTGGATTTAATGAACTAGAATTAAATAGAATAGGCGCAGTGGCATTTTTAGATAATACAGCTTCCTTAAGTTTACTTGGAAAAGTAGGATTTACAAAAGAAGGAATTTTAAGAGAATATATTATACAAAATCATATACCAAGAGATACGGTAGTATTTTCATTATTAAGAAAGGAGTAGAAAATAAGTTGTTTATAAAGGGGGAGGAATCCAATGTTTAAGGATATGTTTATATTTTTTAATAAAAATAAAAACATTGCATTTATATTAATAGGATTAATTACTATACTTTTTTCTAGATATATCCGTGGGTTTCTTGGAGTAGATTTTGGAAATAATGATATTAATTTATTATTAGATGCTATATTTGGCTTAGCACTTGTGATGATTGGCTTACTTTATAAATTTAAAGAAGTTAGAGAGGATAATGAAGAATTATAATATCGATATAAAGAAGCTATAACATATTAGATTAATTAATTAAATAATCATTTTAGCATGAAGGGGAGATTATATTGGAGAAAATATTAATTTTAGGTGCAAGTGGATTAGTAGGTAGAGCTTTGTGTAATGAACTAAAAAATGAATATAAAGTTTATGGTACATATAATAATAGAGAAGATTATGTTGAAAATGTTGAAATGTCAAAGTTTCAAGTAGAAGACTCTATAAAAATAAAAGATATACTAAGTAACATTGAACCTAAGAAAATAATAATGTCACTAAGAGGAGACTTTGAAAAGGAGCTTGAAGTTGTAAAATATGTAACAGAATACTCGAAAAAAACTAATGCAAAAATATATTATATATCCACTTGGAATGTTTTTGATTCACATCAAAATAAAGTATACAATGAAAATGATGAAAGATTATCTGACACAGAGTATGGTAACTTCAAAATAAAAGCAGAAGACTTTTTAATGAATAATATAAAAGATAATTGTACAATATTAAGACTTACTATGATATGGGGGAAAAACTCTCCAAGATTAAATAAACTTAAAAGTAGTTTAGAAAACAATGAACCAATAGAAATTACTACTAACTTGTTCCTAAACAATAATAGTGATGAAATACTAGCAAAGCAAATTAAATATGTTTTAGATAACTATTCTAGTGGAATATTCCATTTAGGAAGCGCTGATGAAATTAGCCAAAAGGACTTTGTAGAATCTATAGTAGCTAGATTAGGATATAAAGACGTAAACTTTGATGAAACTACTTATGGAGATGGCAAGTGCATTTGTATGCTAGGAATAAGTGATAGACTACCAAAGGAGCTACAAGTCTCTAACAAAGATATAATTAATAATATATTAGAGTATGAAATAGAAGCTATAAATTAAATAGGGACTGTAAGTAGGTTTATATAAAAGTAAACTTACCTACAGTCCTAATATTTATTTTTCACCAACTACAACCTGCCAATGTCCGAAGCTTCCATCATTAATTAAGCTTCCCCATCTAAATTTCTTAGCCAAAACATCACCTTTTTTTACTGAATTATAATAGTCATCATCAACTTTAATACTAATAACTATATCATTAATACTATCTTTAAGATGCTTCTTAACACTAACAGTAGTGTGAGTTTGCCTAATATTTAAAGATAAAACTTTATCTGTAGAGGTATTTAACTCCAGATTTTCAGCACTTTGATTTATTTTGTTTTTAACAGTAATCTTCCAACTGCCAACAGTACCTTCAGTAACCAAACTACCAAATCTAAAATTATCTGCTAGTATAGTTCCTATTTCTACACTATCAAAATAATTTTTACTTACAGGTATTTTAAATTCAAAGGCATTTATAGCATCCTTAATGTATGTACCTAAAGAAAAGCTTAAATGGTTTTGTTTCACTTCAATTTCTAATACATAGGGGCTACTGTTAACAAAATCATTGTTCAGAGCTTCAATCTCATTTTTATTACCTTTAATCAAAGATGATACACCAAGTAAAATAATTCCAATAATAAATAGTGAAACTAATGTTTTAAATATTCGTCCTTTTTTTCTATTCATAATATACCACCTATCATTAACTAAATAATAATGTTATTATACTTTATTTACAATAACATGTGTTAACTTGATTATAAGATTATTAAATAATGAAATGAATAGTATCTGTAGCCAAAAAGTGTTTATATATAAATAGTAAATTTTAATCAATAGAGCAAATAAAGTTTAAGTAAAAAAATATTCATATATGATAAAGATAATAAATAGTACAGAAATAATTGTATTAATAACCTCAATGCCTTTTATTGTTTTATCATTTATCTTGAAGTTAATCAAATAGTTTAAAAGTATAGGAACTGCATACTTTTTTGTAAATATATAAATAAATATAATAAAACCAAGTTCAATAGAAAGAAAAGCTATAGATGCATCTTCATCTATAAATTCAAACAAACCAAATTTAAGTAAAATATAAATAATTAATAAGAAATACTCATAAATAGTATAAGTTAAAAATTTATATTTATCATATCTGATGAAATACTTTTCGTAGAAATCAATATATTCAGTTTTATTAATTTTATCTAAGACTTTTTCTTTTTCTATAAAATCATATTCATTATTGAATATTCCAACCTCAACAACATACATAGTAATATCTTCTCTATTTATATTATTAGAATAATGTGCTGATAGCTCAGTTACATCTTTATATACTTTTACTATTCTATAGGCATCCCTATGTACTACATTTATTAGATTTTTGTTATAACTTTACGGATGTCATCACTTTCTTTAACTATTGCTTTTGTAAAATATCCGCCATCATGAAGCAATATCTTATCATCTTGGTTTTTAATAATTATTCCTATTGTCCTAATACTCACGATACTCCTCCTTCTCCATAAGATGTTTAATTGTATATATCTAATTGTACACAAGAACAAGCAAAAATGCAGTTTCAAATGCAAAATTGTAGAATAATGAAGTAAAAAAGAAAAATTTGAAACATCAAAAAGCCACGAAGAACACCAAAAGAACACTTGTGGAAATGTTGAAATTTAAACGTTTTCCTGAATAGTTTAAAAAAACTGACAATTCAATATTGAATAATAATTTAACATATTATAAAATTAATTTGGGATACAAAGTAAAATGATTGTATACTCTTAATATTTTAGTGTATACTGGGATACTGAGTATCTTACACATCTAAATTCAAAAGGGGGAAATGGTTATATGGCATCAATAAGTGCTAGCGGATCAAACAAAAAGGAATTAAAATTCTTTGGTATGCCTTGGTACATATTTGCTGTTGTAGCAGGTGTTGTATTAATAGCAACAATGGGAGGATATCTTCCAAATAACACAATCGGGGCATTTGCTTTACTTTACACACTAGGAATAATATTTGGTTATATAGGTGATAGAATACCTATATGGAATACTTATGTAGGTGGAGGATCTATACTTGCATTTTTAGGTTCAGCATACTTAGTATACAAAGGATTAGTTCCAGAAGCAGCAATAGAGACAGTAAAGATATTCATGGACACAACAGACTTCTTAGATTTATTCATAGCAGTATTAATAACAGGATCAATTTTATCAGTAAACAGAAAGTTATTATTAAAGGCTTTTGCAGGATATTTACCAGCAATTATAGCAGGGGTTATAGGTGCAGGCGTATTAGGTATAGTTGGAGGACTATTATTTGGAGTAGCTCCATCTGATGTAGTTACAAGATATGTATTACCAATAATGGGTGGTGGTACTGGTGCAGGTGCAATACCAATGTCAGAAATATATGCAAATGCAACAGGAAATGACCCAGCTCAATGGTTATCTTTTGGTTTATCAATATTAACAATAGCAAACATAATAGCAATAGTTTCTGCTGGAGTACTTAACAAATTAGGTACAACAAAATCTGGAGCTAAGTTTAATGGAAATGGTGAATTAATAAGAAAAGCTGAAGATATTTCTAAATTAGAAGAAAAAGTAGAAGTAAAAGTAACAGCGAGAGATATGGCAGTAGGTTTAATATTAGCTTGTACATTCTATGTATGTGGTAACATTTTATCTAAAGTATTAGTTATACCTGAGTTTACATTATTTGGTTCAGTAGTTAAGGTTGATATACATAGATTTGCATGGATGGTTATATTAGTAGCTACTTGTAACGTATTAGGTGTAATCCCAGCTGAATTAAGAGAAGGTGCTAAGAAGCTACAAGGATTCTTTGCTAAACAATTCTTATTAGTAATAATGGTTGGTGTTGGTATAGCACTTACAGATTTAGGAGAATTAATAGCAGCATTTACAATAGGAAATGTTGTAATAGCAGCATTTATAGTTATAGGAGCAATAATAGGTTCTGGAGTTGTTGGTTGGTTAGTTGGATTCTTCCCAATAGAAACAGCTATAACAGCAGGACTATGTATGGCAAATAGAGGTGGTTCTGGAGATTTAGCAGTTCTTGGAGCAGCAAAGAGAATGGAGCTTATATCATTTGCACAAATATCTTCTCGTTTAGGTGGAGGATTGATGTTAATTATTGCAAGTATAGTATTTGGAATATTTGCTTAAAAAACTTATCAATAAAATATAAATATAAATTGATAAAAAATATAAAAAGATATTAATAGTTAATGTATTATATAAATATTTCTATAGAGGGTATCGTAGTATAACGAGACCAAAAGTACTTTATGCTGGAATGAGGTTTCGTTCCAGCTTTTTTAATTACGAGGGTGTTATAATACTTGTATATATTAATAAAATGTTATATGGTATATTAGTATCATTTTTAGAATTATAGTTATGCATCATAGAAACTCAGTGAAGAAGAGTGACAACCTGCTGAGAGCTGGCGGTGTCGGGAAGAATTTAAAAGGATACTTTGAAAATTCTATTCCTTTTATGATTTGCGAAAATCATAATGAATGGTAAGAGCCAAAAGAATAAGTCAGTTTGCCAAACTTTAGTGCATATAAAAGTAATAGCCTTGTGGTGGCTGTAATAGACGCCTCAGTGAGGAATAATCCAACGGGGTATAAGTGTGGTACCTTATATGACACTGGAAATACCAAATAAAGCCATTTGTCTTGAAACAGAGAAATCTGCGTATAACACAAGAACTATGTTGAAGTAGCCTTAGGACAAAGATAGATGATTTAAACTTCTGAAAGTTAGGTTAAATTTATGAGTAATCATTCTCATGTAGGATATGGTACTTTGTACTGGGATAAGAAGCTTAGGGTCGCTCCCAACAGCTCAGACTTATCTCCCTAGTGACTGAATATATATGAAACTTTTGTGAGGTACAGTGAAAACTGTCTATGATGTATAATTATAACTCTAAAATCATATCTAAATAAAAAGGAGTAAGTTGTGACTATGTATATCAATAATCTCAGCTTGCTCTTTTTATTTTTATTATTTCTAATCTTAAGTCTAATATTTGAATAATTTTAATTAACCATACTCTAAAAATACACTAAAAATATAATATTTAGTAGTGATTCATTAAAACATAGGATTTCAACGTTTAATTATATCATTTTAATTATTGATAAAAAAAAAAAGATGTACTACTATTAATGGATAATAATGTATAACTATTTTGGTAAACTATATAAAAATCAAAATAGAAAATAAAAACTTAAGGTGGAATTATGTATAAAATAATAAATTTATCTACATATGAATACGATATGAAAAGATTTGATAATGACACAAAAAATATAAATGACTTTTTAAATTCTAATAACATAGATGGAATTGAGCTATTTGGAATATCTTCATATAGTGATGGAATTATACCTAAAGATAGAGTAAAAGGTGTTCATTTGAGACACTATCCTATGTGGTTAGATTTTTGGAATAATAAAGAGGGTATGCTAGATGATTTTAAAAGCTTAGAAGATATTACAAGGTTCTATGGAGGAAATGATAAAAAATCAATAATTAATGAATTTAGAAAAGAAATAAAGCTTGCAGAAAAACTAGAAGCTGAATATGTAGTTTTTCATGTATCAGATGTTAAATTAAAACATTGCTTTGATTATAAATTCACCTACACAGACAAAGAAGTAATAGATGGAACTATTGAAATGATAAATGAGATTTTTAAAAATCTAGATACTAATATTGCTATACTTTTCGAAAATTTATGGTGGCCTGGGCTTAGGTTGGTAGATAAGGAATTAGTAAAATACTTTATCGAAAATATCCAATATGAAAACAAAGGTATAATGTTAGATACAAGTCATTTGATAAACACAAATTTAGAAATAAATAATGAAGAAGAAGGCATAGATTATTTAATAGATACTGTAAACAACTTAGGTGAATTGAAAAAATATATAAAAGGAATTCACTTAAGTAAGTCAAATTCTTCAGAATATGTAAAAAGCCAAATATGTAAATACAATGAATTAGAGCTAGGATTAGATGAAATGAATGAAAAAATAATATATCATGTTATGGAAATAGATCAGCATAATCCTTTTGCAAATAATAAAATAAAGAAGCTAATAGATATAATAAATCCAGAGTATTTAGTATATGAATTTATTACATATTCTATAGAAGAACTTAGAGATTTTATCATAATACAAGACAAAGCACTAGGTTTATACAAATAAAATTAATATGAAAACTAATAAAATGTAAATATTAAATGATCTAGCAGAAAATAATGAAATAATTAAAAATAATAAAAATTAAAAAAATACAGTAAAAAAACTTTAAAAATAGTTGACATTTTTTTACTAAATCAATAAAATAAAAATAAGTTACACAACGGGGTGTAAATTATTGAAGCAATGGCGCTCTTTAAGAATAGTTATTTGATGAAGCTTACTATCTTAAAGGGCTTTTACTATATTAGAGGTGATTAATTAGTTGAGGATTATTGTTGCAAGTAATGAAGTTAATAGAAGAGACGAAGTTAAAAAAATCTTAAATGAAGTTGGCTACAAGGTGGTAGCAGAAGCTTTAGATGGATTTGATGCAATAAAAGTTTGTAGACAACATAATCCAGATGTTATTTTGATGGAAACAAATTTGCCTTTATTAGATGGAATTAGTGCAGCTCAGATAATAAACAACGAAGATATTTCTGGCTCTATTGTATTTTTAGTTTCTAAAATAAATAAAGACACAATTAATAAAATCAAAATTGTGGGAGCAAGGGGTTGTGTTTCAAATCCTATCAATAAAGATTTACTTATTTCTACTCTAGAAATAGCAGCCTATACAGGTAAAGAGTATAGAAAGATTAAAAAGGAAAAAGAATCAATTGAACAAAGATTTGAAGACAGAAAAGCAATAGACAAAGCAAAAGGTATACTTATGGTAAATGAAAATCTTACAGAAGATGAAGCTTATGCTAGAATAAGAAAGTATAGCATGGAAAAAAGAGTTACTATGAGAGAAATATCAGAATTTATTATTGTAAGTTATAAATTTAAAAGTTAATATTCACAGTTACAAGGTAGTAATCTGTATAAAAGCAACGGAGCTTAAAAATATTTCACATATATTTTTAAGCTCTTTTTTACGTACAAGGATATTATGATAGTTCATATTGAAGACTATGATATCTCATAATTTATTTTGAACACATGCACAAAGTTATAATAATATACATATAACTTTTTATGTCAAACATTAAAAATCATTGGAGGAATAAAACATGAAGGAATTACTGTATGTAATAGAAGCAAATAAACACTCAGATAAAGAAATAGTAGATATATTAAATAGAAATAAAAATATAAGATTTGTATCATTAATGGGGGTAGACCTTGGTGGAAATGCTACAGATGAAAAAATACCAGTTGAGTTATTAATAGATGATATAGAAGGTTTCTTAGATTCGGGAATACAAACAGATGGTTCAAGTGTTGAACTAAATGAAATAGCAACATTAAATGATGCAAAGGTAGATTTATTCCCAGATAGCAACGTTAACTGGTATATAGATTATAATTATGAATATATAGATGATTTAACTGGATTACCAGTAGGTACATTAAAAATACCAGCATTCTTACTTCATAATGGGGAAAAAGTATGTTCAAGAGGAATATTAGAAAAATCAGTTAATTATTTTAAAGAAACCTTAAGAGAACTTATGGTAGAACATCCTCAAATAATAAATAATTTAGGAATAGAAAGCATTGAGGAAATAGACAACATAGTATTAACAGCAGCAACAGAATTAGAATTATGGGTAAAAACTCCAGAAGATAAGGCGGATTATGAGAAATTATATGTTTCACAAACCTTAAAAGAGCAATACTGGAAAAGAACTCATGGGGTAATAAGAACGGCTTTGGAAAAATCTTTAAGGGTTTTACAAATGATGGGAGTAGAACCAGAGATGGGTCACAAAGAAGTTGGGGGAATAAATAGTTCGGTTAGTATAGATGGAAATATAAAACATGCTATGGAGCAATTAGAAATAGACTGGAAATACTCCTCACCTCTACAAGCAGCGGATAATGAGTTAATAATAAGAGAAGTTGTAGAAGATATATTCACTTTACATGGTCTTAGAGTTAAGTTTCAAGCTAAGCCACTTCATGGGGTAGCAGGAAGTGGAGAACATACACATGTAGGTGTAAGTGTAAAACTTAATAATGGAAAGATGAAAAACTTATTTGCACCTAAAGTAATGACTGAAGATTACATGAGTGAAATAGGATATGGAGCTTTAATGGGAGTACTTAGAAACTATGAAGTATTAAGCCCAATAGTAACTTCTTCAAATGATGCATTTAACAGATTAGTACCAGGATTTGAGGCACCAGTTTGTATAGTTACATCTCTAGGTCATAGATATGATGCTATAGCAAGAAATAGATCAATATTAATAGGACTAATAAGAGACTTAAATAATCCAATGGCAACTAGATTTGAGTTAAGATCTCCAAATCCATTATCAAATACTTATTTAGTAATAGCTGGATTATATCAAACAATGTTACATGGTATCAAAGCAGTAGCTGAAAGTGGTCTTACAACTAAGGAATTAGAAAAAGAAATATCTAAAGAAGTTGGAGACGATAGCTTCTACTTAGATAAATTTAGAGCATACAGAGATGAAAATGATGTATTTGAACACTATACAGAAGAAGAAAGAAATTTAAGATACGCTAAGCCACCAGCAACAGTATATGAAAATGTTAAGAATTTCGAAACATATGAACATAAGTTAGAGTCGCTTAACCAAGGGGATGTATTTACTGAAAGAACATTAGATTCATTTAAGGCAGGGATACTAGACAGATGGCGTACAGAGTTAACATATAGAATAATTCAAAATAACATGAAAATCATAAAAGATTGTAAAAAAATTCATGAACTAGATAATATGGATGCGCTAGACGAATTACACTGGAATAACATAAACACATTAAGAAGATATTTAATGAAAGATACTATGACAAACAAGTGTCTATTTACTCAAATAAAAGAAGCGCTAGAATGTGGAGATTATGAAGTAGCATCGAATCTTCAATTAGAAATGAATGATAAAATGAATGAGTTACAAGAAAGATATATTTTATATAAGAAAAATATATTCTAAAAATTAGTCTCAAATTTAATCACTTTTTTATATGTATAATTAAGGGGAATAAAAAAAGTGAGGCGATTTAATTGGCTAAAAAAGTATTTTTAGGAGTAGGCCATGGAGGCAGTGACTCCGGTGCAGTAAGTGGTAGTTATAAAGAAAAAGAAATGAACTTAGAGATGGCACTTGCATGTAAATATGAACTAGAAAGACATGGAGTAGAAGTTAAGATGTCTAGAATTAGAGATGAAAATGACCCTGTAATTGATGAAATAAGAGAATGTAATGTATTTAATCCGGATTTAGCAGTAGATATCCATAATAACTCAGGTGGAGGAGATGGATTTGAAATATTCTATTATAGTGGTGGAGGAATATCTAAAGTATTAGCTAAAAATATTGAAGAAGAAGTAAAAAAAATAGGACAAAATTCTAGAGGCCTAAAAACAAAATTAAACAGTAGTGGAAGCGACTATTTTGGGTTTATTAGAGAAATAAAAGCGCCTTCAGTAATAGCAGAGGGAGTATTCTTAGATAATAAAACTGATATGACCATAGCTGATACTAAAGAGAAACAACGTAAATTTGGTGTTGCTTATGCAAAAGGTATATTAAAGACACTAGGTATAGAATATAAAGAAGTAGGTTCAGGAAACAATGATTCAGAAAAATATTACAGAGTTATAGCAGGTTCATTCACTATAAAACATAATGCAGAAAAGCTTATAGAAAAATTAAAAGACAAAGGATATAGTACATTCATAACTACTTTTAACAAAGATGGAGTAAATTACTATAGAGCAGTTGCTGGAAGCTTTAAGGAAAGAGAAAATGCAGACAAACAAATTGAAAAGCTTAAAAAAGATGGTTATGATGCATTTATAGAAATTTTTGAAAAATAAATATATACATTTTTCGACAAATATGTTAGAATATTTTTAACAAATAAATAGTACCTTTAAACCAGTTCAGAGAAGCTGGCAAGGTTTTCGGAAGAAAATTATTAAAAGAATTACTTAAGATAAAAAGATGGAAGCTAAAGTATAATTAAAAGTTAAATTATACTTTAGAATAATATCTTAACTATAGCTCATACCTAACGAAACCTCTTGCCTAGCAAGAGGTTTTTTGTTATATGTGAAATAATATTAGTTATTAATTAAAAGAGTAAATAGTAACATCTTAAGTAAATCTTTAATAGGTACTTGTAATATAAAGGAGATTATTATGAGTAAAAAACACCAAGATCACGATTTTTCATTAGAGGCGATACCTCAAAATGCTAAGAAAGGTTTTGTATCAATGCTAGTTGTTATGCTAGGGTTCACATTCTTCTCAGCTAGTATGTTAGCAGGTGGAACATTAGGAACATCATTAAGCATGGATAAATTCTTAAGCGCAGTATTTTTAGGAAACTTAATATTATGTGGATACACTGGACTTTTAGCATATATAGCAGGAGACACAGGATTATCTACACACTTATTAGCGAGATATTCATTTGGAGAAAAAGGTTCATATCTAGTATCATTCTTAGTTTCAGCAACACAAGTTGGATGGTTTGGAGTTGGGGTTGCAATGTTTGCAATACCAGTTTCTAAGGTAACAGGAATAAATGTAGGAATACTAGTAGCTGTATCAGGTATTTTAATGACAGCAACAGCTTTCTTTGGAATGAAGTCTTTAACAATATTAAGTATGATAGCAGTTCCATCAATAGCAGTACTTGGAGGATTATCAGTAAACTTAGCAATAGGTGATGTTGGAGGATTACAAGGGTTACTAGCAATAGAGCCAACAGGAACGATGACTATGAGTGCAGCCCTTGCATTATGTGTAGGAACATTTATAAGTGGAGGAACTTTAACTCCAGACTTTACAAGATTTGCAAAAGATAAAAAGACTGCAGTAAGTACAACAGTTATAGCATTCTTAATAGGTAACTCTTTAATGTTAATCTTTGGAGCAGTAGGTGCAATGGTTACTGGGCAAGCAGATATAGCAGAAGTAATGTTTTTACAAGGTTTAATAATACCGGCAATAGTAATACTTGGACTTAACATTTGGACTACAAATGATAATGCTTTATATGGTTCAGGACTTGGATTTGCAAATATAACTAAAAAGCCGAAAAGTATGATGGTTATAATGAATGGTATAATAGGAACAGTACTTGCAATGTTTTTATACAACAACTTCATGGGATGGCTAAACTTACTAAACTCATTTATACCAGCAACTGGAGCTGTAATAATAGCAGACTACTTTATAGTAAATAAGTGTAACTATACTGATTTTAAATATGCTAGATTTAAAAATATAAATATAAATGCTATAATAGCTTGGATAGCAGGTGTTATAGGAGCATTTGTTCTTCCAGGAATAACTCCGCTAAACTCGGTATTAGTGGCAATAGTAATATATGTAGCAGGAACAAAATTAACAAATAAAAAAAATCAATCAATATTCAGTAATGATACAGCAAAGAAAGCTGCATAATTATCAAGATTAATAAAGACTAGATTGATAAGGTATTTTAGAAAAGTAAATTATTTTATCAATCTATATTAAATATAAATTTGGTAGCTAGCAGTAATAATAGTATTAAAGGAGGACAATATGTTAATAAAAAACGCAAAATTAAGAAACAATGATAAATTAGTAGACATATTAATAGAAAATGGAAAAATAACTAAAATAGAGGAAAGTATAGAAGCAAATGGTGCTGAAACTATCGATGCTAAAGGATTCTTAGTAGTTCCTCCATTTATAGAGCCACATGTTCACTTAGATACAACTTTAACTGCTGGTGAGCCAAAATGGAATGAAAGTGGAACATTATTTGAAGGAATAGAACGTTGGTCGGAAAGAAAAGAATTCCTAAGTATAGAAGATGTGAAAACAAGAGCAAGAAAAGCGATAACATGGCAAGTAGCTAATGGTATTCAATTTATAAGAACTCATGTTGATACAACAGATCCTAACTTAACGGCAGTAAAGGCTATGGTTGAATTAAGAGAAGAACTAAAAGACTATGTAACAATACAAATAGTTGCTTTCCCACAAGAAGGGATATTATCATTCCCTAATGGATATGAACTATTAGAAGAAGCTATTAAGCTTGGATGTGATGTTATAGGTGCTATACCTCACTTTGAGTTTACAAGAGAATATGGAGTACAGTCTATAGAGAAAATGTTTGAACTTGCTAAGAAATATGATGTATTAGTAGATGTACATTGTGATGAAATAGATGATGAGCAGTCAAGATTTATAGAAGTATTAGCTACAAAAGCTTTAGAAAATAATATGGGTCATAAGGTTACTGCAAGTCATACAACAGCAATGCACTCATACAATGGAGCATATACTTACAAGTTATTTAGATTACTTAAGATGAGTGGAATAAACTTTGTAGCAAACCCACTAGTAAATATACATCTTCAAGGCAGATTTGATACTTATCCAAAAAGAAGAGGTATAACAAGAGTTAAGGAAATGTTAGAAGCTAACATAAATGTATGCTTTGGACATGATGATATATTTGACCCTTGGTATCCACTTGGAACAGGAAACATGTTACAAGTTCTTCATATGGGACTTCATGTATGCCAAATAATGGGATACAGTCAAATAAATGATTCATTAGATTTAATAAGTAACAACAGTGCGAGAGCACTTAATATAGTAGATAATTATGGTATAGAGGTTGGAAAGCCTGGTAACGTGATAATACTTCCAGCAGAGAGCGGATATGATGCTGTAAGAAGACAAGTACCAGTATATTACTCTATAAGAGAAGGTAGAGTAATAGCACATACTAAACTTAGTGAGACTACAGTATCACTAGGACAACCAGAAATATGTGATTTCAAAAGATAAATAGGATTCTCCCATAAGGGAGAGTCCTTTTTTTAGTGAGATTGTAATTGTACAGGATGCGAAACTAAACTTTCTCTGATATCATAGATATAGGATAATCAAATAGCTAAAAATATAAAATACAAGCGAGTGAAAAGGTGTTTAGAGAGCATAACTTTAATGTATGGGAAACTTATTGTGAATGCGGTAATGATTGCAGCATACTACAGAATAAACATCATCCTTGGGATGATACCAACTTCACAGTTAAATTAAAATGTAATGTTTGCGGAAATGAGTTAATTGTAGATAAAAAGAATGCACAAATATTTTATGATAACAAAATATTTTCATATTTTAATAATATATACGGTAGTGTTATTGATTTAGGATGCGGTGGTGGATTTCTAAGTCGATATTTAATATGCCAGCATAGTGTAGATAGGGTTTTAGGATTAGATATTGATAAGGATTGTACTCATGAACTATCAGATATAATAGGTCAAAATGAAAAGTTTGAGTTTATGGAATATGATGGACAAAATTTAAGAAAGTTATTTAATGAAAATAGTGTAGAATTTATGGTTAGTAGAGATGTATTTATGTTTATTGAGGATACCAATCAATATTTTGATGATGTATCGAAAATCGTAAAGAAAGGAATACGTCACATGGGATGGTATTCTGAAAATAACGAAAGAATGAAAAATAAGCTTACTCCACAACAAATTAAAAATGAGTATACAAAAAGAGGATGGATAGTTGAATCAGAATATCTAGATTGGTATAAAAGTGGATATTTTATTAATGCGTATAAGTAAATATAAATATTATAGTAAAGAATTATCAATACTTAATATAGGTATTTTAAAATAGTAGGGGGGATACTATAATGAAAGAGAAAAAATCCTATCTATATATAGGAATAGTTATAATAGTAATTTCTATTATATTTGGATATTCAAAATTCAAAGAATACAATACTATAAAGGATAGTTTAGTATTTTCAGAAGATAATATTGTTGCAGTTTGGAGAGTAAAAAAAGGTGAGGATATGCATGATTATAATTACAAATTGGAATCTGATAAAATAGATTACTTAAGTAATTTACTTTCCAAGGCTAAATTAATTAAAGCATCTGTAAATGATGGACCAAATGATAGACTGGGAAGTATTACGGTTCTCCTAGATGGAAGTCTTGATGGACCAGGAGTAAAGTACAAAAGAGGCATAACACTATTAAATATAAATACAAATAATGTATATGCTGTTGTGGAAGCAAATAGATTAAACGACAAAGGGGCATTTAATTCAAGAGGTTATATACAGAAATTTTACATTATAGAGTCAAAGGAACTTGTAAAGTTTATTAATGATAATACTTAAGAATTTAGTAAATGAGGTTATGTATATAACAATGACAATTTTAATTGTAATGAAGAGAAGAGCATTAGCTCTTCTTTTTGATTTTAATTCTACTTTTCTTCCCATCTTTAAACTCTATATTGACTAAGCGATAAGATTTATCTTATTTTATTTTTAAAGTTATTGAAGGAGAAATAATACTATATGGCGTATAATATTTGTATCAAAAGATACTATACGGCATATAATATATAAAAAGATATAGTAATAGATTTGGAGGGAGCATATGTCTTTTCAATTAGGCTCAACCTTACTAGATGCTTGTGTATTAGCAATACTAAGCAAAGAAGATACCTATGGATATATACTGACACAACAATTAAAAGAAGTAGTAGGCATTTCAGAATCAACATTATATCCAGTACTTAGAAGACTTCAAAAGAGTGAATATCTAACAACCTACGATAAACCATTTCAAGGTAGAAACCGAAGATATTATCAAATTACAAACTTAGGAATAGAAAAGCATAAAGAATATATGAATATGTGGCAAATTTATAAGGAAAGTGTAGATAAGATTTTAATGGGAGGAATAAAAAGTGAATAAAAATGAATTTATAAATTTATTAAACAAGAAGCTAAAAAAATTACCTGATTATGAACGAAAAGATGTAATAAGGTATTATGAAGAGTATTTTGAAGAAGCACAAATGAATGATGAGGATAATGTATTAAAAGAATTACCTCACCCATCAGAAATAGCATCACAAATATTATCAGAGTATGCAGTTAAAGAATTAAATAATAAAACAGTCAAAAACAAAATATCATCAGTTTGGTTTATATTACTAGCTTTAATTGTTTCACCTTTTGCTTTTCCCATAGCTTTACCAATACTAATATTTCTATTTGTAGCAATAATTCTTGTATTCGTATTTGTTGTAGTTTCAACATCATTAGTAGGCGCTGGGATTTCTGTGTTTGCTAGTGGAATAAGTAGTATTTTTTCAAATGTGGGAGTAGGTCTTATGTCTATAGGTACAGGAATAATAATGATAGGAATAATAGTATTAACTTTTATAGGGATAATTTATGCTATTAGTAAGTTATTTGATTTTATAGTTACTTCAACTAATAAAAGATTAAAGAGTAAAGAAGGAGAAAAAGAAAGTATACAAAAATAAATTGGAGGTATAGATAATGAAACTAAAAAATATCGTTAAAATAACATTAATAGCTATGGTAATAGGATTGATACTTACTATAGCAGGCTGTTCAATAAACAAAGGTTTTTCATTTGATAGTACAGTAGATACTAACATTATTAATATAAGCTCAATAGAATCAGAGAATGAAAAACTAGATAAATTTGTAAATATAGATATTGAATCAGAAGTAAGTAATATTAAAATAATACCTTCAGATGAATATAAAATAGAATTAAAATATATTAAAGATGAAAGTATTGTAAACTATGAAGTTAAAGATAATACATTAAAAATAAAACAAGAAAATTTGAAAAAAGTTAATAATAATATGGATTTATTAAAGGATGAATACAATTTAATTAAAATATACGTACCAAAAGGTTTTGTCATGGAAAACATAAATATTGTATCTAACGTAGGCAATATATCTTTAGATGAAATAAATTCAAATATATTAAGTGCAAGTTGTGATGTAGGAAATATAGAAATCAAAGATACTAATATAAATAAAAAATTAAATATAAGTAATGATGTAGGAAACATAGAAGTAAGTGGAAAAATTTACGGAGAATCAAATATTAAAAATAACATTGGAAATATAGATATTGAAGTAGATGAATACAAAAACTTGTATAATTATAAAATTAAAAATGAATTAGGAATATTAGAGCTAGATGGTAAAAACTATAAAAAAGAAGTTAATGCTGATAATAAATCTGAAAATAATCTTATCATTAACTGTGAAACTGGAAGAATAGAGTTAAACTTTAAATAAAAATAATATTTATTGTTGACTTTGACGTAACGTAAAGCTTTAAACTAGTTATTGAGGTGATGTTTATGGAGTATACAGTAAGGGATTTAGCTAAGTTATCAGGGATTAGTAGTAGAACCCTTAGATATTACGATGAAATTGATTTGTTAAAGCCATGTAGAATAAGTTCATCGGGATATAGAATATACGGTGAAAATGAAGTGAATTTACTTCAACAAATACTTTTTTATAAGGAATTAGAATTACCTTTAGAAAAAATAAAGTCAATAGTAACAAAAGATGACTTTGAATGTAGCAGTGCTTTACATGAGCACAAAGAAAATATTTTAAAAAGACAAGAAGAATTAAAAATTCTACTTAAAAATGTAGAAAAGACAATAAGTTCTTTAGAGGGAGAATACAATATGAGCAATGAAGAAAAATTCGAAGGATTAAAGAAAAAAATGATTCAAGAAAATGAAGAAAAATATGGTAAAGAAATAAGAGAGAAATACGGAGAAGATTCGGTAAATGAAAGCTATAAAAAGGTTTCAAAACTATCTAAAGAGCAGTGGTCAGAGGTTGAAGCTTTAAGTTTAAAAGTTAACGAAACTTTAAAAGAAGCAGTTGAAACAGGAAATCCTGCAGGTGAAAAGGCGATGGAAGCTGTAAAACTTCACAAACAGTGGTTAAGTCACTTCCATACTTATCCGAAGGAAGCTCATATAGGTCTTGGTCAAATGTATGTTGACGATGAGCGTTTTACAAAGTACTATGAAGACAATGTGTGTAAAAATGCAGCCGTATTCTTAAGAGATGCAATATTAGCTTATTATGAAAATTAATTAAAAAAGACTATAATGTCGTGACTAAGATAGGAGCAAATGCTCCTATTTTTTTATTGAGATGCAGACTTACAGAGTAACTATTTTCTTTTTATACTAGAAGAAAAGGTAAAATTGGTAAATTATAATCAAAATATACATTTTTGCATATATTTTCTACATATTTTTATGATAAACTTCTAATTGCTACAAAAGTTACAAAAAAGTTACAAATATGGGAGGAAATTGTATATGATAAAAAGAAAAGCGATGATACCGATGGCAGCCATAATGATAATGTCAACAAATATTAATTCATTTGCTAACGAAAACGAATCAGTGAAGACTGATGAATATAAGGAAATAAAATTTAAGACAGCAACAGTTACACCTAATATTGGATTAAATGTAAGGGAAAGTGCAGGTATAGATGAAAACAATAAGCTATATGCAGCAGTAAAAGGAACAGAATTTGATATAGTTGGACAAGAAAGTGATTGGTACAAGGTAAAATTAAACAATGACAAACTTGGATACATACATTCAAACTACGTAGAATTAAATAATAAAGACATATATGTAGATGAAGCTAGAGTAAACTTTAGAGAAGAAGCTAACTTAGATAGTAAAGTATTTAAAGTATTAACAGAAGGAACAGAGTTAGAATTAATAGAAGAATCTAATGAATGGTTAAAGATAAAGGTTGGAGATCAAGTTGGATATATTTATGCCGACTATGTTACTGATGAAAAACCAGTAGTAGAAGTACCTCAAAAACCTCAACAACCAAACAATACAACAATAAACAATAGTACTAATGATAACAACAGTAATGCTAATACAAATAACGCTACTAATAATAACACTACAAATAGTACTAATAATAATGCAAACAATAATGCATCTAACAATACTAATAATGGGGCTAACAATAATAATAGCGCAAATAACAACAATAATAATAACCAAACATCAAAGCCTCAAGAAAATACTAAACCAGAGCAAGATAATAAGCCACAAGAAGATCAAAATAAACCAGTAGAAAATACTAATAAGCAATCTGCTGTGGTAAACTTAGCTTATGCTCAATTAGGTAAGCCATATGTATGGGGAGCAGAAGGTCCTAACTCATTTGACTGTTCAGGATTAATACAATACATATATAGAAATGCTGCTGGTGTAAATTTACCAAGAACATCTAAGCAACAATCTGGAGTAGGTACAACGGTAAGTCGTTCTAACTTACAACCTGGAGATTTAATATTCTCAAGTACAGATGGTAGTGGAGGCGTTAGTCACGTTGGTATATACGTGGGAGACGGTTATATGATACATGCACCAAAGCCAGGAGATGTAGTACAAAAGACTAGTATAAACAATAGTTACTGGAACAGCACATACTTATGGGCAAAGAGAGTATTATAATTTAAAATAACAGTTTAAAATAAACATTTATTTATAATTTAATCAGCAAAAAAGCTATGCATGCAGGTGTTAATATTTGTAAAGCATAGCTTTTTTAAGTTTAGAGGATTATAATAGTCTCATATAGAGTGATTAAACATAAAATGACATAATTTTTAAAATGAAGTATTTATACTTTGCAATATTGGTAACACTATTGTGGTAAGGAGGCTATAAATGATAACAATATTAATAGTTGATGATGAAGTTAAAATATGTGAGTTTGTACAAGCATACTTACGAAGAGAAGGCTATAATACATTGGTATCAAACAGTGGAAATGATGCTATTAAAAATCTAGAAAATAATAATATAGATTTAATTATTTTAGATAGAAAATTGCCTGATATTAGTGGAGATGAGATTTGTCAGTATATAAGAGAAAAATCAGATTTACCAATAATTATGATTACTTCAAAGGATCAATCTCAGGAAAGAATAGAAGGGTTTAAGCTAGGTTGTGATGACTATATATGCAAGCCTTTTAATCCAGAAGAGCTTGTTTATAGAGTGAAGGCAATGCTAAAAAGATGTAAGGTAGACAATGATAGTATAATAAGATTTAAAAATGGATTAGAAATTAATAAATCTAAACGTAGTGTAACATTTAATGGAAATGATGTAGATTTAACTAAAACTGAATATGATATTTTAATATTTCTATCATCAAATCCAGATAAAATATATACGAGAGAAGAAATATTATTTAATGTGATTGAGGAATCTGATGATAAGTTAGATAGAAGTATAGATAATCATATAAAAAATATAAGAAAGAAGTTTGAGGACAAGAACTTAAAAGGAAAAATAATTAAAACAGTTTATGGAGTTGGATACAGATTTGAAGAATAGGAAAAGAAAATTAATTTCTATCAATCGAAAGATAATCTTAAGCTTTAGTATACCTATATTTATTTTTATACTTGTTTTTTACATTATCATTAATATAGTTTTTAGGGAAAAGTTTGAAGCCTATGTTACATATAAACAAGAAGAAACTATTGAAAAGGCTGATATAAAAATACATAAGGCATATCTTAATGATAAGTGGAACAAAAGTACATTAATAGGTGTTGGAGATGAGTTGTTATCAAAAGGTATCCTTCTAGAAATATTAGGCAAAGATCAGAAATACATCTACAGCATAATAAAAGAAGATGAGTATAAATGCGAGAAAGTATTTTTAGATATTTTAAATAATATGAAAAAAGTTAAACCACTATGGGTAGGAAACTTAACCAGCAAGGTAACACCAATATATGATGATGAAAACATGCTAATTGGTTACAAAAAGCTCACATATTATGATCAGATAGTTTATATGTCAGAAGAATTAATATTTATAAGTACAATAAATAAAATACTGGTTATAGTAGCAATAATATCTTTGTTTAGTATTTTATTTATGACAATATTAATATCAAAACATATATCTTATCCTATAAAAAAAGTATCTCAGATAACAAGATTTATAGGTGAAGGTAACTATAAGCAGTTAGAATATGACGGAAATATAATTGAAGTAGATCATTTAATAAACTCAATAAACAATCTATCATCATCTTTAGAGTCTCAAGAGCATATTAGAAGTCGATTAATTACAGATTTATCTCATGAACTTTCTAATCCAATGACAAGTATTCATGGACATCTAAGAGCAATAATTGACGGAATTTGGGAACCAAGTAAGGATAGATTAGTAAGTATAGACCAAGAGCTATTAAGAATAATAGAGTTAATAGATAAATTAAAGAATCTAAACAAATTAGAAAAAGATCCTTTGAACATAGAGAACACAAATTTAAAAAATGTTACAGAAAATGTAATTAATAACCTAGAAGCTAGTGCATTATGTAAAAATATTAAAATAGAACATGAGTTAGAAGATTTAAATTTAGATGTAGATAAAAATAAGCTATCTCAAGTTCTTGTAAACATAATATCTAATTCTATTAAATATAGTTACAATAATACCAAAATATTTGTAAAACTCAATAAGATTAATGATAAGGTATATATATGTGTAAGTGACAATGGTAAAGGTATACCAAAAAAAGATTTGCCTTATATTTTCGAAAGGTTTTATAGAGTAGATAAGTCAAAAAGTGATCATAGCGAAGGTCTAGGCGTTGGTCTTACAATAAGTAAGGTAATAGTAAATGAACATGGTGGAGAAATTAAAGTTAGTAGTGATGTTAATAAAGGAAGTCAATTTACAATAATTTTACCAACAGAAAGTGTAGATAAGAAATAGTAAAGTAAATCTTATCTACGCTTTATTTTTATAGAGTCTAGGATAATTTATAAAGTAAAACCCTAAACTAACATATATTAATAAAATATTGTAAAAATTTTAAAAATATATATAATAGTATTTAACGAAAGAGGAGAGGTGTATTATGAGAAAATTAGACAGTATATTAGAATTCAATAAAGACTTTGTTATAAATAAAGATTATGAAAAATATATAACATCAAAAGATCCAGATAAAAAGATATTAATAATTTCTTGTATGGATACAAGACTAACTGACTTGCTTCCTAAGGCTTTAAATCTTAAAAATGGTGATGCAAAAATAGTAAAAAATGCTGGTGCAACAATAATGCATCCATTCGGAAGTATTACAAGAAGTATTGCTGTTGCAATATATGAATTTGAAGTTGATGAAGTATTAATAATAGGACATCATGGTTGTGGTATGTGTAACTTAGATACACAAAGTATATTAGATAAGGCAATAAAAAGAGGAATAAGTCTTGATACTATAAATACTCTTGAAAACGCGGGTAGAGATGTTAAGAAATGGCTTCATGGATTTGAATCAGTTGAAGAGTCTATAGAAGATAGTGTAAACACCATAAAAAATCATCCATTAATTCCTAAAGATATTATTGTACATGGTTTAGTAATTTGCCCAGAAACAGGTAAACTAGATGTAATCGTAAATGGATATGAAGACTAGAAAGAAAAATATTATTTAGATAAACTAAGCTAAGAATAGGTTATATTTACTATAAATATAACTTATTCTTAGCTTTTTAAATTTAATTAAAGTATCTAAAGATAAAGTCTATAAATTATAGAAATATAGAGAATTACAAAATAAATAGATAAACAAAGTAAATAAATAAAATAATGATCCTACATAATTATAAGAATAAGAGAAATGTTAGATTTGTTTAGAAAAATTTAAGATTTACATAACTTAAATTGTAAGATTTCTATGATAATATATGACTATAATAAATTTTGTAAAGGAGATTCCATGAATAAGCATAAAGTTTTAGTAGTTGATGATGAAAAAGAAATACCTGATGCTATAGAGAGATATTTAAGACCAGAAAATATTAAAGTTATAAAGGCATATGATGGAAAACAAGCATTGGAAGTATTAGAAAAAGAAGAAGTTAATTTAGTACTTATGGATATTATGATGCCAAAATTAGATGGTATAGAAGCCACTATGAAAATAAGAGAAGAAAAAAATATTCCTGTAATAATGATTAGTGCAAAATCAGAGTATAGTGATAAAATTCTAGGATTAAATATAGGAGCAGATGATTATATAACTAAACCATTTTACCCGTTAGAGCTAGTAGCTAGGGTAAAGTCACAGCTTAGAAGGTACACTGAACTAGGAAATAGTAAAAATGAAACAACGGAAGAAATACTAAAAATAGGTGGAATAACTTTAAATACAATGACTAAAGAGCTTCAAGTCGATGGTGAAGCAAAGAAAATTACACCTATGGAGTATAAAATATTAGAAGTTTTAATGAATAATCCAGGTAGAGTATTTTCAGCAGAAGAAATATATGAAAGAGCTTGGAAGGAACATTGTATAAATACAGATACAGTAATGGTTCATATAAGAAGGATTAGAGAAAAGATTGAAATAAATCCTAAAGAACCAAGATATTTAAAGGTGGTGTGGGGAATTGGATATAAACTCGAGGAAAGATAAATTAATAAATTTTATAAGTAAAACAAAAAAAATAAGAAATATAGTATATATATTATTAGCAATAAGTGGACTAATTTTAATACTATTTATACCTAATAAAATCAATGGATTTATAATAACCTTAAGTGTTTTTACTTTAATATTAATAATAGAAAACTTAACTAATGACTTTAAAGATATGATGATGTTTCAATCAGTATATGAAATCTCAAAGGACAGTGAAGATATAGTTGATATATTTGAAAAAACAAAAGAAACTAATGAGGTAGAGCCTATACTTAGTAAATCACATAGGAAGTCACTAGAGTACTTATATAAAATAGAAAAGCATATTCACAACTCAACAATAAAGACAATTCAAAGCGAAAATCTATCTAATGAAATTGTTGTGGAAGTATCTAAAAATCTAAAAAATCCAGTGGATAATATTTCTAAATATTTAGATGTTTTGAAAAATGATATTGAAAATACAGATAATGAAGAATTAGAAATTATAGACCAAATAGAAGAAGAAACAGGGGTATTAAAATATAGAATAGAAGAATTGTTTGAGTTAACTAAAGTTGTAACTGGAACAGTAGAATTAAATATTCAAAAAATTGATATTAAAAATTTATTGAAGCAGTCCTTTGCTGAATATGAAGATAACTTTAAAAATAAAAATCTTAACTTAAAAACAAATATGTGTGAATCTAAAGCATCTGTAAGTTGTGATGGTCAACAAATGTGGAGGGTTTTTGAAATATTATTAGATAATGTAGAAAAATACTCAAAAGAAAATAGCAGAGTTTATGGTGAACTATATAAAGAAGATAAAAATGTTGTTATAAGTATTATTAATATTTCAGAAAAAGAATTAAACATTGATAAAAATGAATTTCTAAGATTAATAAGAGAAGATGGTGAAACTAAAAAAATGGGTATTGCCATAGCTTCTAACCTGGTAAAATTACAAAATGGACAATTTGACATTATTATTGATGGAGATATGTTCAAAATAGAAATGAAGTTTGAGGATATTGATAATACAAATTAGAAAGAGGTAGGTAATGTTAGAGTATTATTTTTACGAAAAAAATGACATATATAATTTATTTGAAGAAGAAGACTTAAAGATAAGAAAAAAAATAGCGAAACCTTTATTTATTCAAAAGTTTAGTTGGATGTTTTTATTATCAATATACTTCATATATATATATGCATTTAATCATAATCAAAATATATTACAGATAGGTTTAATCACAATATGTATAGTACTTGTTTTTAACTTAGTAAGTATAATATTTAAGACTTATGAAGTTAAAAAAATTGAACTAGATCCAGACAATGAAGGAAGAAAAGTACTATATAACGTAATGGTATTTAAAAAGTGGTATTCCTTAATATTTCAAGGCTTAATGATACTATCAATATTTAATTATATAAATGGAGATAAAAGTTATGGAAATTTAATTATTATATTATTAGTTATTAATGTAATAAGACTTCTTTTAAAGCTTGGAGTAAATAAGTTTAGAATGAGCTTAATTAAATTTTCACTAGAAAACGTAATTGATGAAGTAGAAAGTTTAGAAAAAGAAATTATTGAATTTGATGAATATATAGAAGCTGGAGAACAAATAGAGGTATTATTTGGAACAAGATATAGCGTAATAGTAAAAGAAGTTAATAAACTGCTTAAAAAGGTTTTAGAATGTACATTAAAGGAAAAGAATAGTCTTTACAGTAAATCACAGCTAGTAAGTAACCTTTCTCATGATCTTAAAACCCCTTTAACATCTATAATAAACTCAGTTTATATATTAAAACACGATAAACTTAATGAAGATGAAAAATTAGAGCAAATAAAGATATTAGAAGAAAAAACAATAAGGCTAAAGACTTTAATAGAAAATCTTAATGAAGTAATTATGTCAGAGGAAAATGAAATTATATTAAATAAAGAAAACTTAGATTTATCTATACTTATTGATGGCTGTATAAATAGTTTTAAACAAAAGCTTGAAGAAGCAAATCTTAATATAAAAATTAATAAGCCAGACGATGAGGTAATAGCATACTTAGATAAAGACAAGACAATAAGAATCTTTGAAAACTTAATATCAAACATTATTAAGTATTCATTAGAAGATACAAGAGTATACGTAGACATAATACAAGAGGAAGACAGTATTAAAGTAACTTTAAAAAATATAAGTAAATTTGAATTAGAAGTAGATAAAAATACTTTAGGAAATAGATTTGTAAAAGGAGATAAGTCAAGACATAATGATGGCTATGGTCTTGGTTTAAGCATAGTCAATAACCTTGTAAGAGTTCAAGGGGGAAAAGTAGATATATTTGTAGAAGGTGATTTATTTAAAGTAGAAATAAACTTTAAAAATAAATCTACTACATTATTTATGGACTAATAAATACAATCAACAGGAGGAAAAATGAAAAAACATAAATTGTTTGATTTAGTAAAATTAACAAATCCATCAATCCACCTTTCTATTATAGGATTAATATTTTCACTTTTAAGTGCAGTGTCAGGTTTATTAATGCCTTTAATAGTTAAACATGTGGTAGAAAATATACAAAATGGAATATCTCCTAAACTAGTTATTGGGATAGGTATAACTTTAGTATTTTGGATATTAAGTAGTATATTATCAGTATACTTACTTCAATATGTAGGAATTAAGGTCGTAAAAAATATAAGAACAAAATTATGGAGTAAGTTATTACACTTACCAGTTAAATACTATGATAAAGAACACTCTGGAGAACTAATATCAAGAGTTACAAATGATACAGTGGTGGTTAAAGAGTTACTTTCTTATCAGATTATAGATTTTATCACTAATATTGTAATAGTAATTGGTGCAATAGTATTCTTATTTATACTAGATAAACCAATGACACTAGTATTAGTATTCAGCGTACCTATAACATTATTAATAGTTATGCCTGTAGGAAAGAAACTTTACAAAATATCTCTTGATGAGCAAGAAGAAATGGCAAAGTTAACAGGAAACTTAAGTCAAACACTATCTGAAATAAGATTAATAAAAGCTTATGGAACTGAAAATAATGAGTTTGAAAGAGGAGAAGATAACTTCAAAAACTTATTTACTTACGGAATAAAAACAGCAAAAATCCAATCTATCTTATCACCTATGATTATGATTTTCTCTATGATTATGTTTATATATGTAATTGCCTTTGGTGCTTATAGAGTAAGTATTGGAGCTGTAACATCAGGTGAACTTGTTGCATTCCTACTTTATTTATTCCAAGTGGTTACACCTGTAGCTACTATTGGAGTATTTTTCTCGCAAGTTCAAAAAGCTAAGGGGGCAACTAAAAGACTATACGATATTCTTATGGAAGAAGAAGAAGATCTAAATGAAGGAAAAGAAATTGAGGATATAAATAGCGTAGAGTTTAAAAATATAGATTATTACTATGGAGATAAACAAGTTTTAGACAAATTATCATTTAATGTAAACAAAGGCGAAATAGTAGCACTAGTAGGGCCAAGTGGTGTAGGTAAATCAACAGTATTTTCAATTATTGAGAGATTTTTAAAGCCACAAAATGGAGAAATTCATGTAAATAATAATGATTTATATAACTACAGTATAAAATCATGGAGAAATAAAATAAGTTATGTTCAACAAGAGTGTCCATTATTAATAGGAACTATAAAAGAAAATATCACTTATGGCATAGATAGAAAAGTAAGTGATGATGAAATAACTGAAGCCTCTAAGCTAGCTGGTGCTTATGATTTTATTATGGAGTTACCAGAAAAGATTGAAACAGTAATAGGGGAAAGAGGTAGAAATATTTCTGGAGGTCAGAGACAAAGAATTGCCGTTGCGAGGGCAATTCTTAGAAATCCTAGTATATTGTTATTTGATGAAGCTACAGCAAGTCTTGATACAGAGTCAGAAAAAATTATTCAAGAATCTATCAACAAAGTAAAAGAAGGAAAGATAGTATTTGTAATTGCACATAGATTATCTACAGTAGTAGATGCTGATAAAATATTAGTGATGCAAGATGGTAATATATCAGGAAGTGGTACACACCAAGAATTATTAGAAAGTCATGAGTTTTATAGAAGCTTAGTAGAACAACAATTTTTAGACAAGTAAAATAGTAAACATAACAAATTAGTTTTCATATATATAAGTAACGTCTTATTATAGGTGAATGCTATGACAAAAAAGATTTTAATGATCATCGGTTTTATTATTATTACTTTATTACTTGCACTAAATGTCTATATGTCTGTAGATTCTAAGAGCATATTAGAAACAGCAGATAATAATAAATTTAATACACAAAGCATTGTAATTATGGATAAGTTTAGGCTTAGAATTAATGAAATGTGTCAGGCACATAAACTTTATTTGCTGACAGGTAAAGAAGAGTATAGAGCAAAGTATGAGAAAATACTAAATAATAATTATTTGTACATGGAAGAGTTATTGACAAAAGGAAGTATTACGGAAGAAGAAAGAGCACAAATTGCAAAATCCTTAGATGAATACTATAAGCTAGGATTAGACTCAAATACATTAGATTTAGACAACGGAAAAAGAAATGCAATAGAAAATGAGATGTTAAAGTCTAATATTACTCAACAAAATATACTAGCAAGCATAGATAAAATAGTAGAAGAAAAATCAAGGCTTGCAGAAGAAGAAAATAATATTATTATGTCATCAGCAACACAGCAAAAAAGTGGAGTACAGACTGTTAGTACAATAATAGCAAGTGTTGTATCTGCATTTATATATACATTAAAAAAATTAAAAGCAGATACGGGAAAAATTGATGAATTGTTAAACACTTTGAAAGATTTAATGAAAAAAAACACTGAAAGAGATAATGTTGATATAAAAAATATCGAAAAAGAAATATCAAACTGTGAACAAGAAGTTCAAAGTTTAAAAATAATATATAAACAGACATATAAGGTAGGTAATAATTTAAGTGAGGTTGAAAGAATAATTGATAGGATAGGGATTAAACTTGATGATTTAAAAATACAAATAGAAAATACACAAAATTGCTCATCTAAAGTTTCTAATATATTGGTTGAAGAAATAAATGGGAAATTAATAGATTTGAAAGTACTGTTAAGCAGTTTACCTATCTATAATGAGACTATAGCGGAACTATCAAAAGAAATGGTAGATAATTATAATAAAGAAAATAATAGTGATCACCATAATTAGGTGCTCACTATTATTTTTTACATATAATTTAATTTACGTTACTAATAATTTGATAAAAAATCCTTTAATGAATTTATATAAATTCGATAGTTCTTACATTATCAGGATCTATAGAAAAGTTACTTCCTAAATCTCGACCAGTCATAGTTAAGAATCCAACATCTTCGCCATTATTAAACATTTCTATCCAATCAAGCAAAGAGTTAAAATTTCTAACATTAGATCTATAAATAATTCTTTCAAATCCATTTTTATAAGTTACAATTACTGAATCAATTTTCAAATTTATCACCATCCTAAGTACTTTTATTTTATCTTATATACACATAAAATATCAATAATAAACAAAATTCAATGAAGATTAGAAGAGTATCATATTTATCATTATTTAGAAAGGTATAATTTTCAAAGAATTAACATTATCTTAATCCTATGTTTACAATATACACATATTATATAAGTGTAAAGATGTTATACAATAAAAAGAGAGGATTGATAATATGAATATATTAGATAATCATGTACACACGCATTTTTCAAGTGATGGAAAAGATAATATGGATGATGTAATAAAAGTAGCAATTAAGATGGGTGTAAAATATCTTACATTTACAGATCATCTAGAGTATAATGGCGAGAAATTCAGTCTAGACTTAGAAAAATATATTTCAACTATTTATAAATATAAAGAAAAATATAAGAAAGAAATACAATTACTTACAGGAATAGAAATAGGATATCAAAAACATATCAAAGATGATATAGAAAATATAGTTTCATCTTACCCTTTCGATTTTGTACTATGTTCAACTCATACAGTAGATAAAAGTCATGTATCACAACCTAAGTTTTTTGAACATAAAAGTAAAGAAGAGTCTTATTGGAGATACTTTGAAAGTATTATGGAGACTACTAGTAAATTCAAAAACTACGATTCTTATGGTCACCTAGATTATGTAATTAGATATGGAGGATATAAAGATAATAAAGTTATATACAATGACTATAAAGATGTATTAGATATAGCACTTAAAAATATAATAAATTCAGGTAATGGGATAGAATTAAATACTTCAGGGTACAGATACGGGTTAGATGCAATACATCCAAATGAAGATATACTTAGAAGATATAAAGAACTTGGTGGCGAGATAATAACTGTAGGTTCTGATTCTCATCAAGCAATTGATTTATGTAAGGATTTTGATAAGGCTTATAGTATGCTAAAATCCCTTGATTTTAAATATGTTTGTATATTTAAAGAAAGAGTAGCAAATTTTATATCTTTTGAAGAGCATAAGAAGATTTCTATTGCATAAATATATAATAGATTAATGTAGAAATACTCAAAAAGATTATTAAAAAAATATCAAAAAATTGTTGAAAGTTTAGAAAATTATGCTACTATTTAAATATAGTAAATATTTACAATAAATTAATAATAATGATAATTTAACCATGAAGGTTTATATGCTTAGAATGAGCATATTTATTTTCATGGTTTTTGTTTTTTTGCAAATATTCATAATACATAGGGGGAAATTTTATGAAACTAAAGAAATCAATATCGCTGTTCTTAACACTTATGTTAACTGTTACAGCATTAACAGGATGTTCTGGAAGTAGTGATGATAAAACTGAAACACCAGGTAATGAAGTAACAAATTCGAGAAGAGAAAAAAATGAACTAGTAGCTGCAGTAGCAGCAGAACCAGAGGCAGGATTTGATGCTACAGTTGGTGGTCATGGTTCTATAACAAAAGTATTTTTCTCTACATTATTTAAGAGGGATAAAGAACTAGGTATAGAAAATGACTTGGCAACAGGCTACGAAGTATCTGAAGATAGGTTAACATGGACTGTAAAATTAAGAGATGATGTGAAATTTACAGATGGCGAAAAGCTAACATCTGAAGACATAGTTTATACATATGAAAGTGCAAAAAAAAGTGGTTCAAGTATAGATTTAACAATGGTTGATAGTATTAAAGCAGTAGATGAGTATACAGTAGACTTTAAACTTAATCATCCTCAATCAACGTTTATAGAAAAGTTAGCCTCAGTTGGAATAGTACCAAAGCATGCTCACAATGATAGCTTCAAAGATAGTCCAATAGGCTCTGGGCCTTATAAGTTTGTACAATGGGATAAAGGTCAACAAGTTATAGCGATAGTAAATGAAGATTATTATGGTGAGAAGCCTCAAATAGAAAAGTTAACATTAGTATTTTTAGATAGCGATACAGCTTATGCAGCAGTAAAAGCTGGTGAAGTAGATATAGCTTCAATACCTGGTACTTTAGCAAATGATAAAGTAGAAGGAACTCAAATAATAAATATAGACAGTATTGAAACTTACGGAATAGAATTCCCAATGGTTAAAAGTGGAAAAACTACTGAAGAAGGAAATCCAATAGGTAATGATGTAACTAGTGATAAAGCAATAAGAGAAGCTTTAAACTATGCTATAAATAGACAAGAATTGGTAGATGGAGTATTAGAAGGATATGGTACAATATCAACAACAGGCCTTGAAAAAATGCCATGGTTAAATGAAGAAACTATATTAACTGGTGATGGTGATATAGAAAAAGCTAAGAAAATTTTAGAAGATGGCGGATGGAAAGATAGTGACAACGATGGAATAGTTGATAAAGACGGAGTTAAAGCTAAATTTGATTTATTATATACAGATGGACTATATAGACAAGCGATGGGTCTTTCAGTAGTCGAAGTAGCTAAACAAATAGGTATAGAGATTAAATTAGAAATGAGAACTTGGGATACTATTGAAACAGATATAAATTCACAAGCTGTATTATTTGGATGGGGTTCAGGAGATCCATCTGAGTTATATTACTTATATAGTAGTGAGGTTTGTGGAAAAGGAGTACCTTGGGATAATGCAGGATACTACAAAAATGAAAAAGTTGATAAATACATAGAAGAAGCTCTTCACAGTGAGAATGAAGAAGAAGCATTAGAATTCTGGAAAAAAGCACAATGGGATGGAGAAACAGGATTCTCAACAAAAGGAGATTCTACATACGCATGGTTAGTAAATGCTAATCACGTATATATAGCAGCTGAAGGATTAGATTTAGGTACACCAGTTGTGCAGCCACATGGAGGAAGAATATTAGATAATATTAATGAATGGAGCTGGAAGTAAGAATGAAAAATGTGGGAATATATATTATAAAAAAAATAGCAAAATTGGCTTCACTTCTTGTAGCAGTGTGTATTCTCACATTTTGCCTTATGGAAAAGTCGCCAATTGACCCAGTAACAGCATATGTTGGTGCTGACTTAAGTGTGTCAAAGGCACAAAGAGAAGATATAGCAGAACAGTGGGGGCTTAATAAGCCCCCTCAAGAAAGATTTATGTCTTGGTTTAGCTCAATTGCAAAAGGAGATTTAGGAACATCAATTATTTATAGAAGACCTGTAGTTGAAGTAATTAAGGAAAAGTTTATGGCATCACTATTACTAATGCTTGTAGCATGGGTAATATCAGGGGTTCTAGGCTTTGCAATGGGAATAATATCTGGAATTAATGAAGGAAAAATAATAGATAGGATAATTAGAGGGTATTGTTATGTACTTGTATCAACTCCAACCTTCTGGTTAGGAATACTATTTATTATGGTATTTGCAGTACAATTAAAAATATTCCCCGTAGGTTTAGGAGTACCTATAGGAGTAGTTGCAAGTGAAGTAACATTAAAAACTTCTTTAAAACACGTTGTATTACCAGCACTAACTCTAAGTGTTCTAGGTGTTGCTAATATATGTTTACATACTAGAGAAAAGGTTATTGATATACTTAACAGCGAATATATATTATTTGCAAAAGCAAGAGGAGAAAGTAAAAGAAGTATAGTATTTAATCATATTCTTAAAAATGTAGCATTACCAGCAATAACTCTTCAATTTTTATCTTTTAGTGAATTATTTGCAGGAACAGTATTTGCAGAACAAGTTTTCTCATACCCAGGACTTGGAAAAGCAACAGTAGATGCAGGAATAAAAGGCGATTTACCACTTCTTATGGGAATAGTTATTATAAGTTTATTATTTGTATTTACAGGAAATTTACTAGCAGATGTATTATATAGAGTTATAGATCCTAGAATGAAGGAGGAACAAGCTAAATGACCCAGCAAGCTGAAAAAATAGTATTAAGAGAAAAAAGAAAAATAAATTTTAATTTTGGTATAAGAGAAAAGACAATACTATCTATATTTGTATTTATAGTATTTTTAATAAGTATAATTACTTTAGGAAGTTTAATTTCAGAAGAACAAATAGGAGTAAATTTACTAAATAAAAACTTAGCTCCAAGTTCTACTCATATATTTGGAACAGACTGGATGGGTAGAGATATGTTTTATAGAACTATGAAGGGATTAAGCTTAAGTATGAAAATAGGTTTATTATCTTCATGTATAAGTGGAATTATAGCGCTTACACTTGGTCTTATGGGAGCAACACTTGGTAAAAAAGTAGATGCATGTATAACTTGGGTAATTGATTTATGTTTATCAGTTCCTCATGCACTAGTAATTATATTAATATCAATAGCAATGGGTGGTGGATTAAAGGGAATAGTGATAGGAGTTTCTCTTACTCACTGGCCATCTTTAACGAGAATAATAAGAGCAGAAGTTATGCAAATAAATAATTCTGATTATGCTAAAATCTCTAGAAACTTTGGAAAATCAAATATTTATATAGCCTTTAAGCATATACTACCTCACATAATACCTCAGTTATTAATAGGAGTAGTATTAATATTCCCTCATGCAGTGTTACATGAATCAGCTATTACCTTCTTAGGATTTGGTCTTGATCCTCATGAACCAGCAATCGGAATAATATTATCAGAAGCTATGAAATACTTAAGCAGTGGAAAGTGGTGGTTAGCATTTTTCCCAGGTCTATGTTTAGTAATAGTTTCAATGATGGTAGACACTATAGGAAAACAAGTAAGTAAATTAATAAATCCAAAGCTTTCGCATAAATAGGAGGACGCTATGAAAAAACCTATATTAACAGTGAAGAACCTTGGTGTTTCTTTTTCACAATATACTAAGGGTCTTAGAAGAAGAGATTTAAATGTCATAACAGACTTAGATATAGAACTTTATGAAGGTGAAATACTTGCAGTAGTTGGGTCAAGTGGTTCAGGTAAAAGTTTACTTGCTCATGCAATACTTGGAATACTTCCAAGTAACTCAACTACACAAGGTGAAATCATATATAAAGATGAACTATTAACACAAAAAAGAAAAGAAAAATTAAGAGGAAAAGAAATAGTATTAATTCCTCAATCAGTAAACTATTTAGATCCTTTAATGAAGGTATCAGAGCAAGTTAAAATATCAATAGAAGACAAAAATAATGCAGATATGATACAAAAAGGAATATTTAAAAAGTATGGCTTAGGAGAAAAGGTAAATAAATTATATCCTTTTCAATTATCAGGTGGAATGGCTAGAAAGGTATTATTATCAACAGCTCTAGTATCAAATACTAAGGTAATAATAGCAGATGAGCCAACACCAGGTCTTGATGAAAAATCTTTAAATGAAGCATTAGGTCATTTTAGAGAAATTGCAGATAATGGCTGTGCAGTATTAATGATAACTCATGATATAGAAGCAGCTTTAAAGGTAGCTGATAAAATAGCAGTATTTTACGCAGGAACAACTTTAGAAATAGCAAATGTAAGTGATTTTAAGGATGATGGGAAAAATCTTAGACATCCATATTCTAAGGCATTATACAATGCTCTTCCTCAAAATAACTTTAAGCCAATAAAAGGATCACAACCACTACCAACAGAACTTCCTAAAGGATGTTTATTTTATGAAAGATGCGATAAATCTGGTAGAGATTGTGAAAGTATAAGACCAAAGATAAGAGAAGTTAGAGATGGGATGGTGAGATGTTTAAATGCAACTTAGAGCAGAGAAAATTTGTTACAAATACAATAATAGCGATAAATATGTATTAGAAAATGTAGATTTTGAAATAAATAGTGGTGAAATAGTAGGTCTAGTAGCTCCAAGTGGATTTGGAAAAACTACTTTAGCTAAAATACTTTCAGGCTATGAAAAACCATGTAGTGGAAATGTAACTATAGAGGGTTCTGACAAAAAGAAAAGAGGGTATAATCCTATACAATTAATATTTCAACATCCAGAAAAATCAGTTAATCCAAAGTGGAAAATGGATAAAATATTAAATGAAGCTTTTAGCCCTTCAAAAGAGTTACTTGAGGATATGGGAATAAAGAATGAATGGCTAACAAGATGGCCAAGTGAACTATCAGGTGGAGAACTACAAAGGTTTTGTGTTGTAAGAGCATTATCCAAAGAAACAAAGTTTATTATAGCAGATGAGATGACTACAATGCTTGATGCAATTACACAAGCACAAATTTGGAAAGTAGTAATAGAGCATGTAAGAAAGAATAATATTGGCTTAATAGTAATTAGCCATGAAAAAGCATTAATCGAAAGATTATGTGATAGAGTAGTTAATTTAGAAAAATTTAAAGTCACTGCATAATATCTTTATACATAAATTAAATAAATTAAAAATAAGACCATGAAGGTTTATTACTTTTCATGGTTTTTTTGTACTTAGAAAAGGAGATCTTTATGAGCCAAGTAGATTTTTTCAATAATATAGCCAAAGAATGGGACAATATTATTGAAGTGAATGATGAAAAAATAAATATGCTATTATCAAAAATTAGCATTAAAGATGGAGAGAATATTTTAGACGTAGGTACAGGAACAGGAGTTTTAATTCCTTTTTTAAAGAGTTTAAATCCTAATGGAAATATTAAGGGAGTTGATATTTCTGAAGGTATGCTAACTGTCGCAAGGAATAAATTTAAAAATATAGCTAACTTATCATTTGAAGAAATTGATATTGAAAAAACATCGATGAAAGAAAAATACGACAAAATAGTTTTATATTCAATGTTTCCACATCTTCAAGATAAAACAAACGCAATAAAAGTATTAACAGAAAACAATCTAAAACAAGGTGGAAAACTTATTATTGCCCATTCGAATGGTAGAGAATACTTAAATAATATGCACAAAAAAGCTGATGAAAGGGTTAGTGAAGATAGATTAATACCAATTTTAAATCAGAAAAAGTTATTTGAGGAAGTTGGTTTAAAGGTAATTGATGCCTTTGAAAATGATGAGATTTATTACATAGTAATAGAAAATTAACAATTAATATTTATTAGGGGGAACTTAAATGAAAACTAAAAAAATAATATTATCAGGGATATTTATAGCTTTCGGGATTATTCTACCAATGATATTCCATACAGTTAATATGGCAGGTCCAATATTTTTACCAATGCATATTCCGGTTCTTATAGCAGGATTTTTATTAGGACCATTTTATGGTGGATTAGTAGGACTAATTACTCCAATATTAAGTGGATTAATGACAGGTATGCCACCTTTAGTTCCAGTTATGCCAATAATGGCGTTTGAACTTTTTGCTTACGGAATTATAACAGGCTTCTTATTTGAAAAAACAAACAAGATATATATTTCACTTATTGTGGCTATGATAGGTGGAAGGTTATTTGCTATGGTTGGAGCATATATAGTTTCAATAACAATTGCACCACAAGTAAGCCCACTTATGTTTGTATTTGGAAATCTAGCACAGGCAATCCCTGGAATGTTAATACAATTAATATTTATACCTATTTTAGTTAAATTTACAACTAAAAATCCAGAGATAGCTAAAGTATTAGCATAAAATGGAAATTTTAAGTTTAAAATAGTATAAAAAACATATAAGGTACAGCGTATAAATATACACTGTACTCTTTTTGCGAGTAATTAAATTATAATGCCACATATTTAATAAGTCATAGGTACAATGATTTTGTACCTTATTTGTCCTTAGAATGACACAAGATTGACACATTTTATTTGTATAATATAGTTAAATAGGCAACACTAAAGAAAAGTGGGGGATAAAAAATGAAAAAAATCAAATTCAATTCTAGCTTTACCCTAGGTATGATAGGAGCGGCTCTCTTTATTGCACTAAATCCAATACAAAGTAATGCAATGCATATCATGGAAGGATTCTTACCTATAAAATGGTCAATTTTATGGTCTGTAATATTTATTCCATTTTTCCTATTAGGTATAAAAAAAATAAACTCAATAGTTAAGCTAGAACCAAAGAAAAAGGTATTATTAGCTTTAGCAGGTGCATTTGTGTTTGTGTTGTCAGCTCTTAAAATACCTTCAATAACAGGTAGCTGTTCACACCCAACAGGTGTAGGATTAGGAGCTATATTATTTGGACCAAGTGTTATGGCTGTAATAGGAACAATTGCATTATTATTCCAAGCTATACTTCTTGCACATGGTGGACTTACAACTTTAGGAGCCAATGCATTTTCAATGGCAGTAGTTGGACCAATAGTAGCATATGCAATATTTAAGTTATGTAAAAAGTATAAACTTAACACTGGAATGAGTGTATTTTTAGCTGCTGCATTAGCAGATATAGCTACATACATGGTAACTTCAATACAACTAGGTTTAGCATTCCCAGACCCTGCAACAGGGGTATTTGTTTCAATAGCTAAGTTCTTAGGCGTATTTTTAATAACACAAATACCTATAGCTATAGCAGAAGGATTATTAACTACAATAGTATATAATCTTATAGAAGAAGGAAAAAGTGAAGGAGTTGAAAATTATGAGTTCTAAATCAAAAACGAAGCAAAATATTATATTATTAATAATAACTTTATTATTAATAGTGACTCCTTTATTATTAAACAAAAATGCTGAATATGGTGGAGCAGATGGTGAAGCAGAAGATTTAATAGGTCAAGTTGCACCGGATTATGAACCATGGTTTAGCTCAATATATGAACCACCAAGTGGAGAAATAGAATCTTTATTATTCTCTGTTCAAGCAGCTTTAGGAGCAGGTGTAATATGTTATTATCTAGGATATAAAAAAGGATCTAAAGTAAAAGAAAAAAGAAGTGAAGAAATAATTTAATTAGCCCTTAAGTCAGTTAATATATATCAACCTAACCTAATAATGCTTTAGCCTTTTGCTGAAGCATTATTTATTTGCAAAAAAAATATATATATATTAAGACTCCATACGTAAGAATTATAATTTTTTATAAAATTTGAAAGTATTGTTATATTTTACTATTAATAAAGTTGAAATGATATTAGATATAGGTATAATTAAAGGTAAAGTAATTATATGGTCATGATTTCCAAAATGGAGATTATATTGGTAAAAATTAATATTTATTTACTGTAAGGGGGAAAAAAATTGAATAATCCATTATTAATTTTGATTTGCGATGATCAAAAACTAGTACATGAAACAGTAGGAGAATATCTAAAATTAGAAGGAATAGAGTACATTTCAGCATATGATGGGTTAGAATCCTTAGAAAAAGCAAAGAAGTATAATCCAGATTTAATTTTGTTAGATTTAATGATGCCAAAAATATTTGGAATAGATGTATGTAAAGAAATAAGAAAAATAAGTAACATTCCTATAATTATGTTAACTGCTATGGGGGAAACTATGGATAAAATTATTGGATTAGAAGTAGGTGCAGATGACTATATATCTAAACCATTTTCTCCTAGAGAAGTAGTTACACGAATTAAAACAGTCCTTAGAAGAATAACTCCTACAGAAAAAAAATCAGATACTAAAATAAAATATAATAATCTAGAGATTGACATTGAAAAATATGAAATTTATGTAAATGGAAAACTGTTAAATGTTACACCTAAAGAAATGAAAATACTTTATTTTTTAGCTTCGAATCCTGGAATTACAATGAAAAGAGAGCATATATTAACTGAAGTATGGGGATATGACTACTTTGGAGATACAAGGGTTGTAGATACACAGATAAAAAGACTTAGAAAAAAGTTACCATCAGATAATATAGGTTGGGAAATAAAATCAATTTATGGAATAGGATATAAGTTTGAGGTATTAAATGAAGCAAAAATTATTTAAAAAAATATTAAAAACTATAAGTGTAATTATTATATGCGCAGCTGTAGCCACTATTATATTTGGTGGTGTAACTCTAAAAAATTATTTCTTAAGAACACAATTAGAGGAAGTGAGCAATCAAGCTAATACTATTGTTAAAAATATAGTTCATAATATAAATATATCCAATGATAGAGATAAATTAGCTGATTATATAAAAGAAGAACTTTTAGAATCTTGTGTAGTGTTATTTTACGATAACAATAAAGATAACCTGCTAAGGGTAGATGGTCAAAATCTTGATGAAAAACACTCGGATATCGGCACGGAGCAATTAAACAAGTCAACTGAAAGCTTTGTAGATATTGTTTTAAGTGGTAAAAGTATAAAAGGTATAACACAGCTTAATAAAATACCTGGTGATTCATTAATAGTAGGAGAACCCATAAGATATAACAATGAAATAATTGGAGCTCTTATTTTTGTAAAATTTCCAATGAATTTATCTCAGGTTTTATTTGGATTTTATCTTGTTTTAACAATAAGTATGGTAATAGCATTAATATTAATATTAGCACCAATTTACATATTTATAGAAAAATTATTTAAACCTTTAAATGATATGAATGATGCGGCAATGGCAATGGCAAAAGGAGATTTTTCTATTAGAATACATGAAAGTTCTGATGATGAAATAGGAGAAGTAGCGAAATCTATAAATTATTTAGCACAAAGGCTAGAAGAAAATGAAAAGCAAGCAAGTCTTCTAGAGCAAACACGTAGGGACTATATAGCAAATGTAAGTCATGAGTTAAGGACACCAGTTACAGCAATAAGAGCAGTTTCAGAAATGTTAAATGATGGTATAATAAAGGATGAAAAAGGAAAACAAAAATACTATAAACAAGTACTTAGAGAATCGGCTAGACTAGAATTACTTATAAAGGATATGCTTGAGTTATCAAGGTTACAGTCAGGAAATGTTTTTTTAGAAAAAACTAGTATACCATTGACTTCGATTTTAACAGAAGTAATAGAAGAATTTAGAATTATTGCTGATGATATGGATGTTAATTTTATCACACCTTTTAATTTAGACGATTTACCACTAGTATTCACAAATAAAGCTCGTATGGTTCAATTAATGATTATTTTGTTAGACAATGCTTTTAAGTATACTCCCTCTGAAGGGAATGTATATTTAGAAGTAAAATGTAAAAATTCTTTTGCTGAAATCATTGTAACAGACACAGGAATAGGGATACCATCTCAAGACTTGCCTTTTGTATTTGATAGATTTTATAAGGTAGATAAGTCTCATTCTTCTAATGGTACAGGTATAGGCCTTTCAATTGCTTATGAAATAGTTAAACATCTAAAGGAAGAAATACATGTAGAGTCGAAGTTAGATGAAGGATCCAAATTTGTATTTACCATTCATTATTGTTAAAAAAATAATCATTATTTGTTGACAAACTACATAAAATTATATACAATTTAATTAAGATAGAAAGTTAATTAAATAATAGAAATTTAGATATTTGAAAATATCTTATTTAAGTCAGAAGACTATATTGTCTTCTGACTTTTTTGATTTCAAGATCTCTATAGTTTATATTAATTTTTATCTATATTCTACTTTTCCCCAAAAGTAAGAATTACATATATGGATATGGGCTTTTAGCCCATTTTTTTTTTATTTAGTACTTAAGTTATTATTAAGGACATTATTAAGAAATTATGATGATGATAAGTTTTGAATATAGAAGTAATTTGCAATTAATAGTATAATTATAGAGATAGGGATAAATTTGTATTGAAATCAAAATAACAATTAAATTTGTAAAGGCTAATTACATTTATTATAATAAATTAAAAATGTATAGAATATGTAAAAATGAGTGCTAAATACCTTCAGTAAGCGAAGCATCTGTAAAGGGGTATGTTAGCTTAGAGAATTAAAAAGGGTTGACTATAGATTTTCCTAAGAAGGAAATTGAAAGTAAAATAATATAACTTAAGATAGTACAAACAGATGAAGAAATGGCAGAAAAATGAATTGTGAAATAAACACAAGCTTATATTTTGTTAATAGGCTAAGAATAATTGATGGAGAACCTTATACTATAGAGTATTCTTATTATAATAAAGATATAAAACCATATCTTAGTGAGGATATTGATAAAAAGTCTAAATACACATATATTACTGATGATTTAAAGTTAAACATAGGCTTTGCAGATAAAGTAATATATGCTGATAAGTTAAACAAGCAAAGTTCAAAGCTATTCAATTTAGAAGAAAATAATCCAGATTTAGTAATGGATGATACTGTATTTTTAAGTAATGGAGACATTTTTGAAGTATCTATAGCAATTCATAATTATAAAAAAGCAAAATTATTTAAATTTGCTAATTTTAAAATCAAAGGGAGAATGACATGTATTTTATTGGGGTAGATATTGGGGGAACAGGAATACAAGCAGGTATTGTTAATGAAAAGGGTCAAATACTTTATACAAAAGAATGTAAAACCGACTCAGATTCAGGTTTTGACAAGGTAATGAATGATATTAATAATCTTATAAGAAGCTTAGTAAAAGAAAATAATATGGAATTTAAAGATATTAAATCTATAGGATTTGGTGTACCAAGCTTTATTAATAAAAAAGGTGAAGTTACTTGCGTTAATTTAGGATGGGACAAAGTAAACTTTCTTAGTAAGTTAAGAGAAATATTCCCTGAGGTAAATACTTTTGCTGAAAATGATGCAACAGTTGCAGCTATTGCAGAATCCAAGTTTGGAAGTATGAAAGATAATCCTATTGCTGTTATGCTTACATTAGGAACAGGAGTAGGTGGGGGAATAATAATAAATGGGAAACCCTTTGTAGGCGCACATGGAATGGGCTCTGAAATGGGACATGCTATTATTGGTGAAAATTACTTTGACTGTAATTGTGGGAACAATGGATGCTTTGAAACCTTCTGTTCAGCAACTGCAATAATAAGTTATGCTCAAAAACTAATAAATGAAGGCATGACTAGTTGTATTAATGATAAATGTAGCTATGATATTTCAAAGATAAATGCAAAAATGGTATTTGATGCATATAAAGAAAATGATGCTGTTGCAAATTTAGTAATATCTAGATTTAAATCTTATTTAGCTATTGGAATAGCTGGTTTAATAAATACATTAGATCCAGATATAATATCTTTAGGTGGTGGAGTATCTAAATCAGGAGAATTATTATTAGAAAATCTAGAAGAAGAAATAAGAAAGCATATTTTATATAAAGAAGAGGAATTTGCAAATATAGTATTAGCTAGCCTAGGAAATGATGCTGGTATTATTGGAGCTGCATTTTTAAATAGAATTTATTAACTTATATGAAGAAATAAAAATAACATAATAATCTAAATGAAAAGAGGGTGTATTTTAACTAATAAATAGTTAAGATACGCTCTCTTTTTAGTATAAAGAAACTATAATTGCTCATAATCTGGATACAACTTATGCAACCAGGTTATACAAAAAATCGTACAAGTAAAAAAGACAAAATAAATAAAATATATCTTGAACTAAGAAAAACTACCTTGTATTTAATCGAAAAATATAAAATTTAAAGTCGCATAAAAACATAAATTGGAAACTGAAGCCGTAGACAAGATTCACCAATTTATTAATCAAAGGAAATAGAAAATATTTTAGTGAACTATTTATATAGCAAATTAAATACGAGAGGATAAATTTTATGAAATTGAGTAAAAAAATGGTTAGCTTAATATGTTTGTCATTTATAGTGATGATTTTATTTCCATCATCAAATAGTAACATAGAGGATAATTTGAATTTAAGCTCAATAGAAAGTACAGAAGTTAGTGATAATAGTGTTGAGGAGAGTATTAATACAGCCTTAATGGATACGAGAGATACTTCTGATCTTACAAATAATGAAGAAAATAATATAGAAAAAGATAATGACGATATCAATGAAAATTTAGTAACAGAAATCACTGAAAGAGCCGAAGTAGTATATAAAAGAAATGATATGACCTTGGCTAGTGGTATTACTAAAGAGGAACTTAAAGAAGTTTTTATGAATTATAATGGGGCATCTACTATGGCACATTTAGCTGATGCACTTGTTGATGCAGAAAAGGAATATGGAGTAAATGCATTTGCAATGGCAGGTATTGTGGCTTTAGAAAGTGGATTTGCAACATCACGAAGGGCTGTGGAAGATAATAATTTAACTGGATATGAAGTGTACACAGATGCTTCAGAGGGTAGATTATTTAATAGTCAATATGAGTCAATTATCCAAACTGCAAAGCATCTTTCTAAAAACTATTTAAGTGAGGGCGGATCTTATTATAAAGGGCTTTCAGTAGATGCTGTTCAAGATAGTTACTGTCCTGATGATCAATATAATTGGCACAATAAAGTGGATATGCTAGCTTTAGGATTTTTAAAAGTATACAAAGAAATTTATGGATAAAATAGTGAACTATATTTGAATTTAATTTTAAAGGAGTAGGCTAAAAGGATTAATAATTTGGTTTACTCCTTTTTAAGTAATAGACGTAGTAACTTTATGAATAGGGATATTGCTATTTAGTAGCCTTTTTTTATTTTGGTAGGGAATTTTTAGTGCTAGTTATACTAAAAACTAATAAAGCATATATATATTATACTAATGAAAAAGATGAATAAAGAAAGCTTAGCATTATTGTAAAAATATATTATTTTATAAAATAAGGGGTGAGAAAATAATGAAAAGAAGATGTTCTTCTAGTAAGAATAATAATGAAAGTAACAAAAGAACTAGCCTAGTACCTTCATTAAAAAATAAGAAAAATAAAAAAGATAATCAAAGTGATGATATAAAAGTTATTCAATCCAATACACCACAAGTGAATGATAATAAACCTACATACTATAATCAAAACAACAATGATAGTTATAATAATTATAAAAATATTGAAAATTATAATAAATCTAGTTTGGATGACTATAACAACATTATTTATAATGAAGATAAAAATAAGATAATGGAAAAAGTGACAATAAAAAATACGACAACAAAAAGCGTAGAAACAAGAACCCCAGATGGATATTATACTAATGCCACACAAAGTGATGAAAGTGTAAAAGAGTACACTAGATATGAAAGTAGTAATAGAGAAAGAAACAGAGCATTTGATGATGCTATAGATATGTATCCTTCATTTAATGAACCACAAACTATAGTACATGAAGCGAAACCATATTTAACTAAAAATCCAGTTGATACATTATTATTAGAGTACCCTAATAATCAAACTATGGATTTATGTTTAGAATCAGTAAAAGAAAATGGTTTGGCTCTACAATTTGTTGAACCTAAATATAGAAATAAAATGATAGAACTCATAGCTGTAAAGCAGAATGGTCTAGCACTACAATATATTGATGAGTATGACCAAAGTGAATCCATTTGCATAGAAGCAGTTAGACATAATGGATTAGCGCTACAATATGTTAAAAATCAAAATGAAAAAATATGTATTGCTGCTATACATGAAAATAGCGAAGCTTATAAATATGTAAAAATAAATAATCATAGGGTAAAGTTAAAAGCTCTAAAGTCTGATGGTATGCTTCTAAAATATATAGATGAGCAAAGTGATGAATTATGTATTAGTGCAGTATGCCAAAATGGATTAGCATTGAAGTACGTCAAGAATCAGAAAAATGAAATTTGCAAAGAAGCAATAAGAGAAAATTGGGCTGCATTTCATATGGTATTAGATAAAAACTATGATGTATGTATGGAAGGCGTAAAAAACAATGGATTACTTTTAGCATACATTAAAAATCAAGACGAAAGACTTTGTATTGAAGCTATAAATCAGAACCCTCATGCTCTAGCATTTGTATTAAATCAAAATGATGATATATGTAGGAATGCAATTTATAAAAGTGGTCTAAGTCTTCAATACGTACAAAATAAAACTAAAGAGTTATGTTTATTAGCTTTAAATCAGAATACATTGTCAATAAGATATTTTCCAATTGAAATTTTAGAAGAAGGTTTGGATTTTAAAGATTATGTATTTATTTATAGTAAAAAACATCTACTTGTAAATTCAATAAAGGAAGTAAGAAATCTTAGACAAATTAACTTACCAACTAATGAGAATGGATATCTAATAATAAATGCTATAGCACAATCAAACTATCCTACATCATTTATATTACAAAAAGATGATATTTATATAGATGATGATATAGTAGAAATTTTGGTTAATAATAATCATTTCGTAGCCTTAGCTAATGATTAAATTCAGACTAAGTTAATAATAAAGCTATATTAAAATGTAAAATATAATAAAAGCTCACCATCACATAGACTAAAAAAGTATATTTTTAGACTATGTGATAGTGAGCTTTTTATTCTGCAAAAAGTGTAAGAAAAACTAAATTAATCTAATCTAATACTATTTATCTTCTCTAAGTAAATAATTGTTATTATCATTATCCTTAAATAAGAACATACTTCCATAAGGCATAACTTGCAATTCTCCTACATTAACACCTTTAGATTTCATATTTTCATAAGCATTTTTAATATCAGTAGTGCTTAATATTACATTTGGATGATCTACATTAGCTTCAGGATTTTGAGCTAACATTGTTTCTTTGTTGTATAAAACAAAAGTAGTACCATTATCTCCTTTAGGTCCAACTTCTAACCATATCATATTAGGTCCCATTGGTTGCTCGAACTTTACATCAAAATCCATTTTTTCTGTCCAAAATTTTTTTGCATTATCTTGATTCGATACAAATATTGTTATTTTAGATATTTTACTTATCATAATTAACCTCCTAAATATATTATGCATTTATTATACCCATAAATATATAATTTGTAATATAAAAAATCGACAAATTTCTTGGTTATTATAAAAATTAAATGTACTGTATTTCCTAAGCAATAATTTAAACACTGATTTTGGGTTAATTAATTTAAAATTAGGTAGATAATTAAGTTAACTATAGTGTTAGACTAAGTGGTATTGTAACTAAGGACATGAACTAATCATATTATTATAGTAAAGTAAAATTTTGAGGGGGATAATATGGACTGCATAAAGTTAGAAAATGATAGTTCGCTAGTTAGAATATTTAATGCATCTAAAGAGGGACCGGCTGTAGATGTTTATATTAATGATAAACTTATATTTACTGATATAAAGTTTAAAAACTTCTCTAAGTATATAAAGCTAGAAGAGGGAAACTATAGAGTAGATGTTTATGAGAATAAAAATACACAACACCCATTAATAAATCAAACAGTACAAATAAATCCAAATGAGGTTTATACAATAGCAATAATAGGAAATATAGGAGATTTATCTTTATTAGTTATAAATGACTATGCATCTAAGACAATGAATGATGATTACAGTTCTTTTAGAGTAATTAATCTTTCATCAAATATATCACCAATAGATATTGTGGTTGATGGAGATACTTTATTTAAAACTATTGGCTACAAACAAGGTACAATCTATGCTGACGTAAATATCAATGAATATAATATTAAGATTATTGATAGCTTAGATGAAAAGACACTTTTGAAATTTAAAAGTAAATTTAATCCTAATAAAATATATACAATATATTTAGTAGACAATGAAGAATGCATAAATATTATTAAAAGCATAGATGGAAACACTCATATATGTAGAGAAAGATGAAGAAAAATATATAAAGTAAAAAGTAATCAAAGTTAGAATAGATATACAATAGTATTTTAAGATAATAAAATAAACTAATAAAGGTACTCTAGGAATTTAAAATAAGCTTAAATTCCTAGAGTGCCTTTATATTTACAAAGTTTTAGGTTTTTCTTTCTTATAGTACAAAAGAAAGATATAATTATATTAGTTAATGGGATATTTTTCCGATTGAATATTATGGATATGAAAAAATGCATTATTACTGGTTAATTATTTGGGGGAAAGATGATAGATAATAGCATATACAAAAATATAGTGAAAAATAGTAAGTCGGCATATTTTTATGGAGAAATAGTTAAAAACCAATCAGATAATATAATTGATTTTAAGGTGCTTGATATTAATAATGCTCTTGAAAAAAAGTTGAAGTTTGGAAAAGAATATATTATAGGTAACTTGTCCAATATTTTATGGGAAGAACTTGATTGGATAAAAATACTTAATAAAGTTATAGAATTCGAAAACTATAGCGATATTCATTATTTTGATATTTTTAGAGAATGGTATGAAATAGAGATACAAAAAATTGATGAAATTCATTTTTACATATTAATGAATGAGGCATATAAAATAGATAATTATACCCAGACCTTGTTAGATGTTTTTCCAGCTGGAATATGGTATAAAGATAATAATGGAAGATACATAGCAAGTAGTAAAACTATGCTATATAATGAGAGGGTTAAAGATAGAGATATTAAAGGCAAAACAGATATAGAAATACAGTATTCAAATGATGTGGCAAAAGAAATAATGGATCACGACTTTGAACTAATGGCATTTAGAAAGTCAGATGAGTATAATACAGTATTTGATAATAATACAACAGGTAGTACACAAAAACACTGCGTATTTGATAGAGATGGGAACATATTAGGAACTGTAGGTTTTTATATCGATATAACAGCTCATGAAAACTTAAAATCGGATTATCATAATCATAAAAAGTTATCTGATTCATTATTACAGACAATACAAGATCAATTAGTATATAAAGATATTAATGGAAAATATAAATATTGCAACAAAAGTTTTGTAGAATACTTAGGCTTAAATGATGAAAGAGATGTAATTGGTGAATACGATACTGATGTTTTTAAACATGATAAGAAAAAGCAAGAATTTTTTCCAGAAATAGATAAAGAGATAATAGAAGGTAAATCTCAACTAAGATATGAAATAATGCCTGTGAAAAATGGAGTCGTTAAATATTTTGACGTAATAAAGACCCCCTTCATAAATGATGAAGGTGAGGTTATTGGAATTACTGCTGTTATTAGAGATATTACAGAACAGCAAATGACTAAAAATAAAATTAAAGAAAATGAACAACAGCTAAACAGTATATTAGATGGTATTAATGATGCAATAATATTATCAGATAAAGATAGCGTTATTTATGTTAATAAAGCTTTTGAAGATATATTTGCAATTAATAAAGAGGAATATATTAAAAATCCTGTGTCATTATATAATTTATTTACTAAAGAATATAAAGAAAAGCTTGGATGTTATAAGTTTGAAGAAGATTATAATATAGAAATAAAAATAAAAACTAAAGATGGTAAATCAAAATGGATATGGTATAAGGGTTATTTACTAGATTCAAATAATAAAGATGGAAGAAAAATAACTATAATTAGAGATATTACAGCTAAAAAAGAATATGATTTGGAATTAGACAGAATTAAAATGGAGTTCTTTTCAAATATATCACATGAACTTAGAACACCTTTAAATCTAATATTTAGCTCATTACAGTTAATAGATTTGAAGTTACATAGCAATGGAAATAATATTAACTATTATGATAGATATTTAGATATAATAAGGCAAAATTCTTTAAGGCTCTTAAAGCTAGTAAACAATCTCATAGATTCAACAAAAATTGACTCTGGATATATTAGTAGTAAGTATGAAAATGGAGATATAATTTACTTTGTAGAACAAATATTTAACTCTATAGAGGAATATGCCAAATCTAAAAATATACAATTAATATTTGACACTGATGTTGAGGAAAAAGTAATTGCTTTTGATATGGATAAAATTGAAAGAATAATATTAAATTTATTATCAAATGCAATAAAGTTTAATAAAGAAAATGGTAAAATATTTGTGACAATGAAATCAAAAAGTAATATGACTGAGATTGTTATAAAAGATACAGGAATAGGAATACCGAAATGTAAGATAGAAACCATATTTGATAGGTTTACTCAAGTTAATAATAGAATGACTAAGATTAGCGAAGGAAGTGGAATAGGATTATCTTTAACCAAGTCATTAATAGAAATTCAAGGTGGAAGTATAGAAATTAATAGCGCATTAAATGAAGGTACAGAATTTAAACTAATGATACCTGATAAAAAGATAGATGATTATGATATTAACCACAAGCTAAATGGAGAATATAATTCTTTTGTTAAAAAGTTAGAGATAGAGTTTTCTGATATATATTAGAAAAGTTTGCTCTAGTTAAAAATCTTTCTTTGCTAAGTTCTTACTTTTTATAAATAGGCATAAACCTATAAAAAAGTAATTAATATGTTGGGGGATGAATTAATGATAAGAACCTATGAACATAGTGATAAAGAACAAATTATAGAAATCTTAGAGGCTGGATTAGAATTAGATATGTCTTACATAAATAATGATTTATGTGATGAAAATAGTGAAGTATTAGTTTATGCTGATGAATATATTAAAGGGTTTATATTATTAATACAAAGAAATCCTTTAACTAATTATTGGAATATAGATATTTATGTTAATCCTTGTGATAGAAACAAAGGTATAGGGAGTAAACTATATAATGAAGGCTTAAAATATCTAAAAAAAAGAAGAGCAAACTCATTATCAACAAAATATGTAGATAGTGAAAAAAGCATAACGGACTTCTATAAAAAACGAGGTTATAAAAGTTGGTTTTCATATTATGAAATGATATATAATGTAAAACACAAAAAGAAAAACAATATAGAATTTATAAATTATAAAGATGAGTATTATGAAAAATATGTTGATTTAATATCAGAAGGTTTTTATGAACTTAGATGTGCTAATGATATTCAGCCATATGTCTGTTATATACCTAGCGAAGAAGATAGAAAATGCTTATTAAAAGATAGTGAAAATATTTATCTAAGCATAGATGATAATAATGATATAGTTTCTACTGTACTAATAAATAATGGCTATATAGATGAGTTGGTAGTTAATAAAAAGTATGAAGGAAAAGGCATAGGAAAAGAAACAACAAGTTTTGCGATTAATAATTGTATTAATTCTAAGTCTGAAAAAATATGCTTAGATGTGGTAACCTGGAATACTAAAGCAATCTATATATATGAAAAATTAGGATTTGAATTAGTTCAAAAGTTTAATGTTGAAAGACAATATTTAGATAAAGAATAAGTAGAAGCTAAAAATTTAAATAAGAATAAATCAAAAAAATTAGTGAAAACTATGTATGTAAATACTTAGGAGGTGCTAATATGAACTTGAAAAATGATAACATGATAGGAAATTTACCCAAAGATATAAATAAAGAAGTGCCAACACCAAATGCAGATGCTAAAAGAATTACAAAACTAGTTAAGCACTCGGGGGATGTTATTGGATATGAACTATCAAATGGTCAAAGAATAAGTAAAGATGAGGGAATATCAATGGCTAAAATTGGTGAGATAAAAGGTGTAGCTGTTGCTATGAACAAAGGAAATGAATATTTAAGAAGCTTACCAGACGAAAGTGAAAATAATAATCTTGGTAGCTTACCAATAATAACAGAATAATTTATTAAAACAAGAGTTTAGAGTATAGTAATCTTTTATTATACTCTAAACTTTTTTACATATTAGGAGATTATAATTGCTCATAATCTGTGTATAACTAATACAATCAAGTGATATCAATACACTAATAGTAAGTAAAATGGAATTGTAGACCTAGTCGCTCAAGCGAAGCGAATTTTTAGTATAAAATGTAATAAAATTGTAATGGTAATTTAGGGAAAATGATTTTATACTAATATAAATGGAGGGATTATTATGAGTAATTGGGTTGAAATAACAATTTTTATTTTACTTACCTTATTAATACATTTAATAGGTCTAAGTACTCAAGCATTAAGTGGAAAGCAATATTTCTATGGGGTATATATAAAAAATATTGAATTAGATGAAAGTTCTAGAAATAAAATTTCTAAAGATTTTAAGAAAAGATTAAATCTATCTTTTATGTTGGTAGTACTATTATTTATAGTATTTGGAGTAATATTAGATACTGATCCAGGTCTTAATATAGCACTGCTTATGTTACTATACGTAGCATTTATGACTTTCTGTTTAAAGAAAGCCTATGATGAAGTGAAAATTATAAAGCAGCAATATTTAATTAGTCATGAAGTTGATGTTGAGAAGGAAGAGGTAATACAGAAAAAATTAACAATAGATACAGAATTGTTAAAGGAAAAAGCAAAAATCAAAAAGAAGTTTACTATATTATTTGGATTTTGTGTTGGACTTTCATTATTGTCTTTAATATACGTAATGGTAAAATATAATAGCCTTCCTGATGTTATCATTACTCACTGGGGAGCTAACGGTAAACCGGATGGCTTTTCTGAAAAGAACATATTTAATGTATTTTTTACAAATATAATTGATATATCTATGGTAATACTCTTAGCTTACATGGGAATTGGGATGATAGGTATGAAAACTTATATTGAACCCAGCAATATTGAAGTAAATAGAAAAAAGGCAATCAGGTATCTAAATGGAATTGGTTATTCTTTATTATTATTAACTTTAAGTGTTCAAATGATGACTACTACAATTCCAATTTACATGGTAAATCAAAGTAATATTCCTATAGGAATAGTTATAGTTGGGTGTATTATACCATTACCTATAAGTGTTGCCTTAATATATTATTATATGATGCTTAGAAGTTTAAGACCAATAGATAAGAATACCTATAACTGTGAGGACGATGATGAAAAATGGATTTATGGATTTTTCTATTATAACAAAGAAGATCCTTCAGTGTTAGTAGATAAAAGATTTGGAGCAGGTGGAACTATAAACTTTGGAAATCCTAAGGGGAAAGCTATAGGAATAATCTTACTTGTGATTACAGTAGGAAGTTTAATATTACCATTTGTACTATAAAGGGGGGAAATAGAGGTTTATGATTAGAAAACTTAAGGAAAGTGATAAAGATACTGTAATGGATTATGTATCTGAGGAACCTAGCATTAACTTATTTATAATTGGAGATATAGAACAACATGGATTTGACACGGATTTTCAAGAGGTATGGGGAAAATTTAATGCTGACAATAATATAGATGGTGTTTTGTTAAGATACCAAAATAACTTTATCGTTTATGTAAAAGATTTAGAAACAGACTTATCAGGCTTTAAAGAAATGATTAACTCTTTTGATGGCAAAAAAATGATATCAGGTAAAAGTACAATAATAAATAATTTTAAAGATAGCTTACAAAACTATGAAGAGAGACTTACATATTTTTGTGAATTAAGAGACAAAAGCAAATTATTATCTTGGGATAATAATATAAAAAGCGCTACTGAAGAAGATGCTAAAAAAATATATGACATAATAGATACTATAGATGAATTTTCAATAAAAGATAGTGTAGAAGCTATTAGAGATAAACTAAAAAACAATAGTAAAGTTGCATACTATATAGAAGATGAAAATGAAGAAATAATAACAGTTTCTCAAATAAGTGCTGAAAATAGTAAGTCAGCAATGGTAGTTGGAGTAGCTACTAGAAGAGAATATAGAGAAAAAGGCTATATGAGCAAGTGTTTATCAAAATTATGTTATGATTATTTAGTAAAAAATAAAATTTTATGCTTATTTTATGATAATCCTAAAGCAGGTAGAGTTTATCATAAGTTAGGATTTAAAGAAATTGGATTATGGACTATGTTAGTTGAAAAATAATAATAAAGGCTTAGTTAATTTATTTTAACTAGGCCTTTATTGTTATTACAGATACATTTTAATCTATATCATCAGTAAATAAGCCAACGATTGACTGCACTGCAGCTCCAATTAAAAATACTACCCAAGAATAGTCCCATCCATCAAAAATAAAGCCAACAATAAAAAATGAAGCTGTAGCTAACAGCCAAATTGCAGAGGATATTGCATCGCTTTTTTTAGACCTCTTTGCTTTTACTACTTCGGTTGGTTTTGAAGTGCATCCTAAGTAAACATAAATACCAACAGATGGAATTAAGCAAATAAAAAATGATACAACTCCTATGATTTCGTACTTAGTAAATTCGCTAATTAATATTAACATAAGTACTCCTACTAATATTAACATTGTAGCAAATGAATAACCTAAAGCCCTTTTTTTACTATTTTGATCCATATAAATCCCCCCTCGATTTAATTGTATGAAACAACTATAGTATATGCAACGCATATAGTAATAGTTATAGAAACCGTTTAAAAGATTAGTTAAGTAATAATACTAAATAGTATATAAGTTAGTTTATAAAAGAAAAGTGTATGGAATTGATTAGAAAATATGCTTTAAATGATATAAATATAATTTAATCATTTGAATTATTAATAATATATATAGGAAAAATTAATAAGCGCTTAAGCTTTTGAATGCTATAATATTAAATAGAGTAAATTTTTACAATATTATAAATAAAAATATGAAAATATTATAGGGTTGTGTATATGGAGGAAGATATGAAATATAATTTTGGAAAGAAAATAAATAGATATGAAAATCATTCTACAAAATGGACAGAAATGCATAATGCATTTATTTCAAATGATTTGTTACCATTTTGGATAGCAGACATGGACTTTGAAACTTGCCCTGAGGTACAAAAGGCAATGGAAGAGAAAATAAAACAAAATATATATGGATATGTACATACTAAACCAAGTTATTTTGAAAGTGCTTGTAATTTTACAAAAAGAAGATATGGATATGATATTGATATACAAACATTAGCTCACTCGCCAAGTGTTGCTTTATCATTAGCACTATGTGTTAGACTATTTACAGAATTAACAGACAAGGTAATGATCTCAACACCTGTATATGCACCTTTCCATGAGTGTGTATTACAAAATGGTAGAGAACTAGTGACTAATCAACTAGTAATAAAAGATGGAAAATATACAATAGACTTTGAAGATTTTGAAAAGAAAGCTTCAGATGAAAATTTAAAATGGTATATACTATGTAATCCTCATAATCCAACAGGTAGAGTATGGTCTAGGGATGAGCTTGAGAAGCTTTCTCAAATTTGTATAAAGCATAATGTAAGAGTAATAAGTGATGAAATCTGGAGAGATCTAGTTTTTAAAGAACATGAATTTACACCTTTTGCTTCTTTATCAAAGGAAGTAGAAGATATTACGATTACATGTTTTTCAGCGACTAAGACATTTAATTTAGCTGGATTACAAGCATCATTTATATCTTTACCTAGAGAAAATGAACTTCAAAAATTTAAGCAAGAATTATCTATATTACATTTAAATAGAAATAACTCTTTCAACGTTGTAGCTTGTGAAGCTGCTTTTAACAAAGGTGAAGAGTGGTTATCAGAGCTATTAGTATATCTTGAAGAAAATTTAAATTATGTAGAAGACTTCTTAAAAACTAAATTGCCTAAGATTAAGTTTATAAGACCCGAAGGTACCTATGTAATTTGGTTAGACTTTAGTGAATATGAAATAGATAATATTTACTTATTCATGCAAGAAAATGCTAAGGTTGCATTAGATAATGGCGCAAAATATGATAAGGCATCAAATGAATTTTTAAGATTAAACTTCGCTTGCCCAAGATATATATTAGAAGAAGGATTAGAGAAAATAGAAAAAGCATTGGAAAATAAATAGTTTTATAAATATTATTTTAAAATTAGAGTACTAATTTAATAAACGGATTTTATAAGGTAGCCTACGCTACCTTTTTTTGATATCGACAAGTATCATCGGTAAAAACTATTTTTTGACCCTTAATTATAGAAATTTACAATCATTTTATTGTGAAAAGATATGTTAGAATAATTTGGAAAGATAATGTATTTAAGGGGGATTTATAATGGGAGTAAGAAGTAAAAAACTAGTAGCGATTTTATCGACTTTAGTATTAGGGATGACTATTTTAACAGGTTGTTCTTCAAGCGAGGAACAAAAGAAAGAAGTATCAAATACTGAAAGCAAAGAAAAATTAGTGGTTGGAGTATCTACGGAGTATTATCCGTGGTGCTTTATTGAGAGTGAAGAAAACAAAGGTTTTGAAGTAGATGTATGGAAAGAGATAGGGAAAAGGGCTGGTTATGATATTGAGTTTCAAACAGCAAAATTTAGTGGTTTAGTTGGAATGTTAGATGCTGAAAAGATAGATACAGTTGCACATCAAATGTCAACTACAGAAGAGAGAAGAGCAAAATATGACTTTAGTGATACATATGCATATAGCAAATATAAATTTATTGTAAAAGAGGATAGTACAATTAGCAAAATTGAAGATGTAAAAGGTATGAAAGTTGGCTGTGTTTTAGGTGGTAATGGTGAAAAAACTATAAGAGAGCTAAATGATAAATATGACTTAAGTTTAGATATAGTAACATATGATGGGGTTCCGATGGAGCAAGATGTTGAAATAGGAAGACTTGATGCGGCATGGTTATCAGAAGTAAAAGCTAAGACTACTATAGAACAAGGAAATTTAAAATTAAAAGTTTCGGATATAGATACTGGAGTTTATGAGATAAATCAATATCCATTTAGAAAAGAAGATAAAAGTAAAGATAAATTAGAAAAAATTAATGATGCGATAAAATCTATGCATGAAGATAAAACATTTACAGAGCTATCAAACAAGTGGTTTGGTTTAGACACTACTAAAGAAAACTAGTAGGTGATAATATGCAAGTCTTTGACGTAGAGTTTATAGCAAAGTTAATACCTATAATGCTAAAATATTTAACTGTGACATTAAAAATGTCATTTTTAGCATTAATATTAGGCCTTATAGTATCAATAATAATAGCTTTAGTAGTTGATGCAAAAATACCTATTTTAGATAAATTAGCCAAAATTTATATATCATTCTTTAGAGGAACGCCATTAGTAGCTCAATTATTCTTTATATATTTTGGTTTAATAAGAATTATACCAGCATTAAAAGCCTTAGATGCTTTTAATGCTTCTGTAATTGTACTTGGTTTAAATTCATCTGCATATTTTGCAGAAAGTTTAAGAGGAGCTATTTCATCAGTAGATAAAGGTCAGATAGAAGCTAGCTATGCTTTTGGTATGACTTATACACAAGCTATGTATAGAATAATATTGCCTCAAGCTATAAGAGTGGCAATACCAGCAATGACAAATACTTTTGCAGATATTATTAAGGGTTCATCTCTTGCATTTACTATTGGTGTAACGGAGATAATGGCATCTGCTCAATCTGAAGCTGCTGCATCCTATAAATATTTAGAAGCATTTACATGTGTTGTAATAATTTATTGGATAATCAATTTATTATTGGTATTTGTCCAAAATAAATTAGAGAAAAAACTGAGTGAGGCTTATTAGTGTAGGATAGAAACATACAAGAATGATTTCTAGAGTAACTGTTTAGAGAAAATAAGGATACTAGAATTAATCAATTTGCTAGAATTGTAGTATAAATTATAGAGTATTAAATATTAAATAATAATGTATAGAACTTTTAAAATAGTAATAACCATATGGTTATTACTATTTTTGTTTTTATTTTAAAAAATATTTCATTAACCAATAATAATAAATAACTAAAGTAAAGTGTATAATAATTACAGACAGTAAGGTAATTTATAAAAGGGCTACGATGAAATGTTAAATAAAAATAAAAGAGGAGAATTTACATATGAGAATAGTAATTATGAAAGTGTATTTAAGAGCTAATTGGGTACACTCTTTGAAAGAAAAAAGAATGGTAGTAAAAAGTATAAATGCGAAGCTTAAAAATAAATTCAATGTTTCAGTTTCTGAAATTAAAAATCAAGATATACACCAAAGTATTGTAATTGGAATATGTGCAATTGCTCTTGAATCAAAAATAGCAGATTCTATAAGCGAAAATATTATAGATTTTATAGAAGATAATTGTGAAGCTGAAATAATAGACATAGAAAAACAAATTGAAATATATTAAAAGAGACTAGTGTAAAGTATAATAAAAACTATTATCTAAGTCTATAATTATTAAATAATAATATTATAGGGTAGGAGCATTCCTAAATAATATTAAATTATTTATTATAGGCTATATTATAGATATTATGCTATACATACTAGTCTCTTTGGAGGGAAAGAAACTTGTTATTTTAGATTGTAAACTTACTTAAATTGGTTCGTATATTTCTTATTCTTTTCTTTCTTACAACTACAATCATTTTTATGAGAAGGATCACATCCTTCTATTCTTTTTTTCGTAGTGCTAGACATTTTTACATCACTGTTACTACTGAATCTTGGTTGCTTGTTCATAGTTGTCCTCCTAATTAATATATCTAGTTTGCAGTAATTATTATTCTCTAAAGTTAATAAAATATTTAAAGCAATAATTTGCAATACTTCCAATAAAATAATTTATAGTCTATTAATTTATTTTATTTACAACTACTTCTAGAGAATCATCTAAATGGCTTTTAATTACATTAGCAGCTAACTCTTTATCTTTTGATACTATAGAATTAATTATTAATCTATGTTCTAGTAAAGCCTTTTCTCTACGGTTATTATCTAATATTGATATATTTCTAAATCTTTGTAAATAAGTATTTAAATTAGATATCATTATTGGAAGCCTTTTCATCTTACTGGCTTTATAAATTAATGTATTAAACTCACTGAATAACTCTATTACTTTTTCTATATCACCTTGTTGGTTAGTTTTTTCAGTAAGGTCTAGTAGCTCATTAATTTCTTTTATTTCTTCCTCGGTAATATTTTCCATAGCACACTCAGCTACTAATATTTCCAGTGATTCCCTTATTTTGTAGATTTCTATTACATCGCCTTTAGTAATTCTTTTTACTACTACACCTACTCTAGGCACATATTCTACTAAATTTTCACTTTCTAATTGTTTTAGAGCTTCTCTTACAGGTGTTCTACTAATATTTAATCTTTGAGAATATTCTTTTTCAACAAATCGTTCTCCAGCAGGAACTCTTCCTTCGATTAGTGTAGTTCTAATACTTTCGTAGACAACTTCACGAATAGGTCTATTTTGAGATAAGTCTGTATTATTTACAAAATCGTCCATCCAATTATGCATAACTATCGTCCTTCCATTGATTAATGTTAATTAAATATATATATTTAAATTCTACATCAAAAACAATAAAAATACCAACTTTTTTCGACAAGAAATCTTGATTATTAATGCAAATGGTATACCAAGTGGGTTTAAGGTATACTAAAAACATCAAAAAAACATATAAAATACATAAAAAACAATAAAAAGACTTGGTATACATACATATAAGGTACTATAATTAAATTAAGATAAAAAATAAATGGAAATGCCAAGAAAACATTATTTTGTTTAGGAAAACATTAAGATTGTTTTAAATAAAATGCTAACAGGAGTGTGATATTAAAGTGAGTCAGTTAAAAATAACTGAAACTGCGTTAAGAGATGGACATCAATCTCTAATGGCAACAAGGTTAACAACAGAAGAAATGATACCTATCCTTGAAACTATGGATAAGGTTGGATATCATTCTATGGAAGTATGG